>NZ_JBFRFX010000001.1:0-556399 GCF_052115045.1 Cupriavidus sp. 2TAF22
GGGCCGGCGCCGGGCGGCCGGCCCGGCTGTCCCGGCGGCTGCGCACGCAGCGCGCGCGCCAGCCGGCGTCCGGCGAAGAACCCGCTCCAGCCGCCCAGCAGCTGCCCGGGCAGGCAACGCGGGCGCCGCAGCAGGCTGTGCGCGAGGAAGAACGCGCCGGGACAGCCGCGCGAGCCGATCAGCAACTGGTGCAGCACCAGGCGCGCGCGCATCGCCGGCGGTGCGTACGCCATCGTGATGGCCGTCATGTTGCAGGTCTCTTCGAAGCAGCGCTTGCGCGCGAAGCTCTCGCGCTCGTAGTTGTAGCGCACCGCCGGGTAGTGATCGACGATGGCGGCGGGATCGAGCACCAGCCGCCAGCCCGCGTGCCGCAGCATCTGGCACATCCATGTCTCGTTGCCGGGCTGCGCGCCCTGTCCGTGCAGGCGCTCGTCGAAGCGGGCCGTGCCCATCGCCGCGCGGCGCAGGATCCAGTTGCAGCCCTTCAGGGTCTCCGCCGCGCGCGGCGCGCCGCAGACCCTGTGCGTTTCGCCGATGATGCGGCCCCAGCCGTCGCGGTAGGCGGCAAGCGGCACGTCGGGCAAGGGCAGCGGCCTGCCATCGGCGCCATGCACGACATCGCGCCCGCCAACGCCGCCCACCTCCGGATCGGAAAAATGCGGCAGCACGCGCGCCAGCCAGTCCGCGCGCGGCAGGGCGTCGTCGTCCAGGATCGCCAGCAGTTCGCCAGTGACGTGCGGCAGGCCGGCGTTCATCGCAGCGATCACGCCGGGCTCGACCACCGTGACTGCCTGCAGGCCGGGATAGCGTTGCGGCGCGGTCCGTGCCAGCCAGTCGGCCGTCTCCGCGTCATCGGCGCCGCGGCAGACCACGATCCATTGCGCGGGCGCGGGCGCCAGCGCGCTCGCTGCCTGCAGGCAGCGCTGCAGCATGTCCAGGCGGCGGAAGGTCGGGATCATCAGCGTGACGCTGGGCGCATCGCTCATGGTGCGCTTCCTCCGTTGGCGGCAAGCTGCTCGTCGGCAGGCAGCAGGCGCCCGGCGCGCACGGCGCCGGCAATCTCGCAGACGATGGCCGCGGCCAGCCCCGACGACAGTCCGAGCTGGAACCACAGCACGCCGTCCAGCGTGGTGAGGTCAAGCAGCCGCGGGGCCAGCGCGCACCACGCCGCGACCACCGGCACCTGCACAAAGGCAAAGTGATTCAGTCCGCGGTTGGCCAGCAACTGCCAGGCGATGCCCACCACGCTGGCAAACCCGGAGCCCAGGCACGCGACCACCAGTTCGGCGTGCAGCGCGGCGTAGTTCGGCCCGACCAGCCACAGCAGCAGGCCGGGCCACAAGATCGCGAGCAGGACCAGCGCGGCCGCCGGCAGGCAGGCCAGCGCCACCCATGCCGCAAAGCGCCGCAGCACGCCTTCGCGTGCCTGCGCAAAGCGCGGAATCACGTATGCCGCCACCACCGCGCCCACCGGCATCAGCAACTGGCCGATACGCGACAGCGCACCCAGCGCCGCGGTCTGCCCGACCGCGCCGTGGAACGCCACGATGGCGAACACCATCTGGCCCTGGATGCAGTAGAACGCCTCGAGCGGCAACTGGCGGCGCATCACGCTGCCGATGAACTGGCGGTCGGCGGCGGCGCGGGCGCCATGTTCGGCATGCGATAGACCGGCACCAGGGAGCGTCGCGCCCGCGCCGGGAATCTCGCGTGCGATCCAGCGCCTGACCACCGGCACCCGCAGCCCGGCGCACAGTACGTTGACAAGCGTCGCGCCGAGCACGCCGAGCATGCCCAGCGCGTAGAGCGCCGACGACAGCACCAGCCGGGCGACGGACAAGGCGGTATCGAGCGCCTGGAGCGCCGGCGCGCGGTTGGCGAACAGCAACACCTGGTCCACCACGCGCGACTGCATGTCGAAATACCAGGTAGCCAGCAACAGGGCCAGCAGCAGCGCGGTCAGCACCATGCCAGCATGATTGCGATGCAACAGCCAGGCGGCGATCGCCAGCACCACCGGCAGTAGCCACGCGGAGAGTTTCCAGCGCTGCCCCATTGCCGCGCGGGCGAGTTCCGCCGCGCGCTGGCGGTCCGGCCAGGTCTTGCCGAGCAGCGCGTTCAGCCCGAGCTGGATGCCGCCCTTGGTGACCACGGCGATGGCACCCATGATGATGCCGACGACCGTATAGATGGCGTAGTCGCCAACGTCGAGCCAACGCGCCAGCAGCAGGCCGGTGATGGCGCCAACCCCCTGCGACAGCACGGCATAGACGAGGAAGTTGAGCAACTTCACGGCGTGGCCCCCTAGGCCGCCGGCGCGTGTTGCGCGCGCTGCGCAGGCGGTGCGGCCCCGATGGCGCCGCCCGCGCCCGTTTCCGCCCCGATGATCTCGAGCAGCCGAGCCGCCGCCTGCTCGGCGCGGAAGCGCCGGCTGAAGCATTGCCCTGCGGCCGCGCGCATGCGCGCCTGCGCGGCGGGCGCCATGCGCAGCCACCGCTGCAGGCACGCGGCCGTGCCCTGTGCAGTGTCCGGGCCGACCAGCCCCGCCCCGTCCTCGACGATCTCGCGCCAGATATTGACCTTGTCGGAGATCAGCACGGGCACGCCGCAACCAAGCGCCTCGGCCACCGCCACGCCGAAGTTCTCCTGGTGCGAGGGCAGGCAGAACAGCTCGGCCGCGTGGAAGGCTCCCCACTTGAGATCGCCCTTGAGCATGCCGGTCCAGCATGTGCGCGCGGACAGGCCGTACCCGGCAAGGCGCTGCTCCAGCGCCGTGCGCATCGCCGCATCGTACGGGCCCGCCAGCACCAGGTGCAGCGCCGCATCCTGCGCAGCCACGCCGGCGAACGCGTCGACCAGCAGGTCGCAGCCCTTCTTCTCGTGGATACGTCCGAGAAAGAGCACGATGCGCTTGCCGCGCGTGGCGGGGAAGGTGCAGAAGAACGCTTCGCGCAGTGGCGCGGCCTGCTGCGGCGGCTGTGCCGTACCGTAGGTGGCCACCACTTCGCGGCAGCGATACGGCCAGAAGGCGCCGTGCGCGCGCAGGCGTTCCTCGCTGCAGGTAAACAACACGCCGCGCGCGCCGCGCAGCACCCAGTAGTCGCCCAGCAACCAGTAAACGCTTTTCTTGAGATGCTTGAGCGGATAGTGTTCGCGGAACCACGGGTCGAGCATGCCGTGCGTGAAGACGAAGTACGGCACCTGCTTGCCGCGCAGGGCCAGGCACACGGCCAGCGCGTGGAACTGCCACAGTCCTTCGACGATCACCGCGTCATAGCCTTCGGCGTGCGCGCGCAGCCATTGCAGCATGCGGCGACTGAAGCCGTACTTGAGCGAGGACGGCCCCAGCGCGATCACGTCGAGTTCGCTGTCGCGCACGCAGGCCGCATCCGGCGCGTCACCGCAGCACACCTGCACCTGCACGCCGCATTCGCTCAGGGGCGCGCGCAGCTGGCGCACGCCCTCGATGGGCCCCCCGCCACCGGGATCGATCGAGGAGATGACGTGCAGGATCCTCATCGCTGACTCACTGCCGACTCATTGCCGATCATTGCCGGCTCATTGCCGCAATGGCGGGGTGGCGGGTGCCGCTGCCTTGCGCGCAATGAAGTGGAACCAGTAGACCTCGTCGAGCGCCTGGCCTTCGCGAAGGGGCTCCTTGTCCACGTTGCCGTACACGACTTCCGTGTCCAGGCCAAGTTGCGCCAGCGCGCGGCGCTGCGCCTCGAGCTCCGTGTAGACGATCACGATGCCGAACTTGTGCGCGGCGCATACGCGGATGGCGTAGCCGTCGAACTCGCGGTTCAGGCGCGAATAGCGCAGGTAGTTGAACGTGGCCAGCGGCAGGTTGCACAGCACGCGAGCGGTATCGATGCCCACCGCGATCGGGTTGCCCGACAGATGCGGCAGGCGCAGGAACATCGAGAGATTCTCGCGATAGCTCGGCCCGCGCATGTTGTGGCTGGAGAAGAGCACCAGGCCGCCGGGGCGCAGCACGCGCGCGAACTCGCGCAGGATGGCCTCGCGGCCCGGATAGTCCACCGCGTCGATACCGTTGAAGCTGAACATCACCAGCGCGAAGCTGTTGTCGGCGAAGCGCGACATGTCGCGCGCATCCATCTGCGCGACACGCACGCCAGGATGGTTGCGCTGGCAGATCTCGACCATCTCCGGCATGTAGTCGACCGCGGTGTAGTCGTCGCTCAGCGCGCGCAGCATCGGCACGGTACGCCCGCCGCCAACCCCCACGTCGAGGATCGGCTGTCCGCGGACTTCCTCGGCGAGCCAGGCGATGGCAGCCGCCTCGCCGGGATCGGTCCAGTCGCTGGCGGTGCCAAACCACCGCCGCGCGCCCCAACTACGCCATGCGTGCTGATTGATGCGATCTTGTGCCGTGCCTGACGCCATGGGAACCTCGCTCGAGAAGAGCCGCCGTGGACCAGAGCGCCGCGCTGCCGCAGGCATGCTCCGGGGGCAGGTGACCAGCCTGCGTGCATCGAGAATGCCGAGGCGAGGGACCGGGTTCTGTTCGTTGGCACACACGCTTGCCGCCACCTTGTCGCCGTCTTGCCGGTACCGCTCCGGCCGCCCGGCGCGGCGCGGCGACGACCCGCGCAGAAGGTGCCGGCGACGCCGCACGCAAGCATTTTGCAAGGGGATTAGCACCGGCGCGGCAGGGGTTCAGGCAGCGCTGTCTCTCCCCTCATCCTGATGGCTGAGATGGTCCTCATCCGTTTGTCGTGCGACGGCCAGCGCATGGGTGCAGAGGTAGCCCGTAAATGCGCCGTACTTCACCCTGCAGGAAGTTTCAATTTTGTGCCGAAGGCCTCGGGCGACACCTTCCCGCACCATAGGAATGCGGGCTCCCGGTATTTTCTGTTGCAGCGGTGAAACATAATCCGGCGATGACTGTTTCACTCCTGAAACTTAATCTTTTTGATTATCCCTAACCCGTTCGGGTACCCCGCCATTCGGCCTCCACCAAGGCTTTCCGGATGATGAAAGCAAACCGCACCATCCCATCCCGGGCGCCGACAAAGCAACTTGATTTCGTGCAGATCAGACCATAAGATGACCTTAATTCGTTTTAAGACGAATGGCATTTTGGGGTGGGTTCAGGGGGTCAGCCTTCCGCCATGCTTCTAGTTTCCGACAATAAGATGAGCGGAACTTTCATGGCGGTAGTACGGGGATAAATTAAGGCGGCGCAAGTCAGCAGCTTGGGTCGTGCAGGTCATTATTCCGCGCTGCGTTCAACCTGTTCCTGCCTCAATCATACGGGGGGAATAAGAACATGAACGCGCTTCTCATAGAGGGTCATCCATTGCTGCGTCTCGGGCTGCTTCAGATGCTCGAGCGTATCCACGGCGTGGACCATGTCATCACCGTCGATCCGGGCGACGTTGCGCTGCTCGACGGCAATCACTGCGACCTGCTCGTCTTTGGCATGCCCGCCGATCTCGATGCGGGATGGCAGCTCCTCAACAAGGTGCGTTCCGTGCTCTCGGCGGAGCGCCTTCTGCTGCTCGCCGATGTCCTGCCGCTGCAGATCCCGGCGCTGGCCATGGCGCAGGGTATATGCGGCTGCCTGCCCAAGTCGGCCTCGCTCGCCGTGCTCGAGGCCGGCATCCGGCTGGCGATGGTGGGCGGACAATACGGGCGCGGCCAGAACGGCCGCCAGGCTGGCGGCGCGCCGGGGATGTCCGCCGGCGGCTACCCGCTGGGCGGGCGCGTGCCGGTGCTGGCGCCGCTGACGGATGGCGCCGCCTGCGGCCCCTCGGGCACCCGCATCCAGGGCACGCCTTCCTCGCGCGACTCGCTGGGCGCCGTGGCGCGGCAGGGCGCCGCGGCCGGCGACGGTGGCAGCCAGAACAGCCATGGCGAAACCGCCTACGACGAAGCCGAGATGCTGCAGATCACGCCGCGCCAGTACGAGGTGCTGGTGCTGCTCGCGCGCGGTCATCCGATCAAGACCGTCAGCCGCATGCTCAATATCTCGGTCGCCACGGTAAAGAGCCATGCGTGTACGCTGTACCAGCGGCTCAAGGTGCGCAACAAGGGCGAAGCGGTCTATGCGGCGCTCCAGCGCGGCGCCTTGCTGGAGTGGGTCAGCGGTGACGACGCGGCGCCGCGCAACTCGGTGCGCGCATCCGCCGAATACAGCACCGGAGCTTCCGCGGCGATGCGCTGACACGCTGCATCCTGCACACCTGGCGGCGGCCCCCGGCCGGAGCCGGGGCGTGCAGGCTAGCTTGCACAGAACAGGCCTGTGCGGCGAAGAGTTGGGCGGGAAATGCCGCCGGGAGTCCCCGGCGACCTTTCCCGCAGTGCATTTCACGGTCGCCAATCTGTCGTCGCGAGCCGCCAATGTGTCGCCGCCAGACGACCGCCGCGGCCGCCCCGCGCAGCCCGCTACGCCTTGCCTGGCGCCGTTTCCAACGATTTCCCCGGTGCCGGCTCAATGTGGGACAGCGCACCGATGGGAGGTCATGCGCATCCTAGGATGACAACACGGGGGATTGTCGCAGTCGTTGCGATGGACCTGTCACCGTTAGAGCGGGAGCCTGCCGTGAACGAGACCATCGACCTTGGGATGCAACACTCGACTGGCCAGCTTGCAGAACGGCGCGGCTCCAGCCCACTGGCGTGCCTCGCCATGCTGTGCGCGGCGCTGCTGCTGGGCGCGTGCTCGAGTTCTCCCGGCATGCACTTCGACGCCAAGGCGCCGGTCAGCGCGATCGGGCCCGACGCCATGCCGAACATCACCCCCATCACGCTGGACCTGGTGCGCAGCCAGAAGAACGTGGCCCAGCGCGAACTGGACAAGCTCGACGAACTGTACGGCAAGCCCGAGCCCTACCGCATCGGCGCCGGCGACATCGTCTCCGTGGTGGTGTGGGATCACCCGGAACTGGTCTTCCCCAACCAGACCTACAGCATCGGCGCCGCCTATGAGATACCCGCGGTCGGCGGAGGCGCCAACGTGCCCGGCTACGTGGTCAGCGCACAGGGCGACATCCAGTTCCCCTACGCCGGCGTGATGAGGGTGGCCGGCAAGACTTCCAACGAAGTGCGCGACCAGATCGCGCGGGTGCTCGCGCGCGTGGTGCGCGATCCCCAGATGACGGTGCGCGTGCTGGCGTTCCGCAGCCAGCGCATCTACGTCGACGGTGAAGTGCGCACGCCCGGCATGCAGCCCATCGACGATGCCCCGATGACGCTGATCGAGGCGCTCAACCGCGCCGGCGGCGTACTCAACACGACCGGCGACAACAGCCGCATCCGCATCACGCGCGGCGAGCGCAGCTGGCGCGTCAACATCCCGGCGTTGCTGGCCCGCGGCGTCGATCCGTCGCGCATCATGCTCAGGAACGGCGACATCGTGCGCGTGGAGCAACGCGAAGACAGCAAGATCTTCGTCACGGGCGAAGTCGTGCGTCCCATCACGCTGCTGATGCGCAACGGCCGCATGACGCTCAACGAAGCGCTGGGCGACGCCGGCGGCGTCAATCCGGGTTCGGCCAACGCGGAACAGATCTTCGTGATCCGCAAGGCGGAGGACGGCGAGCCGAAGGTCTTCCACCTCGACGGTACCTCGCCGGTAGCGCTGGCCATCGCCGAGGGCTTCCAGCTCGAGGCCAAGGACGTGGTGTACGTGGATGCGCGCGAGCTGGTGCGCTGGAGCCGTGTGATGAACCTGCTCATACCATCGACCGGCCCGGTCCTTGGTACGGCGACGATGGTGAAATAGGCGCACGCGTCATGATCCGCTCGATCCTGGTGGTGTGCATCGGCAATACCTGCCGCAGTCCGATGGCGCAATGCCTGCTCGGCAATTCGCTGCCCGGCTGCACCATCACGTCGGCAGGCCTGGCGCCGCTCGAAGGCGCCGCCGCCGATCCGCACATCGTGCGCCTGCTTGCGGAGGACGGGCTGGATCTCCCCGGACACCGCGCTCGCGTGCTCGACGCAAGCATGGTCAGCGGCGCCGACCTCGTACTGGTGATGGACACAGAACAAAGAGAGGCGCTGGAGCGCCTGTACCCCCATGCGCGCGGCAAGGTCTACCGGCTTTGCGAATTCGTGCACGCCGACGTACCCGATCCCTATGGCTGTTCGCAGAACATGTTCAGGATCGTGTTCGGGCTCATCAAGCAAGGCGTCGATACATGGGTGGTGCGGATTCGCGCCATTGCACGGGATGCATATCACGGGGAGGTAGCATGAACACGTTCAACCCGCACGAAGCCCTGAGCGGCCCCCAGCGGGGCGCGGCCCGGGAAAAAGGGATCGACCTGACCGGCTATCTCGACATCCTGATGCGGTACCGCTGGACGTTTCTCCTGGTCGCCGGCGTGATCTTCCTGCTGGGCGCGACCTATGCCTTCTTCACCAGGTCCGTCTACCGCACCGATATCGTGGTGCAGGTAGAGGATACGGGCGGCAGCAGCAACACCAGCAAGCTCGCCGGCAGCGTGGCGCCGGTATTCGACGTCAAGCCCGCGGCGGCCTCGGAGATCGAGCTGCTGCACTCGCGCATGGTGGTGGGCAAGGCCGTCGACAACCTGCGCCTGGCCATCGACGCCAGGCCGCGCTACTTCCCGCTGATCGGCCAGCCGCTCGCGCGCTACAACCCGGGCCTGTCCGATCCCGGCCTGTTCGGCTGGGGTGGCTTCGTGTGGGGCGGCGAACACATCGCGGTCACGCGGCTCGACATGCCCGCGCGCATCGAAGGCACCCACATGCTGGTCACGGTGCTGGACAACAACCGCTATAGCCTCAAGATCGAAGGCGAGGACACCGTGGCCACCGGCACCGTCGGCCAGGCGCTGCTGGCGCCCACTTCGCGCGGCAACGTCGGGATCATGGTCTCCGAACTCGACGGCAAGCCCGGCGCGACCTTCACGGTGATGCGCGTGCCGCGCGCCAATGCGATCGCCAAGTTGCAGGAGACCCTGCAGATCGTCGAGCGCGGCAAGTCCAGCGGCGTGATCGGCGTCACCCTCGAAGGCCCGGACCCGGATCTGATCGCCGCCACGCTCAACGAGATCGGCGCCGAGTACGTCGACCAGAACGTGCGCCGCAGGGCAGAGGAAGCCGAGAAGTCGCTGGCCTTCCTCCAGCAGCAGTTGCCGCAGGTCAAGCAACAGGTGGAGACCGCCGAGACGCGCTACAACGCGCTGCGCAACCAGCGCGGCACCATCGACCTGAACGAGGAATCAAAGCTGATCCTGTCGCAGTCGGTGCAGATCCAGACCCGCGTGCAGGAGTTGCGCCAGAAGCGCCAGGAGCTGGTGACGCGTTTCACCGGCAACCATCCCAGCATCGGCATCGTCGACGAACAGATCGCCAGCCTGACCGCCGCGCTCAACGGCGTGACCGCGCGCATCCAGAAGCTGCCGGAAGTGGAGCAGAACGTGGTGCGGCTGATGCGCGACGTGAAGGTAAGCACGGAGATGTACCAGTCGCTGCTCAACGATGCGCAGCAATTGCGGCTCACCAAGGCCAGCAAGGTCGGCACCGCGCGCCTGGTCGACCCCGCCGAGGTGCCGCTGCTGCCGGTGCGGCCCAACCGCAATCTGCTGGTGATCTTCGCCGCCCTGCTGGGCACCGTGGGCGCGTTGATGATCGTGTTCCTGCGCCACCTTCTCGACGGCGGCGTCTCGGAAGCCGACGACATCGAGAGCCAGACCGGCTTCACGGTGTACTCCACCATCCCGTTCAGCCCGGAACAATCGCGCCTGATGGCCAAAGGCGGGCCCAACGCGCTGCTGGCCTGCCGCATGCCGGAAGACCCCGCGATGGAGAGCCTGCGCAGCTTCCGCACCGCCTTGCAGTTCTCGCTGCTGGGCGTCCATCATCCGGTGGTGCTGGTGACCGGGCCCTCGCCCGGCGTGGGCAAGTCCTTCATCTGCGCCAACTTCGCCACGGTGCTGGCCGCGGGCGGCAAGCGCGTGGTGCTGATCGACGCGGACCTGCGCCGCGGCAACCTCAACCACCGCTTCGACACCGAGCGCGGCCCCGGCCTGACCGAGCTCCTGCGCGGCGCGCCGGTGGAAGGCGCGGTGCGCAGGCAGGTGGTCCCCGGCCTGGATTTCATTCCCACCGGCACGCTCCCGACGCACGCCGCCGACCTCCTGCTCAGCCCGATGATGGACACGTTGCTCGATGCGCTGAAGTCGAACTACGACGTCGTGCTGATCGATACGCCCCCGGTGCTGTCCGCCTCCGATACCGGCATCCTCGCCACCAAGGCCGACGCCGTGTTCATGGTCGCCCGCGCCGACTCCACCACGGTGGACGAGCTCGAAGCGGCCGGCAGGGCGATCCGGCAGGCCGGCGGCGAAGTAAAGGGTGTGCTGTTCAACGGGCTGAACGTGCAAGGCCGCTGGTACCGGGCGCACTACAGCTTCGGCAAGTACCGGTACCTGAGCTATCGGTACCAGGATGTGGAAACGGTGGAGGGCAGATAGGCCGGGCGGCGGCCTTTGCCAGGGTGCAGCCAGAGTGGTCTTCTTCGGTCACCCGGGCCGCATTGCGGGCGCGCCGGCGGCTCGCCGCCAATGCGGCGCGCATCGTTCGCGTTCAGGCCCTGCGGGTCGCCTTCATCGGGAACCGCCCGAACACGCCGGCGGTGATCGTGCCTTCCATCGTGTCGCCCGAAAGCTGGGCTTCCACCTTGAGCGTCAATGGCATCGGCGCCGTGAGCTTCATCTTGAAGGTCACGCGGTCGCCATTGAGCTCGCCGTCGATGACCTCGGCCGTAGCCTTCTCGCCCGCATTGGTCCCGCCGAAGCCGCCGGCCCCGGTGCCGACGATGGTAAGCACCGAGCGCTGCTCGCCGCCCGGCGTCTGGGAGATACAGTCCCATTGGCCTTTGATTTCTGTCGTCATAAACAATTTCCTGCTGCTTTTTTTCGTCAACGTAAAAACCATACGGATGTCCCGCCAAATCCCGGCGGCCCGGCTGGAAAGCCGATGGCATTCCTGTCGAGCCGTCCATTGGCGTTGGCGTTCTTGTCCTGGTACGCGATGATCGCATAGTCGCCGGCCGGCACATGCTTGAAGATCACGGCAATACCGGCACGATGGGCAACTGCGCAGGCGGCCACCTGGCAGGCGCTGGCCGCCTGCCATCACGTTCAATGGCACCAGCGCGCGGCGCCGCCTCAGGCTTGCACCGTACCCGGCACGACGTCGTCCAGCGCATTCGACGCCTCGGCCTCGCTGGCGGCTTCGGCAAGCGCGGCGCGCGCGACCTGCGCTTCCATGTACCACACCAGGTGCGCCTGCAGCGCCGCGCGGCTTTCCGCCAGGAACAGCGAGTGATCGAACTTCGACAGCGTCCGCACGCGGATATGATCGAGTCCCTGCAGCGCCTCCAGATTGCCGCCGAAGCGGTCCCGCGCTTCCTCCAGCCCGATATCGCTCATGCCGTAGAGGAAATCCGTCTGGACGCCGCGCCGGTCGAGCTCGCGCATGGCGGCACGCGCGAAGCCCGTCACGGTGGTGGTGTCCTCGCCGCCGCGCCAGCGTGCCACGGCGGACACCGCGCGCTGGCTCAGGCGGCGCGCGCTGCGGCGCACGAACCCGTTGAGGATCGGCACGACCTTCATCTGGCCGCGCATCAGCCGCAGCCAGGTCTCGGCGCGGCGCGCCGCGGCGACGTAGCCGCGCATCGATTGCACGCGCTCGTTGACCGCGGCGGTATCGGTCTCGTCCCAGCGGAACTTGGCCAGGTTGGCCAGCACCACGCCCGCTACGGCCGGGTTGCGCAGGGCCACGTGCAAGCTGATGAAGGCACCCGAGCACACGCCCGCGACCACGATCCGCCGCATGCCCCGGGCACGCAGCCAGTCCACGGCGGCGCTGGCGTCTTCGCAGGCGCTCGGGTCGTATACGGCGGGAATGCTCATCTGGCGTGCCGGCGCGGGGCTGTCGCCGAGCGCGGAGAGGTCCAGGCGCAGCGCGGTGACGCCGTGGCGCGCCAGCTCGCGCGACAAGGAGACGAACAGCCGCCCGTCGCCGACATGGTGGTTGCCGCCGGTGTTGGGGAACAGGATCGCGACCCCGCCGGCGGTGCGCCGCGCGGGTTCGCACAGGATGCCGAACTGGCGGCCGCGGTCCAGCCACACGCGCTGCTCGCGCACGCCGTCCACTTCGCATTCCAGCGCCGGGCGGTCGTCGTGGGCCGCCGGCGCGCCGCGCGCGGCGCCTCTGCCGCCGGCGGCCAGCGCCGGGCGCATCCAGGCCAGTACCGCCTGCCAGGCGGCTTCCGGCACCTTGGCGTATTCCGGCGCCTGCATCATGCCCGGGTACTCGGCAAAGCCGTCCAGCGTGACCTCGGCTCCGGCGTTGCGGTAAAGCGTACCCATTTCTGCGACCGGCGATGCGGTGCCTGGCCATGCATCGAGCAAGAGCACGCGGGGCGCCGGGCAACCCTTGCGACGCGCCATGCGCAGGCCCTCGAGCGCGGCCACGGTGTCGGGCTGGAAGCGGTAGGCGAGCACGTCCAGCGAGCCGTCGGTGGGCGGGATCAGCTGGATATCGGGGATGACGTTGTTGACCCAGCCGGTATGCAGCGCACGCAGTTCTCGCAGGTAGGCGCGCCCGCTCGCGACCGGCGCCAGCAGGACCAGCCCGGCCACCACCCCGGCATCGCGCGCGGCCAGCGCCTCGGCGGCCAGCACGGCCAGCGCGGCGCCAAGGCGCAGGCCGCACAACACCACGCGCGTCACGCCGCCCTGCTCGCGCAGGGTCCGCACCGCGGCCAGGATGCCATGCACGCAACAGGCGATATGGTCGACATCGGCATCGCTGCCGGCGGAGTCCCCGGTGCCGGGATAGTCGAAGCGCAGCACCGGCAGCCCGGCCGCCGCGAGGTCGCCGGCAAGGTGCCGGTAGGCGCGGTGGGACCACATGGCTTCGTGGCCGTGCGGATTGCATAGCACCACGCCCGTGGTGCCCGGTGCTTCATGGAGCCACCCGGCGCACCCCTCGAACAAGACCGGTTTCATCGCTTCTCCCAAGGGAAAACGGGGCTCGGACCCCCGGCATTCGCGCACGCAGAAACGGGTACGCTTTTGTTCTGCTTGTTGTCCTGGCGGGCCATTACCGCCCGCGGCCCGCCGCGCCGGGAGGGCGCGCGGGCCGCCTTGTCTCGCGCTGCGAGGAAGCACGCAGAAACGGGTACGCTCATGGCCGCCTCGCCGCGTTGCGCGCCGTCAGGCCGCCGGCATCGAGTCTTGTCCGGCCGGCCGGTCCTGCTCCTTGGACGGCGCGCTGCGCGCCTCGAGGGCCAGCGCCTCGGGCTGCGCGGGAGGCAGCGGCAAGCCCAGGTAGGGATTCATGGCGGCGAAATCCGCGCGGTTGCTGCGCCGGCGGATGACGCCGTTGAGCATGCCGCCGGCCAGGCGGGCCTCGGCGCGGGCCAGGCGCTTGACGGCTTCGTCCACCTGGCTCGCCGGCGTCACGTCGGCACGCACCACCAGCAGGGTGGAGCCGGCCAGGTTGGCGACCAGGGTGCCGTCGGCCACGGCCAGCACCGGCGGCGTATCGATGATGACCAGGTCGAAGCGTGCCTTGCAGACCTGCAGCATCTCGGCCAGCGACGGCATCATCAGCAGCTCGGACGGATTGGTCGGCGTTGCGCCGGCAGTGATCAGGCAGAGGCCGGACACCACCGTGGGGCGCACGACTGCCGCCAGGTCGGCGCGGCCCGCCAGCAGTTCGGCCAGCCCGGGCTCCGGCGCCTGGTCGAACCAGTTGGCGATCTTGCCGCGACGCAGGTCGGCGTCGACCAGCAGCACGCGCTGGCCGGCTTCGGCGAACAACACCGCGAGGTTGACCGAGGCGAAGGTCTTGCCCGCGCCGGGCGCGGGGCTGGTCACCGCGAGCACGCCGTCGGGCGCGTTGCGCACGGCGAAATGCAGCGCCGCGCGTACGCTGCGCAGGCCTTCCACCGCAAGCGCATGCGGCGAACGCCGCGCCAGCAGGAAGCGGTCGTGCAGCCCGCAGCGCAGCATCCGCTCGCCTTCGCCGGCGGCAAACGCACCGGGCTCGGCCAGCGCGCTGCCGGGCGCAGGCGCATACAGGCGCGGGCTCGCCGTGGCGGCAAACCCCATCATCACGCCCAGGCGGCGATGCACCTCGGCCTCGTGCTCGAGCTCGGTCTGCTCGCTGCTGAAGGCGATCTCGCCCAGCATGGGCATGCCGAGCCGCGCCTCGGCGTCGGCCGCATCGGCCACCGAGGGCTTGTAGCGCTGGCGCGCCGCCGCGCCGGCCAGGCCCAGGCACAGGCCAAGCAGCGCGCCGCCGAAGGTCAGCGGCACGGGGCCAAGGCCGTCCGGGCGCGAAGGCGGCATCGCCGCATCGACGATGCGCATGGTGTTGGAGCGGTCGGACTGGGCCAGCGAGAGCTGCTGCGCGCGGTTGCGCAGGGTCATGTACATATCCTCGGCCACCTTGACGTCGCGCGTGAGCGCCACCGACTCGCGCTCGGTCTCGGACAGGTTCTGCATGCGCGAATCCATGTCGCGCCGCACCTTGCTGAGTTCCTGGATCTGGGTATCGACCGTGCGCACTTCGTTGCTGTCCGTGGTGAAGCGCTGCAGCAGGCGGGTACGCTCCAGGCGCAGGGCGGCGATCTGGCGCTGGTAGTCCATGCTGCCGCTGAGGTAGGACTGGGCCTCCTGCGAGGGCGCCATGGTGCCGCTGCGCGTGCGATAGCGCGTCAGCGCCGCTTCCGCGCGCTCCAGCTCGCCCTTCACGCGCGGCAGCTCGCTGCTGACGAAGGCCAGGCCGCCGGCCGCGTCATCGCGGCGCTGGGTGGTCTGGCTGTCGATGTAGGCCTGCGCCACGCCGTTGACCAGCGCAGCCGCGAGCTTGCGGTCCGGATAGCGCCACGCAACGCGTACCGTGCCGGCGTCACGCGTGTGTTCGTCCACCACCAGTTCGCGCGAGATGCTGTCCACCGTGGAGAGCGGATCGCTGCGCATCAGTTCGAAGCGCGTGCCGGGCTGCGCATCGATTTGTGCGACCTGCAGCTCCACCTCGTTGGCCGATGCGGGTTCGCCCGTCACGCCTTCGAGCAGCATTGCGTCGCCGGCATAGAGCTGGTAATGGCCCTGGGGCTGCGCCACCAGTATCAGCGGCACGTTGAGCAGGCGCTCGGGCACCGAGAGGCTGTCGAGCTGGATCCGCTCGCCGCCCCAGGCGTAGCCGAGGCCTTCGGGCCACGGCCCGATGGCATGGCCCGGCTCGGCGAAGCGCGCCGCGAGCGCCCCGAGCAACGGCGCACGCACGGGCGCCGCCGAGACGTCCAGGTGCAGACGCTCCACCACCGGCCCGACCACCGCGCGGCTGGTCAGCATGCCGGTATCGAACTGCACCGCCGAGGCATTGACCTGGCCGGAGTTGCGCGGCGCTACCTGCACCAGTGCCTCGACGCGGTAGCGCGGCGGCGTCGACAGCGCCACGAACGCGCCGATCCCTGCGCCGGCAAGCGTGAGCCCGATGATCCAGCCGAGGTGATCGAGCAGGGCGCGCCGCCGGCGTGCGCCCGGCGGCGCCGGCTCATCCGCAGCCGGCCTCGTGGCGGAGAAATACAACCTGTTCACGACGTTCTCCCTGGGCAATGGCCATGTCCTGCCGCTCCTGCCTCAGACGCTTGCCAGCGCCGGCAAGAGACGGTCGAACTCACGCTTGACGAGCTTGTAGCACTCGCACGAATGCGCTTCCAGGCCAAGGCGGTCGAGCACGGTGATGTGCCCGCGGCTATGCTGGATCAGCCCAAGGTCTTCGAGCTTGCCGGCGGCTTCGGTCACGCCTTCGCGGCGCACGCCAAGCATGTTGGCGATGACCTGCTGCGTGATGACCAGCTCGTTGGACGCCATGCGGTCCAGCGCGAGCAGCAGCCAGCGGCATAGTTGCTTGTTGAGCGAATGGTGACGGTTGCACACCGCGGTCTGGGCGATCTGCGTGAGCACGGCCTGCACGTAGAGCAGGGTCACGCGCTGGATTGCCGGGGAATGCAGGAATTCCTGCTTGAGCGTGGCTGCCGACAGGCGGTAGGCAAAGCCCGGCGTGCGCACCTCCACGCGGCACGGCATGGTGTCTCCGCCGGTGAGCACCGGAATGCCGACCAGCCCTTCCTTGCCGATGGCGGCGATCTCTACGGTGGCGCCATCTTCCAGCAGCGAGAGCATCGAGACGATGGCAGTCGTGGGGAAGTAGACATGGTGGATACGCTGGCCCGAGTCGGTCAGCAGCTGGCCGGCACGCATGCGCACCAGCTCGAGGTGCGCCGACAACGACTCCCAATCCTTGCGCGGCAAGGCACCCAGCACATGATTGACGTGCAGATCCGAACGCTGACTGATCATTTTCCTCTCCCCGTGACCAGCCGCACGAACACTTACGACCGAAGCCGGTCCGTCGCATAGCGGGGACCCGCGCCGACCACCTATTCTTTAACCCCGGTTCGTACAGCCTCTGTGTCTGTATTAAGTGCCATATGTGGTCCTCCCAACAGTAGCCGCACGGCTGAAACCTGATCATCCTTCGGTAGGTCTTAGAGCGCCGGAAATCACAACACCGGCGACCAAGCCATGAAGCCCCGGCGCCGCGTGGCACAGCATTCGTACTCCGCGTGTACGGCGTATCAGGCGCCTGGCGCGCTGTAGGCCACCGCACGTCTCGCATTGAGCGCATGGACCTCCCCCATCGGGATGGGAGCCGCACACGCCAGCCCTACATCCTGGCCTCCTCCATTCGGGTCGCCCTCGGGCAGCAGCTTCACGCGCCGGCACGCACCTGGCGCCAGGTGGAACCAGTCGTACTCGGGGCGCATGGCCGCATCGTCGATATGCACCCAGCGCGCGAAGCGCCGCGCCGATATCGTCAGCCACCAGTCGCCGTCCTCGCGCGCCAGCGCCACCGCCAGCTCGGGCGGCTCGAGCGCGGCCGCGCTGCGTTCGGGCAGGTAGCAGGCCTGGCTTATCTGGGTGCCGTCGGCGGGATCGCACAGCGTGGCGCACACCACATCATGCGTACGCGGGCCGAAGCGGTAGGCATAGGTGAAATCGAAGAACGTGCCGGCCAGTTCGGCGCCGCCCATGCGCTGCATGGAGTGCGGCGGCAGGCACAGCTCGCGCGCCACGTCGAGCAGCGCCGTCTCGCCGTCGCGCCAGCATTGCAACCGCAGGCGTACCGCGCGCGGCGCCGGGCTTTCGTTGATCAGGTGCACATGGATGCCGTTGAGGCCTTCGTCGGTGATCAGCACCTGCAGCGGCTGCCATACCTGGCGCAGCGCGTGCCATGCCGATTTCGGCCGCGCCAGCGCATCGACGATGCCCCAGCCCGCGCCCGGCAGCAGGTCCTGCAGCTGCCACACCAGCGCGCCGGAGCAAGTCGAGCCGCTGCGCCGCCATTCGCTGAAGACGTCGGTCATCACCTCGGCCACCACCGCGCGCGACAGCGCCAGGTAGCGCACGCTGTCCTCGTAGCGCAGGCGCGGCGGGTCCACCTTGAACAGTTCGCGCAGGTAGAAATCCCGCACGTCCTCGAAATCCCATCCGCTGCCCGCATCGCGCGGCACGCGCGCCTTCCAGCGCGGGTCATGCGCGGGTGCGACCGGCAGCGCGTCGGCCAGGGTGCGCGCGCACGGCACGTTGGAAAAGGCCAGGCATTCGGACGTGAAACGCACATTGGCACGGCGCGCGTCGTCGAGCGGGCGCTGGTAGGCACCCACGCCGTAGTAGTGCGAGACGCCGCTGTCGGGCTGGAATGGCCACGCGCCGCCACTCGGCGAGTTGCGCACGTATACGGCGTCGGGATGCCAGGCGGCCACGCAGGCCGGGATGATTTCGTCGAACAGCGGTTGCCGCCAGCTCGCGCAAGGCACGCCCATCATGGCGGCCTGCTGTTCGACCTCGCTGCCGCCGCACAGCACCGCCACGCTCGGATGGTGACGATGCGCGGCCAGCCACTCGCTGACTTCGCGCGTGGCCTGGGCCATGAGCGGACGCGCGGCTTCGGCGTTGGCGCAGTAGTCGAAGTTGGCGAACATGAAATCCTGCCAGACCATCAGGCCGAGCGCATCGCAGGCAGCGAAGAAGGCCTCTCCCTGATAGCAGGTGACGCCGCTCACGCGCACCATGTTCATACCGGCCCCGTGCGCCAGCGCCAGCCATTTCCCGACTTCCGCGGGCGCATCGACGTGGCCGGCGAGGTCGTGGCTGGTCCAGCAGGCGCCGCGGCAGAAGATGCGTTCGCCGTTGACGCGCAGGGCGAAGCCATCCTCGCCGGCTGCGGTGCGGCGGTCGATCTCGATGCGGCGAAAGCCCACCTGCGCGCAATCGATGCGCGCGTCGCCCAGCCGCAACTGCACTGCATAGCGCTGCGGCGCACCGTGGGTATGCGGCCACCACAGGCGCGGCGCGCTCACGGCAAGCTCGCCCTCGTACACGATGCCGCCGGGGCCGGCGTCCACGGCGGCGAGCGGCGCCTCGCGCCCGTCCGCGCACAGCATCAGCGGCACGCCCGCCGGCAGCGGCGCCACGTCGCGCAGGCGCAGGCGGATCACGCCGCGTGCAAGATCCGCGTCGAGCGAGGCCTGCAGGTCGTAGCGCGCCGTCAGCAGCGGGCTGGCGCCAGCGTCGAGCGGCAGCAGGTCGACGCCGCGCCAGGGCCCGATCGTATGCACCGGCGGGCACCAGCCAGGCATATGGCCGAGCAGCGTGGTGCGCACCAGCCGCAACGAGGGCGGCGAGACCAGGCGCGGCTTCCACCGCACCGGTCCGCGCTGGCTGCGCAGCCAGCGGTGCAGCGAGCGGAAGCACAGGCAGAGCACGTGGTCGCCGTCGAGATGCAGTTCCGCCTCGTGCGCCGTAAACATGTTCTGCGCGTCGAGCACGCGCAACTCGTCGAGCCATACCTCGGCCACCGTGGCCAGGCCGTGCAGGCGCAGGCGGCAGGCACCCGCGCCGGACAGCGGCACGCGGTACCAGTAGTCGTGGTCGTGCAGGGCGCGCGGCGCGTCGGCCTGCCATTGCCCTGCCGCCTGCAGCGCCTGCGCAACGGTGCCGGGCACCGCCGCGGGCAGCCATGGGCCGCGCCCTTCCAGCCCGGCCGGCGATGCAGCGGCGCCGCAGGGCGTCTCCAGCAAGGCCCAGGCGCCGGCGAGGGGCTCGCGGTGGACTGGCCGCCCGGGAACAGGCGTGAGGACGAGAGGCGCGTGCATGGCGGCGGGCGCAGGTCGGCGGTATCTAGTATTCGGCCTCGCCCACGTAGCTTGCCAGCGCCGGGATCGCCGCGTCGTAGGAGACTTCGAGCTGGTCCAGGCAATCCTGGCAACGGTCCACCCTGCGGCTGATGATGGAGCGCACCAGGCGGAACTGCATCACCATGGCTTCGGAAGCGAGCTTCTGGCATGCACCCGCGATGCTGTCGGGCATCGGCTGGCCATGCTGGGCCAGCCAGCGCAGGTACTGCGCCAGCAGTTCGAAGTTGGCGCCGAGCTGGCGCAGCACGCTGAAGGCGTAGGGATGGAAGACCTGCTCGCCGCCCGCCATGAGCGCTTCCTGGTGCGCGGGAAACGCCGTGCGGAAGGCGGTGATGGGGTTTTGCCGCGGGCGCCGCGCGAGATGCTTGCGCAGCAGCGCGAGCGAGGCGCGTACCAGCATCGCCCCTTCCAGCGCCGGGAAACGGCGGCGCACCACCTCGGCATAGGGGAACAGCAGGTTCACGTCGTCGACCAGGCCGGGCAGGCGGCGGAACAGCCCGCCGTAGTCCTCGCCGCTGGCCACGTGGTAGCCCTCGTTGTGGTAGTAGCCCACCGACTGCGCGTCGGGCATCATCACGTCGATGCCGATGGTGGTCTTGGTGTGCTCGCGGCGGTACGAGGTGGCGCGGTTGTCGGGCAGGTAGAATCCGTCCACCTCGAGCAGCACCACGTGCCCGCGGCAGGTCTGCGCGGCCACGCGCGCTTCCATCGATTCATACAGCGACAGCTCCTGCACCACCACGCCGTACAGGCGCTCGAGATCGTCGTGCGGGTATTTGAAGAAGGTGAACTGGTCGCCCTCGAAATCCTGCGCCACTGTGAAGCCGAGCGCTGCCACGGGGTCGAGCCCCCAGCCGTGCAGCAGCTCGATCCACAGGTCCACATAGCAGTTGGTCTGCGGCCAGACCGGGTTGCCATTGTGCAAGGCGTGCGACACGTGCGTGCCGCGCTCCAGGGTATGGGGGTCGACCAGCATCACAGCCCTCCCAGCGTGGCGCGTACGTCCTTGGGCCAGTGCCCCACGTCAAAGCCGTGGTGGCGCAGCAGCGCCAGCGTCAGGCGCTCGATGCCGAAGCCGACGCAGCCGGTGTGGGCCGGCTCTCCATCGGCGGTGCGCAGTTCCCAGACCTGGCCGAAATGATCCATGTGATAGTTGAAGCTCATGCAGGCGGTCGGCGGGGCGCCGTCGTTGATGGGAACCAGCAGCTCGAACTTGAGCTTCAGCTCGCGCTGGCTGTCGGCCACGATCTTGCCGCCGCGGCCGAAGAACGGGTCATTGGCGACCTCCACCTCGTGCGGCAGCTTCAGCATGCCCGCGAGCTGCTGGCCGCGCTCCATCCACAACTGGCGGAACGCGATGATCTGCGCGGCATTGCCCAGGCGCACGTACTCGCGCTGGCGGAACATCTGCATGCGCGCCGGATCGATCGACGGCTCGTGGCGGAAGCAGTACGACAGCACGTCGACCACCAGTCCCTGCGGCGGCATCGGGCCGCGCCGGGCCACCGCGGGGTAGATCGGATAGCAGGCCGCGGGCGTCAGCACCACGCGCGTGGGACGTTGTTCGTCGGCCCATTCTTCGCCGTCTTCGAGCCGCGCCAGCAGGCGGTGATGATCGCGGTCGTTGCCGCAGAAGCTGTGCACGGTGCCGGCCAGTTGCGGGAAGCTCTTGAGGTAGTCGCTGGCCTCGAAGTCCTTGCGCGACATCGCCGGCGGAAAGCGCATCACTTCGGCGCGCTGGTCCGCGCCAAGCGCGGTGACAGCCACGTTCAGGCCATCGGCGATCGCCTCGAACACGGCGCTGCGGCCATACACGCCATCGACGCCGCCGGGAATCAGCAGGCCGGCTTCGATCAGCGCCTGCTGGTAGCGCCGCTGCCCGACCAGGGGATCGCCATAGGGTGGCGCAGCCGCGGCAGCGGGCTCGAAGGGCGCCGTGCTGGCGTTGTCCGCGCTAATGTTGGCATCCATATCGTGCTCCTCAGCTCGAACGCTCCGCCAGCAGCAGGCTGGCGGTGTTGGTCAGGATCCGGTCGTTGTTGATCATCAGCGGCGCTGACCAGAGATCGCGCAGATGGCGCCCGAGGCTGTAGGGGGTACCGTGCTTGTAGCCTGCCATGCCGCAAATCAACATCGCCTGCTGGACCGCCTCGATGCCCAGCGCGGAGACGCTGGTCTTGAGGCCGTTCATCTCGGCGGCCAGGGAGAACAGCGCCGATACCGACAGGCCGGCATGGCGCTGGCGCTGGTGGGTCAGCGCGAGTTCGAGCCGGCCTTCCATCATCTGCACCATCGCCACCGCATCCGCCACGCGCGTGGCCGACGGCGGCAGCGAGCCGGGACGCGCGCGCGCCTGGCCCTGGAAGAAACTCTTGGCGCGGTGCACGGCGTCGCCCGCGATGCCCGT
Source organism: Cupriavidus sp. 2TAF22 (assembly GCF_052115045.1). Taxonomy (NCBI): domain Bacteria; kingdom Pseudomonadati; phylum Pseudomonadota; class Betaproteobacteria; order Burkholderiales; family Burkholderiaceae; genus Cupriavidus; species Cupriavidus sp. 2TAF22. Next base: position 21,690 of record NZ_JBFRFX010000001.1, read on the forward strand.
CCACAGCGCCGCCCACAGGATGTGCGAAACCGGCGTCATGGTGCCGTCGGCGATCTCACCGAAGGCGACCGGCAGGATCTGCTCGCACGCGCCCCGCGCCTCCAGGCGAAAGCCGTTGCTGCAGGTGCCGCGCATGCCCAGCGTGTCCCAGGTGCTGAGGGACTCCAGCGTGAAATCGGGCTTCAGCAGGCACACCATGACCTGGTCGGACGGCGAGGCATCGGCATGCCGGCGCGCGGTGGCCAGGATGGCGTCGGCGTGCGCACCGTAGGAGATCGTCGGCGCCATCTTGAGCAGATGGAAGCGATCGTGCTCCACGTTGACCGCGCAGCCGCTGTTGCGCAGCGCGCCGCCGATGGCCTCTTCGGAGGTGGCGGAGGCCAGCAGCAGCTGTTCGCCGGAGATGCGGTCGAGCAATTGCTCATGCCAGGGGCTGCCGCTGCCATGCTCGACGATGCAGGCGACCTGGATCTGGTGCATGGCGTAGATCATCCCGGCCGACGAGCAGGCCGCGCCGAGCACGCGGCAGATCGCCGCGATGGTGTCCAGCGAAGCGCCCGCGCCACCGTGCTCGGCCGGCACCAGGGCGCTGAGCAGGCGGTGCTGGCGCAGCACGGCGAACGCCTGGTGCGGGAAGGCGGCGTCGCGGTCCACCTGGTCGGCATGCTGCGCCGCCTCGGCGGCAGCCAGTGCCGCGCCGGCCATCAGCTCGGCGGTGCCGGTGTGGGCCGACATCGGGCGCGCCAGCTCCACGCTGGCCAGCGGGGGGCTCATGCTGCCTCCTGCTGCTGTCTGAGTTGCTCGGCCGCGGCCGCCAGCGAATTCACGCTGCGGAAGAGTTGACGGGTGAGCATCGCATCCGGGATCTCGATATTGAACGCATTCTCGATGGCCAGCATCACATGGACGGTTGCCAGCGACGAGAGGCCGGCTTCGTAGAGGTCCGCCTGGTCATCGAGTGCTTCGACCGATACGTCCAGCCGCGCCACGTCGGCGAGGATTTGTCGAATGGTTGCCTTCATCTCTGTACTCCTCGGTGAGGATGATCGGGTGCCACCATTGGGCCGCAGGCGCCATGCGGCTTCGGTGCGTTGGCCCACCAACTTCGCGCCGCCGCAGCCGGGCAGCAACACCCGGCGCCCACGTGCTCAGTACGCCGCGTGCCCCGTCCAGCCATGCAGGGCGGTGCGCAGGATGATCTGCAGGTCGAGCCGGAACGACCAGTTGCGGATATAGAAGATGTCGAACTCGATGCGCTTGCGCATCTTCTCCACGGTGTCGGTCTGGCCGCGCAGGCCGTTGATCTGCGCCCAGCCGGTGATGCCGGGCTTCACGCGATGGCGCAACATGTAGCGGTCGATGATTTCCTTGTAGATCTCGTTATGCTCGATGGCATGCGGGCGCGGGCCCACCACCGACATCTCGCCGTGCAGCACGTTGAAGAACTGCGGCAGCTCGTCCAGGCTGGTGCGGCGCAGGAAGGCGCCCAGGCGCGTGACGCGCGGATCGCCCGGCACGGCCTGGGGCACGCCGCTGTCCTGGTGCATCACCATGGTGCGGAACTTGTAGACGTGGAAGGGCTTGCCATCCATGCCGAGGCGCGCCTGGCGGAACAACACCGGCCCCGGCGATGAGGCCTTGACCAGCACCGCGATCAGCAGCAGCAGGGGCGACAGCCCGACCAGCGCGGCCAGCGAGAAGACGCGGTCGAAGCTGGCCTTGAGCAGGCCCGTGATGCCCGACTGCGGCGGGCTGTTGAGATCGATCACCGGCAGGCCGAGGAAGTCGCTGAACCGATGTCCCAGCAGTTCGACCGCCATGATGTCGGGCACCCAGCGGATGTCGATGAGGTCGTTGCGGAAATGGGAAACCACGTCGTAGAGATCGCGGCAGGCGGCCATCGGCAGCGTCAGCCAGATCTCGCGCACGCCGTTGTTGCGCACGAAGGTGCAGACTTCCTGCAGCGATTCGAGCCGCGTGACGCCGGCAGGCACCGGTTGCATGCCTTCGTCGTAGATGCCGGCCACGTTGTAGCCGGCGCCGCGGTTGTTGCGCACGCGCTGGTACATCTCATGCCCGAGCGAGCCATAGCCGAGGATCACCACGCGCTTGGCGTTGATGCCGAGTTCGCGCACGCTGCCCAGCATGCGGTAGAGCATCACGCGCGAGAGCAGCAGCATCACGGCCACGCTCAGCAGCCAGCCCATCGACCACAGCCGCGACAGCGCAGCCGACTGGTGCATCAGATACGCGGTGACCAGGCCCAGCATGCAGACCGCACCCCACGCCGCCAGCGTGCGCAGCGCCAGCGCCACGTGGTTGCGGCCGCGCCAGGAGTTGTACAGGCCGCAGGCGGGGAACACCAGCAGCGTGCTCACCGAGCACAGAACAGTGATAAAGCCGTGCACGGGCGCGGCGCCGCGCAGGCCTTGCGGGAACAGCAACTCGCCCACCGCCATGCCGCAGGCGGCGACGATGCCGGCGTCGGTAAAGCGATAGAGGATCTGCAGGGCAGCCTGGCGCTCGCCCACAAAGGCGCGGATCGCGGACATGATTCGCCTCCATCCGGCAAGCCGGACTAGTCATGCAAATCATGGTTGTGCCGCGGCGACGGCGAGGTCTGTTAGCTGGCGCACACACAGCGCGCCCCCGGCGCTCAGGACGCCACGCGCGGCTCCGGCACGCAGACCAGCACCGCGGCGCTCTCGGGCTGGCCGGCCCATTCGCGCCACTGTCCGCGCTGGAATGGCTTGTCGCGACCGGCCAGGCGCGCGGCAATCACTTCGAGCCAGTGGTGGGTGGGCGCCGCCACGCCGGCGACCGGCACGCCGAGCATCACTGCCATCAGGAGCGCGGCCGCCAGCGCGGGGGCGGAGCGCCGCGGGCGCACGCTCCACAGGATGAAGGACAGGCTCACGGCAAAGCCGATGGCGAGTCCGCTGGCGACTTCGGAATCGGAATGCGCCTCGAGCTTCAGGCGCGACACGCCCACGAGCAGCGCCAGCAGGATGCCAAAGCAGGATGCGACGAGTGCAAGGCGGGGATAGCGTGCCGACACCACCAGGTACAGCAGCACCGGCAGCACCGAGGCCGCCATCATGCTATGCCCGGAGAAGCCGGTGAAATTCAGCGCTTCGCAGCCGATGCCCCAGCCCATGAATGCCAGCTTCGAAGCCAGCACGAGCGCTGCCCCGAGGCCGAATGCCAGCAGCCAGCGGCGGGCGCTGGCGTAGGCCCCGGCATAAAGCAGCCAGACCGTGATCAGCACCGCGCAGGGCAGCAGCAGGGAGGTTTCGCCAAAGCGTGAGATGAAATGCCAGTGCATCGAGGTGGCCGTCGTCAGGTATCGGAACGCGAGAAAAGTATCACAGTTGTGGGGCAGCCCCGTCTACGGCGGCCCCTGCCGCCCTCATCCTTGCCCGTTCCGGGCAGCGATTCCTGCCCTGCCTCATCCCAGCCAGAAGCATGAAACGGCCAGGGTGGTCCATGGCGCGGCGCCCTGTGCGTCGCGCCGCGGCGAAGCGCGCATTGGGCTGGCGGGTTTCGGCGCGCCGCGGCGGCGTGCGCATTTGCCAAGTGGCAGATGCTGCTTATGGTCGATACAGCTGCCGCCAGGCTTTCGCTATCGTCGGAGAGTGGTCTGCCCGAGCGGAATCGCGCAGGCCACTTAGAGTCCGCATGGTCCCCCGGTCGGCGGACTCTTTTTTTTGCTTGGTGCCGGCGCGCCGGGCATATCGTGCTGGCCACCGGGCGCAAGGCAAAAGAAAAAGCCACGGCGTGCCGCCTGTACCGGCCGGCTCGACCGTGGCCCTAAAGTTCTGGCGCAGCACGCGCTGCGGCCGAACTACGCGTGCGCGCATGCCGCACCGACAGGCATGCGCACCGGATCGCTCCGGTCCCCCGAACACGCGCTCGTCGCTCCCTCCGTTATTTCGGTCCGCGCCGATCCTGCCTGCCGCGCGCCCCGCAAGGGCGCATCGCGCAGGACACCGCCCGAGGGCGGCGGCGGCTCAGTTGTCCGCCGGAACCTGTAGAGGCTCACCTAACGGCTCGCCCGCTACCATCACGCAGTATTCATGGCGGGCGAGCAGCCCGGCTCGCACGGCCGCCACCTGCCTGCGCGCTTCCTGCTCGCCGGCAAAGGTTGCCGCGGCGATTGCCGCGGCCTCGCAGGCATAGCGCCGGCCGTGCAGCTCGCCGCGGTACAGCAGCGGCTCGTCGCGCCCGGTGGTCAGTCTGATCTCGTAGCAGCATGCCCACTTGCCCCGGCCTTCCGGCACGGCAAAGCCACGCACGACCAGGATATCCAGCCCGTTTTCCATATGACCCCCTCTGCAGTGCGCGTCGGCCGGATTGACATTGGCTGTCTCGGCTTCGTTGTGCGCGCGTCTCCAGCATAGGAGGCCGGGCCTGCTGGCGCATCATCCCCTTGCCGTAGACCCACCTGAACCGATGGGGGAAGAAGGCTGCTGCAGGGCGAAAGCCCGGCGCGGGAAGCACTGGCCGCCGGCGCGCACCAGCGCCACGGCGGCTCGGGTCTGCTCGGGCGAGGCAGGCACCGCCAGGCATCCGCTGGCGCCGAGGTGCGCCGCGTGGCCGGCCAGGATGGCGTCAGGCGCCTCGCACATGACCAGCCAGCGCCGCGGCGCCAGCCGGGTGCTGAGCGCTTCGAGCAGTTCGAAGGGATCGGCGTCCGTGCCGCTGCAATCGAGCAGTGCAAAATCGATGGGGCCGCGCGGCAAGTCCGCGGGTGCCGCCTCCAGCAGCCATTCGGGGGTCTGGGACAGGACCGGGGCGATCGCTGACAGCTCGCGAAGCTGACGCAGCACGCCCCGGCGCAGCATCATGTTGTGGGCAAGCAGAAGCGTTGTCATCGGCGCGGGTGACAGCGGGTTGGCAGGATCCGCGCGCCGGGACCGGCTGGCCGCGCGAAGGCACTTGTTGGCGTTGCTGCAGATCAGGGTAGCAAGTACGACAATACGCCGCCTCGTGCTTTCGGATGAGGCAGCGTACTGAAGAAGATGGAGCCGCTAACGCAATCGGCCGCCCGGGCCCACCATGGGCTCCGGGGCGGGACAATCCCTCATGCAGCCTGGCAGATGCTGATCAGTTCGACCGACTGCGGGCCCACACCGCGCAAGGTGGTGGCGGCCGGTGCCGGACCGGGCCAGCTCAGCTTGGCGCCGCGCTGGAGTGCCACGTAAACCGCCTCACCCTTGTTACGCACCTGGAGCCGCTGGTACAAGGTGCAGGCATGGGTCTTGGCGGTCGCCACCGAGATATTCAGCAGCCGGCTGACGGTCTTGATGGGATATCCGCGCGCCAGCAGCGCCAGCACTTCATATTGGCGCTCGGTGATATTGAGCAGGTGCGAGCCGGCCGAGGGCGTCTCCGGTTCGGACTCGGCGGGGCCGGCATGCTGCGTCGGCCGTGCCGGGTACGGGTGGCCGTCGTCCGTCAGCGGCGCGCCGCCAAACCGGTGCACGGTATTCGGGGTCGGGGCCGCCTGCGCGGTGCCCCAGTGTGCGGCGTGCTCGCTGGCGCGGGCGGCCTGGGCACGGGCAGGGAAGCATTCGCCGTCCGCGAGCACGAGCCGGATGGCCGCGTCGAGCATATCGGCGCTGCATGCCTTGGACAGCAGGCCGCGCACGTTGCCGGGGATCTCGCCGGCATGGGGCGGGGCGCAGACCTCGTCCGCCAGCACCAGCACGCGGCGCGGCATCAGCGACCTGCAGGCTTGTTCCAGCTCCTGCCAATGCGTGGCCGGATCCGCGGACAAGCCGTAGATCATCAGGTCTGCGTGGCACAGCCATTCGGCCGGATAGGGCAAGGATCCTGGGTCGATATCGACCAGATCGCCGTGGAGTCCCGCTTGCGTCAGCAAATGGCGCAGACCCAGGCGCAGGAGTGGATGAGGCTCGATCAAGAGGATGGTGGCCATGGCCGCTCTCTTTCTTATTGCTGCATGGCGAGTCCCGCGACAACCCGCGCATGCTGTTGGAAAAGCCCACTATGCTGTGGTTGCATTTCCATACGATCCGGCTTGACTCCCGGTCGCCGCCGCTGCCCCCGTCCGGGTTTCGCTGCGCGCCTGACCATCCCTTGGAATCGTGTCGAACCGCCCCGTTTTGCGTTGTTCTTACGCTTTCGTTGCTTCTTCGATGCCTCTTAAAACAGAGTTAAAAAATACTAACTCTGGTCTGAGCATATGCACTGCAACACGCGATTGCAAGTGAGGGTTACACGGGTCCGCACTACGGGTCGAGGTCACGGCGACTGTCGAATCGGAGAACGTTTACGCGCTTCCATTGCGGTTTTCGGGATATTCCGCGTTATAATTATCGGCATTACATTTCACTATGCATTTGCCTCCGGATGCATTTAGTGGCTGTTTAAGTGCCTTATGAATCAACACCTTAGCATCACAATCGGGCCGTGCGATGCAGCCCGCTAAAACACCCAGTCTGACACTCACACGCAGCCAGTTTGCCGCGGTACGCGCCTACGTCCAGGGCATGCCTGCGGCGATGGTGGCCGATCGCTATCTATCCGACGACGCCGATGACGATCCCGGCGGGGAGTCCGCGCTGCGCGTATTGCTGGGCTTGCGCGACCGGATGGTGCAGCTCGCCCACCTGCATAGCAGGCCGGATCTGGCCGAATTGCTGGAAATGGGTCCAGGACGCTCCAATCGCGGCATGGACCGCCGCGTGGAGGCGCTGGCCGAGCTCGAGCGCCTGGGTACGGCGCGCCCGCGCGCCGACCATGGCATCGAGCTGTGGTTTTCTCCTGCGCTGGCGCGGCGGCTGCGCGCCCAGAAAATATCCAACCTGCATATCCTGGTCGAACTTGCCAACCGGCATGGCAACGCATGGTGGCGCTCCGTGCCGCGCATTGGCTCGCTTGCCGGTGGGGCCATCAATCGCTGGCTGGCGGAGCACAGGGATATCGTCCGGGACGAGCATGGTGCGCCGCTGCTGCGCGAACACGTGGGCGCGCGCGGCCGCCTGGGCGAGGCCGTGCTGGCACCGGGCCTGCGGCAGCTCGTGCCATTCGAACTGATGCGGTGTCCAGAGATAACGCCCGGCGCATCAAGTGACGCAAAGGCATCTTTTCCGGAAGATCTGTCCGCGGTGAGAGCTTGGCTCGCGGCAAATGAAGCGCAGCAGAGTACCTGGCTGGCATATCGGAAGGAAGCCGAGCGTCTCCTGCTCTGGTCGGTCACGGAGCGCCGCAAGACGCTGGCTATGCTGGATGGCCAGGACAGGCTCGATTACCTTGCCTTCTTGCGCAAGCCTGTGCCCGAGCGCCTCTGGGTGGGTCCGCGCGCGCCGAGGGATTCGGTCGCATGGCGGCCGTTTACCGGCCCGCTATCGGATAGCAGTGTTCTGCATGCCTCGCGCATCCTGGGCGCGTTGTTCGAATGGCTGCAACTGCAGGGCCATGTGGCATCGCATGTCTGGCAAGCGGAAACACAGGCGCAATTGCGGTTGCCGCGCGCCGCCCGGCGACCGCCGGGAACACAGTTCGATCGGGATTCGCTGGCACGCTTCCTCGCATGGCTGACAACGCAGGGGCAGGCCGAGGATGGCCGGCGCTATCGAGCCGCCGAGGCTGCCGTGCGCGTATTGCAGGCGTTGCCGATCGGATTCTCCGATCTGGCCGAATTCAAACGCGAGCAGCTTGGTACGCTTGGAGAGTCCGACGGAGATTTTGCGCAGGAGGGTCTGGACGATCCGGCCCGCGCGGCGCTGGCACGACACTGGCAAGACCGGGGGCTGGACTGGGAGGGCCAGGCCGGGCGACCCGTGGCCCTGGTCGGGCCGCCACGCTTGCCGCCTACCGGGCGCGCACAGCGCAAGGCCGATAGCTCGCCGGGCGCCGGATACTCGGTGCGCGGACTGCATGCGCTGCTGAGCCAGGCGATCGAGCGTTATCGGGCGGAGGTGGATGGGGAATTCGCGGCGCGCTCGCCGCGCGATCTTGCCGGACGGAGGACGCGGATGCGGCCCCAACCTTCTGGTGAAGCTACCGCGCCTGAGTGAGTGAATGCGGTGGGCGGCGCCGCACGGGACGCCGCGTCCTGGCTTGCAAGGCGGACGGCCAGGCTGAGCGCGCGTTGCTGGCCGCCGTGGTTCGTGTTGTCAGCCCGCCTTCTTGTCGAGGCCGAAACGTACCTTGAGTGCATCGACAAGGGCTTCGCGCGTCGCGCTGTCGCCGACCTGCACGTCGAGCATCACGCGGCCGGAATCCCACTCCTTTATGGTGCCCAGTAACTGGCCGCCGTCGCTGCGAATCTTGTATTGGCGGCTGATCTCCTTGACCTTGCGCGACTTGCCTTCCTGGGCATGCTTGCGGATGGCCTCGACTTCCCGGCTCGACAAGCCCTCCACCATGATGCGCGCGGCGAGGTCACGGGTCCGGTCCTCGCCAACGATCTTGCAGTAGAGCGTCAGTTCGTAGCCGGTGGCGATGCCGATGGCAGCGGGCCGTTCACGCATGACGCCCAGCACGGATTCCGGCAGGCGCAGCAGTGCCAGTGTCTTGTTGACGGTGCCCGCGGACATACCCGTCAATTCACATATATCTTCCTCTTTCTGGACTTTCCCTTCATCCAGCAGCTGGCGCCAGGCGATGGCGTTATCCAGCGCCGACTGGTCGGAGCGCTGCTCGTTGAGCAGAAAGGAAAGGCGGTAGAAGTCGAGATCGCTGAGGTCGCTCTCGATGAAGCATTCCATCTCGAGCTTGCCCGCCGAGGCCAGCGCGCGTTTGCGGTAGTGTCCATCGACCAGGATGTAATGCCCCGGGCGCGCCGGATCGGGCGTGGCCAGGCCTGGCGTTTTCTGCCCGTGCGTGGCGATGGATGCCGCCCGCTCCTGGACCACGACCGGGTCGTAGATACGACGGGCATTAAACGGATTGTCGTGGAGTTGCGCCAGCGGGACCTTCATCAGGATGCGTCCGCCCTCCTCCTCCGGCTCACTTTCAGCGCTGAAAATCGGGCTCGGTTCGCGCGAGCGTGCCTGGAGCAATCCGTTCGGGTGCTGGGAAATCGCGGCTTCGGCGCGCGCAAAGCGGTCGAGGGCATCGCCGCGTGTTTTCTCGGCAGCCATCCCCGCCAGCATGCCCGCCTTCAGGCTCTTCAGTTTTGTAGCCATTCTTATTGCTCAATCAAAGACAATACCTCGTCGACCATCATGTCGACTTCCTGCACCGACTCGCGTGCTCCAACCACACCATGCACCGTGCAGCCAATCGCCTGACATTCGCGGAATGCCGAGCGCGAGCCGATCATTGCATTCATCAGCGGAACCTCCGCGTCATCGCCGAGGATCTCGATCGCCTGCCGCGCAATCGAGACGCGCCGCTGCACCATGTTTGCCATTACCCGAATCCGCAGGGTTTCGTTCTGTACCTGCGCGTGCTGGGCCAGCGTCTTGGCGGCCACTGCCGCCCAGAGGTCCGGCGGGGAGGGCACTACGGGAATGATGGCCAGATCCGAAATCAGCAAGGCACTCGACGGCGCGGCCGAATGCACCGCCGGCGGGCAATCCACCACGATGTAGTCATAGTCCTGGACGAACTTGCGGACCTCCCTGTGCATTGCGCCCCCCGAAGGCGCCAGACCGATCACTGAAGCGGGAAAAGGACGTTCATCGCTGGCCTGTGCCGCCCAGCGCGTCGCGGTGCCCTGCTCGTCCATATCCACGAGCATGGAGCGTGCACCGCGCAGGCCAAGCGTGCCGGCGAGATGCATGCTGACCGTGGTCTTTCCGCACCCGCCCTTTTGATTGAAGACCGTGATGATTTTAGCTGGCACTTGCGACCTCTCTTTCAGCGCTGAAAGCGCACGATTATCTCTAGGCGCAACTTTAGTCAAAGTGACGTGCGGGCTCAACTGTTTTTTGATTTTATATTTTTTACATAAAATTAGCGAAAACATTTCGTGTTATGGAAATGAAAGATTTTCGCTTGAAATGCGGCATGGAATCCGCCTACAGTAGGCATAGTGCGTCTTTCGCCGCACATGACACAACTAGACAAACTGGTTATGATGCCCGCTACAGTCGAGTCAAGTCGTGTCAACCTCGTCGCATCCGTTCGGTAACTACGAGAATTTAGCGTGCTTGAGCGGTTGTTAGCGTTGTTTGCGTTGTGTACAAGAACTTGCTTCGAAAGGAAATTCACATGGCAACCGGTACGGTCAAATGGTTCAATGAGACCAAAGGCTTTGGCTTCATTACCCCGGACGACGGCGGTGCGGATCTGTTCGCGCACTTCTCCGAAATCCAGGGTTCGGGTTTCAAGACGCTCAAGGATGGTCAGCGCGTCACGTTCGAAGTGAAGCAGGGTCCGAAGGGCTTGCAGGCATCCGCCATCAAGCCGGCCTGATCTCACGAATCACGCCGAACTCGCCGGCCGAGCCGGGACCCCATCGGTCCCGGTCCGGCCAGCAAAGCAAAAGGCAAGCGTTCCACGCTTGCCTTTTGTCTTTTCTGCAATCCCAAGCGAGGCAAGACGCCCACATCGTTCCCGGACGGCAAGGAGCCCGGTAACGCATGCCGCGCGCACTGTCCTGAAAGCAAAAACCCGCTGGGCTAGCCAGCGGGCGGATCGTGCGACAAGCCGGATCTCAGGCCAGCTTGCGAACGCTGGTGCGCGAGGGCTGCAGGATCAGTGCCTTGGACGAGTCTGCATCCACCTTGGCACCCGGATACACCACCAGCACATCCTTGAGTGCCTTGCGGAACAGTGCGCGGAACTTGCGCTCGCTTTCCGTCTCGGTGCCGAACTGCATCTGCAGCGCTTCCCATGGGATCTCGGTGCGGCGCTGGATGGTGAAGAAACGATACGTCAGCCAGGAGTAAACATCGAGCGCAAAAGGCGACTGCTTGAGCGCCTTCAGCGCCCGCATGTCCACTGGCACAGGCCGGTTAACCAGCTCGTTGAAGAAGGGCTCGGACAGCACCACGAAACTCTCGAACATCGAGCCCTGCCCGGGCTGCATCGGATCCCACCAGGTCGACAACTGATCTGCCAGCAGGTACCCGACCCGGTCAATGGACAGCGGTTCGTGATTTGGGTTCTGGTTCTGGCTCGGCGTGGACKTGTTCTGGACGATCGCAATGGTGGCGGAGAACAGACGGATCATCTGCTGGCGCACCAGGGTCATGGTGCCGCGCTTGCCACCCGTGGCCATCGGGATGCCCAGGTTGTACATGAATTCGGAAAGCGAGTTGCCCAGCGAAATGCGGCGATCCTCGACCGTGCCCGTAAACTCCCCTCGCTTCTTCTTGGCCATGATTTCCTTGCCAATCCAGGCAAGCATCAGGCGCGGGTAAGACCCGTAGGGATAGCCGAGCGACACCGTCTCGGACACCAGTTTCTGGCGACCGTTGCTCGCCTTCTCGGATCGCTGCTGCGTGAAGTAACCAGGCTGGATCATCAGGGAAATATTCCCGCTGGTCCGTGTCCACACCGGCGGCGCACCTTTCGGCGCCCGATAAGGCAGGGTCACTTGTACGCTGGCGCGGCTAAGGAAGCCGACTTCGCCACTTTGCCATGCATCTTCCCGTTCCATGGCCTGGGCTTCGTCGAACAGGCGCTGGAATTTCTCGGACGGAACCAGACTGTTCTCGTCGCCGGGAACGATGATGCGGGACGGCTCACGGTCCATGTTGGCCGGATCGTGAGATCCCAGGATGGTCTGGGTGCGTTTGATGGGCATATTGGCGGGCTTCGGAATACACGACTTTTTACGCGAAGCAAACCGCCTTGTCACGCAGAAACAGGTTCGGTAGGCGAATTTCCTGTCCTGCCGCGGGTTTTGGGTCAGGTGGGTCTCATGACTGGTAGCAGGGTGGTCTGCGGTGGGCAACCCGGCAGGGTTGTCCACGGAAGGCCAGCACTGAGCTACCAGTAAACGATAAGCGTATGGGTTAACTACTCGTAAACCGTATACGTAGCCCCCAAGCCACTGATTCGTATACGGAAAAAGCCCCCTTCCGAACCCGATTCTGCGTGAAACCGTACTCGATTCTGCGAAGTGCTGTACCAGATTCTGCGGTATACCGAACCCGTTTCAGCGTAAAGCGCGAACCGGATTCTGCGGGGATAACTCCCTGTTCTCACAGGCTTTTCCACAGCCGGACCGCGCCAAAGCGTACCCGTTTCTGCGGGTCAAGTGCGGTATACGCTCCGTGCCGAGGTAAACAAGGGGTCGTACCGGAGTTATCCCCGCAGAAACGGGTACGCATCCCACTCCCCGACTGCCCTTTTCACCCCGCACCGTACCCAATTCTGCGTCAATCGGGGCGGCGGCGTTCCAAATGCGTACCCAATTCTGCGTGAGCACTTCGAAGCCCGGTTTCGGTCGTGCCAGCGTACCCGTTTCTGCGGCGTACCCAATTCTGCGAAACATCCACCAGGGCCGCTCCGAACTCCGAAGCGTACCCGTTTCTGCGTCACCGCAAGGCGATCATTCGGCGCTGGGCGTACCCGTTTCTGCGTGTATCTGACGCCCTGAAATTCAAGCCGGAAATTTCACCTCTATTATACACAAGGTTCTCAGTAAAAGCGAGCGCTTGCACTCGGAATTATCCAGGCTGCCAAAGGGTATACGTCGGCGTACCCGTTTCTGCGGGACGCTGGAGATGCTGGTGATGAGGGGTGGTCAGCGATCAGGGATATACAAGCGAGTGGCGTACCCGTTTCTGCGAGGCGGGCGCCGGACTACGCGCTTAGCGGGGCGTACCCGATTCTGCGTGGAGCAGGGGATTCGTTGTCGCGACAGGAAACCGGCCAGCCGTGCGGCCGGCCATCAGGCTTGAGGATGGCTCGCGGGGTCGATGCGAGCGGTAAATTCGCCCGAAAACGGGCGGCAGCGTACCCGTTTCTGCGTACGGGCCAGGCGCCCAGCTGGCGGGGAATTGCGTGAGGCGTACCCGTTTCTGCGTTGCACCAATACATCAGCAGGGCGATCTTGGATGCGGTCAGGAGGCCGCAGGCGTATTCGGTGCGCGCCAGGCAGAGCAAAGCGTACCCGTTTCTGCGCTGCAATATGGCTGCGGTGTGGAGCGAACCAGGGCCTGGACGGCTCAGTCCAGGCCCTGGCTGCGTGTCGATTTCAAGCTCAGCGTACCCGTTTCTGCGGACGTTCAAAAGGCGCTGCGCCCGAAGCCCGGGCGTGCGTGGCCCGGCCGGTGCGGCCAAAGCGTACCCGTTTCTGCGCGCTTGTCATCTCGCCGAAGACATGGCTCGCCTGGCCTGTGCGTACCCATTTCTGCGGGCCCGGCGTGTCTTCCGGTGGCTAAGGGCTCAGGCGTGGCTGGACAAGCGGTGCGGCTGCTTTCGGGCGTAGCGAGGCGGGTCGACGGGGCGCAGGCCGCGGGCATGTCGCCACCGTCCGCTTGCGGGCCCCGGCAGGACGAAAAAAAAACCCCGCCTCGAGAGGCGGGGTTTTCTTGACTGGGCGCACCCCAGGAGGGGTGCCAGTCTTACTGCTTACAGCGGCGTGATGTTCGCAGCTTGCAGGCCCTTCGGGCCGTTCTTGACTTCGAACGACACGCGTTGGTTTTCCTGCAGCGACTTGAAACCGTCGGCGCGGATTTCAGAGAAGTGCGCGAAGAGATCGTCACCGCCTGCGTCCGGCTTGATGAAACCGAAGCCCTTGGCGTCGTTGAACCATTTAACGATACCGGTTTGCATGGTATTGCTTTTCCTGACAAAAATTTAAAAAGAAACGGATAGCTCACGCATATCCAGCAAAGCAACTCAAGGAAAGGACACCATGGACAACGGAAGTACCATGACGGTGGCTAACGAATGTGCTGTTGCCTCGTCGCTTGAATCTAGCGGGGTTTATACGGTGGATTAGCGCCAGCGTCAAGGTAGGGTGATTCTGGATGTCTGTCCGGATCCACCGCCAAGCATCGCGGGATCATCACATATTTCGTATGCCACACATTCTCCACCGGCTCTGCCGCAGGGGAGAATCTGTAAGACATTACGCCCGGCCCGGGCTGGGCCCGCCGGGGCGCGAACCCCTTTGAAACATACGCATCACAACAGAATAAGAGGAACCTCCATGCCAACGCAGGATCCCTTGCGCAATCCCCCGGCGGCGTCTGCCGGCCCTTCGCTCGTCGAGCGCGTGTTCAAGCTGAGCGAGCATCAGACCGACGTGCGCACCGAGTTGCTTGCCGGCCTGACGACCTTCCTGACGATGGCCTATATCATCTTCGTCAACCCGAGCATCCTCAGTGACGCCGGCATGCCGAAGGACGCGGTGTTCGTGGCCACCTGCGTGGCGGCGGCGATCGGCACCCTGATCATGGGCTTCTACGCCAACTATCCGATCGCCATGGCGCCGGGGATGGGGCTGAATGCCTACTTTGCCTACACCGTGGTCAAGGGCATGGGTTTTCCGTGGGAGGCCGCGCTTGGCGCGGTATTCATCTCCGGCTGTCTGTTCCTGCTGGTGACCCTGTTCCGTGTGCGCGAGCTGATCGTCAACGGCATCCCGCATTCGATCCGCATCGCCATTACCGCGGGCATCGGGCTCTTCCTTGCCATCGTGGCGCTGAAGAACGCCGGCATCGTCACGGCCAGCCCCGCCACCCTGGTCACCATCGGAGATCTTCACCAGACTCCCGCCATCCTGGCCATCGTCGGCTTCTTCGCCATCGTCGCGCTCGATCACCTCAAGGTCAAAGGCGCCATCCTGATCGGTATCCTGCTGACGACCATCCTCAGCTTCGTGGCGGGCGACAACACCTTCCATGGCGTATTTTCCGCGCCGCCTTCCATCGCCCCGACCCTGCTCAAGCTGGATATTCCCGCCGCGCTCTCGATCGGCATCATCAACGTGGTATTGGTGTTCTTCCTGGTCGAGCTGTTCGATGCCACCGGGACACTGATGGGCGTGGCCAATCGCGCCGGCCTGCTCAAGGCCGGCAAGATGGACCGTCTGAACAAGGCGCTGATGGCCGACAGCACGGCCATCATGGCCGGCTCGTTCCTGGGCACCTCGTCCACCACGGCCTATATCGAGAGCGCCTCGGGCGTCCAGGCCGGCGGCCGCACCGGACTGACGGCGGTGACCGTGGCGGTGCTGTTCCTCGCCTGCCTGTTCATCGCGCCGCTCGCCGGCACCGTGCCCGGCTACGCGACCGCGCCCGCGCTGCTTTATGTCTCCTGCCTGATGCTGCGCGAGCTGGTGGATCTCGACTGGACCGACGCCACCGAAGTCGTGCCGGCCGTGCTGACCGCGCTGGGCATGCCCTTTACCTACTCCGTTGCCAACGGCGTGGCGTTTGGCTTCATCACCTATGCCGGGCTCAAGCTGCTGACGGGCCAGGCCAGGCGCGTTCCGGTCATGGTATGGATCATCGCGGCCGTGTTCGTCTTCAAGTTCTACTACCTTCCCGGCCACTGATCCCGTGGCTGCCGTGCCCGCCAGCCGCGGGCACGGCGCTCCGCGCACGAGCCCGTGCGTACCCGTTTCTGCGTCGCTTCGCGCGCGTGCCGCCGTGGCCCCGGGCGCGGCGACCGTACCCGTTTCTGCGGGCCTGGCCAACCCCGCCCGTGTTCGTCAGGAAACGGAAGCGCGTACCCGTTTCTGCGTACGATGTAAGTGGATAATTACCTGCAATGCCAAGTCGTGTGTAGCAAGGTGCTCATACTAAAGGATGATATTGGGTTGAGCCCCCATACTGAGGGCTGGACAAACTGACCTAAATGCACTGAACTAGAGGCGTGGCAAATTGCGGGGCGCTTCGAGGGCGCCCCTTCTTGACTCCGGCGTTCCGGAGTTTGCGCCGGCTGGCGCAAAGCAACACCAGACATAACGACGGAAACAAAAGTCCCACGCCCGCAGAACGGCCAAGGACTGACCGACCAGACCATCGTCCAGATGGCTTCGCCACCACGGAAGGGAGCGCGCGGATACACGCCCGCCCCACAAGAAAGCAAATAAGAACATCAACGATAAGTGGTAATCGCGAACGTGTAGTGCCGGGGGTGTTGTTCAACGGGGATCACATCATGAATGCAGGAGAAATCCGGCGACCCGCCATGGGAACCATCAGCGAGTCCGCCAGCCTTTCCATTCATCGCGCCTGGACGGCTTTGGGAGAAGCCGCAGCCGAGACGCCACGCCGACACCGTAGCACCGGAGACGCCAATCCGGCCGCCAGCGTCGTCGAAGACTTCCTGAGCCAGGACCGCATGCTGCCGGCACATGCTCGCGCAGCGATCGAACAACTGCTGCAACGCCAGCGCTCGCTCGAAGGTGAACTTTCGCGCCAGCGCAGCCTGCTGCAGGAATGGATTCTCAGCCAGCTCACCTACAAGACGCTCTACTACCGATACTCCGGCCAGTCTCCCGACGCGCCCCGCAGCGAATTGCTGCGCGAGAAAGACCTGGTGCGCCGACGCATCCGCGATCAGCTCCAGGCCGGTGGCGAGCATGCCGCCATTCTCGGTGAGCAGTCCCGCAGTCTGTCCAAGCCGTAATGCCGACGTTGCGCATGGGGGAAGCCCCCCAACCGGCTCAGCTCGACCGCACCCATGGCCCGCATCGAAGCGAGGCCGCGGTGCAAGCCGGAATCATCAAGATGCTCAACGGCAGGGAGAACGCTATGGACCGACTGTGCAAGGTGGCGACACGCACCGCACAGGTGCTGGTCGTGTCGCGCCACGAACCCTATGGATTCGATCCGGCCCAGTTCGGGTCTGGCTGGGAGATTCGCCATATCCAGCAGATCCGCGACCTGAGCCGCGTGGTACGAGGCAGCGCGCCGATGGCAGGCGTGCTCGACCTCGAGAACGAGTACAGCGATGCCGAGCTGGCGCAGCTCGAGCAAAGCCTGCAGTACCTGCACGTGATGTGGGTGGCGATCACCTCGTCGCGCATGCTCGAAGACGAGCGCGTGCGCCGGCTGATCCGCGATTACTGCGTCGATTATGTGCGCACGCCGTTCTCGTTCAGCGAACTGCTTTACACCCTCAAGCACGCCCACGGCATGGCCTGCCTGCACGGCGCGCGCAGCCACGAACTGATCGGCCACGGCCCGATGATCGGCGAGTGCGCGGCCATGCGCGCCATGTTCCGCTCGCTGGCCAAGGTGGCGCACAACGAGGCGCCCGTCTTTATCTCGGGCGAATCGGGCACCGGCAAGGAGCTCGCCGCGCAAGCCGTGCACGAGGCGTCGAGCCGGCGCAAGGGCCCGTTCGTGGCGATCAACTGCGGCGCGATCCCGCCGCACCTCGTGCAATCCGAGCTGTTCGGCTACGAGAAAGGCGCCTTCACTGGCGCCAACCAGCGCAAGATCGGCTGGATCGAGCAGGCCCAGGGCGGCACGCTGTTTCTCGATGAGATCGGCGACCTCCCGCTGGAAAGCCAGGTTGCCCTGCTGCGCTTCCTTCAGCAAGGCACCATCACCCGGCTCGGGGGCCACCAGTCGATTCCGTTGGACCTGCGCATCATCTCGGCCACGCACGTGGACCTGGTCGCCGCGCAGTCGGACGGACGCTTCCGTTCCGACCTGTTCCACCGGCTATGCGTGCTGACCTTGTCGATCCCGCCCCTGCGCGAGCGCGGCGAGGACATCCTGCTGCTGGCCAACGCCGTGCTCGCCGAGCATGGACACGAGGCGCACCGGCGTATCCGTGGCTTCTCGCCATGTTCCACGCAGGCGATGATGCAGTACGAATGGCCGGGCAATGTGCGCGAGCTGATCAACCGGGTGCGACGCGCCATCGTGATGACGGACAACCGCAAGATCACCGCGGAAGACCTGCAGCTGCACGGCGGCACGGATGCCCCGCGCAAGACGCTGGATGCCATCCGCGAGGAAGCCGAGCGCGAGGCGATCCGCACCGTGATGGCCAGTCACGGCTTCCACGTGGTACCGGCCGCGCGCGAGCTCAACGTGTCGCGGGTCACGCTCTACCGGCTGATGCACAAGCACAATATCCGCATCGAGGCGCGCCCGGGAGCAGGCGAATAGCGCTCGTCAGGCGGCATTGAAAAAAGCGGGCTGCGGCCCGCTTTTCTTATCCGCTCCCCGGCACCCCCTAGAACGTATAGGGAAAGCGCAGCGACACCGTGTAGTTCGGCGCGTCCGGCGTCAGGCCGATGCCGAACGCGGTGCTGACCGACAGGCCCTTGGTGATGACGTGGTTGAAGCCGAACGTCATCGTCGCCACATTGGCGCGGCTGCCGATCACGGTCTGCGTCACGCCCGACGTGGTGACCTGCGTGCTGCCCGAGAAGGCCGCATTGAACGCCAGCGACATCGACGTGCGGTCGTTGAGCGCGAGCGCCAGGCCGCCGCCGAAGCCGATGGTGTCGCCCAGCTTCACGTCGGCCGGCGTGACCTGGCCCTGCACCGACGAGATATCGCTCACCGAGCGCTTGATGTTGTAGGTGTAGCTCGCATTGGCGAACAGCACCACCGGGTCGTAGGTCTTGAGCACCGACAGGCCGGCGGTGACCGCCCACACGCCGTTGCCCGTGGGCAACTGGTCGGCGATATTGAGGTTGTTGTTGTTCCGGTCGGCCGACACCAGCTTGATGCCGAACGGTGTGCGCCCGGTTGGCGCGCGCACGCGCACGCTGCCCACCACGTCCGGCGCCGCGCCGCTCTCGCGCAGGAACTGGTAGTACACGCCCATGCTGACGTCGGCCAGCGCGGTGGTGCTGAGCGTGGCGTCCGACAGGCTCGAGGCCGAGCCCCCCGCGCCGCCCGAGATGAAGTTGGTACTGCGGTAGGTCACCGGCACGTCGAAATCCATCGACAGGCGGTCGGTCAGGCCGTAGCGCGCGATGGTGTCGTAGGTGAGCGTGTGCGACTTGGTCTGGTTCAGGTTGATGGTGCCGAGGAAGATCGCATCGAGCGCGAGAAAGCCTGACAGCGACAGCGCTCGCCGGTCGTAATAGCTGTAGACGAAACCRCTGTCGATGGTCAGGCGCCGCTCGAACAAAGGCGCATGCTCGGTCTGGTAGACCAGGTCCTTGCTTTGTACGCGCGCCTGCTGCTGCGTCTCGCGCGCATCGGAGCCCACCACCTGCGCGCTCGTGCCGCTTGCGCCGATTGCGGTGCCGCCCGCGGACGTGGATGGAGTCGCCTCCTGTGCCAAGGAGGGAACACCGGCAGCGGCCATGGCGCTGCTGGCGTTCCCGTCGGCACTGCTCCCCGTTCCCCCCGCTACCCCTCGCCCGCGCGCCCCGACCATTTCCAGGTCGTTCAGGCGCTGCTCGAGAGCCTTGATGGTCTGTTCCTGTTTCTCGACCAGTTCTGTCAGTCGTTCGATCCGCTCGTCCGCGCTCGGCTGCCGGGCGCCAACCTGCGCGTACGCAGCCGCGGAGAGCAGGGTACCCGCGACGGTACCCAGCACAGCGAATTCGGTCTTCATCTTTCCCCCCGGAAATCTGAATGCGCGTGAAGCGGGTGCGCCAGCCCTAGGCATGCAGCGATTATCGTCGCATCGATGCGATTGCCGCTAGTGCGTCGCGCATGCTGGATTGCGTCAGTTGCCGGATCGTCAATTGCTGCACCTGCAGCGTGATATTGGTGAGGTTGAGCACCTGTTGCGCGTCGCCCGTGATGCGCGCGGTCTGCATCAGGCTGCCGCTTTGCGCGTTCTGGGTGGCGCTCCCCGCCGCCGACTGGATCGCCACCGATATCCCGCCGCCAGGGTTGACCGTGGCGCTGGCCGTCATGCCGTTGGCCTGCGCCTGCTGCGGCAGGGTACCGTTGCCAGCCGCAGGCGACTGCGCGACGATGGGCGTGGTCTGCGTGGTGATGGTGCTGACGTTGCTGACCGAATTGCCATCGCCCGCGATCTGCGTCACCTGCCCGACCCCCGCCGCCTGCACCGCGGAGCTGGCCACGCCGCCATTGCCTTGCACCGTGCCGCCCGCCAGGCTTTGCACGCGTGCCGACAGGCTCGCGCTGGCCTGCGCCACGGCCGCGCCCGCCGCCAGGTTGGCCGCCGCCACGCGCGCAGTTGCCGTGGCGACCGCGTTGTCGTTCTGCCAGCGCGACACCATCTCCACCATGAAGCCGCTGACCAGGCTGGCCCCGAGGTATTTGCCGCGCACGCCCGCCAGTTCCTCGTCGGACACCAGCTCGGCCATCACCGGCGCGCCGACGATGTCGCCGACGTCGTCGGCGGCCGAAGCCGCGCGCGTCGGCGCCGCGGCCATCGCCATGCCGGCGGAGCAAGTCAGGCAGAAGAGGCGCAGCGCGGTGTCCATGTCAGAAGTAATCCATCCGGATCAGGCCGAAATCCAGCGCCGCCGGCACCATCCCCCCGGCCAGGGYGGCGTTGGTCCGGTCGCGCAGGGCCGGCGCGGCGAAGTCCAGCAGCGGCGAGTTCGGATCGAACGGCCGGCCGACGATGGCGAACACCAGCCCGTTCCAGTTGGCCGCGAAATCTTCTTCCTTGATGATGCGGTTGCCAAGCGCCGGATCGGCAACGAACACGCGTCCGTCGATCGCCCTGCGTACCACCACGAAGTGCAGGTAGCCGTTGACGTCGAGCAAGGTGATGACCGGGATCTTGAGTTGCCGCAGCGCGCTGTAGTCCACGCGGAAGCCCCGTCCGCGCAGCCCCAGCGTCTCCACGTAGTTGCGCATGTCGAGCATGGAGAAACCGTTTTTGACGACGGTATCGGCATCCGAGATGCGCAGCATGTCTTCCACGATCTTCGGCTCGGCCAGGTCGAGGCCGTAACCGTAGCGCAACAGCGTGCCTACCGCCGCCGCGCCGCAACTGAAGTCGAGCTGCTGGCGCATCATGTTCTGATAGCGCATTTCCAGCATGCTCTTGACCGGCTTCCTGAGCATCGGCTGGCCATCGAGGTTGATGGTCATCGTGCTCTGCCCGCTGGCGCCGAACGCCGCCGACAGCAACAGGCATGCCCCGGCCACGCGAAATAACGCGCGCATCTTGCTACCTCCCTCGGGCTGGATGAGCCGGTCCCCCCCGTGCCCGGCTCTCCCTCCACTGCTTTTTACTGCGTACCGCGGTGCCTTGCGGCGTACTGCTCCACTCAGCGCGTCGCCGTGGAGATGGCGAGCCCGTTGCTCTGCGCGTTGCCCGCGCCGGCAGCGATATTGACGCCGATATTGCCCACTGCGTTGGCCAGGGCGCCGCCGGCGAGGTTGGCGGCATTGTTCGGCTTGCAGCCGCACATCGACAGATCGTTGCCGTAGGTGGCCTGGTCGTTCGACGCGGTCGCCTTGGCCAGCACGCCGACCGGTTGCCCGCCCCGGCCGGTGTAGCCGCTGCCGGTATTGACCGAGGCCGCCAGCGCGTTGCTCTGCAGGTTGCCGGCGCCGGCAGCGATATTCACGCCGACATTGCCCTTGGCCCCGGCGAGCATATTGTCCGCCATGGTGGCGCTGTTGGCCGCGCCGACCATATGCACGCCATTGCCGGCGGTCTTCTGGCTGGAGAACACCTGCGCGGAGGCGAACACATCCGATGCATCGATGCTCGCCAGCGCAGCCTGGTTGGACTGGCCGTTACCCGCGCCGGCGGCAATGTTCACGCCGATATTGCCCTGCGCGTTGAAGAGCGCGTTGCCGCCGCCGAACGCGGTGTTGCTGGACGAGCCCATGCGCACGTTGTTGTCACGGGCGCTTTGCTGGCTGTTGACCACCGCGCCCGACTCGGACTTGAACTTGATATCCCCCCAGGCAAAGCCGAAGCCGCGCACATAGATGTCGTTGCTGATGGCAGTCTGGTTGAAGATGTCGGCGTCGTCGGGGCGATCGAAATAGCTGAATCCACCTGCAAATGCGCTGGTAGACAGCGCCATCATCGCTGCGATGGCGAGGATTTTCGTTTTCATGATTTTCTCCTTCCCTTTTTAGAAAAAAGTGCCCGCCGGGGGACGGAGCACAAATACGTTGGATGAGACATTCCCCGATCCGGCCGTCTGGTTCAGCTGCACCAGGCCCGTCGCGTTGCGGTAGGCATCCGGCTGGATGACTGCCTCGCGGGGTCCTGAGGCGTGGCCCGCTGAACCCGGGCGACTCCCTCCGGCCGATTCGGCGGCCAGCAAGCCGTCCGAGATGGCCTCGATCCTTACCGCGGCGGACGGTGCCAGTACCGCCGCATTGCCCTGCAGATTGCCGTTGCCGCTGGCCACGTTTGCCGAGAGCAGCCCGCTGCCGCTGGCGAAGGCGCCGTTGCCGATGCGGCTGACGGCACCGGCCGCGGGTGCAACCGCGGCGGCGCGCTGCACCGACAGCACTTCCGCGGCACCGGTGCCGATCGCGGCCTGGTTGGTCTGCGCATTGCCGATGCCGGCGGCCACGTTGACGGCGGCGCGCCCGCTCGCACCGGCAAGCGCGCCCGGATCGATGCCGGCGCTGTCCACGCCCGGGACCTGCGCATGGCCCTGCGCGCAACCCAGCGCCAGCGCGGCGCAGACGATGACCGGAGCCCGTGTCATGGATGGGCTCCTGCAGCAAGCGGCGCCAGTCCGCGCAACAAGGCGCCGCTCATGTTTCCGGTAGCCTGCGCCACTTGTCCCGCGATACCGCCCGTGGCGCCTGCCGTGCCGCTGCCCGTGGCCAGGCCCTGCAACTGGCCTGGCTGGCCGGCGAGCAGGCCGGCCACGGCCTGGCCGGCGCCAGGCACGGCGCGGCCGGCGGTGCTGCGACCCACCGCGGCAGCGAGATCGCTGTCGGTCAGGTCGCTCACCACGGCGGCGGCGGATTGTTCGAAGCGTTTGGACGGAAACGGCTCGACAGCGGCAGCTATCGGCATGTCCCCCGACGGTATGCCGCGATAGGCAATGCGCGGCTCGACGCTGCGCAGTACGACGATATCGCCTGGTTCTGCAAGCGCGCAGATGGGAGCAAAGGCGGCGACAAAAGCTGCAAGACCGATGGCGCAGGTCGCGCCAGCCGATAAGAGCGCCTTCGTGCCGTCATTCGTGCAGGCGGCTGACGCATGGCAGAACTCACTCCCGCGTTGTAGGACTCGTCGCGTCATTTTTTTATGTCTCCCTGCCGGTGAGAGAGCGACAAGCGTGCCAATCCCCGCAAAACCAGCACTGGCGCCGGCTCTCGGGTGGTATACGGCCACGCGCGGAAGTTCCCCGCGGAGGCGGGAACATTTTGGTTGCAGCGCTGAAACGCGCGTTTGCGGCCGTGGCTGGCGGGCGCTGCCCGCCAGCGGCTGCACGGCTTTGCTGCATCAGGCGCCGGGCCTGCCATGGCGTGGCCCGGAAGGCCGCCCGGCTTTGGTTGCAGCGTTGTAACAGGCCATTCCATGGCCAACTGGTCTGACCGCGGCCGCAACGTTCACGCAGAAACGGGTACGCCGCGCGCTTGCAGTGGGGCGCAGGAAGTGGCGCAGGACGTGGCGCGGACGCACGAAGGCGGGCGCAATCGCTGGTGTATCAAGGCGCCGCGCAATGCGCCGGAGCGCGGGCCGTGCGGCCCGCCTAGCGTGCCGGCAAGGTGCCGGCCTGGGCGGCCGCTTCGCTGGAGATCGGCTTCGGGCCTGGCTGGCTGCGCTCGCAGCCCGTGGCGGCGAGCAGGCCGAACGCCAGCAGGACAGCGATGCCAAGCCAGCGCGTGGTGATCCGGTTCATGGTGCCTCCTTGTGACAGGGAAACAGCCTCGGTGCTGGAGGAAGACTGGGCGGACGGCGGCCTGCGCGACGGCGAGCCGCCCGCCTTCCAGTCTAGCCTCTGGCCGCCCGCCCGCGGCTTGGGCAAAGCGCGCAGGCGGCTGTATCATGGACTTTCGGACGCATAACAAGAACGGGAGAGCCTCACTGGAGTCTCATCATGTTGCGCTATGCCGCGCTCTTCTTCGTGATCGCCGTGGTCGCCGCGCTGTTCGGCTTTGGCGGCGTCTCCGCCGGAGCGGCCCAGGTCGCCAAGCTCTTGTTCATCGTCTTCCTCGTGCTGTTCATGGTCTCGCTCATCTGGGGCCTGCGCAAGGAGCGCTAGCCGTGCTCGTGCAGCTTTCGCCGCCAAACCTCCGGACCCCAGCGTGAATCCCGCCGACACCCCTCGCCGCCCCCTGGACCCGAAGACCCCCAGGCCCCGCCCGGGCCACTGGTTGCCGGACCGCCACACCGCCGCGCGTACCGCCAGCGTGGTGCTGGCCGCGATCCGCTCGTGGCTGGCCCATCGCGCCGCCAGCAAAGGCGCGGCGCTCTCGTTCTATATGCTGTTCTCGATGGCACCGATCCTGGTGCTGGTGATTTCCATCGCCGGCATCTTCTTTGGCGCGGAAGCCGCGCGTGGCGAGATCTTCGCCCAGATCGACGACCTCGTCGGCGCGCAGGGCGCGGCCGCCATCCAGCAGATCCTGGCGGCCACGCACCGGGCCGGTGGCAGCGGCCTGGCCACTGCCATCGCCACCGGCATCCTGTTCGTCGGCGCCACCAGCGCCTTCGCCGAGCTCAAGGGCAGCCTGGACGAGATCTGGGCCGCGCCGGTGCCGCAAGGCGCGGGCTGGCAGCAATTGCTGCGCGCGCGGCTGTTGTCGTTCAGCCTGGTGCTGGTGCTTGCCTTCATGCTGCTGGTATCGCTGATCGTCAACGCCGCGCTGGCCGTGGTGGAACGCTTCTGGGGGCAGATGTGGACACAGTCGTGGTTCGCGCCGGTGGCCGACGTGCTCTCCACCGCGTTTTCCTTCGCCGTGGTCACCCTGCTGTTCGCGGTCATCTTCAAGATGCTGCCCAATGCGCGCATCGCCTGGCGCGACGTGATCATGGGCGCGATCATCACTGCGCTGCTGTTCTCGATGGGAAAGCGGCTGATCGGCCTCTATCTCGGCAACAGCGCGGTGGCGACCTCCTACGGTGCTGCCGGTTCGGTGGTGGCGCTGATGTTATGGGTGTACTACTCGGCGCAAATTTTCTTCTTCGGGGCCGAGCTTACGCGCCAGTACGCCCTGCAGTTCGGCAGCTTGCGGGGGCAAAACGCCGCCTCGCCACCCGATCAGCACGCCGCTGGCCCCGCGAACCGGTAAAATACCGCCCGATTCCCTTCGTGCATGCCCGCAGTGCCCGGCGCCCGACCGCAAGCTGATGGTCCCGCCGGCCCCTGGCGCCGGTCCGCTGCGCCCCGGGCCCCTTCCATCTTCTGTTTGCCGAATCCACTGCCGTGAGCTCGCTCGTATCCGAAATTGCGCGTCGTCGCACCTTTGCCATCATTTCGCACCCTGACGCGGGTAAGACGACCCTGACCGAAAAACTGCTGTGGTTCGGCGGCGCCATCCAGGTCGCCGGCGAAGTGCGCGCGCGCAAGGCGGATCGCCACGCCACTTCCGACTGGATGGAGCTGGAAAAGCAGCGCGGCATCTCGGTGACCTCCTCGGTGATGCAGTTCCCGTACCGCGAGAACATCGTCAACCTGCTCGACACCCCGGGCCACGAAGACTTCTCCGAAGACACCTACCGCACGCTGACCGCGGTGGACTCCGCGGTGATGGTGATCGATTCCGTCAACGGCGTGGAAGCGCAGACCATCAAGCTGCTCAACGTCTGCCGCCTGCGCGACACGCCGATCATCACCTTCATCAACAAGCTCGACCGCGAAGGCCGCTCGCCCATCGAGTTGCTCGACGAGATCGAGGACGTGCTGAAGATGCAGTGCGCGCCGATGACATGGCCGATCGGCATGGGCAAGTCCTTCCGCGGCGTGTACCACCTGATCGATGACCGCGTGCAGCTGTTCGACCCGCACGGCGAGAAGGGTACCTCCGCCATGGTCGACGGGCTGGACAACCCCGAGCTGGACCGCGTGCTGGGCAGCCAGGCGGAAGAGCTGCGCATCGAGATCGAACTCGTGCGCGGTGCTTCGCACGCCTTCGACAAGGACGCCTTCCTCTGCGGCAAGCAGACCCCGGTCTACTTCGGCTCGGCCATCAATAATTTCGGCGTGCAGTCCCTGCTCGACGCGCTGTGCGAACTCGCGCCGCCGCCGCAGGCGCGCAACACCGAGACGCGCGTGGTGGAGCCGGACGAAACCAAGTTCACCGGCTTCGTGTTCAAGATCCAGGCCAATATGGACCCGCGCCACCGCGACCGCATCGCCTTCGTGCGCGTGTGCTCGGGACGCTTCGAGCGCGGCATGAAACTGCTGCACGTGTCCACCGGCAAGACCGTGGCCATCAACAACGCCATCACCTTCATGGCGCAGGACCGCAACACCACCGAGGAAGCCTACTCCGGCGACATCATCGGCGTGCCCAACCACGGCACCATCCGCCTGGGTGACGTGTTCACCGAAGGCGAGGCGCTCAAGTTCACGGGCATCCCGTCGTTTGCACCGGAATTCTTCCGCCGCGCGCGCCTGAACAACCCGCTCAAGGTCAAGCAGCTGCAGAAGGGCCTGCAGCAGCTGGCCGAGGAAGGCGCCACGCAGATGTTCCGTCCCATTGCTTCCAACGACCTGGTGCTGGGTGCCGTGGGTATTCTGCAGTTCGACGTGGTGGCGCACCGCCTGGAGCACGAATACGGCGTGGACGCGATCTTCGAATCGCATGAATGCGCCACGGCGCGCTGGCTCAAGGGCGATCCGGCCGAGATCGAGAAGCTGATCGAGAAGGCCGGCCACAACGTCGCGCTGGATGGCGCCGGCGATCACGTCTATCTCGCGCCGAGCATGGTGAACCTGCGCCTGACGCAGGAGCGCTTTCCCAAGGTCGAGTTCAAGGAAACGCGCGAGATCGTCTGAGCCCCGCGGGCTTCGCAGCGTCACGCTGCGCCCCGCCGCCAGGCCTGCATCCGCATACACGCCCGCCAGCGCGAACGGCACCAGCCGCGTGAGCGTGCTGACGCCGATCGGTGCCTGCGCGCGGGACTGGAAGCGAAAACGGCGCCCCGGGGCGCCGTTTTCTTGCTGCGGGATGCCGGCTTAGTAAGCCAGCGAAGCCTGGATGTAGAACGTGCGCGGCATGCCCACGTACTTGCCCGCGTTGTTGTCGGTCGAGCGGGTGAAGTAGCGGCGGTCGAACAGGTTCTTCACGCCCACGGCGATCTTCAGGTTCTGCGCCGCCTTGCCGAAGTCATAGCCCAGGCGCATGTTCACCAGCGCGTAGCCCGGGATATCGCCCAGCGCGCCATTGGCGCTCTCGGCGGTCTGGTAAGTGGCCGACGTGCTCGGGTCGCCCGGCGAACGCTGCTTGGACTGCGCGAAGGTGTCCACGTTGAGCATCCAGCGGTTGCGCAGGTATCGCATGCCCAGCGTCGCCACGTGGCGCGAGTAGAACGGCAGGTCGCGGCCGGCGAAATTGCCCTGGTTGTAGGTCGCGTCGGTGAACGTGTAGGTGGCGTACGCCGACAGGCCGATCAGGGTCTTCGACAGCGTGCCGAAGTCGTAGCGCAGTGACGATTCGACGCCGCGGTGCGTGGTCGCGCCGAGGTTGGTCCACGCGTCCGGCGCGCCGCCGGTGCCGCCGCGCAGCTGCAGTTCGTCGTCGAAGTCGATGTTGAACAGCGTCAGCTCGCCGCCCCAGCCGTTGGCGTTGAAGTGCGTGCCGACCTCATAGGTCTTGGCCTTCTCCGGCGTCAGGCCGTTGGTGGTCGAGGCGATCTGGAAGTACTGCAGCGGGCCGAACGACACGCCCGCGTTGGCGAACAGCGTCCAGTTGTCGCTCACGTGGTACATCACGGCCAGCGAGGGCAGCGGCTCGTTGGACGAGACATCGGTGCGCACGTTGGTGAAGCGGTCGGTCAGGTTCGAGCGAATGAACTCGTAGCGCAGGCCCGGCGTGATGGTCCAGTTGCCGATGTTGATGGTGTCGTCGATGTAGACCGCATTGGCGGTGGTGCCGCCGGTGCGCCACTGGTAGACCGGCGAGGCCAGGTCCGGCGCGTTCACCGAGCCCGGCGTGTAGAAGCTCGTGCGGCTTGCCTGTTCGTCGCTGGCCTCGCGCAGGTAGCGGTAGCCCACGCTGACTTCGTTGCTGACGTCGCCGGTGCGGAACAGCTGCGAGTAGCGCGGCTCGATCGCGAACGTGTGGTAGTTGCGCGGCGCGGCGGTCAGGCGGCGCTGGCTGGCCTGGGCGCCCGTGCCCTGTTGCTCGATGTTGCTGCCGCGGAAGCTGTCCGTGTAGTACGTCAGCACTTCGAACTTGCGGTCCTTGTCGTTGTGCGCGTACTTGAACGAGAAATCGTTGCGGCGGCCGCTGAAGTTGTCGAAGGGGCGCACCGACTGGAACGGGTTGGCCGCGTACTGCGCCGACGTCAGGCCGCCGGGCATGCCGGCGTTGCCCTCGTAGTAGTAGAAGGCGGCGCTCAGCTCGTCGGCCGGCGTGATGCGGTAGGAACCCTTGAGGATCAGGTCGTCGATGCTGACGTGGTCGTTGCTCTCGCGGAAGCCGTTGCCATGCACGCCGGAGTACAGCAGCGCGCCGCCCAGGCCGTTTTCAGCGGTGCCGCCGATGAATGCGCTCGGGGTGGTCTTGACGCTGCCGCCATGGGAGTAGATGTCGGTTTCGACCGAGGCATCCGCGGCGAACGTCTTCGGGATCGCGCGCGTCACGAAGTTGATGATGCCGCCCACGTTCTGCGGGCCATAGCGCACGGAGCCTGCGCCGCGCACCACGTCGACCGCGTCCAGGTTGCCCAGCGCCACCGGCGCCATCGACAGCTGCGGCTGGCCGTAGGGCGCCACCGCCAGCGGGATGCCGTCCATCAGGATGGTCGAGCGCGGCGACAGGCGCGAGGCCAGGCCGCGCACGCCCACGTTCAGCGATATATCGCTGCCGCCGGTGCCGTTGCTCTCCTGCACCTGCACGCCCGGGATCTGGCGCAGCACGTCGCGCACATTGCTGGCGCCGCTTTGGGCGAAGGTCTCGCGCTCGACGATGGTGCGGGCGCCGGGGTGCTCCAGCACCTTGGTCTCGCTGGGATTTTCCAGCCAGTTGCCCACCACGGTGACGGCGCCGAGCGTTTTCTCGCCCTGGGAGGCGGGTGCGCCGGCCGCGTCTGCCGCCGGTGCGGCGGCGGCCTGCGCAGGTGTGGCGTCGGCTGCGCGTGTGGACAAAGAGAGGCAAAGCAGGGCGGCGCCAAGGGCGGCACCCGTGAGTCGGATGGTGGGCTGCAAGGGTGGACTTCCTGGAATGCGCGGGCGGGAACTAGGGTTTGCCCGTACCGTATCGAGGGCTCGAATTATAAATACGAATCATTATCGGAATCACTTCATTTTTCGGCTCTGTGGTGACATTGCATCAAAGTTGATACATGGAAGTTGCCGCCAGCGTCGGCGGGCGCGCCCTCGCTCGGATAGAATCCGATACTTGTGGAATCAAGCATTAGCCCCGATCGGAAGTCCCGATGTGAGCAAAAGGGCAGCGTAAGGCGCTTTTCTTGTGTTTCGCCGAGTGCGGCGCGCCATGTGCCGCGCCAACTGTCCCGTCCTTGCCGCCATCCATGTCGACCCCTGCCTCCGTTCCGGCCGCCGAGCCGGACTCCGTCTTCCGCGATCCTTCGTTCCGGCTGTTCTGGTTTGCCCGCCTGTGCACCACCATCGGCTACCAGATCTTCACGGTGGCGGTGGGCTGGCAGATCTACGACCTCACGCGGGATCCCTTCATGCTCGGCATGGTGGGCCTGGTGCAGTTCCTGCCCTCGGTGATCCTGCTGCTGATGTCCGGCCACGTGGCGGACCGCTTCGACCGGCGCCTGATCGTGCGCACCTGCCAGACGCTCGAAGCGCTGATCGCCGCCTCGATGGCGCTGGCCAGCCTCAAGGGCTGGATCGCGCGCGAGCATATCTTCGTGTTCGTCGCCCTGATAGGCGCCACGCGCGCCTTCGAGACCCCCACGCTGCAGGCGCTGCTGCCCAGCGTGGTCACGCCGCGCCTGCTGCCGCGCGCGGTGGCGATGTCCAGTTCGGCGGTGCAGACCGCCATCATCATTGGCCCGGCGCTGGGCGGATTCGCCTACGTGGCCGGCCCCGGCGTGGTCTATGCCATCAGCGCCACGCTGTTCGCGGTGGCGGCCTGCCTGGTAAGCGCGATCAAGCTGCGCCAGATCGCGCAGCGCGTCACCACGCCGGTCAGCCTTTCCACGCTGTTCGCGGGCATCGCCTATATCCGTGGCCGGCCGGTACTGCTGGGGGCGATCTCGCTGGACCTGTTCGCCGTGCTGCTGGGCGGCGCCACCGCGCTGCTGCCCATCTACGCGCGCGACATACTGCACACCGGCCCGTGGGGCCTCGGCCTGCTGCGTTCGTCGCCCGCCATCGGCGCGCTGGCCACGGCGCTGTGGCTGGCGCACCACCCGATGAACCGCCGCGTGGGCCGCATCATGTTCGGCGCGGTGGCCGTGTTCGGCGTGGCCACCATGGTGTTCGGCATCTCGCGCTGGCTGCCGCTGTCGATGGCGGCGCTGGTCATGCTCGGCGCCTCCGACATGATCAGCGTGGTGGTGCGCTCCACCCTGGTCCAGCTCGACACGCCCGACGACATGCGAGGGCGCGTGGGCGCGGTCAACTCGGTCTTCATCGGCGCGTCAAACCAGCTCGGGGAATTCGAGTCCGGCGTTACTGCGGCATTGCTGGGGCCGGTGGGCGCGGTGCTGCTGGGCGGCATCGGCACGCTGGTGGTGGTGGCGGTGTGGATGCGCCTGTTCCCGTCGCTGGCCGAACGCGACCGCCTGCACGATCATCCCGTCACGGCCTGAGCGCCGCCATGGTTGTCCCGGCACGGCGCTCCTGCCCTGCCGGCATTCCCTTGCGGACGCCAAAGCGCGAAAGCGTACCCGTTTCTGCGTGCCCTGCGCGCCGCGCCCCGCGGCCGCAACGCCGAAGCCAAAACACCCCGATCGGCACATCGGCAAATTTCTTCGATTCGCCGCCAGGCCTTGCCACGCAAGGGCTGGTGCCGCTTCGGCGCCTGCGCTTTGCCGCCACGCTGGCGGCGCTGCTGGCTGCGCGCTGCCATGCGCAGCCGTGCGCCGCCGCACCGTGGCCGATGTGCCGGTGGGCATGCTGCCTTCGGGCGGCGTGGACTCGAGCCGGATCACCGGCCTGCACGCAGAAACGGGTACGCCCGGCCTGCGCACCCATGCAATCGGCTTCGAATCGGTGGGCGGCGAAGCCGGTGACGCGTCCCAATACCCGGACCTCGTGGCCAGTCATTTCGGCACCCACCGCGAGAAGATGCCGATCCCCGCGCCGGGCACGATGTGCGTACCGCGCTGCTTTGCTTCGGCGCAGGTGCATCGCATGGCGACGAGCGCACCCGTCTGCCCGTGCCCGTGCCTCTCGCGGAGCTGCCCACCGTCTATATTCAGAGCGGCCCCACCTTGCCGGAAGACCGCCAGCGCCACACAGGCTCGGCGGCCGGCTTCTCGCACCAGCCCGATCCGGGCCAGTCCGCGCGCAGCGCCGCTGCCCGATGCGGGCGAACGGATGCATCGCCATCGCGAAGATCGCTCGTCCTGAGCCGTCGCGCTCAGTTCTTTCCTTTTTTTCAGTCATTCCCGCGTTTACGTTTACTCTCCGGAGCCGATTGCCATGAACCTCAACTTCATCGAGCCCCACAAGCTGGAAGCGGCCTGGGCCTACCTTGCGCAGCTGATCGTGCAGCAGGGCCTGAACTGCATTGCCGCCGTGCTGATCCTGGTGCTGGGCTGGTGGTTTTCCGGGCGCGCCCGTTCTGCCGTGCTGCGCGCATTCGACCGGCCGCGCGTGGACGCCACGCTGCGTCCCATGCTGGCCAGCGTCACGCAATGGGTCGTGCGCGTGATCACCGTGGTGCTGGTGCTGTCGCAATTCGGCGTGCAGACCGCCAGCATCATCGCCATGCTCGGCGCGGCCGGCCTGGCCATCGGCCTGGCGCTGCAGGGCACGCTGCAGAACATCGCGGCCGGCATCATGCTGGTGTTGCTGCGGCCGTTCCGCGTGGGCCAGTACATCGACGCGCAGGGCGTGGCCGGCACGGTGCGCGAGACCGGCTTGTTCATGACCGAGCTGACCACGTCCGACGGGGTTTGCCTGCGCGTGCCCAACGGCAAGATCTGGGGCAGCGCCATCACCAACTACAGCGAGAACCCCACGCGCCGGCTGGATATCGAAGTCACCGTCACCTTCGGCGCCGACATCCAGGCCGCGCTCGACGCGCTGCGCGCCATGCTTGCCACGGAAAAGCGCCTGCTGCCCGATCCTGCCGCCGAAGTCATGGTGGTCAACTACGCCGCGCAGGGCGTCACGCTCAACGTGCGCTGCTGGACCCGCGCCGACAACTACTGGAGCGTGCGCTTCGGTTTCTACCAGCGCATCAAGCCGGTGCTCGAAGCCGCCGGCTGCCCGATCGCCGTGCCGGTGCAGGAAGTGCGCGTGCCCGACGATGCGCAACGCTCCGGGCCTGTCGCCCCCGGCGCTGCGCAGCGCCTGAGCTGACGCGCATCTTCACGCGACCCGCAGCGCCGCAGCACTCAGCCCTCGTCGGCCAGCAAAGAGCAAGCGCCTTCCTCGGCCGTGCTCACGTGCCTGCGGAAGCCGCTGAACAGGTCGCGGCCCACACCGTGCCGGTTGGCGGAGAGATCCGGCGGCGTGATGTCGCGCGCGTCCCATTGCGCCTGCGGCACCATCACCGTCAGCACGCCGGCATGCGCGTCCACGCGCATCGGGTCGCCGTCGCGCACGCGCGCGATGCCGCCGCCGTTCAGCGCCTCGGGGCAGACATGGATGGCGGCCGGCACCTTGCCCGATGCGCCCGACATGCGCCCGTCCGTCACCAGCGCCACGTGAAAGCCGCGATCCTGCAGCACGGTCAGCGTGGGTGTGAGCTTGTGCAGCTCGGGCATGCCGCAGGCGGCCGGCCCCTGCCATGGCAGCACCGCGACGAAGTCGCGCTCCAGCTCGCCGCGCTTGAACGCCGCGATCAGTGCATCCTGCGTGTGAAAGACCAGCGCCGGCGCCAGCACGACATGGTGCTCGGGCTTGACGGCGGAGATCTTGAGCACGGCGCGGCCGATATTGCCGTCGAGCAGCTTGATGCCGCCCTCCGGCGCGAAGGGCTGCGCGGCGGGACGCACGATGGCGTCGTCCAGCGGTGCGGCCGGCCCGTCGATCCACGTCAGTTTGCCGTCGCGCAATACCGGTTCGCGCGTGTAGTCGGCCAGGCCCTTGCCCACCACGGTGGTCACGTCGTCATGCAGCAGGCCGAGTTCCAGCAGGCCGCGGATCACCACGGGCAGGCCGCCCGCCGCCTGGAACTGGTTCACGTCCGCGCTGCCGTTCGGATACACGCGCGCCAGCAGCGGCACCACTTCCGACAGTTCGGCGAAATCGTCCCAGCCCAGCACGATGCCCGCGATACGTGCCATCGCGATGAGGTGCAGCGTGTGGTTGGTGGAGCCGCCGGTGGCCAGCAGCCCCACGATGCCGTTGACGAAGGCGTGCTCGTCGAGCACGTCCGCCACCGGCGTATAGCGTTCGCCACCATGCACCAGGCGCAGGGCCTGGCGCGCGGATTCGCGCGTGAGCGCTTCGCGCAGCGGCGTGTTGGGATTGACGAAGGCGGTGCCGGGCAGATGCAGGCCCATCATCTCCATCAGCATCTGGTTGGAGTTGGCGGTGCCGTAGAAGGTGCAGGTGCCGGGGCCGTGGTAAGACTTGCTCTCCGCTTCGAGCAGTTCCGCGCGGCCGATCTTGCCCTCGGCGTACTGCTGGCGGATGCGCGCCTTTTCCTCGTTGCCGATGCCGGTGGTCATGGGCCCGCCCGGCACGAAGATGGCAGGCAGGTGACCGAAGGACAGCGCACCCATCACCAGTCCCGGCACGATCTTGTCGCACACGCCCAGGTACAGCGCGCCGTCGAACATCTGGTGCGACAGCGCCACCGCCGTGGACATCGCGATCACGTCGCGCGAGAACAGCGACAGGTCCATGCCGTCCTGGCCCTGCGTCACGCCATCGCACATGGCAGGCGTCCCGCCGGCGAACTGCGCGGTGCCGCCCGCCTCCAGCGCGGCTTCCTTGAGCCACTGCGGATATTCCGCCAGTGGCTGGTGCGCGGACAGCATGTCGTTGTAGGACGAGACGATGGCGAGATTCGGCCGCTCCTGCGCCTTCAGGCGGATCTTGGCCTGCTCCGGCATGGCAGCCATGCCGTGCGCCAGGTTGGTACAGGACAGGTTCGCGCGTTCCACTTTCTGTCCCGCCATGGCGTGCGTGCGCGCCAGGTAGGCTTGCCGGGTGCCGGCGCTGCGCTCGACGATGCGGGCGGTGACCCGTTCCAGGACTGGATGGCTTGGCATGGGGATCTCCTGCGTGGGGTATCGTTGTCAGCCTGCGTTTTTCAGCGTAGTGCACTTTGTCGGGGGATGCACGCATGCATCGCGTCCTGCACGTGGCGCCGACAAGTGCTAGACTGCGCTCCATTCTCCGGAGTTCAGACGACATGAAGCAAGCAGCCCGACGCACCGCCGCATATGCCGCATTCGCAGCGTTTGCAGCGTTTGCCGTGGCACCTTACGGTGATCGCGTGCTGCTGGCCTTTCACGTCTAGTCTTCCGAGCGTCGCGCCCGGAAGGCACAGAAGCCATTCCGGGAAACGACGAAGCAAGAACATCGCCAACCCCGGACGGCCCCGCAGGTCTTCCGGGGTTTTGTTTTTGCAGTTCACCACCATCTGATGCGCCATGCGTACCTACGACAAGCTGATCGCCACGATTCACTCCGGCCAAGGGAACGGGAGCTTGCGCTCGTCCCTTGGCTTGGTAGCGGCGCCGGTTGTCGCAGCCGTCGATGTCATTGCGTGCCGCATGCGGCATGCCGGCGCCGTTCCGCAAGCGATTCCATAGCCCCCTGGCTGCCATGCGCAGTCCCGGGGCATCGCACGGACCGCCTGCCCGGGGACACCAGAAGCACCCTGGCAGGCACGCACCCGCCAGGGTGTTTTTGCACAGGCAGCCCATCATGGAACGCAAGGAACCCAGGAACGACAACGTCAGGAACATCGGCATCATCGCCCACGTGGACGCGGGCAAGACCACCACCTCCGAACGCATCCTGTTCTACACCGGCGCCAGCCACCGGCTCGGCGAAGTGCACGACGGCGCCGCCGCCATGGACTTCGACCCGCAGGAGCAGGCGCGCGGCATCACCATCAACAGCGCCGCCACTTCGGTGGCCTGGCGCGGCCACCGCATCAACCTGATCGATACGCCCGGCCACATCGATTTCAGTATCGAGGTGAACCGTTCGCTGCGCGTGCTCGACGGCGCCGTGGTGGTGTTCGACGGCGTGGCCGGCGTGGAGCCGCAGACCGAGACCAACTGGCGCCTGGCCGACCGCTACCGCGTGCCGCGCCTCGCCTTCGTCAACAAGCTCGACCGCACCGGCGCGGACTTCCTGCGCGTGGTGGGCATGATCGAGGCGCGCCTGGGCGCGGTGCCGCTGGTGCTGCAATTGCCCATCGGCAGCGAAGCCGCGTTCGCGGGCGTGGTCGATCTCGTCGCCATGCAGGCGCTGCTCTGGCCCGACGGCAACGGCACGCAGGTGTACGCCACGCAGCCCGTGCCGGCCGGAATCGCGCAGCAGGCCACGGCCTGGCGCCAGCGCTTGCTGGAGACGCTGGCCGAGCACGACGAGGCCATGCTGGAAGACTATCTCGCCGGCCGCGAGCCGGACGAGGTGGCGCTGCGCGCGGCCATCCGCCGCGTCACCGTGGCCGGCGCCGGCGTGCCGGTGCTGGCTGGTTCCGCCTTCAAGAACAAAGGCGTGGAACCGCTGCTCGATGCCGTGACCGGCTACCTGCCCGCGCCGCAGGACGTGGCACGCCCCGATCTCTGCGCGGACCCCGCCGGGCCGCTGGTGGCGCTCGCCTTCAAGGTGGTGCACGACGCGCACGGCACGCTCACGTTCGCGCGCATCTACCGCGGGCGGCTTGCCGCCGGCGACACCGTGCTCAATGCCCGCAGTGGCAAGCACGAGCGCGTGGCGCGCTTGTACGAGATGCATGCCGGCTGCAAGCAGGAGCGCGGCGTCGCCGTGGCTGGCGATATCGTGGCAATCGCGGGCCTCAAGGCCACCGTCACCGGCGACACCCTGGCCGACCCCGCGCATCCCGTGGTGCTCGAGACCATCGACGCGCCCGAGCCGGTGATCGACGTCGCCATCGAGCCGCGCACCCATGCCGACCAGGCCGGCCTCGCACGCGGCTTGCAGGCGCTGGTGCAGGAGGACCCGAGCCTGCGTCTGCGGCAGGATCCGGAGAGCGGGCAGACGCTGCTGTCTGGCATGGGCGAGCTGCAGCTCGAGGTCACGCTGGAGAAACTGCGCACGCGCTTTCACGTGGAGGTGACGGTGGGCCGCCCGCAGGTGGCGTATCGCGAGACACTCACGCGCGTTGCCGAGGCGCGCCATCTGCACCGCAAGCAAAGCGGCGGGCCGGGCCAGTACGCGGAAGTGCTGCTGCGCATCGAGCCGCTGCCGCGCGGCGAAGGCCTGCAGTTCGAGAGCCGCATCTCAGGCGGCGCGGTGCCGCGCGAATACGTGCCGGCGGTGGAAGCCGGCATCCGCCGCGCCGCCGCGCAGGGCGTGCTGGCGGGCCATGCGCTGGTGGATTTCAAGGCGGTCCTGCTCGACGGCAGCTATCACGAGCGCGATTCCTCGGCGCTGGCGTTCGAGACCGCTGCCGCCGCGGCGCTGCGCGAAGCCGCGCGCGCCGCGGCACCCGTGGTGCTGGAGCCGCTCATGGCGGTCGAAGTCATCACGCCGGTCGATCATGTGGGCGATGTGATCGGGGATCTGCACCGCCGCCGCGGCGTCGTGCGCGGGCAATCGCAGCGGGCGGGTGGCGCATCGGTGATCGAGGCGCATGTGCCGCTGGCCGGCATGTTCGGTTATATCGGCAGCCTGCGTGCGCTGAGTTCGGGACGTGCCAGCTTCGGCATGCAGTTCGATCACTACGCGCCGGCGCGTGCCAAGGTGGTGGAGTCGGTTGCGTAGCGCGCTTCGCCAGATGAGAAAAAGCCCGCCCGGCGTCGCGCCGGTGCGGGCTTTTTTACCTGTGCCCGCGTCTGGCGGGCTGGTCCTGCTTGCGGCGCCTCAGTCGCGCTTGGGGATATTCAGGCCCCTGGCCACTGCTGGCCGCGCCAGGAAGGTGTCCAGCGCGCGCGTGACTTGCGGGAAGTCCTCGATGCCCACCAGTTCGCCAGCCTCGTAGAAGCCGATCAGGTTGCGCACCCACGGGAAGGTGGCGATGTCCGCGATGGTGTATTCGGCGCCCATGATCCAGGCGCGGCCCGTCAGGCGTGCCTCGAGCACGGCCAGCAGGCGCTTGGCCTCGGCCACGTAGCGGTCGCGCGGGCGCTTGTCTTCGTAATCCTTGCCGGCGAATTTGTTGAAAAAGCCGAGCTGGCCGAACATCGGGCCGATGCCGCCCATCTGGAACATCAGCCACTGGATGGTCTCGTAGCGGCCGGCCGCATCCTGCGGGATCAGCTTGCCGCTCTTGTCGGCCAGGTAGAGCAGGATCGCGCCCGATTCGAACAGGCCGAGCGGCTTGCCGTCCGGGCCGTTGGGATCGATGATCGCGGGGATCTTGTTGTTCGGGCTGAGCGAGAGGAACTCAGGCGAGGTCTGGTCGCTGATATCGAAGCGCACCAGATGCGGCTCGTACGGCAGGCCGGTTTCCTCCAGCATGATGGAGATCTTCACACCGTTGGGCGTGGGCAGGGAGTAGAGCTGGATGCGCTCGGGATGCTGCGCGGGCCATTTTCCGGTGATCGGGAAGGTGGACAAAGAAGCGGACAAAGAAGCGGACAAAGAAGCGGACAACGAAGCGGACACGGGAGGGGACATGGAGGGGGAAAAAGGAGCGGACAGGTCTGTCATGGAGAATCCGGTTGGCTGAAAGGGCGACGGCGCAACGCGCTGCGCATTGCGCACGGCATGACGACGCGGGGACTGCGCCTATCTGGCCTTGTCGTCGTCGCCGGGCGGGCTGACGCCCGCGGCCGTCAGGCAATCGCGCAGATGCTTGATTTCCTGCTTGGCGCAGACATTGCCGTGATGCGGATGATGCAGGTAGAACTCGTGCTCGTTGAGCACCACCCGGAAACGCGCGCCCTGGATGGGCTCCACTTTGGCGCCGAGCTGCTGCAGGAGCGATTCGACCTCGCGCCAGTGGATATTGTTGCTGAGCGGGTGGCTGAAGATCGACTGCAGCAGGCTCCGGGATTTATGGCTCATAGCGGGCTCGATCGGCATCGGCGGCAATAGCCGTAGCATACAAGAGCGGATCGCTTGGCGCTCGCGTTACGCCAGGCGACGTATCCGGCATCTCCGTGTTCAATGCTGCTTGCCGCGCGGCGCCGACCAAAGCCGGGCGGGGCGGCAAGCAGCGCGGCGGCGACGGCGAGCCCTAGGCGGCGCCGCCGGCCGCGCGGTAGCGATCGCGCAGTTCGCGCCGGTTCATCTTGCCGACCGCGGTCTTGGGCAGGTCGGCGGCGAACAGCACGCGGCGTGGCTTCTTGTACGCGGCCAGCCGCGCCGCCACGTGGCCAGCCAGTTCTGCTGCCAGGGCCTCGCCGGCGGGGTGGCCGGCATGCAGCACCACCACCGCGCTGACGGCTTCCACCCATTTCTCGTCGGGCAGCCCGATCACGGCGCACTCGCGCACGGCGGGGTGGGTCAGCAAGGCGTTCTCGACTTCGCCCG
Organism: Cupriavidus sp. 2TAF22; assembly: GCF_052115045.1. Lineage (NCBI taxonomy): Bacteria > Pseudomonadati > Pseudomonadota > Betaproteobacteria > Burkholderiales > Burkholderiaceae > Cupriavidus > Cupriavidus sp. 2TAF22. Next base: position 60,355 of record NZ_JBFRFX010000001.1, read on the forward strand.
GATATACGTTGTAGCCGCCGCTGACGATCATGTCGGAGGTGCGGTCCTTCAGGTGCAGGAAGCCGTCCGCGTCGAACACGCCGATATCGCGCGTGCGCACCCAGCCGTGCGGCAGGAAGGTCTGCGCGGTGAGTTCGGGCGCGTCGTGATAGCCGGCCACGGCCGACGGTGCGCGCACGGCGATCTCGCCGGGCTGGCCGCGCGGCACGTCGTGGCCGGCCTCGTCGACCAGGCGCAGTTCCACTTCCGGCGCCACCTGGCCGCAGGCACCGAGGCGCTCGCCGTGATGGTCCTCGGGGCGCAGCACGGCCAGGCACAGCGGCACCTCGGTCTGGCCGTAGTACTGCCAGAAGCGGTGCCGGCCCCACAGCGCCATGGCGCGCTCGATCACCGGGCGCGGCATGGGAGAGGCCCCGTAGATCACGTAGCGCAGCGCGTCCACCTTGCACGTCGCCATGGCCGGCAGCGATACCAGCATCTGCAGCATGGTGGGCACCAGGTTGATGGCGGTGACGCGCTCGCGCTCGATGGCGGCGAGGAAGGCGGCGGGTTCGAAGCCGGGCAGGATCACGGTCTTGCCGCCGCGCAGCCAGAACGGCAGCACGAACACGCCGCTGGCGTGGATCAGCGAGGCAGCGTGCAGCATGGTGTCGTCCGGCGTGGCCGGCAGCAGGTTGAGCAGCACGTTGCGGCAGATCGCCGCGTACGACGCCTGCGTGTGCTGCGCGGCCTTGAGGGTGCCAGTGGTGCCGGAGGTAAACAGCGTGAGGATGATGTCGTCCTCGGCCACCTGCACGTCGGGGTCGGTGGCGGGCTGCGCCCGCGCGGCCGCCAGCAGGTCGGTGCCACCGTCCAGGGCCGTGCCGATGCCGTGGCACGCCAGGGCGGGCAGGGCATCGCGCAGTGCCTGCGCGCGCTCGGCCAGGTCGGCGCCGAACACCAGCATGCGGCAGCCGGTGTCCTGCAGCATGCGCAGGTGCTCGGCCAGCGACAGGCGCGCGTTCAGTGGCACGCGGTTTACCGCAGCCTTGACGCAGGCGAAGTCGAGCGGGACGCTGTGCAAGCCATTGTTGAGCAGCAGCGCGACGCGTTCGCCCGGCGCCGCGCCGGCCGCGCGCAGGGCATGGGCCAGTTGCGCGCTGAGCGCGTTTACCTGCGTATACGTCATGCTGTGTTCGCCGAAGACAATGGCCGTGCGCGGGCCGTGCTGAGCCGCGCCGCGGCGGATCAGTTCAAGCGTGGTGGTGGTCATGGGCTTGTCTCTTCCTCGTTGTTTTCATGGATCTTTTTGCGCAGAAACGGGTACGCCCGGGCTTTCGCGCGGGCGCCGCGCGCGTCTAGCCCGCGAACTTGCCGTGCCGTCCGGCGCCCCCGACGAAGCGCGCGGCGCCGGGTATACCTTCCTCGAACACGATCGGCGTGCCGTTGGCCCCTTCGGCGCGCAGCGCGTCGGCCAGCGGCAGCTCCCATTGGCTGAGTGCGGAGGCGCGGTCGGTCAGCATGCAGCGCTGCGGGAAGGCTGCCAGCTCGTGTGCCAGCGCCTCGGCGGCGGCGCGCGCCTGGCCTGTCTCCACCACGCGGTTGGCCAGGCCCATGCCGAGCGCCTCGTCGGCCGGCACCGCGCGCCCGGTGAGGATCATGTCGAGCGCCCGTCCCATGCCGACGATGCGCGGCAGGCGCACCGTGCCGCCGTCGATCAGCGGCACGCCCCAGCGCCGGCAGAACACGCCGAATACGGCGTCGCGCTCGGCCACGCGCAGGTCCGCCAGCAGCGCCAGCTCCAGCCCGCCCGCCACCGCGTAGCCACTGACCGCGGCGATCAGCGGCTTGGACAGGGCCATCCGGCTCGGACCCATCGGCCCCGCGCCGCCGCCCTGCGGATCCAGTTCGTGGCGGCGCGCCGGATCGCCGACCGCGCTCAGGTCCGCGCCGCCGCAGAAATGCCCGCCGGCGCCCCACAGCACCGCCACGCGCAGCGCCGGGTCGGCCTCGAATTGCGTGAAGGCCGCGCGCAGGGCCAGCGCCATGGGGCCGTCCACGGCGTTGCGCTTGCCGGCGCGGTCCAGAATGATGGTGAAGACCGGGCCGTCGGTCTCGGTCCTGACATAGGGGTTGGGCGTACTATCCATGCGCGTCCTTGGGCAGTGAGGTGCGGTTGGCGGAAGATGTGTCAGAGTGGCGGCTTAGGTGTTTGTCCAGATGCCGAAATGTTTCAGCAAATGATATATATATGTCATGTGTAGAAATATTCATCGTATACCCCCGGCCGTTCGCTCGCCTCATTCGTCCCACTCGTCCCACTCTTTCCATTTGTCCCACGCCCCCATCCATGCATGAAATAGAGATCCGCGAGCCTTCGGCCACCGACCTGGTCCTCGACCTGCTGTTTGGCCACCCGGAGCGCACCTTGCCGGTACACGCGCTGGCGCGCGGCGCCGAGGTGATGGGCATCGGCACGCCCAGCGTGCGGGTGGCGCTGACGCGGCTGCAGCACCAGGGCCGCATCGTCAAGACTGAGCGCGGCTGCTACGCGGTGCTGCCGGAGGGCAACCCCGTCTACGACGAAGTCGAGAACTGGTTCGAGAAGGAGAGCCGGCTCGAGCAATGGAACGGCGGCTGGCTGGTGGTGCAGGATGCCGCGGTGGCGCGCGCCGAGAAGACCGCCTGGCGCCACCATGCGCGCGCGCTGGCGCTGTGCGGCTTCCGGTCCCTGGCGGCGGCCATCAATGTGCGGCCGGACAACCTTGCCGGTGGCGCCCCGGCGATGCGCGCGGCGCTGGGCAGGCTGGGCATGGCCAGCGCCAGCCTGCTGTTCGTGGGCCGCGAGTTCGACGAGGACGCCACCGCTCGCATGCTGCAGTTGTGGGACGTGCCGGCGCTGCAGGCGGCCTACCGCCGCGCGCTCGCCCAGCTCGAGCGCAGCCGCGCCAAGCTCGCGCGCATGGAGCCCGACGCCAGCGCGCGCGAAAGCATGCTGGTGGGCCGTGCCATCATCCGTGCCATCGTGCGCGATCCGCTGCTGCCCGAGGCCATCATGGACCCGGCGCCGCGCCGCGACCTGATCGAAGCCACCCGCGCCTACCAGCTCCACGCCAGGGCGCTGTGGGTGGAGCTGCTCGGCGCCTAGCCTCGCCAAGTGGCGGCGACTCACTTAAACTTGCCGGAACTGATGCGATGCATCGTGTCACTGACCAAGGTGACGCATCCACGCTGGCCACGACAAGGAGTACAGGGTGAGCATGCCCGATTTCGACATGGTGCTGTTCGGCGGCACCGGGGACCTGGCGCGGCGCAAGCTGCTGCCCGCGCTGTTCGATGCGCACCGCGCGGGGCTGCTGCATCCCGCTGCCCGGATCCTCGCCACGGGCAGCCACCCGCTGACCACCGCGGACTACATCGGCTCGCTGGAGCAGAGCGTGCGCCCGGGGCTCGAGCACGCGCCGCCGGAAGCCTGGAACGCCTTCCTGGCCCGCATCACCTACGTGCAGGCCGACGCGCGCGAGCCGGCACACTTCGACGCGCTGGCGCGCATGGTCCTGCAGCGCGCCCCCGAGGTGGTGGTCTGCTACCTGGCCACCGGTCCCCATATCTTCGTGCCGATCTGCGAGCAACTGGCGCGAACGGGGCTCAACCACCCCAATGTCCGCATCGTGCTGGAGAAGCCGCTGGGGCATGACCTGCAATCGTCCGACGCCATCAACTCGGCGGTGGCGCAGTATTTCGCCGAAGACCAGATCTACCGGATCGACCACTACCTCGGCAAGGAGTCGGTGCAGAACCTGATGGCGATCCGCTTCGGTAACGCGCTGTTCGAGCCGCTGTGGCGCCGCGAATGGGTGCAGGACGTGCAGATCACCATCGCCGAGGAGCTTGGCGTGGAGACGCGCGGCGATTTCTACGACAACACCGGCGCCTTGCGCGACATGGTGCAGAACCACCTGCTGCAGCTGCTGTGCATGGTGGCCATGGAGCCGCCCACCAGCCTGTCCGAGGACAGCATCCGCGACGAGAAGATCAAGATCCTCAAGGCGCTCAGGCCCATCCTGCCGCAGGACGTGTCCGAGAAGACCGTGCGTGGCCAGTACCGCGCTGGCGCCGCGGGCGGCAAGCCGGTGCCGGGCTACCTGGATGAAAAAGGCATCGCGCCGGACAGCCGCACCGAGACCTTCGTCGCCATCAAGGCGGAGATCGCCAACTGGCGCTGGGCCGGCGTGCCGTTCTACCTGCGCACCGGCAAGCGCATGCAGTCGCGCGTGGCGGAGATCGTGATCCACTTCCGCGATGTGCCGCATGCGATCTTCCCGCGCCCGCTCACGCTGTCGCCGCAGAACCGGCTGGTGATCCGGCTGCAGCCCGAGGAGAGCATCCGCCTGTACTTCCTGGTCAAGCAGCCCGGCGATACCGTGGCGCTCACGCCCACCTCGCTCGACCTGGATTTCGCCAACTCCTTCAAGGTGCGCCGTGCCGGCGCCTACGAACGCCTGCTGCTCGATGTCATCCGCGGCCGGCTGGGCCTGTTCGTGCGGCGCGACGAGCAGGCGCAGGCCTGGCGCTGGGTCGAGCCCATCCTCGATACCTGGCAGCAGAGCACGGTGCCGCCCAAGCCGTATACCGCGGGTACCTGGGGGCCGGCCGCATCGTCGGCGCTGATGTCGCGGGACGGCTCGCTCTGGCACGAAGAGGTATGAGCCGGGCGCCATGCGCAACGCGCCACAGGCCATAGGCCATAGGCCACAGGCCATAGGCCATAGGCAGCGGACAAACCAAACCACGGGAGACCGGCATGCGACGCTTCGAACATACCTCCGAGATGGACCTGGCCGAAGCGCTGGCAATCTCGGTGGCCCATGCGCTGGAACTGGCCATCGGCGTCAACGGGTGGGCCGTGCTGGCCGTCTCGGGAGGCCGCTCGCCGGTGGCATTCTTCGAGCGGCTGCGCTACCGCACCATCCGCTGGGAGGCGGTCACCATCACGCTGGTCGACGAACGCGCGGTGCCGCCGGACCATGCGGACAGCAATGGCGTGCTGGTGCGCCGCCACCTGCTGCGCGAGGCCGCCGCCAAGGCCGCCTTCGTGCCGCTGGTGGCCAATGACGCGGAAGCGGCCGATCCCGCCAGCGCGGTGGCGCGCCTCAATGCGGCCTGGCACCAGCCCGACGTGGTGGTGCTGGGCATGGGCGAGGACGGCCACACCGCATCGCTGTTCCCGGAGGCTCCCGAGCTGGAGCATGCCCTGTCGGACACGCATCCCGGCTACCTGGTCACCCATCCGCGCGAGGCGCCCCATGCGCGCATCACGCTCAACCTGGCGGCACTGCTGGCGGCCGGGCGCGTCTTCCTTTCGATCGCGGGACCGGCCAAGGCGGCCGTGTTCGCGCGTGCCTGCCAGGCCCCGACCCCGGCACTGCCGGTCAGCCTGGTGATGAGCCGGCACCGGCACGGCACCGACGTTTTTTCTGCCTGAGACCATGCAAAACTACCCGCGCCTGCTCGGCGATGTCGGCGGCACCAATGTGCGCTTCGCGCTGGAGACCGCGCCGCAGCGCATCGGTCCGGTGACTGCACTCAAGGTGGCCGATTTCAACTCGCTGGAAGCGGCCATGCGGCATTACCTGGAAGGCCTGCCGGCCGGCAGCGGGCGCCCGCGCTACGCCGCCGTCGGCCTGGCCAACCCGGTGACCGGCGACCGGGTCAAGCTGACCAACCATGCCTGGGCCTTCTCGATCTCGGAGATGCAGCGCGCGCTTGGCCTGGACCTGCTCGTCGCCATCAACGATTTCACCGCGCTGGCGCTCGGCCTGCCGCACCTCGGCCCGCACGACCTGGCGCAGGTGCGCGACGGCAGCCCGACGCTCCATGCGCCGCTGGCGCTGGTCGGCCCCGGCACGGGGCTCGGCGTCTCGGCCCTGGTGCCGGCAAGCGCCGGCCCCGCGGTGGCGCTGGCCGGGGAGGGCGGCCATATCGAACTGATGCCCGACACCGACGACGAATGGATCGCCTGGCGCGCGGCCCACGCCGCCTTTGGCCGCGTGTCCGCGGAGCGCCTTTTGTCGGGCAGGGGCCTGTCCCTGACACACGCCGCGCTGCACGCAGAAATGGGTACGCCCCTGGCACGCCCGCTCGATCCGGCCGAGGTCACGGAGGGTGCGATCGGCCAGGCCGACCCCGTCTGCCGGCGCGCGCTTGGCGTGTTCTGCGGCTTGCTGGGCTCGGTGGCGGCCGACATCGCACTGGTGCTGGGCGCGCGCGGCGGCGTATACATCGGCGGCGGCATCGTGCCGCGCTTCGTGCCGGTGCTGCGCGAGTCGGCCTTCGGTGCGCGCTTTGTCGCCAAGGGCCGCATGGGCGCCTATCTGGAAAGCCTGCCGGTATACGTGATCACCGCCCAATTCCCCTCGCTGCCGGGCCTGGCGCAGGCGCTGGCCGATGCGCTGGCGCACGGCCGGCACGGCAAGCGCGCCGATCCAGCCTGATGCGGACCTGACCATGCGCGTATTGCTGGTGGAAGACGATGCCATGATCGGCGACAGCGTGAGAGTGGCGCTGCGCCAGGAAGGCTTTGCGGTGGACTGGGTGCAGGACGGCGAGGCGGGCCTGGCCGCGGCCACCCGGCAGGGCGGCCCGGACAGCGAGGACTGCTATGCGCTGATCCTGCTTGACCTTGGCCTGCCGCGGCGCTCCGGGCTGGAGGTGCTGGCCGCGCTGCGCGCGCGCGGCGTGGCCACGCCGGTGCTGATCCTGACCGCGCGCGACGCCGTGGCCGACCGCGTGGCCGGCCTCAACGCCGGTGCCGATGACTACCTCGTCAAGCCCTTCGACCTGCAGGAGCTGGCCGCGCGCATGCACGCGCTGGCACGCCGCGCGCAGGGGCGGGCCGAGCCGCTGCTGCGCCATGGCGACATCGTCATCAATCCGGTGACGCGCGAAGTCACGCTCGCCGGCGAGCGGGTCAAGCTGTCGGCGCGCGAGTTCGGCCTGCTGTCCGCGCTGCTGGCGCGGCCCGGCAAGGTGTGGTCGGTGGCGCAGCTCGAGGAGCGCCTGTATGGCTGGGGGGACGAAGTGGGCAGCAACACCGTGGAGGTCTACATCCACGCGCTGCGCAAGAAGTTCGGCGCGGCGCTGATCCGCAATATCCGCGGCGTGGGCTACGTGGTGCCCAAGCCCGAGGCCGGCGCGCCCGGGGGCGCGGCCTGATGCGCTCGATCCAGAAGACCCTGCTGTGGTGGCTGGCGCTCGGCCTGGTGCTGGGCATCGCCGTCGCCACCGCGCTGATCTATGGCCAGGCGCGCCAGGAGGCTAATGCGCTGTTCGACTACCAGATGAAGCAGGTAGCGGCGGCATTGCCCAGCCAGTTCGCCGATCCGGTGATGCCCTCGTTCGCGCAGCCCGAGCCGGGCGGCAGCCTGTTCCATGCCGACGAGGACGTGGTGATCCACATCTGGGACGGCTCGGGCCGCAGCCTCTATCTCTCGCATGCGCATCCGGAGCTGCCGCAGCGCGCCGAGCTGGGCTTCTCCAATGTCAGGACGGACGAAGGCGAGTGGCGCATCTACAGCGTGCAGCTCGGGCCAGCCGTGGTGCAGATCGCTCAGCCCATGTCGGCGCGCAGCGACGTGGCCGCGCGCATGGCGCTGCGTACGGTGACGCCGCTGCTGCTGTTGCTGCCGCTGCTCGGCTGGCTGGTGTGGGTGGCGGTGGGGCGCGGCCTGCGGCCATTGCGCGAGATCGCCGCCGGGGTGCGCCAGCGCGACGCCAATGCGCTCTCGCCGCTGGCCGTGAGCCGCATGCCCGACGAGATCGCGCCGCTCACCGAAGCGCTCAACCAGCTGCTGGCGCGCCTGTCCCATGCGCTCGACACCCAGCGCGCCTTCGTGGCGGACGCGGCGCATGCGCTGCGCACGCCGCTCGCGGCGCTGCAACTGCAGGCGCAGCTGGTAGAGCGCGCCGACACCGCCGAGGCGCGCCGCGAGGCCGTGGGCAAACTGCGCCAGGGGCTGGAGCGGCTTACGCACCTGGTGGCGCAGCTGCTGACGCTGGCGCGGCAGGAGCCGGGCGCCGCGACGCCGCCGCATGAGCCGGTCGACCTGCGCGCGCTGGCGCAGAGCGTGGTGGCCGAGATGACGCAGGCCGCGCTCGATCGCCGGATCGACCTCGGCCTCGACGCCAGTGGCGGCGCGCAGCCGCTCCTCGTGCGTGGCGACCCGGACGCGCTGCGCATCTTGCTGACCAACCTGGTGGACAACGCGCTGCGCTACGTGCCGGCAGGAGGCCGGGTGGACGTGCAGGTCGCGGCCGACGGCAGCGGCGCCGCGGAACTGGTGGTGCGCGACGACGGGCCGGGTATTGCGGCCGACGAACGCGCGCGCGTGTTCGACCGTTTCTACCGCGTGCCGGAGGCGCCCACCGGCGGCAGCGGGCTGGGCCTGGCCATCGTGGCCGAGATCGCGCAGTCGCACGGTGCGCGCGTGGCGCTGGAAGACGCGGCGCCGGGCCTGCGCGTGCGCGTCGCCTTTCCCGCTGCCTGAGGCACGGCGGCACCGCGCTTCAGGCTTCCGGCTTCCGGCCGCAGGCCGCAGGCTTCAGGCTACCGGCGTGAGCACCGCCTCGCCGGCGAAGTGGCGGCGGCTGTTCTCCACGAACTGCCGAACCGACGCGTCGATGGCTTCCGGCGACCAGCCGGCCACGTGTGGGGTCAGGACTACGTTCGGGCAGTCGAACAGTTCGGTGGGCGGCTCGGGTTCGGTCTCGTAGACATCCAGCCCGGCCCCGCCCAGCTCGCCGGCGCGCAGCGCGGCGGCCAGCGCGGCAGTGTCGAGCACGCTGCCGCGCGCGATATTGACCACGAAGCCTTGCGGCCCGAGCCGGGCCAGCACCCCGGCATCGACCAGGTGGCGGGTTTGCCCGCCGCCGGGCGTGGCGATCACGAGGTAGTCGGCCCATTGCGCCAGCGCGCCGACATCACCGAAATAGCGGTAAGGCACGTCATCGCGCGGCGAACGGTTGTGGTAGCCCACTTCCAGGTCGAAGCCCAGGCCGCGCTGCGCGATGCGCCGGCCGATGGTGCCCAGGCCGAGGATGCCAAGGCGCTTGCCCGACACATTGGGTCGCAACGGCAGCGCGGTGCGCCACCGGCCGGCGCGCGTGGCCTGGTCCAGCGCCGGGATCGCTCGCACGGTGGCCAGCAGCAGCGCCATCGCATGGTCCGCCACGCAACTGTCGTTGGTGCCGGCGCCGTTGGCCACGGTGATGCCGCGCGCGCGTGCGTGCGCCACGGCGATGTTCTCGTAGCCCGCGCCCAGCGCGCACACCAGCTCCAGCGCCGGCATGGCGTCGATTTCCGCCGTGGTCAGCCCCACCGAGCCGATGGTCAGCACGGCGCGCACGCGCGCCCCCGCCTCCTGGATCTGCACGGCGCGCGTGGCGTCGTCGGGTGCGTAGCGCACTTCGTATTGTTCGGCGATCCAGTCGAGGTGTTTGGCGCTGAGGTGGCTGAGAACCAGCAGGAGGGGCTTCATGAGGGAACGGATGGGAACGGGTCTTGGGCTGTTGGTGCGATGCGTGAGAGGCCTCCCGGGCGGCGCCGGGGTGCACTGCAGCATTGTAGCGGCGCTGTCGCGGGCCTGCTGGCGGCAGGCTCGCCTTCGTTGCCATGCCGCCTATTATCAAATTCCCGCCAAGATTGCTTCCAATGCAGGGTGGATGATCGAACGCCCGCCAGTGGCCATACTGCCTGGCATGCATTGGGCCGTACGCGAGTCGGCTCGTTTCCCCCAATACCGTGCTTTCAAGGAGCCATTGCCATGTTTCCCGAATTCAAAGACGCCAGGGTGCTGGTGGTTGGCGGCAGTTCCGGCATCGGCCTGGCCGCAGCCAGCGCCTTCGCCGCCCACGGCGCGCGTGTGACCATCGCGTCGCGCTCGAAGGAAAAGGTCGATGCGGCCGCGCGCGGGATCGGCGCCGGCAGGGTATCGGGTGCCGTGATCGACATCACCGACGATGCCAGCGTCGAGCAGTTCATGCGTGGCGCCGAGGCCTGGGACCACGTGGTGATCTCGGCCGCGCAGACGCCCACCGGCGGGGTGCGCCAGTTGCCGCTGGGCGACGCCTATGCCGCCATGAACAGCAAGTTCTGGGGTGCCTACCGCGTGGCGCGGCTGGTGCCCGTGAGGCCGGGCGGCTCGCTGACGCTGGTGTCCGGCTTCCTGTCGGTGCGGCCAAGCAAGTCCTCGGTACTGCAGGGCGCCATCAACGCCGCGCTGGAATCGCTGGGCCGCGGGCTGGCAGTGGAGCTGTCGCCGGTGCGGGTCAATACCGTGTCGCCGGGGCTGATCGCCACGCCGCTGTGGGACAAGCTCGATGCGGCCGCGCGCGAGGCGATGTACAAGAGCGCAGGCGAGCGCCTGCCGGCGCAACGCGTCGGCCGGCCGGAAGACGTGGCCAACGCCATCATCTACCTGGCCGGCACGGGTTACGCTACCGGCTCGACGGTGCTGGTCGACGGCGGCGGGGCCATCGGCTGAGACCCACGCAGAAACGGGTACGCTTTGGCGCAAGCGCGGGGCCGGGAGCGCTGCAGAGCGCCCCGCATCCGGACGCGAAACCGTCCGGCGAGCGCCGCAAGGCGACCAGAAAGCGGCACGGCCGCCGGCGCTGCCACCGGGCAGGATTGCTCCGCAGAAACGGGTACGCTCTGGTTGCCGGGACCGGCGGCTGGCCGGCTCGTTTGTCAGACATTCACCGATAGCGGGCACGCTTTCGCCGCACCATACTTCCTCCCAGGCAGTACCGTGGCGTAACAGCCAATGTGCCCTGACAGCCCCGCGTGCCACCCGTCGCGCGGGGTTTTTTCTTTGCGGCCCGGTCGAAGATGAGCCTGGCGACCCTGGCGTCGCCCGCGGCCCTGGCAGCAAGCAATCCGGATGGGAGACATGATGCACACCGTCTCGCCCAAGCATGAAACCCGGACCCATCGCAAACCCGGCCGGGCACCGCTCGCATGGCGGCGCCCGGTGCACCGCGCCTGCACGGCGCTGGCCGTGTGCAGCGCCGTGGCGGCGCTGGGCTGGATCGCCTGGGTCTGCTGGTCCCTGATCCTGGCGGCGGCACCGGGCAGCGTCGGCTTTATCGACGCCCTCGAGATCCTGGTGTCGCTGGTTTTCGTCTGCGGAGCGGCCGTGGCGGGCTGCGCGCTGTGCGAGCTGGGGCAGGAGCGGGGCTAGTCCCGCGCCTGTGCCGCGCCCGGCCTCAGATCTCCTTCGTCATTCCCTTCAGGTCGATCCACTCGTCGAACTGGGCTGCGGTGACATGGCCGGAAGCCAGCGCTGCCTCGCGCAGCGACAGGTTCTTCCTGACCGCCAGCCTGGCGATCTCGGCCGCGCGGTCGTAGCCGATATGCGGGTTGAGCGCTGTGACCGGCATCAGCGAGCGAGCCAGCAGGTCGGCAATCCGTTCGCGGTCCGCCTCCACGCCTTCCACCATGTGCTCGGCAAAGCTTGCCGCCGCGCCGGCCAGCAGCGTCACCGATTGCAGCAGGCTGTAGATGATCACGGGCTTGTAGGCATTCAGTTCGAGCGTGCCCAGTGCGTTGGCCAGGGTGATGGTGGTGTGGTTGCCGATCACCCGGCAGCACACCATGGCCAGCGCTTCGGCCTGGGTGGGATTGACCTTGCCCGGCATGATCGAGGAGCCGGGTTCGTTGGCCGGCAGCGCCAGCTCGGCAAAGCCGGCGCGCGGGCCGGAACCCAGCAGCATGAAGTCGCGCGCGATCTTGAGGAAGGACGAAGCGGTGGTGTTCAGCGCGCCCGAGAGATCGGCCAGCGCATCGTGCGAGGCCTGCAGCGCATAGCGGTTGGGTGCGGGCTCGAAGGGCAGGCCGGTGTAGTCGGCCAGCGCGCGCGCGAAGGCGGCGGCAAAGCCGTGCGGTGCGTTCAGCCCCGTGCCCACCGCGGTGCCGCCCTGGGGCACCGGCATGGCACGCAGCATGGCCTGCTGCAGGCGCGACTGGGCATCGGCCACCTGGGCTTCGTAGCCGGAGAATTCCTGGCCGAGCGTGAGCGGCACGGCATCCTGCAAATGCGTGCGGCCCACCTTCACGATGTCGGCAAAGGCAGCCACCTTGCGCCCGAAGGTCTGCTGCAGGGTCTCCAGCGCCGGGAGCAGTTCCAGCCGGATCGCGCGCGTGGCGGCGATGTGCATCGCCGTGGGGAAGCTGTCGTTGGACGACTGGCTGGCGTTGACGTGGTCATTGGGATGCACGGGCTTCTTCGAGCCCGGCTCGCCCCCCAGCTGCTGAATCGCGCGGTTGGCGATGACCTCGTTCAGGTTCATATTGGTCTGCGTGCCCGAGCCGGTCTGCCAGACCGAGAGCGGGAATTCTTCCGGCCACTTGCCGGCGATGATTTCCTGCGCGGCCTGCTCGATGGCGTCGCCCAGTTCGGGCTTGAGCACGCCCAGCACGCGGTTGGCGCGCGCCGCGCACAGCTTGAGGATGGCGAAGGCTTCGATCAGCCCCGGCGGCATCTTCTCGGTGCCGATGCGGAAGTTCTGGCGCGCACGCTCGGTCTGCGCGCCCCACAGGTGCCCGGCCGGCACCGGCACGTCGCCAAGGCTGTCCTTCTCGATCCGGGTGGCGGCTTGCTTGCGCTCGGTCATCGCATTCTCCTGGCCGGTGGATGGGGTGCTGCAAGGGATGGGCGGGGACGCTGGCATGGCAACCCGCAAGGCGGCCGCAGGCCTTTAGAATAGGCTCCCGGCGCGAGCGGCGCGGCCCGGTGCGCAGGCGATGCCGGCCTGGCCGGCCTTAATTATTTTTACCGGCCATATTCAGCCGGATGGAAAAAATTACATGCCCGGTTTATATGCAGCGTCACTGCATGCGGGCAATTGCAATCCACACCAGCGCCAAGCGGCGTGGCGGCACGGGAAAATCATTGCCATATTGCGGCGCGGCCGGCCGGCGGCTGCGGGGTGCGCCCGGCCACGCTTTCCCCGCTTCCGCAGGGGGAGGCTTCCCACACCGCGCGGAAACTGTCAGGCTCGCTAAACGGGCACCGCGTGTGGCTTCACGGGTGCCGGCCAGGCCGAAGTGCCTCTCCCGCCTTAGCGCGCAAGGGCAACAATGTCAGATTGTTGCGGGGATGAAACATGGCCTGCCGGCGAGGTATTGTTGCGCGCAAAGCATTTGCCGACCGCACCGGGTTCGACAGAAAATAAGCCCCACAATAAAAAATATCGGCATACGATTTTCAAACAGGACACCCGGGGTGAATCAGGCAATTCTGCAATATCTCAGCGAGCGCCACTGTTCGTCGCAGTGGCGCGACGTATTGTCGGCGCTCGCCGAAGAACTGGGGGAGGTCATGGACCTCGCCAGCCTGCGTGCGGTGATGTGGCGCGTCGGCGTGCGTTTTGCCCAGCGTTTCGATCCCGGCACCTGCGCCACGCTGGCGGAGCTCGAGCGGGCCATCGCCCAGATCTGGCTGGACGTGGACTGGGGCTGGACCAGCATCGAGGATGCCGGCGGCGCACTGCTGATCCGGCATTACTGCGCCCCGCTGAAGGCGGCGCTGGGCGAGTCGGCCGATGGCTGGTCGCCGGCGTTCCTGGAGGGTGCGTATCAACACTGGTTCCGCATGCTCGGGTCTTCCGAGACCCTGAAGGTCAGCCAGAGCACGCCGATGGATGCGACCGGGTGCGTGGAATTCCGGTTTGGCCGCTGAGGCGACGCAGCGCGCGCCAGCAAGACAGGAGCGGTCCGCGAGCGCCAGCAACCCCTTTCCGTGAGCAATCACCATGAGCCAGTCAGACGATTTGTCCAAGCTGTTCCAGCGTTTTGGCGGCAAGACGGAAACCTATAAAGAGATCGTGCGCGAAGACGCCGCCACGCAGGCCCGCGAGCGCTGGCCGCTGCTGTCGGCCGTGCGCGTTGACCGCGCCGCAGCGGTGCCGCCGGTCCAGCCGGCCGGCGCGCAGGCACAGGAGGGCGCCCCCGCGTCCGCTGCACCGTTATGGCGCAGCCCGCTGCCGGCCGCGCCCGCCGCCGAACCGGCACGCGCCCAGGTCCCCGCCAGTCCGCCCGGCCCGCAGTCCTATGCGCCGGCGGCACCCGTGACGCCGGCGCCTGCCGAAGCCGCTGCGCCGGTGGTGCCCGGCGCGGCGATGGAGCCGCGCTTCCGCACGCCGCAAGGCATGGCGCCGCTGTGGTCGGCCGACGCGCCGCCGGTGGCGGCAACGCCCGCACCCGCGCAGCCCGTCGAGGCGGCACAAGCGTCGCATGTAGCACATGCCGCACATGCCGGACAGGCGTCACCGGCTCCGTTCTGGGCACCCGCTGCCCAGCCGGTCCGGCCGCCACAGCCCGCCCAGGCGGCGCAGCCAGCCCAGCCCGCGCCTGCCGCGGACACGGAACTGTCCCGGGTATTCGCGCGGCTCGAGGGCCGCCAGGAGCCGGCCCCCGCCAGCGAGCGCGCACCCGCGCGCCGCTCATTCCTTGACCGGCTGAAGCGCTCGTGAAAATCATTGCTGTTGTCTCGGCCAAAGGCGGCGTGGGCAAGACCACGCTGTCGGCCAACCTTGCCGAAGCGCTGGCCATGGCCGGCGAGAACGTACTTGCCGTCGACCTCGATCCGCAGAATGCCCTGCGCCTGCATTTCGGCATGCCGCCGCACGATGTCGCCGGGCACGCGCGCGCCACGCTGGCCGGCGAAGCCTGGCAGCAGAGCATGTACCGCGGGCGCTCGCGCGCCCTGGTAGTGCCGTTCGGCTCGCTCAACGAAGCGGACCGCTCGGCGTTCGAGGCCCATCTCGCCACCCACCCGGGCTGGCTGCGCACGCAGCTCGGCGCGCTCGGCCTGGGCCGCGACGACGTGGTGGTGATCGATACGCCGCCGGGGCCGTCGCCCTACATGCGGCAGGCCTTGTCGTGCGCGCAGCTATGCGTGATGGTGTCGCTGCCGGACGCCGCCTCCTACGCCACCATGCCGCTGATGGAAGACCTGATCCGCACCTATTGCGAAGGCCGGCCCGACTACCTGGGCCATGTGCTGGTGATCAACCAGGTCGACGTCAGCCGCCAGCTCGGCAAGGACGTGGTGCAGGTGCTGCGCGCCCAGCTGGGCGAGCGCGTGCTGGGCGTGATCCACCAGGACCAGGCGGTGGCCGAGGCACTCGCCTATGACCGCAGCGTGCTCGAATACAACCCCCACAGCCAGGCCACGCACGACCTGCAGCGCTGCGCGGCGTGGCTGCGCCAGGCCCTGGCCGCATACGGAGAAGCCGCGTGAAGCCAGCCCGACCAGCCCGGACCGCCGCCGCAGGCGGCCCCGGCAAGGCCCCGACCAAGCCCGACGGCAATCCCAACGCGCTGTCGGCCGCGCTGCAGCGCTTCGGCAACGCCTTCGTGGAGATGCCGCTGTGGAACAGCGCCCCGGTGCGTGCGCTGGCGCTCGTGCTCGCGTTGTTCATGTTCGCGCTGGTGATCACGGTACCGCTCGATTTCTGGCAGCAGGTCGGCTTTGCCGCGGTGTGCTTCGCGCTCGCCGTGTGGCTCAACCGCGTCAAGGGCCACCTCGCCACGCTGATGATGGTGGTGTTGTCGATCGCGGCGTCCAGCCGCTATATGTACTGGCGCCTGACCGAGACCGTGGGCCTGGGCGGCTGGGTCGACGCCGTCTTCGGCATCGGCCTGGTGGCGGCCGAGCTGTATGCCTTCATCGTGCTGATGCTGGGCTACTTCCAGACCGCCTGGCCGCTGCAGCGCCGCCCGGTGCCGATGCCCGCGGACAGCGCGAGCTGGCCCACCGTCGATATCTTCATCCCCACGTATAACGAGCCACTGTCGGTGGTCAAGCCGACCGTGTTCGCCGCCATGTCGCTGGACTGGCCGCGCGACAAGATCAACGTCTATGTGCTGGACGACGGCCGGCGCGAGGAATTCCGCGCCTTCTGCGACAAGGTCGGCGTCACCCACGTGACCCGCAACCACAACCGCCACGCCAAGGCCGGCAATATCAACGAGGCGCTCAAGAACACCCACGGCGAGTACGTGGCGATCTTCGACTGCGACCACATTCCCACCCGCTCCTTCCTGCAGATCTGCATGGGCTGGTTCCTCAAGGACCGCAAGCTGGCCATGCTGCAGACGCCGCACTATTTCTTCTCGCCCGACCCGTTCGAGAAGAACCTGCGCACCTTCCAGGAAGTGCCCAACGAGGGCGAGCTGTTCTACGGCCTGGTGCAGGACGGCAACGACCTGTGGGATGCCACCTTCTTCTGCGGCTCGTGCGCCATCATCCGCCGCGCGCCGCTGCTGGAAGTCGGCGGCATCGCGGTGGAGACCGTGACCGAGGACGCGCACACCGCGCTCAAGCTGCACCGCAAGGGCTACGGCACCGCCTACCTGGCCATCCCGCAGGCGGCGGGGCTGGCCACGGAGAGCCTGTCCGGCCACGTCGGCCAGCGCATCCGCTGGGCGCGCGGCATGGCGCAGATCTGCCGGGTGGACAACCCGCTGTTCGGCCCGGGCCTGTCGATCCCGCAGCGGCTGTGCTACCTCAACGCCATGCTGCACTTCTTCTACGGGCTGCCACGGCTGGTGTTCCTGACCGCGCCGCTGGCCTACCTGCTGTTCGGCGCGCACGTGATCCAGGCCTCCGCGCTGACCATCGCCATCTTCGCGCTGCCCCACCTGCTGCACGCGAACATGACCAACTCGCGCGTCCGGGGCAAGTTCCGGCATTCGTTCTGGAACGAGGTCTACGAATCGGTGCTGGCGTGGTACATCATGCGCCCCGTGCTGGTGGCCTTCGTCAATCCCGCCGCCGGCAAGTTCAACGTCACGCCCAAGGGCGGCGTGATCGAGGAAGCCTACTTCGACTGGGTGATCTCGCGACCCTACCTGGTGCTGCTGCTGTTCAACCTGCTCGGCGTGGTGGTGGGTTTCCTGCGACTGTTCCTGTGGAACCAGTTCGAGGCCACCACGGTGGTGCTCAACCTGATCTGGACGTTCTACAACCTCATCATCCTCGGCGCCTCCATCGCGGTGGCCAGCGAGACGCGGCAGATCCGCGTGGCGCATCGCGTGGCGATGAAGCTGCCGGCCACGCTGCATTTCGCCGACGGGCGCGCCGTGGTGTGCGAAACCATCGATTTCGCCGAAGGCGGCATCGGCATGCGCCTGCCGCCGGGCATGAAGGCCACCGTGGGCGAGCCGGTGCAGATCTCGCTGTACCTGCAGGACGACGAGCACATGTTCCCGGCCAAGGTGGTGTTCCAGGGTGAATCGCACACCGGCCTGGTGCTCAGCGAGATGAGCCCGCGCGAGGAGATGGCCTTCGTGCAGTGCACCTTCGCGCGCGCCGACGCGTGGATCGATTCCTGGGGCCGCAAGCGCCCGGACGCGCCGGGCCTGGCTGCCGGCCAGATCCTGCGCATCGGCCTGCTCGGCTTCCACAACGTGATGTTCCACCTGGGCCGCGAGATGCGCCGGCTCCTGCGCCGGCCCGAGCCCGGCGCTTCCACCCATTGACACGGCCTGAGCCGCCACGCGCCACGCCCGCCGTCTGTCGCGGGCGCCGGCCAGAACACGCAACGGACCACCGGCACAAGAAGAGAATGCGTTTGAACAAGACACCACGCCTGCCCGTACGCTTGCCCGCGCTGACTCGCATGGGCGCCCTGTTTGCCTTCGCCATGCTGGCGACGCACCCGGCCGGCGCGCAGCGCGCCGCCATGCCGGACACCAGCCGCAGCTCGGTTGCGGCGCAGGCGCCCGGCGCCGCAGCGCCGGCCGCCGCCGCACCGCGCAGCGGCAGCCGCACGGTGCAGATCACGCTCAAGCAGCTCGGCGCCGATGCGCCCTTCCAGCTGCGCGGCGTGGACGCGATCAACGGCGTGCCTTTCTCGATCCGCGCCGACGAGGTGGTCACCGCGGCGCGGCTCAAGCTGCGCTACACGTATTCGCCGGCGCTGATCCCGGCGCTGTCGCACATCAACGTGATGGTCAACGGCGAAGTGGCCGCGACCGTCCCGGTGCCCAAGGAAACCGCGGGCACCAGCCTGGAGCGCGACCTGGCCATCGAGCCGCGCCTGATCACCGAGTTCAACCGCCTCAACCTGCAGCTGATCGGCCACTACACCACCGACTGCGAAGACCCCTTCCACTCCAGCCTGTGGGCCACCGTGGGCAACAGCAGCGTCCTCGAGCTCACGCTGACGCCGGTGGCGCTGGCCAACGACCTGGCCCTGCTGCCGCTGCCGTTCTTCGACCGCCGCGACGTGGGCCGGCTCAAGCTGCCGTTCGTGTTCGCGGGGGCACCGTCGGCCGCCACGCTGGAGGCCGCGGGCACGGTGTCGTCGTGGTTCGGCGCGCTGGCCGGCTATCGCGGCGCGTCGTTCGCCGCCACGCTCAACCAGGTGCCGGCCAGCGGCAACGCCGTGGTGTTCGTCACCAGCGAGGAAAAGCCCGCCGGCGTGCCCGTGCCCGCCATCAACGGCCCGTCGATCGCCGTGGTGCCCAATCCCGGCGATGCCAATGCCAAGCTGCTGCTGGTGATGGGCCGCGACAGCGCCGAGCTCAAGACCGCCGCGCGCGCGCTCACGCTGGGCGCGCGCGCGTTGTCCGGCCAGAGCGCCACCATCAACAAGCTCGACGACGTGGCGCCGCGCGTGCCGTACGATGCGCCCAACTGGATTCGCAGCGACCGTCCGGTGCGCTTCGGCGAACTGGCCGAAGTACGCGACCTCAATGTCTCGGGCTACAACCCGGATCTCGTGCGGGTGAACTTCCGCCTGCCGCCGGACCTGTTCGGCTGGCGCAGCAAGGGCATCCCGATCGATCTCAAGTACCGCTACACGCCGCGCCCCGTGGTGGATAAATCCACCCTCAACATCAACGTCAACCGGCAGTTCCTGCGCGCCTATGCGCTGCGCGCGGTCAAGAACCAGGACGGCCGTGCCGGCCAGTTGCTGGCCAAGGTCCTGCCGGACGGCTCGGTGCCCGTGAGCGAGCGCATCGAGCTGCCGCTGTTCATGCTGCCGGCGCAGTCGCAGCTGCAGTTCCACTTCTACTACGACTACCTCAAGCAGGGCGCCTGCAAGGACGTGATGCTGGACAACGTCAAGGGCGCCATCGATCCTGACTCGACCATCGACGTCACCGGCCTGTCGCACTTCATCGCGCTGCCGGACCTCGCCGTGTTCGGCAACAGCGGCTTCCCGTTCACGCGCCTGGCCGATCTCTCGGAAACCGCGGTGATCCTGCCGGACAAGCCCGGTGCCGAAGACTACACGGCCTACCTGACGCTGATGGGCCGCATGGGCGAATCCACCGGCTACCCCGCCACCGGGGTGGCCGTGGCCGCCGCGGCGCAGGTGGACAAGCAGGCCGCGCGCGACCTGCTGGTGATCGGCACCACGCAGAACCAGCCCTTGTTCACCCAATGGGCCGAGCGCATGCCGGTCTCGCTGGCGGGCAACGAGAAGCGCTTTGCGCTGACCGACGTCGTCTCCACGGTGATGGGGTGGTGGAACGGCGCCGACGGCACGCGCAACCGCCCGCTCGAGACGCGCCTGTCCATCAGCAGCGCCAGCACCGACGGCGCGCTGAGCGCGTTCGAGTCGCCGCTGGCGAGCGGGCGCAGCGTGGTGGCGCTGGCCAGCAATGCGCCGCAGGGCCTGCAGGCCCTGACCGAAGTGCTGCTCGATCCGGACCAGGTCACCCATGTGCAGGGCAGCCTGGCGCTGGTACGCGGCAAGGAAGTCGATAGCCTGGCCGCCCAGCAGAACTACTACGTGGGCAAGCTGCCGCCGTGGACCTATGTGCAGTGGTGGCTGTCGCAGCGGCCGCTGGCCATGGTGCTGATGATCGGCGGCGCCGCGCTGCTGCTGGCGGCCCTGCTGTTCCTGTCGCTGCGCGCGCGTGCCAGCCGGCGCAAGCGGGGAGACCAGGCGTGAAGGTGAATCGCCCGCGCCGGCGCTGGCTGGCGGCCCTGCCGGGACTCGGTGCCTGCGGCGCGCTGGCGGCGCTGGGCGGCTGGCCCGTGCTGGCCGCCGCCGCCGTGCCCGCCGCTTGTCCTTGGCCGCTGTACCAGCAATTCCTGGCGCGCTTCGTGCAAGGCGATGGCCGCGTGCTCGACCCGTCCACGCGCGAGCAGCACAGCACTTCCGAAGGCCAGTCCTACGGGATGGTGTTCGCGCTGGTCGCCAACGACCGCGCCACCTTCGACCGCCTCTGGCAATGGAGCATCGCCAACCTCGGCGCGGGCAACCTGCAGGACAAGCTGCCCGCGTGGCAGTGGGGCCGCCGCGCCGACGGCTCGTGGGGCGTGATCGACGCCAATCCCGCGGCGGATGCGGACCTGTGGTTCGCCTTCGCGCTGCTGGAGGCCGCGCGCCTGTGGCGCCAGCCGCGCTACGCCGAGCAGGCGCGCGCGCTGCTCAAGCTCGTGGCAAAGCAGGAAGTGGTGTCGCTGCCCGGCTTCGGCGCCATGCTGCTGCCGGGCCCGCAGGGCTTCGCCGAAGGCAAGGACGACGGGCCGCGCCAGTGGCGCCTGAACGCCAGCTACCTGCCGGTGCCGCTGCTGCGCCGGCTGGCGGGCGCCGACCCGTCCGGCCCGTGGGGCACGCTGGCGGCGCAGACCGGCAAGCTGGTCGAAGGGGTGGCCAGGCAGGGCATCGTGCCGGACTGGTCGGCGTACCGCGCGGACCCGTCCGGCTACGGCTTGCTCACCGATCCGCTCAAGGGGGATGTGAGCAGCTATGACGCCATCCGTGTCTACCTGTGGGCAGGCATGACGCCGCGTGGCGATGCCGCCGGCCGCGTGCTGATGAAGGCGCTGGCGCCGCAGGCGCAGCGCATGGTGGGCCGCGCCGCGCCGCCCGAGCGCATGCACGCCGACAGCGGCGCGCTCGAGGGCGATGGCCCCCTGGGTTTTTCCGCCGCGCTGGTGCCCTTCCTGCAGGCGGCCGGATCGCCGGCCGCGGCGGCGCAGCGCACGCGCGCGGAAACCATGCTCGACGCGGGGAAACCCGCCGCGACGTATTACGACACCGTACTAGGACTATTCGGCCTCGGCTTTGCCGAAGGCCGCTACCGGTTCGCGCCCTCGGGCCAACTGGAGCTGGAGTGGGAGAAGACATGCAGAACCGCAAGCGCCCGGCCGTGAACGGACGCGCGACCCTTTCTACGCTGGGGCAAGGCGCGAAGAACCTGCGCGCGAAGACGCTCGTGCTGAGCTTGCTGGCCGCGTTCGCCGCCGCCGCGGCCGCGCAGGAGGATCCGGTCAAGCTGCTGGTGGACCAGGGCAGGTACTGGCAGGAACGCGGGCGCAGCGATCGCGCCGCCGAAGCCTGGCAGAAGATCCTGCGGCTCAACCCGAACCAGCCTGAAGCGCTCTATGGCATGGGCGTGGCCGAGGCCGAAGCCGGCCGCGCCGACAGCGCGCGCACATACCTGGAGCGCCTCAAGAAGGCCCAGCCCGGCTCGCCGCTGGTGGCGCGCCTGACCCAGGCCATCAGCAGCGGCGGCACCGGGCAGCAGGTGGAACAGGCTCGCCAGCTCGCGCGCAGCGGCCAGAGCGAGGAAGCGGTCAAGCGCTACCAGCAGGCCGCGGGCGGTGCCGTGCCTCAGGGCAACCTGGCGCTGGAGTACTACCAGACGCTGGGCGGCACCGCGCAGGGTTGGGAGGAGGCGCGCAAGGGCCTCGAACAACTGGCGCGCGCCAACCCGTCCGACAACCGCGCCCAGCTCGCGCTGGCGCAGCACCTGACCTACCGCGAAGCGACCCGCCGCGACGGCATCCGGCAGCTCGAAGCGCTCTCGAAAGGCACTGACGTGGCCGGCCCCGCCGCCGAAAGCTGGCGGCGCGCGCTGACCTGGCTGGGCGGCCGGCCCGCCGATGTATCGCTGTACCAGGCCTGGCTGGCCGGCCATCCTGACGACGCCACCATCCGCGCCAAGCTCGATGCGGTCAAGGCACCGCAGCAACAGCAGCAGGAGGCCACGCGCGTGGCTGGCGCCGGCGCGAGCCCGGTACGCCAGATCGTGCAGCAGGGCTTCGACGCCATGGATGCCGGCGATCTGGAGCGTGCCGGCGAACGCTTCCAGACCGCGCTGGCGCAGCGCCCCGAAGACGCCGATGCGCTCGGCGGCATGGGCGTGCTGCGCCTCAAGCAGGAGAAGTTCGCCGAGGCGGTGGATTACTTCGACCAGGCCGCCAGGCGCGGCGCGGGCGGGCGCTACCGCAGCGCGCAGAACAGCGCCACCTACTGGCTGCTGTCCGAGCAGGCTACCGCTGCGCGCAACGGCGGCAACCGCGCCGAGGCGCGCCGCCTGCTCGAGCGCGCCATCAAGCTCGATGCGCGCGAGCCGTCCGCGCAGGTGGCCCTGGCCGACCTGATGGCCGAGGAAGGCCAGTACGCGCAGGCCGAAGCCGCCTACCGGCGCGTGCTCAAGCAGCAGCCCGACAATCCCGACGCCACGCGCGGGCTGGTCGGCGTGCTGTCCGCGCAGAACAAGAGCGCGGAGGCGCTCGCCATCGTGCAGAACCTCACGCCGGCCCAGCAGGAAAAAGTGGGTTCGCTCGGCAAGCTGCGCGCCGACGAGGCGCGCGGCCAGGCCCGCGCTGCCCTGCAGCGCGGCGATACCGCGGGCGCGCGCCGCGCGCTCGAAGACGCGATGGCGGCCGACCCCACCAATCCGTGGGTGCGGCTCGACGTGGCGCGCACCTATGCCGCGATGGGGCTCAAGGAACAGGCCCGCAGCATCATGGACGGCCTGCTGCTGTCCAACCCGAACATGCCCGACGCGCTCTACGCCAGCGCGTTGCTGTCGGCCGAGACCGGCGAATGGCAGAGCGGGCTCGATGCGCTCGAGCGCATCCCGCCGCAGAACCGCACGCGCGACATGGGCACCCTGCAGCGCCGCCTGTGGGTGCACGCCGAGGCCGAGCGCGCCAGCGGCCTGGCCGCGGCCGGCCAGCAGCCCGCGGCGCTGGCCGTGCTGCAGGAGGCCGAGCGCTACGCCCAGCAGGATGCCGACCAGCTCGGCGCACTGGCCCTGGCCTACGCCGATGCCGGCGACGAGGCGCGCGCGCTGTCGCTGATGCGCAACGTGATGAGCCGCACTCCGCGCCCGGATATCGGCATGCAGCTGCAGTACGCCGCCATCCTGCTCAAGACCAGGCAGGACGTGGAGCTGGCCGGCGTGCTGCGCCAGCTTGCCGCGGCCAACCTGAGCGCGTCGCAGCGGCGCGACTACGACGACCTGCGCGTGGCTTATATCGTGCGCCAGGCAGACGCGCTCACCGAGAGCGGCGACCTGGTGGCGGCGTACGACATGCTGGCCCCGGCGCTGTCCGAGCGCCCCGGCAACAGCGCCGTGCGTGCCAGCCTGGCGCGCATGTACGCGCAGGCCGGCGAGAACAAGAAGGCACTCTCGCTGTACGAGAGCGTGCTGGAAAAGGACCCGCGCAACCTCGACCTGATGCTGGCCGCGATCGGCACCGCCACCGCGGCCAAGGAGTACAGCTGGGCCGAGGGCACGCTGCAGATGGCCCTGGCCCAGGCGCCCAGGTCGCCCAAGGTGCTGACTGCCGCCGGGCGGCTCTACCGCGCCGAGGGCAAGACCGCGCGCGCGGCGGAATACTTCCGCGCCGCGGTGGCGGCCGAGACCGCGGCGGGCGCGCCGCCGGCGGGGCGCCCGGGCGGCGCGGGCTTCGACCGCGTGCCGTCCAATCCCTTCGTCGGGCTGCCGGGCCAGCGCTCCAGCTCGCAATTGCCGCTGCCCGGCTCGCAGGCGCCGTATCTCGCCGTGCCGGGTCCGGTGGCCGCGGCCCAGCCTCAGTCCCAGGCGGTCATGGCGGCGCCGGTGATGATGAATACCGGCGGCCAGGCCTATGGCCAGCCCTACATCCCGGCACCGGTGGGTGCCGCCGCGCCGGCGATGGCGCCGGCCATCCAGCCACCGCAGGCTTACTATCCCGCGCAACAGGCGCCCGCGCCGGCGCGCGCCCCTGCCGCCAGCGCCAGTACGCGCGGCAAGGCTGCGCGGGGCAGCACGACCGCCGCCAGCGGCGCGGCGCAGGGCTACGGTGCCTATCCGGCTTATCCGGCGGCACAGGGCGCGCAGCAGGCGGCCCAGTATCCGGCTCAGTATGCGGCCCAATACCCTGCCCAATATCAGGCGCAAACCGCGGCGCAGGGTGCCGGCCAGTATCAAGGCCAGTATCCGGTGCCGCAGGCCGCGGCGGCTGCCGGCGGCTACGCGTCCGCACCTGCGCCAGTGGCCGCCAGTGCGCCCGCACCTGCCCGCCAGCCATTCGGCGCGCAGTCGCGCGCGCCGTGGCTGGCCGAGGCCGACTCGCAGGCCAATCCGACCGGGCCGAAGACTGCGCTGCAGGAGCTCAACGAGATCGAATCGCAGCGCTCCAGCACGCTCGCCGGCGGCCCCATGCTGCGGGGGCGCAACGGCGATTCCGGCATGAGCCAGCTCACCGAGATGCAGGTCGTGGCCGAAGCCAAGGTCGCGGCCGGCAACGGCAAGCTGGTGGCGCGCGTGACGCCGGTCGCGCTGGACAGCGGCTCGGTCGGCAGCGACTTCAACAATGCTTCGCGCTTCGGCGGCGGCCCGCTGGCCTACGGGGTGAACGGCACGCCCGTCAACCTGGCCGGCACCCCGCTGCAATCCGCCTCGGCCGGGCCGCAGAACGCCTTCGGCGTGGCGCTCGGCGTGGCGTATGAGTCCGAGCGCATCACCGCCGATATCGGCAGCACGCCGCTGGGATTTCGCTACGCCGATGTCAACACCGGTGCCAGGCTGAACCTGCCGCTGAGCCAGCGCACCACGCTGTCGCTCGGCGCATCGCGCCGCCCGGTGACGGACAGCCTGCTGTCCTACGCGGGCGTGCGCGACGAGCGCGTAGGCTTGCAGTGGGGCGGGGTGATGAACAGCAGCGCGCGCGCCGACCTGGGCTGGGACGATGGCTACTTCGGCATCTACGGCTACGGTGGCTACGGCCTGCTGACCGGCCACGACGTCAAGCGCAACACGCGCTGGGAAGGCGGCGGCGGCTTCTACCTGCGCGTGATCGATAGCCCGGACCAGCGCCTGATGAGCGGGGTCAACTTCACGTCGATGGGCTATGCCGACAACCTGCGCTATTTCACCTTCGGGCAGGGCGGCTATTTCAGCCCGCAGACTTACTTCGCCGTGACGGTGCCGCTGTCACTGACGGGGCGCACCGGCCGGCTGGCCTACAATGTGCGCGGCGCGCTGGGCATGCAGGCCTTCCGCGAAGACGATTCCAATTACTTCCCGACCGATGCGGCAGCCCAGTCGGCGGCCAACGCGGCGGTGGCCACGGCCAACAGCAAGGGCCTGACCAACTCGACCAACGCTGTCTATTCCGGCCAGTCCAAGACCGGCCTGGCCTACAATCTGGTGGGCTCGGTCGAGTACCAGGCGGCGCAACAGCTGTATGTCGGCGGCCTGCTCGGCATCGACAACGCGCGTGACTACCGCCAGTGGTATGCCGGCGTCTACGTGCGCTATGCGCTGCAGCGCCAGACCGGGCTGATCGCGTTCCCGCCGGCGGCGCCGCATTCCGCGGTGGGCCCGCTGCCGTTCTGAGCGCGGTGGGCGGGATGGGCGGGACCGGCCATCAACTTAATCAGAGATAGCGCAGCAAATCGGCTGTAGAAAGGAAGGGCATCATGGGTGAAGCAAAACGCCGGGGCAGCCAGGCAGAACGCGCGGAGCAGGCCCGCGCAAAACTGGAGGGCATGCGGCCCGCGCAACTGGTGTGCGGCGCGTGCAAGACCGCCTTCAGCACCTTCGACGCCATCGATGCGCCCAACCTGCGCGGCATCGACGCCGTGTTCGGCGGGCAGTGTCCCAACTGCGGCAACGATGTGCTGGTGTTCAAGGGCGAGCCAAACGCCGTCGCGGATGCCATGGTGGCCTGGGAGAAGATGATGGGTGCCGACACCAGGCTCGGCTACCAGTCGCGCGACGGCAAGCACGTGCCGTTCGAGGGCAAGTAGGCAGGCGGTCCCGCGCCGTGCCGGCTCAGGACGCGGCGCCGCCGTCGTGTTCCAGCAGTTCGGGCGGGCCCATCTCGAAGCGGCCGCGGCCCGCGGCCTTGGCGCGGTAAAGCAGGGTGTCGGCCTGGCGCATCAGTTCCTGGTCGG
This sequence comes from Cupriavidus sp. 2TAF22, assembly GCF_052115045.1. NCBI lineage: Bacteria > Pseudomonadati > Pseudomonadota > Betaproteobacteria > Burkholderiales > Burkholderiaceae > Cupriavidus > Cupriavidus sp. 2TAF22. The sequence continues at coordinate 86,539 of NZ_JBFRFX010000001.1, forward strand.
GCATCTCGGCGCCCTGGTAGAGCGCCACGCCAATGCTCACGTCCACATCGGCAAACACGCCGTCGATGAAAAAGCGCCGGCTGACCGAATGCACGATGGCCTGGGCGATGCGCCGCGCATTGGCCGCGCCGCCGATATCCTCCAGCACCACGGCGAACTCGTCGCCGCCCAGCCGGGCCACCGCGTCGCGCTCGCGCACGCAGCGCTGCAGGCGCCGCCCGAAGGCCTGCAGCAGCAGGTCACCGGTGATATGGCCGTGGAAGTCGTTGACGGCCTTGAAGCGGTCCATGTCCAGGTAGAGCAGCGCAATCAGCCGGCCGTCCTCGCGGCTGCGCGCCATGGCCGCCTGCAGCAGCGATTCGAACGCGCTGCGGTTGAGCAGCTGGGTCAGGTGGTCCAGGCGCGAGATGCGCGACAGCCGCATGGTTTCCAGCTTGCGCTGGGTCACGTCCTGCACATGCACGTGCACGCCGATGACCTTGCTGCCGTCGGCATTCCATTCCGGGCGCAGGTTGGTCTCCATGCAGCGGTATTCGGGATCGCTGTCCTCGACCTCGAAGGTCACCGCGGTGCCCGCCAGGGCCTTCTGCAGGAACGGCCGCGAGCGCGCGTAGCGGGCCTCGCCGATCAGCTCGCGCACGGTCATGCCGCGCAGCTCGCTGACGGGGATGCCGAAGGTCCGCTCGTAGGCCAGGTTGTTGAAGACGTAGCGCTCCTCGGTATCGACGAAGCCCAGCAGCGCGGGCAGGGTGTCGGTGACCGCGCGCAGCTGGCGCTCGCTGAGGTCGAGCTGTTCGCGCCGCTGGCGCACGTCGCGCATGAGTTGCGCGAAGGCGCGCGCCAGGTCGCCGATCTCGTCGTGCTGCTGGGCCGGCAGCCGCTCGTAGGCGGCGAGGTCGTGCGCGCTCTCGCGCACCACCTGGTGCAGGCGCGTGAGCGGGGCCAGCAGATGGCGCAGGGTCAGCCAGATCATCAGCGCCACCACCGCCAGCGCCAGCAGCGCCAGCCCCAGGAAGCGCCCCTGCATGGCATGCAGCGGGGCGAAGGCCTCGCGCGCGGGCAGCACCGCCACCAGCTCCCAGCCGGTGCTTTCCAGCAGGTAGCGCGAGATCAGCGGCCGCTCGGGCGCGAGGAATTCGGCCCGTCCGCTGCGGTCGTCCACGCCGCAGGTGTCGCCCAGCGCGCGCGCCGGCTGCATCGCCCTGGAAGAATCCGGGTGACGGACATAGACCGGCGTGCGCCCGGCCGAGACCAGGCAGTAAAACCCTGTGGTGCCGAGCCGGTTGTGCGTGATCTCGACCAGGAAGTTGGCGCTGGACAGATCCAGCCAGCCGCCCAGCAGGCCCTGGAATTCGCCCTGCGGGGAGATGACCGGCACCGCCACCAGCACGCCGGTCGCGCCATTGGTGCGGGCGCGGATCGGTGGCGTGATCACAGGCTCCAGCGTGCGCGCGGCCTGGCGGAAGTAGTCCCGGTCGGCAATGCTCACCGGCACGCCCTCCTGGGTCAGCATATTGCCCTGGGCGTCGGCGACCATGAAGGCATTGAAGGTGGCCGGGACCGGGATGCGGCTCTCGAGCAAGCGGCGCAGTTCGGGCCGGGGAAGCGTCAGCTTGCCGACCAGCTGCGGTGCCAGGTGGGACAGCAGCGTGATGCGGTCTTCCATGGCGGTGTCGAGCTGGTTGGCGGCGAGCTTGACGATGGAGTCCTGCTGGTCCTGCAGCGCGGCGCGCAGGTCGTCGTGCGCGTAATAGAGCGAAGCCAGCACGATGCCGGTACCGAGCACGGCGGCGAGCGCCGTGCTGATCAGCGCGAGGCGCGCCTTCAGGGAAAGCGAAACGAATGGCATGCTGGCCGGCAAAGTCGGGAAATGGCGCGTGCCTGCTGGCCGGCCTGCCCGCATGGCTACCGGGACGTCCGGCTTCGGCGGGGTTGCGGGCCCGGCAACCCTACCACAAGCGCCAGCCATGCGCGAGCCCGGCATACCCGTTCCGGGGCCGCGGCATGTGCGTGTGGCATCGCACGTTGCGCCGGTGCGCCAGGGCTGGGCGAGCCATGGCCGCCAAGGTATAGTGCCTCGTGGCCCGGCGGCGGCAGGGCGAAGCCTTGAGGGTTGATTGAGGGCTGACAATCGCGCCAACTCCATACATGAAACTGCCCTCACTCTCGCCTGTCCTGCTATCCCTGCTGGTTGCCGCTGCCGGCGCGCTGGTCACGGGCCGCGCGTGGTACGGCATGCGCGCGCTCGAGCGGGAAGTGGCGCGCGACGACTTCGACGGGTACTACACGCCGGTCTTCAGCGCCTTGCAGCGCCGGCTGCAGGAGAACGAGCAGCTGCTGCGCGGCGCCACGGGGCTGTTCGCCGCGGATCCCGCCATCACACGGGCGCAGTGGCGCAACTACCTGTACACCACGCAGGTCGACGACCTGCCGCCCGGTACCCACTCGATCGGCTATGCACGCCTGACCGCGGCGCGCGACCTGGAGCGACTGGGCGAGACCATGCGCCGCGAAGGCGTGCCCGTGTTCGAGGTCTACCCGCGCGGCGCGCGCGACGAATATGCGCCCATCGTCTTTGTCGAGCCGCTTTCGGGTCGCCTCACGCGCGGACTCGGCTTTGACATCCTGAGCGATCCCGCGCGCCGCGCCGCGGCCGAAGCCGCCCGCGACAGCGGCGAGGCGCGCCTCACCGCCGGCCTGCAAACGGTGCGCGAGAGCGAGGCACAGGCGCCGCAGCGCGCCGCAGCGATCTATATGCCGGTGTATGGCAACGGCCTGCCGCTCAATACGACGGCGCAGCGCCGCCAGGCGGTGACCGGCTACGTGTATGCCGCGCTGCGGCTGGACGATCTGCTGCGCGGCGTCAGCCTGCCCGCGGCCGGATCGCTTTCGCTGATGCTTTTCGACGGGCGCGATGCCGCGCCTGCCACGTTCCTGGCCGGCGATGCCGAACCGGCGGCGGGCGACCTGCGCCCGCCGGCACCGATGATCGAGGCCGAACGCGAATTGACGTTCGGCGGGCGCGTGTGGATCCTGCGCGGCGCCACCATGCCCGCCTTCGAGGCCGCGCACCGGCCGCGCCGCGCGCTGCTGGTGCTGGCAGGCGGCTTGCTGGCCTCGCTACTGCTGGCCTGGCTGGTGCTGGCGCTGGCTCGCCAGCAACGCCGCGCGTGGCAGCTGGCGGTGCGGGCGCGCCAGGCGCGCCAGGCCGACGGCGCACTGCAGCGCGCCGGCCTGGCCGGCGCCACCGACGCCTTTTTCGTGTGCGACGACCAGGGCAGCGTGCAGACTGCCAGCGCCGCTGCCACGGCCATGTTCGGCAAGGCGCGCGACCAGTTCGCGGGCGTTGCCATCGCCACCCTGCTGCCGGAGGCCGTCACGCTGGCCGGGGGCGCGCTCGCAGGCCGCATCGATACCCCCGCGCGCAAGGCCGACGGCACGGTGTTTCCGGTGCGCGTGACAGCCACGCCGGTGCCTGCCGCAGGGGCCGGCCGCGTATTGTGGATCGTGACCGACCTGAGCGCGGTGCGCCGCGCCGAACTGGCGGCTGCCGAACAGGCCGAGCGCAGCGCGCGCGTGCTCGACCATACCGCGCTGTGCGTGATCACCTTCGACCGCGACGGGCTCGTGACCGGCCTCAACCGCGCCGGCCAGCGCATGCTGTGGTACCAGGCCAGCGAAGTGGCCGGGCGCATGCGCTATCTCGATTTTCTCGACGCAGGGGAAGTCACGGCACGCGCGGCCACGCTCAGCAGCGAACTGGGCGAGCCGGTCGCCGCCGGCCTGCCTGCCGTGATCGGCAAGGCGCGCCTGGGGCTCGCCGACGAGCAGGAATGGACCTATGTGCGCAAGGGCGGCTCGCGCCTGCCGGTGCAACTGACGCTCACGGCGCTGCCCGGCACGCCGGCGCACGATGCGGGGCAGGGCACGGTGCAGGCAGCCGCGGCGATCGATGGCGGCGGCTACCTCGCCATCGCGCACGATCTCACCGAGCGCAAGCGCGCCGACGAGTACATCCGCCACCTGGCGCACCACGACGCGCTCACCGGCCTGCCCAACCGCGCCCAGTTGCATGCGCGCACGGAACTCGTGCTGCAGCGCGCGCTGCGCAAGGGCGAACGCATCGCGCTGCTGCTGCTGGACCTGGACCAGTTCAAGCGCATCAACGAGTCGCTGGGCCACCATATCGGTGACGAAGTGCTGCGCATCGTGGCCGACCGCCTGAAGGCCGCCGTGCGCCACGCCGACCTGGTCGCGCGCATGGGCGGCGACGAGTTCGTGGTGGTGCTCGATGCCGTAGCCCAGGACAGCGAGGCCGAACTGGTTGCCGCCAAGATCCTGGCGCGCCTGTCGGAAGAACTGCAGCTGGGCAGCCAGCGCCTGCGCGTGACGCCGTCGATCGGCATGGTGCTGTGCCCGGACGACGGCGACAACCTGGCCGACCTGCTCAAGAATGCCGACGCCGCCATGTACGCGGCCAAGCGCCGGGGTGGCGCGCAGCTCAGCCGCTTCTCCAGCGAGATGGCGGAGGCCTCGATGGCGCGATTCACCATCGAAGGCCTGCTGCGGCGCGCGCTGGCCACGCAGGCGTTCAGGCTGCGTTACCAGCCCATCGTCGACGCCGCGACGCTGCGCATTGCCGGCGTGGAAGCGCTGATCCACTGGGCGACGCCCGAGCGCGGCGTGATCCCGCCGGCCGAGTTCATCCCCATCGCCGAGCAGAGCGGGCTGATCATGCCGCTGGGCGAGTGGATCCTGGCTACCGCCTGCCGCGAGATCCAGCAACTGCGCAGCCAGCTGGGGCTGGAGCTGGAGGTGGCGGTCAATATCTCGCCGTTGCAGCTGCGCCAGGCCGGCTTCCCCGCCATGGTCACGCAGTGCCTGGAGGCGGCCGGGCTGCCCGCGCGCGCACTGACCATCGAGGTCACCGAGGGCATCCTGATCGAAGGCGGCAGCAAGACCATCGATACCTTCGAGCGCGTGCGCGCGCTTGGCGTGGGCTTGTCGATCGACGATTTCGGCACCGGCTATTCGGGCCTGAGCTACCTGACGCGGCTGCCGATCGACAAGCTCAAGATCGACAAGTCCTTCGTCGACGACGTGGCGCACGACGAACATCACCAGGCCGTGGCCGCCGCCATCATCACGCTTGGCCACCAGCTTCATCTGCAGGTGGTGGCCGAAGGGGTGGAGTCGCAGGCGCAGTTCGCCTTCCTGCGCGAGCATGGCTGCGACGCCGTGCAGGGCTACCTGTTCTGCCAGGCCGTGCCGCTCAGCGGGCTGATGGAGATCTGCGCGGCCGGGGGCGGGGCGGCCATGCCGGCGCGCGCGCAGCGGGTGGCGTCCAACCAGTAAGCCCGGGGGCCGCCCGCGCGGGCCGGTCCAAAATCCGCCGATACCTGCATCGGCATTCTTTGCCCGACTGCCATCTGCATGGCACGCACCGTCCCTAAGCTGCCAGTTGTCATCATGGCACCAAGGGGTGTTCATTCATGCAGGCAGGTGGGTCCGGGCCGGGCCGCGCGTTCCTCGCGGTCGAACAGGTAGGCAAGCGGTTCGGCGTTGTCAGTTTGGCATAGCGAATAACCGCTCCTCGATAATCGCGCAGGCTCAGGTGGAAGCGGAATTACTAGCGGACCGCCTGACTGATGACCGCTGCAGCGAATCGATGACCGCGGTAGAGCGAATTCGTCGTCTTCATCCCCACGTCCAATGACAACGCTTCGGCAACGTGACGGTGCCTCGCCGAGTGGGGCAAGCGCTACGAAGGCAAGGCCGAGAAGAAGTGAGGCAGCAGGGGATGCCTGCAGCCGGCGCGAGCCGCAGGCCGGTCACGCATGGAAGACCACGGCCCGGGAACGGCGGTGCGATCTGCGCTGCCTTGTCCGGGTCTTTGTCATGTCGGGGAGCCGATCTTGGCCACGCAGAAACGGGTACGCAGCGGGTGCACAGCGGGTGCGCGGCGGCCCGTGGATCCCTGCTGGCGCCAGGCAGGAGGCGCCACCATCTCGCCAGCCTCAGCCGTTGGCGACTTCCGAGGGGTCCGGGCGCGCGTGCAGGCGGCGGTACAGTTCGTCCACATGGGCGCGGCTGCTGCGCAGTTCTTCGCGCCCGCGTTCAGTGATCAGGTAGACACGTCCGATGCCGTCGCGCAGGACGCTTTCGATGTACCCTTCCATCTGCAGCGCGCGCAGCAGCGGCCGCACGGAACCAATATCCACCTGGAAGCCGTACTCCATCAGCATTTCGGCGAGCATGGCCACGGTGGCCGGTACTTCGACGGCAAACTGGAGGACGTAGATGCGGGCGAGCAAGCCAAGGAACTGTCGTTTCATGTCGCTGCAAACGCGGGATCTCCCATTGCGGTTGACGTTGATTTATAGTTGTGGATCACGCGCCGCAAAAAAAAGAAGCCGCCACGTATGTGGCGGCTTGTCGGGAATGCGTCGGAGGGGTCAATTAACTCTGGCGCAGACCAGATTTTAAAATAACTTAATACGGCTTGTCACGTCCCATTTGAGTCACCCCTCTTTTGTGGGGCGGCTGCCGGGCAGTCCGCGGCGAAGTGACACGGATGAGGCGAAAACGCATCTTTTACGGGCATTTCCGCGCAGGCAGATGTCCGAAAGCAGCTTGCATCCCACCCCGGCCGCGCGTCTAATCCGGCCATCTCCCGTCAGCCCCGAAGCCATGAGACCCGCCGACCTGTTTCGCCTGCTAAGCCTGGCCGCCATCTGGGGCGCCAGTTTCCTGTTCCTGCGCATCGGCGCACCGGTGCTCGGCCCCTTCACGGCTGCCTTCCTGCGCGTGCTGGTCGGCGGGCTGACACTGGTGGCCTATCTTGCCCTGATGCGCGTGCGCTGGGATATGCGCGGCAAGTGGCGCGCGGCGATGGCACTGGGCGTGATCAACTCGGGCATTCCGTTTGTCATGTACGCGTTTGCGGCGTTGTGGCTGCCGGCCGGCTATTCCGCCGTGTTCAATGCGATGACGCCGCTGATGGGCGTCCTGATCGGCGCGCTGTGCTTCGGCGAGCGCCTGACGCTGGCCAAGGCAGGCGGGGTGGTGCTTGGCGTGGCGGGGGTGGGGGTGCTGACCCGTACCGGCCCCGTGGCCTTCACGCCACAGGTGCTGCTGGGCGCGGGCGCCTGCCTGGTGGCCACGGCCTGCTATGGGCTGGCCGGCTTCCTGGCGCGGCGCTGGATCACGGCGCAGGGCGGGCTCGACAGCCGCCTGGTGGCCACCGGCAGCATGGTGGGCGCCACGCTGTTCCTGCTGCCGTTCTGCGGTGTCGCGCTGTGGCGCGAGAATACGCTTCCGGCCGCCGGGGCGGGGGTGTGGCTGGCGATGCTGGGCGTAGGGATGCTGTGCACTGCCATCGCCTACATCCTCTATTACCGCCTGATCGCGGACCTGGGCCCGGTGCGCTCGCTGACCGTGACCTTCCTGATCCCGCCGTTCGGCATCGTGTGGGGCGCGCTGTTCCTGGGCGAGAAATTGTCGTGGGCGCACGCCGTCGGCGGCGCGCTGATCGGCCTGGCGGTCTGGCTGGTGCTGAGGCCGGCCTCGGCTGCGCCCGTGGCGGCGGCCGTACCAGGGTCCGGACGACCCTGAGCGGCGCGATGCCGATTCAGCGGAACCGGTAGGTCACCGCGGTCATGGCGGTCCATTGCTGGCGCCGCTGGGTGACCGGGCTGCTGGCCGCATCCCCCTCCAGCCGCGCGAAGGTGAGCAAGCCCAGCGCCGACCAGTTGCGCGAGATCTCATAGCTGACGATGCCGTTGGCGTGCCATTCCCTCAGCCCGGCTCCCACCGCATGCGTCGGCAGGCCCGACCGCGCGCTCTGGTCCGCCGTCACGCCGAAGAAGGTCTGCATGTACTTGCTATTGGTCCAGGTCACGCCCGGGCCCAGCGTGAAGAGCCACTTGCCGGCTGGCAGGCTGAACAGCACGTCGCCGTTGGCGATCAAGCCCTGCCCCTGGCCGGCGATGTCCTGCGCCACGTCCGCCGAGAAAGTGATGAACGAGACCTGTGCCTGCGCGAATGCCCGCGCCCGCATGGTCATGTTGACGTCGCCCAGGCCATTGAGGCGGTGATCGTCCTTGCTGCGCCGCCAGGTCGGGTCGAACTGGAAGTCGGCGCCGATCTGCCAGATATCGTTGTTGAGCGCATACACGCCGAGCAGGTCGAAGCCGCGCGAGAAGAAGCGGCCGCCGTAGTCGATGTCCTGGTAGATGATCGGGTAGACCAGCGAGGTGCGCGCGCCGGGGAAATCCGGTGCTACGTAGACGCCGGGGCCGGCCGAGATCTTCCACTTGCTGGCGGGCGGCGTCGCGGTTGCCGTGCCTGCCGCGCCTGCCGGGTCGCTGTCTGCTGCCCAGCCGGCCGAGGCGCTGATGGTGATGGCGAGTGCCAGTAGCGCGCGGCGGGGCGCAGAGGTGGTGGGCATGGACAATCCGGCTTGAACTTGATGTGGGCCGCGTCGTGCGCGCGGCAGCAGGGGGGGATTCTAGCCGGATGTGAGAGCGAGGGGCAGGGGTGGGGGGCGACGGAGGACGCGCCCGCCAGCCGCCGGCCTAGGATGCCGGGGCCAGTGCGCCGCCGCCGTTCAGTCCCTCGACATTGAAGCGTTCGCGCACCCGCACCACCACCCGCCGGGCCAGCGGCAGGCTCCGCACGGCGTCTTCCTCGCTGCGGTCGGGGAAATCCACCTCCGCACTCCAGTTGCAGCCGGTATGGTCAGGCCGGTGGATGCACACCGCGCGCAGCTGGCAATCCTGGCAGCCGGGTTGCTCGCGCAGCCAATGGCTCAGCAAGCGCTTGAGTTCAGGCAGGGGTTTGATCTGGCGATCCATGGCGGACTCCGGTAGCTGCCCGGCGGCCGCATGGGTCGGAGGCCGGGCGGGGCCGAGGTTCCGGGGCAGGGGAAGGGAACCGCGGGCCGTGTCAGTTGATGGACTTGTCGGCCCGGCATTTCGGGCACAGGCCGTACAGCACCAGCATGTGTTCGCGCAGTACGAACGCATTGGCGGTGGCCACCTCGCGCTGGCGGGCTTCGATGGCTTCGTCGCGGAATTCCTCCACGTGACCGCAGGCCACGCAGATCAGGTGATCGTGGTGGCCGCCTTCGTTGAGCTCGAAGACCGCGTGATCGGACTCGAAGCTGTGGCGCAGCAGGATATTGGCTTGCACCAGCTGGTTGAGCACGCGATAGATGGTGGACAAGCCGGCGTCGACGTCCTGTGCCAGCAGGATGCGATAGACATCCTCGGCGCTGCGGTGGCGGCGTTCGCTGGCGCGGAAGACTTCCAGCACGCGAACACGCGGCGAGGTCGCCTTGAGGCCGGCGCGCTTCAGGTCAATGGGTTCGGTACTGTCGGGAGGCATCAACATGCTGCGGCTTTGCGCCCGGGCGGGGACGCATCAATCGGAAATGACGTGCTCCGGCCGGCCGCGCCGCCGCGCGCTGCGCGCCAACGTACGCCATCCAGACCGCAGGAATGCAGCGGGCGGCATCCTGCAAGGAAGGCCGCCCGCTGGCTGCAAGACGTGTTGCCACGGCTTGCGGAATAAAAAGATGGCTTGGCTTGTCAGCCGAAGAGCTGATCGGGAAAGCGGGGTCTGGTTGCTTTCCCGATCTTCCGGTGACTGGCTACTGCCAAACGCTCCGCGGTACGGAGCGGTCCCCACAAAAGACGGTGATGGATGCCGCGCCATGCGCGACATCGAAAATCCTGTTTGCCGCGGGCTTGCCGCCGGCCTTCCTGTATTGCGCTACTTTGCTCTGCTACTTGCTCTGCTACTTTGTTCCGTTGTCCTCGCCGGGCTGGTCTTGCTTGCCTCGCGTCAGACAGTGATGCCATAGTAAATGGGAATTAATCTCATTACAAGGGGAATTTGCAGCTTTTTTCGAGGGGGTCGAGGGGCGTTCGCGGGATGGGCGGATGATGACGGGCGGACGGGTGTCACGACCTGGCGCCCGTATGCCGATGGAGTCGGATCGGGGCTAGCGGCGGCGAGTCGCCGGCCGGGCGTCGCGCCCGGCCGGCTTTCCGCGAGGCAGGAGGAGGGCGATCCTGGCAGAGATGCTGGCGAGCATGGCAAGCGCGCCAATGGTTTCCATGAGTGCGGCAATCATCGAAGTCTCCCGGTTTCCCTGAAACTCGCGCAAGTGCAACATGCACGGCGAGGCGGTTCGGGCCTGCCACGGCCACCTGGATCGGCGGACCACGGGTCTACCAGGGCCGTACAGGCATATAGGCACGGACGAAGAACGCCAGGGTGATGCAGGCCGTCAGCGTCAGGGTCACGGCGCGCACCACGTTTGCAGGCGTGCGGCGGCCGATCTGCGCGCCCGCGTAGCCGCCGACGGTTGCCGCCAGCAGCATCACGATCGTGTTCGGCCAATGCACCGCGCGCGCGGCCATGAAGATGAAGACCGCCATGGTGTTGGCGGCGGTGACGAGCAGGGTGCGCGGGGCATTCAGGCTCTTGAGGTCGCGGCTGTCGAGCAGGCCCCACACGGCCATCATCATGATGCCTACCGCGCCGCCGAAGTAGCCGCCGTAGACCCCCAGCCCGAACTGGACGGCGAGAACGGCCGCAGGCCGGATGTGGTAGCGGCTCCGCAGCCATTCCCCGGCCCGGCGCCCGAACGACAGCGCCAGGCTGGCCACCAGCAGCAGCCAGGGCAGCACGACGTCGAAGGTCTTTGCCGGCGTCCACAAGAGCAGTACCGCACCGACCACGCCCCCGATGACCGTCGACAGCAGCAATGGCCGCAGCGACACGGCACCGACCGGCCCGAGGTCGCTGCGGTAGGCCCACGCACTCGCGATTCCGCCCGGAAACAAGGCAACCGTGCTCGAAGCATTCGCTTGAACCGATGGCACGCCGGTGGCAATCATGGCTGGCAGGCTGACGAACGAGCCGCCCCCGGCGAGTGCGTTCATGGCGCCTGCAGTCAAGCCGGCCAGGGAGAGCAGCAGAGTATCGTTCATGCCAGCCATGGTAGGTGCGCGAGCTGGCATGGGCAATCTGGCAATTCCAGTGCTAGTCTTCGGAGAAACCGAAAGCAGCTAAGCGAGGACCGACCCCATGCGCTTCGATCTCACCGATATGCGCCTGTTCCTGAGCGTGGTCGAACAGGGCAGCCTCACGGCGGGCGCGCAGGCCGTGAACCTGGCGCTGGCTTCCGCAAGCGAACGCGTGTCCGGCATGGAGGCCGCACTGGGCGCGCCCCTGCTGGAGCGCACCCGGCGCGGCGTGCATACGACCGCGGCCGGCGACGCGCTGGTGCGGCACGCGCGTCTGATCCTGGGGCAGGTGGAACAGATGCGCGGCGAGTTGCGGACCTACGCCACCGGCCTCAAGGGCCGCATCAGGCTGCTTTCGAACACGGCGGCACTGGCCGCGTTCCTGCCGCGCGAGCTGCGCCGCTTCCTGGTGGCTCACCCGGACCTGTCGGTCGACCTTGACGAGCAGCCGAGCGCCGAGATCGTCCGCGCCATTGCGGAGGGGCGCGCCGAGCTGGGCATCGTCGCCGACATTGCCGACCTGGCGGCGCTGCAGACCCGCTTGCTGGCAAGCGACCAGCTTGTCGTGGTGGCGGGCAGCGCGCACCGCATCAGCGGCCAGCCGCGGGTGGCCTTCGCGGACATCATCGGCGAACCCTTTGTCGGCCTGGCGGATGCCGCGCTGGAAAGCCACCTGGGCGAACGCGCGACCCGTCTCGGGCGCCAGATCGGATACCGGGTCCGGCTCAGAAGCGTGGCCAGTGTCGGGGAGATGGTGGAGGCGGGCGTCGGCATCGCCATCCTGTCCGAAGCCTTCGCGGCGGAACTGCGCCGGCCCGGGCTGGCGCTGGTTGCGTTGTCGGAGCCGTGGACGTCGAGGCAGTTGCACCTGTGCGCGCGCGATTTCTCCGCACTGACACCGCATGCGAACCTGCTCGCCCAGCAGCTCATGGCGAGCGGTGCCCGAGCGCCGGGCGAATCGGCCTAGGGCAGGCTGGGCGGGAAGAAAATCGTGCGCCGGGCAGCGGGAAAGTCCCCGGCGCACGAAAAGTGCGTATCACGCACAACACATGGCGCCGGCTTTCCGGCGCCCCCTTCTACTGACCCCTCATTGCTCTTTCATTGCACTGTCACTGCGCGGGCTGCGCTCAGGCGCCCGCCAGCCGGAACGTGCCGACCGCCTTGTGCAGGGCGTCGGCCTGGTCTTCCAGCGAGGCCGCGGCCGCGGCGGCCTGTTCCACCAGCGCGGCGTTCTGCTGCGCCATCTGGTCCATCTGCGTGACGGCCTGGTTGACCTGCTCGATGCCGCCGGTCTGCTCTTCGGTGGCGGCGCGCATCTCGCCCATCAGGTCGGTCACGCGCTTGACGGCCTGCACGATCTCGTCCATGGCCTGGCCCGCGGTTTCCACCAGCGCCGCGCCGTCGTCCACGCGCTGCGCGGAGTTGCCGATCAGGCTCTTGATCTCCTTGGCCGCGGTGGCGCTGCGCTGAGCCAGGCTGCGCACCTCGCCGGCCACCACCGCGAAGCCGCGGCCCTGGTCGCCGGCACGCGCCGCTTCCACGGCGGCATTGAGCGCCAGGATGTTGGTCTGGAAGGCAATGCCTTCGATCACACCGATAATGTCCACCACCTTGCCCGAGGCCGCCTTGATCTCACCCATGGTGTTGACCACCTTGCCGACGATCTCGCCGCCGCGCACCGCGATCTCCGAGGCGCCTTCGGCCAGCCGGCTGGCCTGGCGCGCGTTGTCGGCGCTCTGGCGTACCGTGCCGGTGAGCTGCTCCATGCTGGCCGCGGTCTGCTCCAGCGAAGCCGCCTGTTCCTCGCTGCGGCGCGACAGGTCCGAGTTGCCGGCGGCGATCTCGCGCGCGGCGTTGGCGATCGAATCGGCCGAGCCGCGGATGCTGCCGATGGCGCCGGTCAGCCGGTTCTGCATCTGCTGCATGGCGAACAGCACGCTGTGGCGGTCGTTCTGCGCGAGGCGCACCTCGCTGGCCAGGTCGCCTTCGGCAATCCGCGCGGCAATCTGCGAAGTCAGCGCCGGCTCACCGCCCAGCTGTTTGTGCAGGCCGCCGGCGATGCGCATCACCACCACCGTCATCAGCGTGCCGATACCCAGCAGCAAGGCCAGTGACTTCAGCAGGGACTGGCGGAAGGCGGCGTCGATATCGTCCAGGTAGACCCCGGCGATGAAGTTCCAGTCCCAGGGCTTGAAGTTGGCCACGTAGCTCAGCTTGGGCTGCGGCGCCTCGGAGCCCGGCTTGGCCCACAGGTAATGCACGAATCCGTGGCCCGCGCCCTTGCCGATCTCGGCGATCTCGCGGAACAGGAAGGTCCCGTTGGGATCCTTCATGTCACTCATGTCCTTGCCGTTCATCTCCGCCTTGAACGGGTGCATCACCACCACGGCGTCGGAACGCATCAGGGTGAAATAGCCGTCTTCGCCGAAGCGCATGGCGCGCACGCGGTCCAGCGCCTGCTGCCGGGCTTCGTCCATCGGCAGCTTGCCGCTGCGGCCCAGCGCCTCATATTCCTTCACCATCGATAGCGCGGTATCGGTCACATGCGCCAGGTCCAGCTTGCGCTCGTCCAGGCGCAGTTCGCGCATCTGCCAGGCATCCCACAGCGTCAGGCCCAGCAGGCAGACCCAGCTCAGCAGCAACGGCAACAGTAATTTCTTCCTCAGGCTCAGGCGCTCCAGCATTCTCTCCCCCTTCTTTTAGGTATCGCGATTCATTTCATTGCTGACGCGATAACGGCCGCGACAAAGCCAAACTTGACGGTAGCGGAGTAGGGAGTTTCCTCAAGTGCAGCAAGGGTTGCAGCCGTAGACAGCGTAAGTGTGTACTACTGCACAAACGGATTCGCGGGGCTGGCGCGGCCCGCCAGGCCATGTAATTCCGCGTAATCTTCGCCCCCCGGGCGAGGCATTGCGGTTTCAAATGAGAACCATTATCCTTTCGCCTTATTTGCCTGAAGCGTCACCTCGCGGGGCGCCGTAGCATCAGCGCGCATCGGGCAGGCCGGCCAGCCAGGCGCCATCCATGGCCTCGCACCGCTTGCCGCGCGCCGGAAAACCGATATGACCGAAATCTCGCTGGGAGCCGGCCAGCAGCGCCGCGCCTTCTGGCTCAAGCACCTGCATCAGTGGCACTGGATCAGCTCGGCGCTTTGCCTGATTGGCATGCTGCTGTTTGCCGTGACCGGATTTACGCTCAACCACGCCGGCCAGATCGAGGCCAGGCCGCAAGTGGTCACCCGCACGGAAAGCGCGCCCGCCGCGCTGACCGGTTCGCTGCGCCAGCTCAAGCACGGCGACAAGGGCCCGGTGCCCCCCGTGCTGGCCGAGTGGCTGGCACGCACGCTGGATATCGACGCCGCCGGGCGCGAGGCCGAGTGGTCGGGCGAGGAGATCTATGTTTCGCTGCCGCGCCCGGGGGGCGATGCCTGGGTAAGCCTGGCGCTGGATACCGGCGAAGTGCAGTACGAGAAGACCAGCCGCGGCTGGATTTCCTACCTGAACGACCTCCACAAGGGCCGCAATACCGGCCGCGCGTGGAGCCTGTTCCTCGATGTCTTCGCCGCGGCCTGCCTGATCTTCAGCGTCACGGGGCTGTTCCTGCTCAAGCTGCATGCGGGCGGGCGCATGGCGACATGGCCGCTGGTCGGCCTGGGGCTGGTGGCGCCGCTGCTGCTGGCCCTGCTGTTCATTCACTGAGCGCGCGCTTCGCCGTTCAACCGTTTCACCTTCAGCTGCTAAAAACGAGGTTTCGCTATGCGTCGATTGCTCACCGTCACTCTCACCGGCATGGCCGCGGTACCGTTCGCCAGCCCGGCCGTGGCGGCCGAAATGAACGTCAAGGTCGAGATCCCGCGCCTGAACGTCGCGGAATACCACCGGCCCTATGTCTCGATGTGGATCGAGCGCGCCGACCAGAGCCCGGCCGCCACGCTGGCGGTCTGGTATGACGTCAAGCACAAGGATGGCGAAGGCACCAAGTGGCTCAAGGACATGCGCCAGTGGTGGCGCAAGGCCGGGCGCGACATGCAGATGCCGGCCGACGGCATCTCCGGCGCCACGCGCGCCGCCGGCGAGCAGACGCTCACTTTCAGCGACGGCAAGACGCCGCTGGGCAAGCTGCCCGCCGGCGACTACCAGCTGGTGGTGGAAGCCGCGCGCGAGGTCGGCGGCCGCGAACTGCTGCGCGTGCCGTTTGCATGGCCTCCCAAGGCGGCCGCTTCGGCCAGGGCCAGGGGCGAGCACGAACTGGGCACGGTCTCGGTCGACCTCAAGCCCTGAGCGGCATGCTGCCGTTTCGTCGCCAGCCTTTCCCTTCCACAGCCCGGCTTGTGCAGCCGGAACCCGATTCCTTGCCCGCTTCCCTTAGGAGCATGACGATGAAGACGATCGCCACCAAACTGTCCGTCCGCGCCGCCGCGCTGGCCCTGGCCGCGCTGATGCCGCTGGCCGCCCATGCCCACCGCCAGTGGCTGCTGCCGTCGGCCACCGTGCTCTCGGGCAGCGACCCGTGGGTGACCGTGGACGCCGCCGTGTCCAACGACCTGTTCTACTTCGAGCACGTGCCGCTGCGCCTGGACAACCTGGCCGTGACCGCGCCCGACGGCGCCGCCGCCAAGGTCGAGAACGCCAGCACCGGCCGCTACCGCAGCACCTTCGACGTACACCTGACCCAGCCCGGCACCTACAAGGTGGCGATGGTCAGCCACGGCCTGTTCGCCAGCTACAAGGAAAACGGCCAGACCAAGCGCTGGCGCGGTTCGCCCGAGGCCTTCGCCAAGGAAGTGCCGGCCGGCGCGCAGGACCTGCAGGTGACCCAGGCCGACAGCCGCCTGGAAGCCTTCGTCACGGCCGGCAAGCCGAGCGCCAGGGTGCTGCAGACCACGGGCCGCGGCCTTGAGCTGGCTCCGGTCACGCACCCGAACGACCTGGTCGCCGGCGACGCCGCCAGCTTCCGCCTGTTGCTCGACGGCAAGCCCGCCGGCAATGTGAAGGTGGCCGTGGTGCCGGGCGGCATCCGCTACCGCGACCAGCTGCAGGAGATGTCGCTGACCACCGACGCCGACGGCAAGTTCAGCGTCAAGTGGCCGGCGCCGGGCATGTACTGGATGGAGGCCGAGGTGCGCGACGACAAGGTCGCCACCAAGGAAGCCAAGGTCCGCCGCGCGAGCTATGCCGCGACGGTGGAAGTGCTGCCGCAGTAAGCGCGCTTCCCGCGCGCTTCAAGCGCGGGCGGGCCGCCCCCGGCGCAAGTCCGGCGGCCCGCGCAAGCCATGAGCCCCCAGCGGGCTTTTTGTCTTTGCGGATCGCGTCTCCAGGCTGGCGTCATTTTCTTCAGCCTCTTGTCGTCGTTTCTGACCTATTCCAGCTTTTTCCAACTCCTCCCGCTTGGCCCGCATGCAGCGCGTCCTTATTCCTCTCTCGCTCGGCGCGGCGCCGCCCGCGCCCGATGCGGCCGCGCGCGTGTGCCGGCTGCAGGGCGAGACCATGGGCACCACCTGGTCGGTGGCCTGGGCCGCGCCGCCGGGCAGCCCCGCCGCGGCGGCGCTCGACGCCGGCATCCGCGCGGTCCTGGCCGGCGTGGTCGCGCAGATGAGCAACTGGGAGGCCGGCTCCGATCTCAGCCGCTTCAACCGCGCCGCGCCGGACAGCTGGCAGGTATTGCCGGCGGACTGCTTTGCCGTGCTGCAGGCCGCGTTGCAGGTGGCGCGCGACAGCGGCGGTGCCTACGACCCGAGCGCTGGCCCGCTGGTTGACCTGTGGGGCTTCGGCCCGGCACCGCGTCGCGATGTCGCGCCGCCGCTGGCCGAGATCGAGCAGGCCCGCGCCCTGTGCGGATGGCAGCGCATCGAACTCGATCCCGAAAGCCGCCGCGCGCGCCAGCCCGGCGGCGTGCGCCTGGATTTTTGCGCCATCGCCAAAGGCTTTGGCGTGGACGCGGTGTCGCGCTACCTGGACGCGCAGGGCCTCGCCAGCCACCTGGTGGAGATCGGCGGCGAACTGCGCGGCCACGGTGTCAAGCCCGACGGCATGCCGTGGTGGGTCGCGCTGGAGACGCCGCCCGCCGCCGCCGACACGCTCGTCGCGCTGCATGGCCTGGCCGTGGCCACCTCGGGCGACTACCGGCGCTACTTCGACAGCGGCGGGCGCCGCTACGCCCACACGCTGGACCCGCGCACCGGCTACCCGGCCAGCCACGCGCTGGCCTCGGTCACGGTGCTGCATCCCCAATGCATGATGGCCGACGCGCTCTCCACCGCGCTGACCGTGCTCGGCCCCGAAGCCGGCATGGTGTTCGCGCGCCGCCATGCGCTTGCCGCCCGCTTCCTGGTCCGCCACAGCGGCGGTTTCGACGAACGCCTGTCGCCGGCCTGCGAGGCCATGTTGTCATGAACACGCCATGAACACGCCATGAACACGCCCGAGAGCGCATCCTCCCTGCCGATCGACCTGCCCGCCCCCGCGGCCGAGCCGCCGCGCGCCCACGCCGGCCAGGCCGCCCGGCGCAGCCGCATGCACCAGGCCGTGACCGCGCTGGGCGTGCTTGCCGGGCTGGCCGGCGTCGCCCTGGGCTTGCTCGCCCCCAGCCGCGCGGGCATGGCCGCCGGCGTGGTGGTCGCCTACCTTGGTTTTTGCGCGGCCGTGATCGCGCGGCACCGCCGCCGGCACGCGCGCCCGGCCCAGCTGGCACAGCCGCGCGAAGGCGCCACGCTGGTTGCCTATGCCAGCCAGAGCGGGTTTGCCGAGCAGGTCGCGCTGCACACCGCGCAGGCGCTGCAGGACGCCGGCGTGCCCGCGCAATGCCTGGCCTTCGATCAGCTCGAAGCGGGGCGCCTGGCGCATTGCCGGCAGGTCCTGTTCGTGGTCAGCACCACGGGCGAGGGCGATGCCCCCGACAGCGCCTCCGGCTACGCGCGGCGCCTCACGGCAGCGGCCGGCACGGGCGGCCTGCGCGAACTGCGCTACGGCATCCTCGCCCTTGGCGATCGCAGCTACGCCAACTTCTGCGCCTTCGGCCGCGCGCTCTCGGCGTGGCTGCAACGCCAGCAGGCGCAGGCACTGTTCGACATGGTGGAAGTCGACAACGGCGACGCCGGCGCGCTGCGCCACTGGCAGAACCACCTCAGCGCGCTGGGCGGCGGGGTCGAGATCGCCGACTGGGACAAGCCCCGCTACACCGACTGGCACCTGGCCGAGCGCCGCCTGCTCAATTCCGGCAGCCCCGGCGCGCCCGCCTTCCACCTGGCCCTGCTGCCGCCCGCAGGCGCACCCGCCTGGCAGGCCGGCGACATCGCCGAGATCGGCCCGCGGCTCGCGCCGGCCGAGGTCGGCCGCATGCTGGACAAGCTCAAGCTCGACGGCATCACGCCCGTGCGCTGCGACGGTGCCGCCACCACGCTGGCGCAGGCGCTGGCCACCCGCATCATGCTGCCCGAGCCGCATCTCGTCGCGCTGGCCGGCGTGGCGCCGCAGCGCCTGGTCGACACGCTGCCGCCGCTGCCGCACCGCGAATATTCGATTGCCTCGCTGCCTGCCGAGGGCCGGCTCGAACTGCTGGTGCGCCAGACCCGCCACGACGACGGCCGCCTTGGCCTCGCCTCCGGCTGGCTGACCGCCCACGCGGCGCAGGGCGCCGCCATCGCGCTGCGCATCCGCACCAACCGCGGCTTCCATCCGCCCGCCGACGAGCGCGCGCTGATCCTGATCGGCAACGGCACCGGCCTGGCCGGGCTGCGCGCCCACCTCAAGGCACGCGCCGTCGCCGGCCACCATCGCAACTGGCTGCTGTTCGGCGAGCGCACCGCGCAACACGACGCCTTCCACCGCGACGAACTCGCGGCGTGGCAAAGCGAAGGCRTGCTGCAGCGCATGGACCTGGTCTACTCGCGCGACGGCGGCCCGCTGCGCTATGTGCAGGACGCCGTGCGCGCCGCCGCCGGCATGCTGCGCGAATGGGTCGAAGACGGCGCGGCCATCTATGTGTGCGGCAGCCTGCAAGGCATGGCCGGCGGCGTCGACGCGGCGCTCACCGAGGTGCTGGGCGAAGAAGCGCTGCTGCGCCTGGGCGAAGCCGGGCGTTACCGGCGCGACGTCTATTGAGGCGGCCGACCGCCGCGGCGCTATGCCGCGGCCACCTCCATCAATCCGTCCACCACCACCGCCCCGTCCGCGCCCGCCATCACCGGATTGAGATCGATCGAGCGGATTGCGCCACCGGCCTCGTGCATCAGCCGGCCCACGCGTACCGCGATCCGGCACAGCGCGGCCACGTCCACGGCCGGCTCGCCGCGCACGCCCGCCAGCAACGGTGCGATGCGCAGTCCGGCCACGGCGCGCGCCACCGCGGCCTCGCTGCACGGGGCCAGCAGCACGGCGGTGTCGCACAGCACTTCGACGTACTTGCCGCCGTCGCCGACCAGCACCACCGGCCCGAACACCGGGTCCCAGTGCGCGCCCACCATGCATTCGCGCTCGCCGCGTTCCATGCGCGCCACCACCACGCCTTCGCAGGCGGCGTCCATCCTTTGCAGGATGTCGGTCTGCACGATGTAGGCATGCGCGACGGCATGCTCGTCGTTGCAGTTGAGCGCCACCAGGCCATGCTCGCTCTTGTGCGGCACCTGCGGCGAACTGGCCTTGACGGCCACCGGGCCCTTCAGTTCGCGCCAGGCCGCCACGGCTTCGTCCGCGCTGCGGCACAGCTTGTGGGCAACCACGGGAATGCCGGCCGCCGCCAGCCGGGCCAGGCTGGCGGCCTCGCTCAGGGTTTGCGTGGCGGGTGTCGCGGGCGCGGCGGCCTTGCCGCTTGCGCGCGGCCGGTACGTTGCCGGCAGAGCGTCTTCGTGCGCGATCTCGCGCAACTGCTGCTGGTGCGTGACGAGTTGCGCGAAGGCGGCCAGTGCGTCGGCCGCGCTGTCATAGGTGGGCACCCCGGCGGCGCGGAACGCCGCCGCAACCGGCGGCTGCCATGCGGCCACCGCGATGGGCTTGCCGGCGCTGGCGGCAAAGGCCGCGGCGTCGCGCGCGAAGCGCGGCAGCTCGTAGCCCATGCCGGCCACCGGGATGTCGAGCAGCAGCAAGTCGGCGGCCGGGTCGGCGGCCACCACTGGCAGCACGTCGCCGAACAGGCCGCTGTTGGTCAGCAGCGCCGCGGTCACGTCGACCGGATTCGCGGTGGCGGCGAAGCCGGGCAGGCGTTCGGCCAGCGCCGCCTGCGTGGCGCTGGCCAGCGGCGCCAGCGTGAGTCCGAGCGTTTCTGCCGCATCGGCGGCCATCACGCAGCTCGCGCCCGAGTTGCTCACCACCACCAGGCGCCGCCCGCCGGCCTGCCAGCCGCGCAGGTAAAGCGGCGCGCAGCGCGCCAGCGCGTGCGCATCGTCGACGCGGCAGATGCCGTGGCGCGCCAGGAAGGCGCTCACCGCGCGGTCCTCGTTGGCGATGGCGCCGGTGTGCGACGCCGCCGCGCGCTGGCCCGCGCTGGAGCGGCCGGCCTTCACGGCGACCATCGGCACGCCGCGCCGGCGTGCCACCGCCGCGGCTTCGGCCAGCACCGCCGGGTCGGTCAGGCTCTCCAGGTACAGCAGGATCAGCTTCACGTCCGGGTCGTGCGCCACGGCCAGCGCCAGTTCGCTGACCGTGATGTCGGCCTCGTTGCCGGTGGCGTGCATGTGGCGCACGCCGATGCCCTGGCCGCGCAGCAGGCCGTAGACCATGGCACTGACGCCGCCGCTCTGGCTGACCACGGCCACCGGCCCGTCCTGCGGCGGTACTTCGATGAACATGGTGGAGAAGCTGGCGATGGTGCCGGTGCCGAAGTTGGCGAGGCCCTGGCTGTTGGGCCCCACCAGGCGCAGCCCCGCGGCGCCTGCCACGCGCACCATCTCGTCCTGCTGGCGGCGGCCTTCCTCGCCCGCCTCGCCGAAGCCGGAGGCGATGACGATGGCCGCGGCCACGCCCAGCCGCGCGCAGTCGCGCACGGTCGCGACCGCCGCCTCGCCGCTCACCACGATGATGGCCAGCTCCGGCACCTCGGGCAGCGCATCGAGCGAGGCAAAGGCGGGCAGGCCCTGGATGGTGTCGCGCTGCGGGTTGACCGGGTAGAGCTTGCCGGCGTAGCCGTGCTCGCGCATGTAGTGGATGGGCCGGCCGCCGATCTTGTGGATATGGTCGGAGGCGCCGATCACCGCGATCGAGCGCGGCGCCAGCAAGGCTTGCAGGGTCTGGTTCATGATGAATTGCAGCGTGAAGGCGAAAGGATGAGTGTGAGAGAGAGAGGGCGGGAGTCAGTCGATGGTGGCGCCGGAGGCCTTGACCACCTTGCCCCACTTGTCGATCTCGCGCGCGAGGAACTGACCGGTGGCGGCCGGCGCGGTCCATTCCGCGGCGAAACCCTGCGTAGCGAACCTGGCGCGCACGTCGTCCTGCCCGAGCACGGCCTTGAGCGCGGCGCTCAGCGTGCCGATCACGGCGGGCGGCGTGCCGGCCGGCGCCAGCAGCGCGTTCCAGGCGGTGGCCTCGTAGCCGGGCAGCCCGGCTTGCGCCACGGTGGGCACGTCGGGCGCGGCGGGCGAGCGCGCCGCGCCGGTGATCGCCAGCGCCTTGAGCCGGCCCTCGCGCACGAAGGGCATGGCCGAGAGCATGGTGTCGAACATCACGGTGGCCTGCCCGCCCATCACGTCGGTGAGCGCTGGCGCGCTGCCCTTGTACGGCACGTGGGTCATGTGCGTGCCCGCCATGCTGTTGAACAGTTCGGCGGCAAGATGCGTGGATTGCCCGTTGCCCGAGCTGGCAAAGCTGACCTGATCCGGCCTGGCCTTGGCCAGCGCGATCAGCTCGGTCACGTTGCTGGCCGGCGTGGCCGGCGCCGTCACCAGCACCAGCGGGCCGCGCGTGAGCAGCGACACCGGCGCGAAGTCCTTCTGGGTGCTGTAGCCGGGCTTGCTGAACAGCGTCATGTTGATCGCGTGCGCGGTGGTCGCCACCAGCAGCGTATAGCCGTCGGGCGGCGACTTGGCCGCCGCCTCCGCGCCGATATTGCCGCCCGCGCCTGGCCGGTTCTCCACCACCACCGGCTGCTTGAGCTGCTCCGCGAGCTTTTGCCCGACCACGCGCGCGACGATGTCGGTGGGGCCGCCGGGCGGGTAGGGCACGACCAGGCGCAGCGGCTTGGCGGGCCAGTCCTGTGCGTGCGCGCGGGGCATGCACAGCAGCGCTGCCGCGACGGCGATGGCGCCCGTCAGCAGGGCGAGCGCGGGCCGCCGAAGCGGCAAGGTTCGGTTCATGTCAGTCTCCTCGGTTTTGGTGAAGCAGGCCGTGCGGCGGCGCGCCGGGTGCCGCCTGCTGCTGCGGCTTGTCGCCGCTGTCTTGCTATTCGCGCCGGAAGCGCAGCAGCGTGAGCTCGCCGTGGCGCAGGAAGCCGGCGCGCACGCGCTCGCCGATCGCCACGCCGGGCTCGGCATGGGCCATCACGCGCGGGCCTTCGTCCAGCGTGGCCAGCACCAGCGTGTAGGGCGCCAGCGCGCGGAACGCATCGGTCGGCGCGCGCGCGACTTCGGTCACGGCGTGGACGGTGGCGCCGCCGCCGGCGTCGCGCCAGCCCAGGCGCGTGCTGCCGCAGGCACGGCAGGCATGGCGCTGCAGCGGCTGCCACGCGCCGCAATCATCGCAGGCCTGGTAGCGCACGATACCGGCGTCGAGGCCGGACTGGTAGGTGTGGCTGGCTTGGTCGGTGGTCATGGCTGGTTCCGCGGGGGCGCTGTGCATTGCTGCTGGTTTGCTCCCCTCTCCCACGCCGTGGGAAAGGGGCCGGGGGAGCGAACCCGGGGGCTGGCGAGGGGCGGCATCATTGCGCCTCCAGCACCAGGCTCACATGCGACGACAGCACGCCGCCGTCCGCATGGAACAGGGCGCGCTTGCGCCGCGGCAGCTGCCGCGTGCCGGCCTTGCCGGCCAGTTGCCGCCCGGCTTCGGCCAGGTGCATCAGGCCACCCGCCACGCCCGAGTGGCCGAAGGCGAGCAGCCCGCCGTGCGTGTTGAGCGGCAGCGCGCCGTCGCGGCCAAAGTCGCCGGYGGCCAGCCGTTGCGGCGAGGCGCCGCGCGGCGCCACGCCGAGTTCCTCGAGCAGCATCGCCAGCGTGATGGTGAAGGAGTCGTAGATCGCCAGGTAGTCGATATCGGCAACGGTGTTGCCGGCCTCGCCGAGCGCGCGGCGCGCGGCATCCGCCGCGCCCGTGGCCAGCACGCTGTCGAGCGTGCACAGGTGCTGGTGACGGTGCGCCTGCCCGGCGCCGGTGATGCGCACGGGCCTGCCGCTGCCGCCGCCATTTCCCGGTTCGGCCGACACCACCACCGCCACCGCGCCGTCGGAGATCGGGCAGCAGTCCGACAGCCGCAGCGGCGAGGCGATGGGCTTGGCGGCGCGCGCCGCGTCGAGCGTCACCGGCTCGCGCAGGTGGGCATCGGGATGCCCGGCCGCATGCTCGCGCATCAGCACCGCGAAGCCGCTCAGGTCGTCGGCATGCATGCCGGTCTCGTGCAGGTAGCGCGACGCCAGCAGCGCGTAGTACGCCGGCACCGAGGCGCCGTTCGGCACCTCCATGTCGGGCTCGCCCACCTGGGCCAGCGTCTGGATCGACTGGTCGCGGCTCTGGCCGCTCAGGCGGTTCTCCCCGGCCACCACCAGCACGTTGCGGCAGCGCCCCGCGCCCACCAGCTCGCGCGCCAGCATGGCCATCACGCCGCCGGTGGCGCCGCCCGATGCCACGCCGTGCGCGTACGCCGGATCGAGCGAGGCGTACTCGCAGAAACGCGTGGCCAGCATCAGGTGCGGCAGCGTGGTGGCATAGCCGCACAGCACGCCGTCGATGTCGGCGCGCGCCAGGCCGGCGTCGGCCAGCGCGGCGTCGGTGGCGGCCGCCATCAGGGTCAGCGGCGTGCTGCCCTCGATGCGGCCGAAGCGCGTATTGCCCGCGCCGCGCAGGTAAGCTGCATTTTGCATATCGTCTCGGTCAGTCCATCGCGTTCATTGCCCGGCGCTCATCGCTTCATCAGCGGGCACTGCGACTTGGCCGGCGGGATGAAGGCCTGGTCGCCCGGCACCGTGGCCAGCAGCTTGTAGTAGTCCCACGGGTACTTCGACTCGGCCGGCGTCTTGACCTCGAACAGGTACATGTCGTGCACCATGCGGCCGTCTTCGCGGATGCGGCCGTTCTTGGCGAAGAAGTCGTTGATCGGCATGGACTTCATCTGCTTCATCACCGCCGCGGTCTCGTCGGTGCCGGCGGCCTGGATGGCCTTCAGGTAGTGCATGACCGAGGAATAGGTGCCGGCCTGGCTCATGTTCGGCATCTTCTTGAGCTTCTCGAAATACCGGCGCGACCACGCGCGCGTGGCATCGTTCATGTCCCAGTAGAAGCCTTCGGTCAGCAGCAGCCCGGACGCGGTCTTCAGGCCGATCGCGTGGATGTCGTTGATGTACAGCAGCAGCCCCGCCATGCGCTGGTTGCCGCCCCTGGTCAGGCCGAACTCGCTGGCCGCCTTGATGGCGTTGACCGCGTCCCCGCCGGCGTTGGCCAGGCCCACCACCTGCGCCTTGCTGGCCTGCGCCTGCAGCAGGTAGGAGGCGAAGTCGCTGGCGCCGATGGGGTGGCGCGCGGCGCCCAGCACCTTGCCGCCGGTCTCGTTGATGACGTTGGTGGCGGATTCCTGCAGCGTGTGGCCGAAGGCGTAATCGGCGGTCAGGAAGAACCAGGTCTTGCCGCCGCGCTGCACCACCGCGCGCGCGGTGGAATTGGCCAGCGAATACGTGTCGTAGGCATAGTGCACCGACACCGGCGTGCACAGGTCATTGGTGATGCGCTCGGTGCCCGGGCCGGAGAACACCACAATGCGGTTCTTCTGCTTGGCCACTTCCAGCACGGCCAGCGCGGGCGCCGACGCGGCCACGTCGAGGATGGCGTCCACATGGCCGGTGTCGAACCATTCGCGTGCCTTGCTGGCGGCGATATCGGCCTTGTTCTGGTGGTCGGTCACCACCAGTTCGATCTTCTTGCCCAGCACCTTGCCGCCGAAGTCGTCGATCGCCATCTGCGCCGCGGTGGCGCTGCCGCGCCCGGTCACGTCGGCGTACAGCCCGCTCATGTCGAGGATCAGGCCGATCTTGACTTCGTCGTCGGAAATGCCGGGCTTGGCACCTTGCGCGCCGGCCTGGCCGGCGCCGCACAGCAGCGCGGCGGCCAGCGCCAGCACGCCCAGCGGGCGGCGCAGCAGCGGATGGTTGCGGTTCATGGTGATCTCCTCCATGGGCCTTGGTGGCCCGCGTTCTTCTTGGTTTCTATGAAACAGCGGGGAACCGGGCGGCGGCTAGACCGTCGCCACCGGCGTGGTGGGCGAGCCCACCGCGCCCGGCAGCCGCAGCGGCGGCGCGGTGAGCATGAAGCGCGAGCGCTGGTTGGCGCGCAGCCATGCCGCCAGTTCCTTCATGTACCAGAGCTCGCCTAGCGGCAGGCCGAGCTTGAACAGGCAGTGGTGGTGCAGCGGCAGCAGCGGGTGGTGCGTCTCGCCGGCCGGCGCGGGGCGCGCGGGATAGCGCTCCACCGCGTAGTTGTCGGCGATCAGCGCGGCGATGCCGGCATCGGTGATCCAGTTCAGGAGCTTGTCGTCGCGGCCGTCGAGCGCGCAGCAGCTGTGGTGCAGCACATTCTCGTCGGGCTCGCGCTGCATCGACAGCACCACCTCGGCAAAGCCGGTGCGCAGCAGCAGCATGTCGCCGCTCTCCACCTCCACGCGGTCGGCTTCGAGCACGCGCATCAGGTCGTCGTAGCCCACGTTGCGGAAGTCCTGCCCGTAGTTGTGCGCCAGGTCCACCAGCACGCCGCGGCCCTGCATGCCCTTCACGGCGAAGTTCTCGATGCCGAGCGCGCGCGCCTCGCTGTGGTCGTGGCCGCAGGCGTGCGCGGCGAAATGGTCGTCCTCGGCGTAGTCCACCGGGCCGACGATATGCTCGTTGGCGCGATAGCCGTTGTAGTAGACGCGCTCGGCGCGGCCGTCGCCGTCGGCGTCGAACAGCGCGCCCACGTGGGCCAGCGAATCCCATTGCGTGGAATACTGCAGCGACAGCAGCACCTGGTCGTCGCTGATCACGTCGGTGGCGGCGGGATCGACCTTGGCCAGCGGGAAATTCACGTAGGGGATGTCGTCGCGGAAGGTGGGGCGCAGCACCGGCGGGTTGCGGCGCGGGTTGAGCTTGTTGCCGCCCGGGTAGTCCAGCGGCAGCGACAGGCAGAACGACAGCCCGGCCTGTATCTCGCGGGCGCCCTTGCGGACCTGCTCCGGGCCGATCAGGTTGACGCGGCCAAGCTGGTCGTCGGGCCCGAAATCGCCCCAGTTGGAACCCTGTGGTCGTTGCTTCCAGCGCATGCTCTATGCCTCCGGTTGTGGGTTTGCGTGCGCGGCGGCCGTCTTGCGTGGCCGCCGTGCAATGGATGATTTTGGCGTGGGGGGGGTCCAGGCCGCGCACACGATCTCGGCTTCGCGCCGCAGCGCGCGCGCCAGCGCCGGCTCGCGCTCGGTGATGCGTTCGTTGAGCGCGGCGATGCTGATGGCGCCGAGCGGATAGCCGTCGGGGTCCGGCAGCGCGATGGCGATGCCGCCCATGCGCTCGACCACCACATCCAGCAGTACCGCATAGCCGCGCGCGCGGGTGGCCTCCACCTCGCGCAGCAGCAGGGCGCTGTCGATGCGCGGGTAGCGCTTGAGCGCGGGCGCGATGCAGCGCACGGCGGCCTCCACCTCGGCATCGGGCAGCGCCGCCAGCAGCGCCAGGCTCCCCGCGCCCACGCCGAGCGGACGCCGGCTGCCCACGTCGAGGTAGTTCGCGCGGATCGGGAAGGTGCCCGGGCGCAACTCCAGGCACACCGATTCGCAGCCGCTCGGCACCGACAGGATGGCGGTGTCCTCGAACGCCTGGGCCAGCCGGATCAGCGCCGGCCGCACGGCGGAGCGCGGGTCGATGCGGCGCACGCTGGTCGCGCGCAGGGCCAGCCATTCGGGGCCGAGCGAGAAGGCCTTGGTGTCGGCATCGCGCGCGATAAAGCCCTCGGCGGCCAGCGTGTCCAGCAGGCGCAGCGCAGAAGCCTTGTCCACGCCCGCCGCGCCGGCGAGGTCGGTCAGGCGCGTATTGCGCGGGTCGGACAGCGCGCGCAGCAGCCTGCAGGCCTTCTGTAGGGAAGTCGTCGGGACCGTCACGCGTGCGCACTCCGGGCAGAGGATTGTTTCAGGGAATGAAACCGGTTTGGTGGTTATAGACGCCTGTACCGGCCTCGTCATTCTGCGCTGCATCAAAGTTTTGCGGGATGAAATTCGTGCGAAGGCCTTGCCGGAACGCGGGGGCGCTTGCCCGGCGGGCGCCGGATTCGACCGCCAGCGCCGTCTTCCGCTATCCTTGGCGGCATTTCGCCGCGCCGGCAGGCGTGGCCAACCCATGCCGTACCCGCCCCTTCCAGGAGATTCCAGATGGTTCGCCGAGCCCGCCGCCTCGCCGCCGTACTTGGCCTGAGCGCCGCCGTGGGCGCCGCCGGCACCGCGCTGGCAGCGCCGCCGGCCGCCAACAACGCCGCCGCGGCGTCCAGCACCGAGCGCTACCAGGTGGCCGGCCTGGAAAAGCCGGCCAGCATCCTGATCGACCGCTGGGGCGTGCCGCATATCTATGCCAATACGCTGTACGACGCTTTCTACGTGCAGGGTTTCATGGCCGCGCGCGACCGCCTCTGGCAGATCGACCTGTGGCGCAAGCGCGGCCTGGGCGAGATGGCCAGGGACTTCGGCGCCGCTTACGTGGAGGGCGACCGCGCGGCGCGCGCCGTGCTGTTCCGCGGCGACATGTACCGCGAGTGGCTGGCCTATGGCTCCGACGCCAAGCGCGTGGCCGAGGCGTTCGTGGCCGGCGTGAATGCCTACGTGGCGCAGACCGAGGCGCGGCCAGACCTGCTGCCGCCGGAGTTTCGCGTGCTGAACTACAAGCCGGCGCGCTGGCGCGCCGAGGACATCGTGCGCATCCGCCACCATGGCCTCACCCTCAACTTCACCGGCGAGATCGACCGCGCGCAGATCTACTGCCACGTGAAGCCCGACGCCGTGCGCGCCGACTGGGTGCGCCGCGAGCTGGACCCGCCCGTCACGCCCAGGCTGCCGGACGGCCTGGACCCGTGCGCGCTGCCCGCCGCCGAGTTGC
The DNA here is from genome assembly GCF_052115045.1 of Cupriavidus sp. 2TAF22. Taxonomy (NCBI): domain Bacteria; kingdom Pseudomonadati; phylum Pseudomonadota; class Betaproteobacteria; order Burkholderiales; family Burkholderiaceae; genus Cupriavidus; species Cupriavidus sp. 2TAF22. The sequence goes on from NZ_JBFRFX010000001.1 coordinate 114,804, forward strand.
GCCGCGCCTATGAGCTGGCCACCGCGGCGCCGAGGTTCCCCAAGGAGTGGTGGAGCTCGGCCGCGGCCGGCAACATCCCGCACGAAGCGCTCTACGCCGTGCTCGACAACAACAGCGACACCGCGCGCAGCCTGGGCTCCAACAACTGGGTCATCGCCGGCGCGCGCACCGCCACCGGGCGGCCCATCCTGGCCAACGACCCGCACCGCGCGCACGGCGCGCCCAGCCTGCGCTATATCAGCCACCTGAACGCGCCTGGCCTGTCGGTGATCGGCGCCGGCGAGCCCTTCCTGCCGGGCATCTCGATCGGCCACAACGGCACCGTGGGCTTCGGCCTGACGCGCTTCTACATGGACCAGGAAGACCTCTACGTCTACGAGACCAACCCGGCGCAGCCGCGCGAGTACAAGTACCGCGGCCGCTGGGAGCCGATGGAAGCCGTGACCGAGGAGATTGCCGTCAAGGGCGAGCCCGCGCCGCGCAAGGTCAGCATCGACTTCACGCGCCACGGTCCGGTGCTCTACGCCGACGCCAAGGGCAACCACGCCTATGCGTTGCGCGCGGCCTGGCTGGATCTCGGCATGGCGCCGTACTTCGGCTCGATGGACTATATGCGGGCCCAGAACTGGGACCAGTTCCGCGCCGCCATGAACCGCTGGGGCGCGCCCGGCGAGAACCAGGTCTATGCCGACCGCGACGGCAATATCGGCTGGATTCCCGGCGGCCTGACCGTGATCCGCCCGAACTGGGACGGCCTTACCCCGGTGCCCGGCGACGGACGCTACGAATGGGCCGGCTACCGCAACATGGACGAGCTGCCGTGGGCCTACAACCCTGCCGCCGGCTTCGTGGTGACCGCCAACGAGAACAATATCCCGCCCAAGCATCCCGCTGCGAAGATGGGGGTGGGCTACGAGTGGAGCGACACGGCGCGCGCGCGGCGCCTCAAGAGCCTGGTCGCGGCCAATGCGCATTCGACGGTGGCCGACAGCATGGCCTGGCAGAACGACACCACCTCGCTGCCCGCGCTGCGCGTGGTGGCGCTGCTGGCCAATGTGCGCAGCGACGACGCGCAGGCCCAGCGCGGCCTGGACCTGCTGCGCGGCTGGGACGGCAACGAGCGTGCCGACAGCGCGCCGGCCGCGCTGTTCGAGGTCTGGTTCAGCAAATACCTGCGCCCGGCGGTGGTGCGCGCGGCGCTCTCGGCGGACGGCGCGCGCCTGGCCGGCTACGGCGATGCCAGCCGCGTGCTGGCGGTGCTGGAGCGGCCCGAGCCGTGGATGCCGGCGGAGCGCCGCAACGATGTCATCGTGAGTTCGCTCAAGAGCGCCATGACGGAAGTGGAGCGCAAGCTGGGGCCCGATCCGAAGACGTGGCAATGGGGCAAGCTGCACACCGCCGTGTTCGACCACCCGCTGCACCCGATCCTCGACGCCGCCGCGCGGCAGCGCTACGAAGTCAACGCCGGTCCCATCGGCGGCTCGTCGTTTACGCCGATGAACACCAGCTACCGCAACAGCGACTACCAGCTCACCGCGGGCGCCTCGTTCCGCATGGTGCTGGACGTCGGCAACTGGGATGCCTCGCGCGTGGTCAACACGCCGGGCCAGTCCGGCAATCCGGCCAGCCCGCACTATCGCGACCTCGCGCCGCTGTGGGCCAGGGGCGAGTACTTCCCGCTGCTCTACACGCGCAAGGCCGTGGAGAAGGAGAGCCGCGAGAAGGTCGAGCTGGTGCCGCAGTAACGTGGCTAAGCGGCTAAGCGGCTAAGCGGCTAAGCGAAGGCCACCGGCGCCGCCAGCGCCATCTCCAGGATGCGCGCCACATGCAGCGCCTCGCGCTGCGCGCCATCGTGGATCTGGTGGCGGCAACTGGTGCCGTCCGCCACCAGCAGGGTATCCGCATCCGCCTTGCGGATGGCCGGCAGCAAGGCCTGCTCGGCCATCCGCATCGAGGCGTCGTGGTGCTCCGCCTCATACCCGAAGCTGCCGGCCATGCCGCAGCAGGATGATTCGATCAACTCGGTCTTCAGGCCGGGGATCCATGACAGCACTTCCTGCACGGGGCGCACCGCGTCGAACGCTTTCTGGTGGCAGTGGCCATGCAGCAGCGCCTGGGTCGCGGCGAGCTGCGCGAGGGCTGGCGCGAAGCGCCCGGCCGCGCGCTCGCGCACCAGGAATTCCTCGAACAGGAAGGCGTGCCCGGCAAGCTGGCGGGCGGCGTCGCCATAGCCGTACTGGAGAAACTCGTCGCGCATGGTGAGCAGGCAGGATGGCTCGAGCCCGACCACCGCCACGCCGCGTGCGACATGGGGCAGCAATGCATCGAGCGTGCGCCGTGCCTCGGCCTTGGCCTCGTCCACCAGGCCGGCGGCGAGGAAGGTCCGCCCGCAGCACAGCGCGCGCTGGCCCGGGGCGGTGCCGAGATGCACGGTGTAGCCGGCGGCTTCCAGCACACGCCGCGCGGCGCGCGCGTTGGCGGGCTCCATGTGGTTGTTGAAGGTGTCGACGAACAGCAGAACCTCTTTGCCGCCTTCCGCCTTTGCGGAGGTGCCGCGGGCGTCCGCGCCCTGGAGGAAGGCGGGCTGCCAGCGCGGCAGCGTGCGCCGGGCCGACAGTCCCAGCACGCTTTCGCTCAGCCTGGCCAGCAGCGGCACGCGGTCGCGCAGGTTGAACAGCCATGGCAGGCGGCTGGCCACGCCGGCGTAGCGCGGCATCCAGGCCACCAGGCGGTCGCGCGCGGACAGCCGCCCGGCGCGCGCGTGGGCTGCCCGTACTTCGATCTTCATCTTGGCCATGTCGATGCCGGTAGGGCAGTCGCGCTTGCAGCCCTTGCATGACACGCACAGGTCCAGCGCGTCCTTCACCGCCGGCTCCAGCAGGCCTTGGGGCCCGAGCTGGCCGGACAGCGCCAGGCGCAGCGTATTGGCGCGCCCGCGCGTGAGATGCTGCTCGTCGCGCGTGATGCGGTAGCTCGGGCACATGGTGCCGGCGTCGAACTTGCGGCAGTGGCCGTTGTTGTTGCACATCTCCACCGCGGCGGCGAAGCCGTTGGCGGGATCGAGCCCCGTGCCTGGCGCGCTTTCCGCCTCGGTGACCGGATCGCGCATGACGTTCCACGCGGACCAGTCGAGCGCGCCCGCGAAGGGCTTTACCGTGTAGCCAGGCGGGAAGCGGAACAGCGCCGCTTCATCCATGCGCGGCGTGCGCACGATCTTGCCCGGGTTGCAACGGTGTTCCGGGTCGAACAGCGCCTTCACTTCCTCGAACGCGTGGTTGAGCGCGGGGCCGAACTGCCACGCCACCCATTCGCCGCGGCACAAGCCGTCGCCGTGCTCGCCGGAGTACGCGCCCTTGTATTCGCGCACCATGGCCGCGGCCTCTTCGGCGATGGCGCGCATCTTGGTGGCGCCGTCGCGGCGCATGTCCAGGATGGGGCGCACATGCAGCGTGCCGACGCTGGCGTGCGCGTACCAGGTGCCGCGCGTGCCGTGCTTGTGGAAGACCTCGGTCAGGCGGCTGGTGTACTCGGCCAGGTGCTCGAGCGGCACCGCGCAGTCCTCGATGAAGGAGACCGGCTTGCCGTCGCCCTTCATGCTCATCATGATGTTCAGGCCGGCCTTGCGCACTTCCCACAGCGCCTTCTGCGGCGCGGCTTCCGGCATCTCCACCACGGCGCCGGGCAGGCCCAGGTCGGCCATCAGCTCGACCAGCCGCGCCAGCCCGCGCAGGGTTTCGGCGCGCGCCTCGCCGGCGAACTCGACCAGCAGGATGGCCTCGGGCTCGCCCACCAGCGCGCGTTCGATCACCGGGCGGAAGGCGTCGTTGCGGCGCGCCAGGTCGATCATGGTGCGGTCCACCAGTTCCACCGCGGCGGGGCGCAGCCCGACGATATGGCGCGTCATCTCCATCGCCTGGAAGAAGGAGGGGAAGTTGATCACGCCGAGCGCCTTGTGCACCGGCAGCGGCGCGAGTTGCAGCGTGATGCGCCTGAAGTAGGCCAGCGTGCCTTCGGAACCCACCAGCAGGTGCGCCAGGTTGGCACTGCCGTCGGCCGTGTAGGGACGCTCGCTTTGCGGATGGAAGATATCGAGGTTGTAGCCGCCCACGCGGCGCAGCACCTTGGGGTACATCTGCGCGATGGCGTCGCGCTCGCGCTCGGCAATGCGGCGCACGCCGTCGGCGATATGGCGGTGGGCGGCGCCCTCGCCGGGCCAGCGCGCGTCGAAGCGCACCTCCTCGCCGCCGGCGAGGATGGCGTCGATGCCCAGCACGTTGTGGACCATATTGCCGTACTGGATCGAACGCGAGCCGCAGGAGTTGTTGCCGGTCATGCCGCCGATGGTGCATTGCGCGGCGGTGGACACGTCCACGGGAAACCACAGCCCGTGCGGCCTGAGCCAGGCGTTCAGGTGATCGAGCACGATGCCGGGCTGCACGGTGACGGTACGCGCGTCCTTGTCGAACGCGATGACCTCGTTGAGCCACTTGCTGTTGTCGATCACCAGTGCTTCGCCCACGGTCTGGCCGCACTGGCTGGTGCCGCCGCCGCGCGGCAGCAGCGGCGCCTTCAGGTCGCGCGCGATGTCCAGCGCGAGGCGTGCATCGGCCTCGTCGCGCGGCACCACCACGCCCAGCGGCATGACCTGGTAGATCGACGCATCGGTGGCGTAGCGGCCGCGGCTGGCCGTGTCGAACAGCACATCGCCGCGCAGCTCGGCGGCAAGGCGGCGCTGGAGCGCGGAGCCGGCCCGCGCGGCGCCCTGCATGCCGTGCGCGTCGCGGGGGATGAAGCGCAGTGGCTGGACGGCGGTGTTCTCGGTGGGCAATGCCATGGCTGTCTCTTCCTGGTGTGGGTGCAGGGAACGCAGCCGTGGCGCCGTCCTGCGCCGCATGCCTTGGCTTGCGGCGCGGCGTGCCTCAGGCCGCGTCCAGTCGATCTAGTTCGGCGATCAGCGCATCGCGCTTGTTCTTCAGGTGCTGGCGCAGGATCTCGCGCAGCGTCGCGCCATCGCGCGCGGCCAGCGCATCGAGCATGGCGCCGTGCTCGCGCACGGCCAGGTCCCATTTGTCCTGGTCGAAGTTGGAACGAAAGCGCAGGGCCTGGATGCGCAGGTTGATTCGGCGGTAGGTCTCCTCCAGGATCGGGTTGCGCGCCGCCGCGTTGATCGCGTCATGGATACGGCGGTTCAGGCTGTAGTAGTTCGGCAGGTCGCGCCGCGCGTGGCACGCCAGCATCTCGAAATGCAGCGCGCGGATCTCGGTCAGCTCCGCCGGCGTGATGCGCTGGCAGGCCAGCTCGCCGGACATGGCCTCCAGCCCGCCCATCATCTCGAACAGGTTGTCGATGGTCTCGCGCGAGAGCTGCACCACTTCGGCGCCCCGGTTGGGCAGCAGCGTGATGAGCCCGTCGCTGGCCAGCACCTTGAAGGCCTCCCGCAGCGGCGTGCGCGAAACCTGCAGCTGGTCGCACAGCACGCGCTCGTTGAGCCGAGTGCCCGGCGCGAGCTCGCCTTCGACGATCATCGTGCGCAGGCGCTGCGCCACCGCCACATGCAGGATCTGGCGGTCTACGGCGATGGCTTCGGGGGTCGAGATCATGTTCATGGCTTGACAATATTGTATTCAAAATCTACATTGGGGCAAGCAAGAACTTGCTTCGAGCTTGCCGGGCCGCACCGCGGCCCCGCCGCCGCCCCGCCAAAGCACAGCCAAATTCCCCGATAGGCCTTGAATTTACTGGGGTTTTTCCCTGATTGCAGCACGCGCGGCGGCACTACATTATCCCGTATCGCAGCGCCGCAGTGTGTCATTGTTTTTTGAATACAAAATTCAAAACCACGCCTGAGAGGTGACATGATCCGACTGAACTCCCATCCCAGCGGGCGGCATTTCCTGCAGATTCCCGGCCCCACCAATGTGCCGGACCGCGTGCTGCGCGCCATCGACCATCCCACCATCGACCACCGCGGGCCCGAGTTCCAGCAGCTCGGCAAGAAGGTGCTGGCCGATGTGCGCAAGGTCTTCCAGACCGCGCAGCCGGTGGTGATCTACCCGGCGTCCGGGACCGGCGCATGGGAGGCCGCGCTGGTCAACACGCTGTCTCCCGGCGATCGCGTGCTGATGTTCGAGACCGGGCATTTCGCCTCGCTGTGGAAGAAGATGGCCGACAAGCTCGGCCTGCAGCCGGAGTTCCTGGTGGGCGACTGGCGCCACGGCGTGGACGCCGCCGCCATCGGCGCGTACCTCGGGCAGGACCGTGGCCATGCCATCAAGGCGGTGTGCGTGGTGCACAACGAGACCTCCACCGGCGTGACCTCCGATATCGCCGCCGTGCGCCGCGCCATCGACGCGGCCGGCCATCCGGCGCTGCTGCTGGTCGATACGATTTCCTCGCTCGGCTCGGTGGACTACCGCCACGACGAATGGGGCGTGGACGTGACCGTGTCCGGTTCGCAGAAGGGCCTGATGCTGCCACCCGGCCTGTCCTTCAACGCCGTCAGCCAGAAGGCCATCGCGGCCTCGGCTTCGGCGCGGCTGCCGCGTGCGTTCTGGGGCTGGGACGAGATCATCGAGGCCAACAAGAACGGGTACTGGCCCTACACGCCGGCCACCAACCTGCTCTATGGCCTGTCCGAAGCCTGCGACATGCTGTTCGCCGAAGGGCTCGGCAACGTCTTCGCGCGCCACCAGCGCCACGCCGAGGCCACGCGCCGCGCGGTGCGCGCCTGGGGACTGGAGATCCTGTGCCAGAACCCGGCCGAATACAGCCCGGCGCTGACCGCGGTGCTGCTGCCGCAAGGGCATGACGCCGACGCCTTCCGCCGCATCGTGCTGCAGCACTTCAATATGTCGCTGGGCCAAGGCTTGTCCAGGCTGTCGGGCAAGGTCTTCCGCATCGGCCATCTCGGCGATTTCAACGACCTGACCCTGATGGGCACGCTGGCCGGCGTCGAGATGGGGCTGGCGCTGGCCGGCATCCCGCACCGGGCCGGCGGCGTGCTGGCGGCGATGGACAGCCTGCGCGCGTCCTCGGTGGCATTGGAGGCGGCGGCAAGGTAGGCGCGGTTCGCAGCACGGGCGGGCCCCGCGGTGCCGCCCGGCATGTGCCGATGTGCCGACAGAGCGCACGGCGATCCAACCAAAGGAGACAAGTCATGACCTTGCGTTTGACCTTGCGCGCGCTTGCGTGCGCCTCGCTGCTTGGCGCCGTGGGCACGCCCGCGCTGGCCTGGGAGCCGACCAAGCCGGTGGAGATCGTGGTGCCGTTCAGCGCGGGCGGTGCGTCCGACCAGATGGCGCGCTCCATCCAGGGCATCATCGCCAAGCACAAGCTGATGGCGCAGCCCGTCATCGTGCTCAACAAGGCGGGCGCCTCCGGCGCCGAAGGCCTGATGGACACCAAGGCTTCGCGCGGCGACGCGCACAAGCTGCTGGTCACTTCGTCCGCGCTCTATACCGTGCCGATGATCAGCCAGCTCCCGTTCAACTGGCGCGACCTCACGCCGGTGGCCATGGTCGCGCTCGACGAGTTCGTGCTGTGGACCAATGCCGAGGCGCCGTACAAGACCCCCGCCGACTTCGTCAACGACGCGAAGAAGATGGCCGGAAAAATGAAAATGGGCGGCACCAGCTCCAAGCGCGAGGACCAGATCATCACCGCGCAGGTCGAGCGCAAGACCGGCGCGAAGTTCATCTACATCCCGTACAAGGGCGGCGGCGAGGCCGCCACGCAGCTCTCCGGCAAGCACATCGACGCCAACGTCAACAACCCGTCCGAATCGATCGGCCAGTGGCGTGCCGGCGAGCACCGCGCGCTGTGCGTGTTCGCGCCGGCACGGATGAACTACTCGGCCAAGATCACCGCCACGCAAAGCTGGGGCGACATCCCCACCTGCAAGGAACAGGGCCTCGACGTGCAATACCAGATGCTGCGCGTGTTCATGCTGCCGGGCGGCGTGACGCCCGACCAGCAGAAGTACTACGTCGAGCTGATGCAGAAGGTGGTCGCCACGCCGGAATGGAAGGACTACCTCGAGAAGAACGCCCTCAAGAACGACTTCCTGGCCGGGCAGAAGCTGGTCGATTTCCTCGGCGCGGACGAGACCCGCCACAGGGACATCATCAAGGAAGCGGGATTCGTGGCGGCGCGGTAGGCGCAGGCGCCTCGCCGGGTTTCTTCTGTCTGTGTTTCTCCCCGCTCCCCGCTCTCCTCTGCGCGCTCCCGCTCGCGGGAGCGGGGAACACGGCACCGCACCATCCGCGTACTTGCACATCCTTCAACAGAAGACAGGCGCGGCCCGCGGCCGCAGCCTCGCAAAAGGAGACCCCAGCATGAACGAACATCCCGAAGGCCATGCCGGCGCGGCGGCGATCTCGGTGCGGACCGCCGAGATCGCGGTCGCGCTGCTGATCGCCCTGGGCGCGGTGGTGGTGATGGTGAGCAACTACCGCATCGGTGCCGGCTGGGCGCCCGACGGCCCGGAGGCCGGGTATTTCCCGCTGCGCATCGGCGCCATTATCTTCGTGTCCTGCCTGGCGGTGCTGTGGCAGGCATGGCGCATGGACGGCGGCGGCGCCCCCTTCGTTACCTGGCCGCAGCTGCGCCAGGTCGGCGTGATCGTGGTGCCGCTGACCGTGTACGTCGGGCTGATCGCCGTGCTTGGCATCTATGTGGCGTCGGCCGTCTTCATCGCGGGGTTCATGGTGGCCATCGGCAAGTTCGCCTGGTGGCGGGCGGTGCTGGCCGGCGTGGCGATCAACGTGGTGCTGTTCTGGGTCTTCGAGATGCAGTTCCGCGTGCCGCTGCCCAAGGGCCCGCTCGAAGCGGCGTTCGGTTTCTGAAGAGGCGGCCATGGAAGAACTCAACTCACTGATGGGCGGCTTCGCCGTGGCGATGTCGTGGCACAACGTCGGGCTGATGCTGGTCGGCATCCTGCTCGGCATCGTGGTGGGCGTGCTGCCCGGCCTGGGCGGCCCCAACGGCGTGGCCATCCTGCTGCCGCTGACCTTCAGCATGGAGCCCACCTCGGCCATCATCATGCTGTCGTGCATCTACTGGGGCGCGCTGTTCGGCGGCGCCATCACCTCCATTCTCTTCAATATTCCCGGCGAGGCCTGGTCCGTGGCGACCACTTTCGACGGCTACCCGATGGCGCAGCAGGGCCAGGCCGGGCGTGCGCTGACATCGGCCTTCACCGGCTCCTTCGTCGGTGCGCTGGTGGGCGTGCTGCTGATCACCTTCCTCGCGCCGATGGTGGCGAAGTTCGCGCTGCGCTTCGGCCCGCCTGAGTTCTTCGCGGTCTACTTCCTCACCTTCTGCAGCTTCATCGGCATGGGCAAGGAAAGCAAGCCCAAGATCCTGATCGCGATGTGCGTGGGCTTTGCGCTGGCGGCGGTGGGCATGGACACGGTTTCCGGCACGCTGCGCATGACCTTCGGCTCCACCGAGCTGCTGCGGGGCTTCGATTTCCTGGTGGTGGTGATCGGCCTGTTCGGCATCAGCGAGATCCTGATGACGATGGAAGAAGGCATCGCGTTCCGCGGCAAGCGCGCCAACATCGACCTCAAGGTGGTGCTCAAGACCTGGGCCGAGCTGCCGCGCTACTGGCTGACGCTGCTGCGCTCGTCGGTGATCGGGTGCTGGCTGGGGGTGACGCCCGGCGGCGCCACCGCCGCGTCCTTCATGGGCTACGGCGTGGCCAAGCGCTTCGCGCGCGACCCCGACAGCTTCGGCAAGGGCAATGTGGAGGGCGTGATCGCGCCGGAATCGGCCGCGCACGCGGCCGGCACCAGCGCGCTGCTGCCGATGCTGGCGCTGGGCATTCCCGGCTCCGCCACCGCCGCGGTGCTGCTGGGCGGCCTGATGATCTGGGGGCTGCAGCCGGGGCCGCTCCTGTTCACCGAGCAGAAGACCTTCGTGTGGGGCCTGATCGCCAGCATGTACCTGGGCAATATCGCCGGGCTGCTGGTGGTGCTGTCCACGGTACCGCTGTTCGCCGCCATCCTGCGCATTCCGTTCGCCATCATCGCGCCGCTGATCCTGGTGGTCTGCGCCATCGGCGCCTTCACCGTGCACAACGCCATGTTCGATGTCTGGCTGATGCTGATCTTCGGCGTGGTGGGCTATGTGCTCAAGAAGCTCGACTATCCGCTGGCGCCGCTGGTGCTGGCCCTGGTGCTGGGCGACCGCGCCGAGGACGCATTCCGCCAGACCATGCTGATCTCCTCCGGCAGCATGGAGGTGTTCTGGTCCAACGGGCTGGTCGGCACCATCATGGCGCTGGCGGTGACCAGCCTGGTGTGGCCGCTGATCGGCGGCCTGCGCCAGCGCCGCCGCGCGCTGGCCTGAGCCGAAGAGGGAGACCCCGCATGAACGAAATCCCGAACGCAGCCACCACCGGCGAAGCGCCGCTCCTGCTCGAACGCGACGGCGCCGTCGCCACCGTGGTGCTCAACCGCCCGGCCAAGCTCAATGCGTTGACGCTGGCGATGTGGCAGCAGCTTGGTGACGCCTTTCGCACCCTGTCCGCCGATATGTCGGTGCGCTGCGTGGTGGTGCGCGGCGCCGGCGAGCGCGCCTTCTCGCCCGGCAACGATATCTCCGAGTTCGCCACGGCCCGCTCCAACAAGGCGCAGGCCATTGCTTACGGCCGCGTGATGCACGCCACCGCGCAGGCCATCCTCGACTGCCCGCACCCGGTGGTGGCGCAGATCCACGGCATCTGCGTGGGCGGCGGGCTGGAAGTGGCGGCCATGGCCGATATCCGCATCTGCGGCGCGGGCAGCCGCTTCGGCGCGCCGATCAAGAACCTCGGCCTGGTGATGGCGCATGCCGAGATGGCGCCGCTGATCCGCCTGGTGGGCGAGGCGCGCACGCTGGAGATCCTGTTCGAAGGCCGCATCATCGGCGCCGACGAAGCCCTCGGCATGGGCCTGGTGTCGCGCGTGGTGGCGGACGCCGAGGTGGCCGCCGAGACGCGCGCCACCGCCGCGCGCATCGCCGCCGGAGCGCCGCTGGTGGCGCGCTGGCACAAGAAGTTCGCGCGCCAGCTGGCAGCCGGCAAGACGCTGGACGCGCGCGAGCTGGACGAAGCCTTCGACTGCTTCGATACCGGGGATTTCCGCACCGGCTTCCAGTCCTTCCTCGCCAAGGAAACCCCGCGGTTCAGCGGCAGCTAGGCCCCGACGGAGCGCACCCGCGATGCAGGATACCAACGCATTTCCCCGCCCCGGCGCTCTTTCCGGCATGCGCGTGCTGGAGCTGGCGCAGATCATGGCCGGCCCCACCTGCGGCATGATGCTGGCCGATCTCGGCGCCGAGGTGATCAAGATCGAGAAGACCGACGGCGGCGATGACGCGCGCGGCTACCGCGAGCCGCAGATCAACGGTGTCTCCGCGCCCTTCCTGATGCTCAACCGCAACAAGCGCGCCATTGCGCTGGACCTGAAGCAGCCCGAGGGCCGCGAGGTCTTCCTGCGCATGGTGAAAGATGCCGACGTGGTGATCGAGAACTTCCGCAAGGGCACGATGGAAAAGCTCGGCCTCGGCTACGACACGCTCTCGCGGCATAACCCGGGCCTGATCTACTGCGCCATCTCCGGCTACGGGCGCAGCGGCCCCGCCGCGGACAAGGGCGGCTTCGATCTGATCGCGCAGGGCTTCGCCGGCCTGATGAGCATCACGGGCGAGGAGGGCGGGCCGCCGCTGCGCACCGGCAACTCCATCGCCGATATCAACGCCGGCATCCTGGCCGCCTTCGGCATCCTCGCCGCCTGCCAGCACAAGCAGAAGACCGGACGCGGCCAGGTGGTCGAAACCTCGCTGATCGAGGCCGGCCTGCAGCAGCTCTACTGGCACGCCGCCATCCATTTCGCCACCGGCGAATCGCCGGGGCCGAGCGGCTCGGCGCATATCCTCGCCACGCCTTACCAGGCCTTCCCGACGCAGGACGGCCATATCATCGTCGGCGGCGCCAACGAGAAAAACTGGGAACGCATCGCGCAGGTGCTGGGCAAGCCCGAGTGGCTGGACGACCCGCGCTACCGCCTGAATGCCGACCGCATGCGCCACCGCGACAGCCTGCTGCCTGCCATGGCCGGGATCCTCTGCGGCCGGCCGTCGGCGCACTGGCTGGCCGAGTTCGACCGCGCGGGAGTGCCGGCGGGGCCGGTGCATTCGATCGGCGAGGCGCTCGCCCACCCGCAGACGCTGGCGCGCGGCATGGTGGTCGAGCAGCAGCATGCGGTGGCCGGCGCGATCAAGACGCTGGGGTTGCCGGTGCAGTTGTCGGAGACGCCCGCGCAATACGTGCGGCCCGCGCCAGGCCTGGGCGAACACACGCGCGAGCTGCTGGCCGAATATGGCTACGGCGAAGCCGAGATCGAAAGCATGCGGGAGACGGGCGCCGTGCGGTGAGGATGGCGCCGCCGGCGCCTATCCCACGTACCAGAAAATGCTCGCGAACTGGCAGGCGCTGCCCGCCAGCACGAACAGGTGCCAGATCCCGTGGAAATGGCGCACCTTCTCGTCGAACAGGAAGAAGCCGATGCCCGCCGTGTAGAGCGCGCCGCCGGCCACCAGCCAGTACAGGCCCGCGGCCGGCAGCGCCGCCACCAGCGGCCCGAACGCGAACAGCACCAGCCATCCCATCAGAACGTAGATCAGCAGCGAGAAGATGCGCGTGCGCTTGCCGATCCACAACTCCTGCGCAATGCCGATCAGCGCCAGCCCCCAGTTCACCCCGAACAGCGTCCAGCCCCACGGCCCGCGCAGCGTCACCAGCGCGAACGGCGTGTAGCTGCCGGCGATCAGCAGGTAGATGGCGCAGTAGTCCAGCCGCCGCAGCACGTCCTTGGGGCGGCCGCGCAGGCTGTGGTAGAGCGTGGAGATGGTGTAGAGGAACACCAGCGTGCTGCCGTAGACCACCGAGCTGACGACCTTCCAGGCATCGTGGTACAGGGCGGAGGAGGTAACGAGGACGGCCGTGCCGGCGGCCGCGAGGACGGCGCCGGCGAGGTGGCTGTAACCGTTGAAGCGTTCTCCGTGGTACATGGGCGTGGCTTCTCCTGTGTCTGGCCGCCCGGGTGGCATCGTGAAACGATTTCCCGGGCGATTGCGTCAGGGGACGTTGCCGCCGCAGCGCTGCTGCGGTGCAATAGGCCGTATTCTTGCACGGATCACCGGTCTGCAGAACCCTGCCGGGCCGCAGGGTCTTTCCGGGGCGGCGGCCCGCCCCGGTGATTCAGGCCTGGCTCAGCGCCGTTCGCCTTGTGCGTAGACGCGTTCGCCGGCCACCCACGTCTGCAGCACGCGGGTCTTCCAGATCTCGCCCGGCGCGACCTTGAACAGGTCCTGGTCGACCAGGATGAAATCGGCCCACTTGCCCGGCTCCAGCGAGCCCAGCGTCTTCTCCTGGTGTTCCGCGTAGGCGGCGTCCAGCGTGAAGGCGCGGAAGGCCTGGGTCAGCGTCATCGCTTCTTCCGGGTGCCAGCCCTTGATCGGGCGGCCCTGGTGGTCCGTGCGCGTCACCGCAGCGTGCAGGCCGTAGAAGGGGTTGGCGGATTCCACCGGGAAGTCCGAGCCGCCGGCGATCACCGTGCCTTGCCTGAGCATGGTCTGCCACGCATAGGCGCCCTTGATGCGTTCCTGGCCGATGCGGTCCTCGGCCATGTTCATGTCGCTGGTCGCATGGGTGGGCTGCATCGAGGCGATCAGGTCGAGCTTCTTGAAGCGCGGGATGTCCGGCAGCGACACGACTTGCGCGTGCTCGATGCGGTTGCGCAGTTCGCGGCCGCCGACTTCCTTGTAGGCCACTTCGAGCGCGTCCAGCACCTGGTGGTTGGTGGCATCGCCGATGGCGTGCACATTGACCTGGTAGCCGGCCTTGATGGCGGTCTTGACGGCTGCCTGCATGGCGGCGTCGCTCATGAACAGCAGGCCGCTGTGCACGTGGTCGTCCGAGTAGGGCGCCATCAGGGCCGCGCCGCGGCTGCCCAGCGCGCCGTCGCCGTACAGCTTGACGGCGCGCAGGTAGTAGCGGTCGTTGCCATAGCCCGAGAGCGGGCCCTTGGCCGAGAGCGCCTTGAAGTCGTCGCCGGTGTCGCGGATCATGCCGTAGATGCGCGTGGTCAGCTTGCCCTGGTCGGCGAACTCGCGGTAGATGCGGTCCTCCTGCGCGGTCACGCCAGCGTCGCCCGCCGCGGTCAGGCCGAGCGCGTTCATATGCGCGAGCGCGGCGGCCAGCGCGGCGCGGCGGTCGTCGTCGGAGTAAGGCGGGATCACGTTGTTGACCAGCGCCATCGCCTTGTCGACCAGCACGCCGGTGGGATTGCCGTTGGCGTCGCGCTCGATGCGCCCGCCTGCCGGGTCCTTGGTGTCGCGCGTGATGCCGGCGGCCTGCATCGCCCTGGTATTGAGCCACGCGGCGTGGCCATCCACGCGCACCAGGCGCGCGGGGCGGTCGGAGACGGCGGCGTCCAGTTCGGCCGCGGTGGGAAAGCGGCCCAGCTTCCAGTTGACCTGGTTCCAGCCATAGCCCAGCAACCACTTGCGTTGCGGGTTGCTGACGCCATAGGCGCGGATGATGCCTTGCGCTTCCTGCAGGTCCCTGGTTTCCGACAGCGAGATCTCGGTGGTCTTGAAGCCCAGGCGGAACACATGGCCGTGCGCGTCGATCAGGCCCGGCAGCAAGGTCTTGCCCTGGCCGTCGATGCGCTTCGCATCGGGATACTGCGCACGCAACGCGGCGGCGTCACCGGTGGCCAGCACCTTGCCCTGGTCGAACACAAGGCCGGTGAAGCTGGCGACCTGGTCGTTCTTCAGCGTGTAGCCCTGCACGGATTCGACCAGGCTGGGCGCGGCGTGGGCCGACAGCGCGAGGCCGGCGGCCAGCGCCAGCAGGCTCTTGTGGATTGCGTGTTTCAAATCAACTCTCCTTGTTGTTGTGGTACAGCGCTTTGGTTTTCTTATGGGCTCTCAGGATGACTGCTTGGTGCTCTTTATTCGGCCGTCGCCGCAGCGGGAAGGGCGGGGCCGCCCGCCTCGCTTCGCGCAGGTGGCAGCGGCGGGAATTTCATGTCGGCATAGCGTACGAAATGCGTCTTGCGCACGATGCGATAGCCCAGCCAGATCGCGAGGAAGATCGGGATGCCGATATAGGTGGCGGTCACCGCCACCCAGTCGATCTTGCCGTCGGTGAAGGCCTGGTAGTTCTGCCCCAGCGTGACGACCAGGCACAGCCCGAAGGCGAACAGCGGGCCGTACGGGAAAAATGGCGAGCGATAAGGCAGGCGCGACAGGTCCAGCCCCTGTGCCACGAAGCCGCGGCGGAAGCGGTAGTGGCTCACCGCAATGCCCAGCCAGGCGATGAAGCCCGTCATGCCCGACAGGTTGAGCAGCCACAGGTAGACCGACTTGCTCTCGAACAGCGAGGTCAGGAAGCACAGCGCGCCCACCGCGGTGGTGGCCAGCAGCGCCGCCAGCGGCACGCCGTTGCGCGTGAGCCGCGCGAAGATGCGCGGCGCGCGGCCTTCGGTGGCGAGGTTGTAGAGCATGCGGGTGGAGGCGTACATGCCGGAGTTGCCGGCGGACACCACCGCCGTCAGGATCACCGCATTCATCACCCCGGCGGCGAAGGCGAGGCCCGCATGGCGGAACACCAGCGTGAACGGGCTCACGCCCACCGTTTCCACGTCGTTCTTGAGCAGGCTCGGGTCGGTGTAGGGAATCAGGATGCCGATGATCAGGATCGCCAGCACGTAGAACAGCAGGATGCGCCAGAACACCTGGCGCACGGCGCGCGGGATGTTCTTCGCCGGATCGGCCGATTCGCCCGCGGCCACGCCGATCAGCTCCGTGCCCTGGAACGAGAAGCCGGCGATCATGGCCACGCCGATCATGGCGGGCAGCCCGCCGACGAAGGGCGCATCGCCCGCGGTCAGGTTCTGCAGGCCGACCGGCAGGCCACCGCCGTCGCCGCGCAGGATGCCGAAGATCATCAGCACGCCAATGACGATAAAGGCGATCACCGTCACCACCTTGACCAGCGCGCACCAGTATTCGGCCTCGCCGAAGCCGCGCACCGAGATGGCATTGAGCAGGAACATCACGCCAAGGAACAGCGCGCTCCACAGCAGGCCGGGCGTATCGGGGAACCAGTACAGCATCACCAGTTGCGCCGCCGCCAGCTCCACCGCGATGGTCACCGCCCAGTTGTACCAGTAGTTCCAGCCCAGCGCGAAGCCGAAGCCTTCGTCCACGTAGAGCGCGCCGTAGGTGGCGAACGAGCCCGACACCGGCATATAGGCCGCCAGCTCGCCCAGGCTGGTCATGAGGAAGTACACCATGGCGCCGATCAGCACATACGCCGCCAGCGCGCCGCCCGGGCCCGCCTGCGCGATGGTGGCCCCGGAGGCGACGAACAGGCCGGTGCCGATCGAGCCGCCGATCGCGATCATGGTGAGGTGGCGCGCGCGCAAGGTGCGGCGCAGGGCGGGCGGAGCGGTGCCGGTGGCGGGAGGCTCGATGGTCATGGGCGAGAGGGGTTGGGGCAGGAGGGCCGGGCCTGCCGGCACCGCCCGCATTCGCCGGCGGTGCCGGCGTGCGACCCAGCCCGGCTGGCATGCCGCGTACAGGCATGCAATACATTCACCGGCTGGTACATACGGCGGCATCATAAGAGAAAACGCGGCGCGGCGGAAGCGGTCGCGCACCGCGATGGGGCATGGTTCCGTGCGTGCCGGGTCGCGCGCGGGAAGCCATGTTTTGCGATCGTGCATTGCAGCATGGCTAGAATCGGGGTTTGACTTCGCGCAGGCGCGGCCCTGCCGGCAGCGCTGCCAAGCCGTATTCGGACTAATCCTCATGACCCTGCCCTTCAACGATAGTTATCTGCTGCACATCGGGCTGAGCCTTGCCATCGTGCTCGCCGGCATGGTGGCGGTGAAGTTCGTCAACCGCTTCTTCCAGTCGCGCCAGCTCGCCGACAAGGACAACCGCGGCAGCTACCGCACCTGGACGGTGGCCTCGCGCAACGCGGTCGCGGCGGTGGTGTTCCTGCTGCTGCTCGGCATCTGGGTGTCCGAGCTCAAGAGCGTGGCGATCTCGCTGACCGCCTTCGCGGTGGCGCTGGTGATCGGCGGCAAGGAACTGGTGATGTGTTTCCTGGGCGCCTTCCTGCGCATGATGGCGCGCCCGTTCCAGCTCGGCGACATCGTGGAGATCGGGCCATATTCCGGCGAGGTGGTGGACATGGACGCGCTCACCACCACGCTGGTGGAGATCGCCGGCACGCGGCAGTTCACCGGGTCCACGGTGCAGATCCCCAACAGCACGCTGCTGACCTCGGCCGTGCGCAACCATTCGCAAGCCGGCAAGTACACGCTGGATACCCTGCGACTGCCGTTGCCGGAGAAATGCGACCCGGACCGCGTCGAGGCCGACCTGATCGCCATCACCGAGCAGGTCTGCGCGCCGTTCCTGGCCGAGGCCCGGCACAGCCTGCAGGAGTACGGCGGCTCGCGCTTCCTCGATCTCTCGCAGTTCGAGCCGCGCGTGCTGTTCGAGGCCGTGGCCGCGGACAAGCTCGACGCGCTGGTGCGCTTCCCGGTGCCGGTGGCCTCGCGCCTGTCGGTCGGGCAGCAGATCCTGCGGCAGTATCACCGCCAGCGCGGCGAGGCGGCTGCGGCCGCGGCCGCAGCCGCGACGCCCGCCACAGCGGCAGCGGCGACCCCTGCCGCCTCTGCCACCTGACGAGGGCCGGCCGGACGGCTTCACCGAATCCCGTTTCGGCTGTATGGTAGCCCTTGCTGCGCGAGGCGCCGCATGCGCATTCGAACCCTGTCGGACAACGAGGAGACCCATGAAAGCCGCCGTCATGCATCAACCCAAGACCCCGCTCGTGATCGAAGACGTCGCCATCGGCAAGCCCGGCCCGCGCGAGGTGCTGCTGCGCACGGCCGCGGTGGGCGTGTGCCATTCGGACCTGCATTTCCTGGACGGCGCCTATCCCTTCCCCACGCCGGTGGTGCTGGGCCACGAGGCCGCCGGCATTGTCGAGCAGGTGGGTTCGGAGGTGCGCACGGTCAAGCCCGGCGATCATGTGATCACCTGCCTGTCGGCCTATTGCGGCCATTGCGAGCACTGCCTGACCGGCCACTTGTCGCTATGCGTGGAGCCCGACACCAGGCGCCGCGAGGGCGAGGAGCCGCGCCTGCTGGCCAAAGGCGCGCCGATGAACCAGTTCCTCAACCTGTCGGCCTTCGCCGAGCAGATGCTGATCCATGAGCATGCGCTGGTGGCGATCCGCCCCGAGATGCCGCTGGACCGCGCCGCGCTGATCGGCTGCGCCGTGACCACCGGCGTGGGCGCGGTGGTGCATACCGCGCGCGTGCAGCCCGGCGAGACCGTGGCCGTGATCGGCTGCGGCGGCATCGGCCTGGCCACCATCAACGGGGCGGCCATCGCCGGCGCGGGCCGCATCATCGCAATCGACCGCGTGCCGGGCAAGCTGGAGCTGGCGAAACAGTTCGGCGCGACCGACGTGGTCAACGCGGCGGATACCGATGCGGTGGAAGCCGTGCGCGCGCTCACGCGCGGCGGCGTGCATCACGCCTTCGAGGCCATCGGCCTCAAGCAGACCGCCGAGCAGGCCTTCTCGATGCTGCGCCGGGGCGGCACCGCCACCGTGATCGGCATGATCGCGCCGGGCGTGAAGATCGAGATCAAGGGCACCGATTTCCTGGCCGAGAAGCGCATCCAGGGCTCGATGATGGGTTCCAACCGCTTCCCGGTGGACATGCCGCGGCTGGTGGACTTCTACCTCTCGGGCAAGCTCAGGCTGGACGAACTGATCTCGCGCCGCATGCCGCTGGAGAACATCAACGAAGCCTTCGACGAACTGCGCCGCGGCGAACTCGCGCGCTCGGTGATCATGTTCGAGCACTGAGCGCGGCGCGCCGAACCGGCAAAAGGAAAGGGCGGGCTCCGCCGTCCCGGGCTCGCCTAGCGTTGCGGCTGGCTCGCCGCTGCCGCTTCGGCCGCGCGGCGCACCGCCTGCGGGTAGCGGATGGTGAAGAGCACCGCGCCGCCCATGGCGGCCAGGCTGACCGCCACGTCGACCCACAGCGGGATCGCGCTCACATACTCGGCGGCCGCGTCGGCGGCCACCAGCACGGCCAGGGCCACCGCCCACACCAGCGTGATGTGGCGGTTCACCGCCAGGAAGCGGGGCGAGTCCCACAGCTCCGGCGCGACCCGTTCGCGCGCATATTGCAGCGTGAACGGCTTGCCGATCGCCAGCGAGATCACGATGATGGCCAGCAGGCCGCCATCGACCGCCAGCCGCACCGTGGCTATCGTCCAGCTTGGCGCGGCCACCAGCGTATAGGCCAGCAGCAGCCCGAACAGCACCAGCGTGCCAAGCTCCAGCACCTTGAGCGATTCGCCCCGCCGCCACATGCGTGCGCACAGGAACAGCGAGACCGCGAGGGCGGCGGCCAGTCCCGCCAGTGGCGAGACGCGGCGCGTGGCGATGAAGAAGGCGATGAACGGGGCGAAACCAGTCAGAATTCCCATGCTGTTCTCCTTGGGGATCTTGCGGCCCGATGGTTGCCCGGCCGCGTGGCAATGAAAGTGTCCGCAGGCGCGGCGGCGGTTCAGTCGGCGCCGAGCCAGTTGCCGTGGAAGCCGAACGGGACGCGGTGCGACAACTGCACCGTGGCCACCGGGCCGTCGGCGATGGCGCCGGCCTCGTAGACCACCATGTCGCTGCGGTTCTCCGCGCCGCGGAAGACCGTGGCGATCAGCCAGCCGTCGCCTTCGGCGCTGTCGGCCGCGCGCGGCACGAATACCGGCTCGGAGACCGCGTCGCCCTCGTCGAGCACGTGCACCGTGCGCTTGCCGCTGCGCAGGTCGATATGGGCCAGGCCGTCATAGCTGCCCCGCGCGCTGCTTTCGTGCTGGCGAAACGCGAAGTAGCCGTGGCGGTAGGGCAGGGTGGCGAAGCGCTCGTCGAAGCGCGGGAACTCGCCCGCCATGTCGTCCAGGTATTCGCGCGTGAAGGTGTCCGAGTTGCCGGCCATGTCGAAGGTCCAGCGGCACAAGCGCGCGCGTGCGCCGTCGGCGTTGGGGTTGAACAGCGGTGCGGTGTCGTACTGCATCACGTCGGCGATGATCCTGTTGCCGGATTCCCATGCATTCATCACGTGGAAGACGTAGCACGCTTCGCCGCGGAACCAGCGCATCCTGGCCACGCCGCCCTGGCGCGGCATGATGCCGATATGCGAGCCCTTCTCCGGCTCCCACGCATAGGCCGGTTCGCCGCGCATGGCGCGCTCCATGCTGCCGGTCACCGGCAGGATGGGAAACAGCACGTGGTTCTGCGTCACCATGAAATCGTGGACCATGCTCGGATATGGCGCCTCGAAGCGTTCCAGGCGCTGGAGCTGGCCGGCACGGTCCACCACGCCGTAGCGCAGGGAGGGCGTGAAGGGGCCGTCGGCCGAGTAGGCGAAGAACACCATCTCGCCGGTGACCGGGTCCACCTTGGGGTGCGCGGTCATGGGACCCGTCAGCTTGCCGCCGTAGTCCACGTCGCCGCGCGTGGCCAGCGTCTCGCGGTCCAGCTCCACCGGCAGGTCGGCTTCTTCCAGTGCCAGCAGGCGCGCGCCATGCCACAGGATATTGGTGTTGGCCACGCCGTCGTTCTGGCCCGCCACCGCGGGGTCGGTGGTGGCCGGATTGCCCCAGCTGCCGAACAGGGCGCCGCCGGCGGCCTGTTCGCGCTGGAACTTGTTGGTGCGCACCCAGCGGTTGCGGTAGCGCACGCGCCCGTCCTCGATATGGAAGGCATGCACCATGCCGTCGCCGATGAACCAGTGGTAGAAGGCATCGCGCGGCGCGAACTGCGGGTTGGGTCCGTTGCGGTAGAGCGTGCCGCGCAGCGCGCGCGGCAATTCGCCCAGCACTGGCAGGTCGGGCGCGTCGCACTCCATCAGGATGGGGGCGAAATTGCCGCTGAGATAGGGCGAAGGCGGGAACGGCTTGCTCATGTCGTGCTCCTTTTCCTGGTCTGCTGCCGGGCCGGTTCCGGTTCGGCGGTGGGGGTGGCTTGGGGTTTGGCTTGGGGTTTGGCTTCGGGTTTGGCTTCGGGGGCGGCTTCGGGGGCGGCTTCGGATGTGGCGGCCGGCGTGTGCGCGGCGGGCGCGCTGGCCGGGCCGGCCACCGGCATGCGCATGCCTTGTCCCAGCAGGCGCATCATCTCGGCGTGGATGACGCGGTAGCCGGGTTCGTCCGGCAGCTTGCCGGCCAGGCGCAACATCACCAGGCCGTGGATCGAGGCCCAGATCACGTAGCTCAGCACATGCGGGTCGCCGTGGATCAGGCCGCGCTCGGCCATGCCTTCCAGGTGGGCGCTCATGGTGCGGCGCGCCCGCGACCCGGCGCGCTCCAGTTCCGGATAGCGCGCATCGCCCGGCTGGGTCAGTTCGAACATCAGCCGGTAGGCATTGGGCTCGGCGAAGGCGAAATCCAGGTAAGCCTGGCCTACCGCGCGCGCCCGGTCGCGCGGCTCGGCGGCGCTGGCGCCCGCGCCGGCGGCCTCCAGCGCGGCGGCGAAGCGATCGAATGCCGCGGTGCGCACTGCGGCCAGGATGTCGTCCTTGTCGCGGAAATAGCGGTACGGCGTCATCGGGCTGCAGCCCAGTTCATCCGCGAGCTGGCGCATGCTGACGCTGGCCACGCCGCCTTCGGCGAAGCGCCGTTCGGCCACTGCGCAAAGGCGTGCCTTGAAAGCGTCGATTTCGTCCTGGGTCAGGTTTTTTGCCATGGTTCGGGTGGCGCGGATACGGGGTGGATACGCAGCAAAGCGCGGCAAAGTGATTCACGAGCCTGGCCGGCCGGTGTGCCGGGCAGCGATGATTTACAGTGTATATTTACGTTGTAAATTATCAAGGCATTTTTTGCCGGGGGTGTTTCTTCCCCTCCGCGGACACTGCCCGCCGCCCATGCCATTGTTCGCCCTGTGGGACAATGGCTCCGGCGCCGGCAGGTGCGCGACGAGGCGACAGGAACGACGCATGAAGACGATCGAATGGAAGGACTGGGAGATTTTCTGCCGGGTGGTGGAGGGTGCCGGCTTCACCCGGGGCGCAGAACTGGCCGACGTGCCGAAATCCTCCGCCAGTGCCGCCGTGGCGCGGCTCGAAGTGCAGCTCGGCGTACGCCTGTTCGAGCGCACCACGCGCCGCGTGCGCGTGACCGAGCGCGGCCAGCAGCTCTACGACCGCGTCGCGCCGCTCTTCTCCGAGTTGCGCGAGATCAGCGCCGAGGCCGCATCCGTCAGCGAACAGGTCAGTGGCACGCTGCGCATCTCCACGCCCTACGAAGTGGGCTCGCTGCACCTGTCGCCCGTCATCACGCGGCTGTTGCGCCTGCATCCCGAGCTGCGCGTGGAAGTGGACGTGACCTGGGACCAGCCTGATCTCGTCGAGCGCGGCTACGACCTGGCCTTCGTCATGACCGATACCGGCCTGCACGACAGCTCGTTCGCCAGCAAGCGCGTGGTGCTGATCGAACGGGGCTTCTTTGCGTCGCCCTCGCTGATCCGCGCGCGTGGCCTGCCCCGCACGCCGCAGGACCTGGTCTGCTGGCCCATACTGGGCAATGCCGAAGACCGCCGCTGGGAGTTCCTGCGTGACGGCAGCGAGGTCGCGAGCCTGCCGGTGGAGCCGCGCATGCGCACGCAGAGTGCGGAGCTCCGCCTCAAGGCCGCGCTGGACGGGCTGGGCGTGGCGCGCCTGTCGCCGCGTTACGTACAGGACGAGCTCGATCAGGGGCGGGTGGTGCGGGTGTTGCCCGCCTATACGACATCACCGCTGAAGGTGTTCGTGCTGATGCCGGCGCGCAAGCTGATGCCGGCCAGTGTGCGTGTGTTCCTCGATGTGCTGGAGGATACGCTGGGCCGGATCGATCCCCGGCTGTCGCCGCCCAAGGGGTGAGCCCTCAGTACGGCTGATCTCCGGCGCGGATATCGAGCCCGAGCATTTCCGCCGCGCTCGTCATCTCCTCGTCATCCTCGCCGCGGGCAATCCATCCGGCATAGGCATCCCCATCGGTATTCCAGTTCCACAGCGTGATGCCCGCCATCCGCAATTGCTCGGTCGCCAGCTCCATCAGTTCGGGAACGGTGGCCTTCTCGAGGAAGTCCTCGTCCTCCGGATCCTCGACGCCCCAGTCGATCTCGATGTCCAGCCGTGCGCACAGTTCGTCCAGGCAACTGATAAAGGACGCGCAATCCTTCCAGTCGACATAGAAGCCGGATTCCCAGTCGATCACGTCCTTGAGCAGCCACAGCAGTTCCTGGCCTGCGATCTCGTCCGCGTCGTCGGCGTTGGCGAGCGCCTCGTCGAACAGCTTTTGCTGTTTCTCGGCCATGGCCGCGTCGCCGAGGTTGATCAGTTCGATCAGGCGCCAGAGTGTCTCGCGCGCTTCGTCAGTCAGTCCATCGCTCATCGCATCTACCTCCTTTGCTGCGGTCTTGGTGTGGTCGGAAGAATCATTGGCCCGGTGGCTCGCCGGGGCTCAGCCGGCGATGCGCCAGATCTCGCGCTGGCCCAGCGGTGTCACGCGCAGGGCGCGCGAGGCCGACGTGGGTTCGATCCACCGCTGGTCCATCAGGCTTTGCAGCAGCGCGGCGCCGAGCGCGCCGCCGAGATGGGGCTTGCGCTCGCTCCAGTCGGGGCAGGTGCAGGCGAACTGGCGGCGCTTGCGCCTGGCCATCTCCAGGTCGATGCCAAGTTGCGCCATGCCTTGCGTTCCGCTCGCGGTGAGCTCCACCGCATTGCCGGCCACCGCGATCCAGCTGGCGCGCGCCATGCGCTCGAACAGGGCGACGGCAAGCTCGCCGGCCAGGTGGTCGTAGCAGGTGCGGGCCTGGCGCAGCGCCGCCGGCGCGGTACGCGACGTGGGCACTGCGCGCGCGCGCGTCGGACGGCTGGCCAGCGACGCGCTGGCCAGCGCTTCGATGGCCACGCCGATCTCCGGCGTGGCGAGGCGATAGTAGCGATTGCGCCCGCGCGTCTGCACCGCCAGCAGGCCTCCTTCGCTCAGGCGCGCGAGGTGACCGCTGGTGGACGAAGCCGAGAGGCCGGCAATGGCGGCAAGTTCGCCCGCGGGCCGCGCGCTGCCGTCCATCAGGGCCCACAGCATGGCGGCGCGCCCCGGGTCCGCCAGCAGGCCGGCGAGCTGGCTGATGCTGGGAGCGTATTCCATAGTTCATCCTGCAGTGAAACGACGATCGTAGTATAGGTCGGATTGAGGGTGAGCTGAGCTGCTACTTCTGCGATGAGTAAGCTGGGAATGGCCAGGGCGGAAGTACGAGGTGGCCATCGCCTTCGGCGCACTTCGTCCTGTCTCCGACCTGTCACGCTCGAGTTGACCTGTACCGCAGCGCTACGCCCGTTCGAGAGGGACTGCCTTGACACCCGGATCAGCCACTCGGCCATCGTGTCGGCCAGGCGCAAACACCCACGGCATTGTCGCTTCCGACGCAACTCTGAGTCGAGGCGCGGGCCGTTATTCATTTGCATCGACCGGCCTAGAGTGAGCACGTTCTGGACTACTTCAAATGAGCCAACTCTATGTCTTCTTTGTTCGATCCGTACGATCTTGGACCGTTTCGCCTCAAGAACCGTGTTGTCATGGCACCAATGGAGCGCTCGCGCGCGCGCAACGCGGACTGGGCGCCGCAGCTCGACACGGCCCGCTATTTTGCGCAGCGCGCGGGCGCCGGTCTCATTGTCACTGGCAGCATCTCCATCAGCGAATGGGCTCGCACCTGGGCGTTCGAGCCCGGCCTGTACACCCCGGCCCAGATCAAAGCCTGGCGCCATGTAACCGGAGCGGTTCATGATCATGGCGGGGTGATCTTCGGGCAGATCAGGCATGGTGGCCGCGCAAGTCACGTTTCACATCAGCCGAATCGCCAGCGCACAGTCAGCTCCACCGACACTGGGGCGACGAAAGCGATTTCGATGGCGTTCGACGAAAATGGCCAACCGGCCTTTCTGTTGCAAGGCAGGCCTCGCGCGTTGCGCACTGAGGAGGTGTCCCAGATCGTCGGCGAGTTTGCCCAGGCCTCGCGCAATGCTCGCGAAGGTGGATTCGACGGCATCGAGATCCACGGTGCCAACGGTTATCTTCATGATCAGTTCATCAATGGAGCGCTTAACACCCGCGACGACCGGTACGGCGGCTCGATCGGGAATCGTCTTCGCTTCACGCTTGAGACGGTCGATGCGGTCGTCAACGCCATCGGTGGCGAGCGTACTGGCATCCGCCTGTCGCCCTTTGGCCGCTACAACGAAATGCCGGCTTTCGATGACGAGGCCGAGACGTACCTGACGCTTGCGTCCGAGCTTTCGGCGCGCGGCATCGCCTATGTGCACATCAGCGACCAGACCCGATGGGCCGACGACGTCGCCATTCCCGAACATTTTCTACGGGCGTTCCGCGGCGCCTTTCGGGGACCCGTGATCCTCGCCGGCGGCTATCTGCGGGATAGTGGACAGGCAGCTGTCGATTCGGGAGAGGCTGATCTGATTGCGATCGGAAAGCCCTTCATCGCGAATCCCGACCTGATCAAGCGCCTGCGCAACGGCTGGCCGCTCAATGAATGGGATGAGGATACGTTCTATACGGCGGGAGCCCGGGGCTACACGGACTACGGGGTCTACGAGTAGGACCACGTCGTATCTCCCGCCCTGAAGTTCCTTCCCGCAATCTGGTGAACGCGGCGAGCAGACAGGGATTCGCCGTTGTCCGACCGCTGGAGCGTGGCGTGGCTCGTCAACTTCGGTCACACGAGGTAAGCGGCTTATCGCCCGGGCGCCGCTACCGGAAATTGACGCGCGCGGTCGAGCAGGGCATCGACGATAACGCGAACCTTCGCCGGCAACGCGGGTGTCCGGGCCCACAACAGGTTGATTGGCACCTCGCTGCCCGACATCCTGTCGAGCACGGTGACAAGATGGCCGCTTCTGATGTCATCCTGTGCCATCCATAGCGGGAGCTGACCGAGCCCATGTCCCGACTTGATCGCCGCCAGCACCATCTCGAAGTCGCACACCCTATGCTTGATCGGTACGGTATGCGGAACGACTGAGCCGTCAGGCTGTTTGAGCAACCAGGCCATGCGACGCGGGGAATTCCAGCTGGCAATGCAATCGTGACGGGCAAGGTCGGCCGCATGCTGGGGCGCGCCACGCGCAGCGACATACGCCGGCGATCCACAAATGACTATTTGTTGCACGCCCAGCCTTCGAGCGACCAGATCGGTAGAGTCGCCTGGTTCGCCAATACGCACTGCGAGATCGATGCCCTCATCGATCAGATCGACCAGCCGGTCGGTGAAACTGACGTTGAGTTGCAAGGCAGGACATCGGGCCGCCACCTCGAGCAAGACCGGCATCACGTATAGCCGGCCGAACGCGGTCGGGAGGTCGATTCGAACCTGACCTGCCGGGCTGTTCTGCGCGACCTTCAGAATGTCCTCGCCTCGTTGTAGTTCATCCAGCGCGGCCGCGCAATGTTCTAGCCACGCTTCGCCATGGGACGTCAGCGTAAGACGACGCGTCGTGCGGTGAAGTAACTTCGCATCAAGTCGTGCCTCAAGGCGCGAAACCGCGCGAGCGACTGCGGACTTCGTCAGGCCAAGCTCGTCGGCCGCAGAAGTAAAGGAACCCAGTCGCGCTACCGCCACGAACTCTGCGATGCCATCGAACTGCAGGCTGGTAGGAAAATCAGAAGGCATATATCGTGTCCAAGCCGACGGTGCTTTCGAGCTTCGTATGTTCGGGCAGCAACGGCAGCGTCCGAAGACGTTTCGTAGCCGCAGGCAGTTGAAGTAACAAAGCGTGTGAGGCGAAGCTCGCTCACGACGCTGCGCCGCGATTCTTCAGCGCTCAGAGGCCTTGAGATGGTGAAGTCGTGTTCGCTCCAATGTTACACAATGAGTTCGGGGGCAGGCTCGCTAATCAGCGCATTGCCAGTGAGCGGTTGAAGCCCCAACCCATCTGATACATCCTTGGACCGAATCCTGAAGGTCGGTTTCGAGACGTAAGCGATCATCGGTCTCCTACCCTGTCGCTCGAATCTTGATCATGCGAGGAGTCTCTCGAGGCTCGAAGGTCGAAACTGTCCGACGACGGACTCAGCCAACCCAGTGGTCCGTCGGCGTTTTCGATCCATTCGACAAGTTCGACCCGACAAATCTCCATGTTTTTTTCTCCTCCCAAGGATGCTTGATTTGCCGGAGCGGAAACGGTTGGCGCGCGATTCCGGTTACGGCTGCGTACCAGAGCGGCTTAGTACTTTGTTTCTGGATTCACCTTCTGGCGGGTCTTCTCGTGTGATAGCGACCCCGTGCGGCCAGACTACGACGTCGTCATAGGCGTAGAGGCGGCAATTGGTGAAGCGCATTTCCCGGCAGCGTGCCATGGCTTTGTCGATGGCGTTCGAGTTGTTGGTCCAGAAGGCATAGTGTCCGCCATCGGCCAGCACGAATGCTTTAGGTGCCTTGCGTTCACGATAGGTTGCGTAGCCTTTGCGTGCGCGCATATAGGGCACGGCATCGACATTGGCAGCGTCAGCATAGCCGGTGGCCGCGGGAAGAGAGGCTTCGACGTGCGCTAGTCCACCACCCGTTGTCGGAATGCTGACAATCGAGTTTTCACCCATGCGTACCAGGATGACTTCAGGGTAGTCATAAGCCGCGCCCGAGGCGGTGTCCACGGCGACGCCAATCGCGCCACCTCCACCGAATAGTATGTTCCCGAAGGCCATGGCTTTTGTCGTCGACTTCACTGTGGCCAGGCCCGGCTCTTGCCCGTCCTTGTCGCACCGCACGTTGATATCGCCATAGGCTCTATTGATGGTGACCGTGCCCGGAGTGGTGACGTAGTAAGTCCCCTTGCTATTGGTCAGCTTGCATTTCGCACCGGCATGCGGCTGATCATTGTCACGGGTTTCCACGGAAACCACCTGGTTGGTGCCGCTTACGATGGACGCGCAGCCTGCAAAAAGGCTGCTCGCATAAACAAGAGCGATGGTGATGGCTCGCATGTTTTCCCTGAAATTTTGTTTTTTTAATTTAGATTGATTCGCAATATACCCGCGGAGAATTACAGCATTGATTCCCGGCAACGAATACCCCCCGGATTTCGTAATGTATCTGGCAAAAGACAGGCAGATTAGACGTGAATGTTTGGGGTTTAAAGAGGCTGCTCGGCGGAGCGATTCCATCAAGCTGTTGCGTTGACCGGTTGAATCCGCAACCCACAACGGCATTTCAACATTCGCGTTAGCGGACGGCCACGGCGGCCCGTGCGGGTTCCACCGGTCTGGCGGCGGTGAAGCGGGCAAAAAAACCTGGCGACAATGCGAGCGATCCGGCTCGTAAGCCGCGTGACTATGGAAATGCGAAACAAGCAGTTGGCCGTGCGCGGCATCGTTTTTATACTCAGCACTCACCGGCATTGAGTGCTGATTGCAAACATCGCGGTGTCACCGCGGTGTGCTCATCTGCCGATTCGATTCGATCCGATTCGACCTGTTACCACTCCCTGCATTTCATTTCCCTGGAGCCAGCATGAGCCTTCGTCCCCTGCACGATCGTGTCCTCGTCAAACGGTCCGACAACGAGACCCGCACCGCATCCGGCATCGTGATTCCTGACAGTGCCGCCGAGAAGCCCGACCAGGGCGAAGTCGTCGCCGTCGGCCCCGGCCGCCGCAACGAGGCCGGCGAACGCATCACGCCGGACCTGCGCCTGGGCGATCGCGTGCTGTTCGGCAAGTACGCCGGCCAGGGCGTCAAGGTGGACGGAGAGGAACTGCTGGTGCTGCGCGAGGAAGACGTCGTCGCCGTGGTCGAGCGCTGAAGTACCGCGACACGAACAATCAAGATCAACCAGACAAAGACACAGGACCAATAGCAATGGCAGCAAAAGACGTAGTGTTCAGCGACGTGGCACGGGCCAAGGTGGTGGAGGGCGTCAACATCCTTGCCAACGCAGTGAAGGTGACGTTGGGCCCAAAGGGCCGCAACGTGGTACTGGAGCGCAGCTTTGGCAGCCCCACGGTGACCAAGGACGGCGTGTCCGTGGCCAAGGAAATCGAGTTGCAGGACAGACTGCAGAACGTGGGTGCGCAACTGGTCAAGGAAGTGGCCTCGCGCACTAGCGACAACGCCGGCGATGGCACTACCACCGCCACCGTGCTGGCCCAGGCCATCGTGCGCGAAGGCGTCAAGTATGTGGCGGCGGGGCTGAACCCGCAGGACCTGAAGCGCGGCATCGACAAGGCGGTGGCGGTGGCCATCGAGGAGCTGCGCCGCATCAGCAAGCCCACCACCACCAGCCGCGAGATCGCCCAGGTGGGCACCATCTCGGCCAACGGCGAGAGCGCCATCGGCGAGCGCATCGCCGAAGCCATCGACCGTGTAGGCAAGGAAGGCGTGATCACCGTGGAAGACGGGAAGTCGCTGGCCGACGAGCTGGAAGTGGTGGAGGGCATGCAGTTCGACCGCGGCTACCTGTCGCCATACTTCATCAACAACCCGGAGAAGCAGGTAGTGGTGCTGGAGCAGCCCTTCTTGCTGCTGGTGGACAAGAAGATCTCCAGCATCCGCGACCTGCTGCCGGTGCTGGAGCAGGTGGCCAAGGCCGGCCGCCCGCTGCTGATCATCGCCGAGGACGTGGAAGGCGAGGCGCTGGCCACGCTGGTGGTCAATAACATCCGCGGCATCCTGAAGGCTGCCGCAGTCAAGGCGCCGGGCTTCGGCGACCGCCGCAAGGCGCTGCTGGAGGACATCGCCATCCTCACCAACGGGCAGGTGGTGGCCGAGGAAGTGGGCCTGTCGCTGGAGAAGGTCTCGCTGGAGCAGCTGGGCCAGGCCGCGCGCGTGGAGATCGGCAAGGAGAACACGACCATCATCGACGGTGCAGGTGATGCCGATCAGATCCAGGCGCGCGTCAAGCGCATCCGCACCCAGATCGACGAAGCCACCTCCGACTACGACCGCGAGAAGCTGCAGGAGCGAGTGGCCAAGCTTGCCGGCGGCGTGGCCGTGCTCAAGGTGGGCGGTGCCACCGAGGTCGAGGTCAGGGAAAAGAAGGCCCGTGTGGAAGACGCGCTGCATGCCACCCGCGCCGCGGTTGAGGAAGGCATCGTCGCCGGCGGCGGCGTGGCGCTGATCCGCGCGCGCCAGGCGGTCAAGGACGTGACCGGCGCGAATCCCGACCAGCAGGCCGGCATCAAGATCGTGCTGCGTGCGCTGGAGGAGCCGCTGCGGCAGATCGTCACCAACGCTGGCGAAGAGGCGAGCGTGGTGGTGGCGCGCGTGGCCGAGGGGGCAGGCAACTTCGGCTACAACGCGGCCACCGGCGAATACGGCGATCTGGTGGAAGGCGGCGTGGTCGATCCGACCAAGGTAACCCGCACCGCGCTGCAGAATGCGGCCTCGGTGGCCGGCCTGATCCTGACCACGGATGCGGCGGTGATCGAGCTGCCCAAGGCGGATGCCGCACCGGCGCTGCCGGGCGGGCTGGACTTCTAAGCCCGGCTCGGGGCATGAACGACAAAGGCCGCCAGCAATGCTGGCGGCCTTTGTCGTTCATGCCGGCTTCCTGGGAGGAGCCTTCGACGCCTAGGCGCCCGGTTGTTCCACGAACGCAAAGCGGCCCTCGGCCACCAGGTGCGACAGCGGATGGCGTTGGGTGGGCTGCTCGCGCGCCTGCAATGCTTCAGGCAGCTGCGACTTGTCGCCCTGCTTGCCGATGGCGATCACAGCCTCGATGGCATAGTCGTGCGGCACCGCCAGTGCCTCGCGCAACCGCGCCTTGTCGAAGCCGCCGATGCCATGTGCGTGCCAGCCCGACAGCGTTACCTGGAAGGCCAGGCTGGCCCAGGCCGCGCCGGCGTCGAAGGAATGCGTGGCGATGTCCTGCGGCTCGGTCTTGCCCGGCGGGATCCACACCTTGCGCGACAGAATGGCCACCAGCGCCGACGCGCTCCGTGCCCAGCCTTGGTTGTACTCCGAAAGCGCGTCGAAAATCGGCTGCCAGGCCGGTGTATCGCGCCGCCCGTAGACGAAGCGCCACGGCTGGGCGTTGTAGCCGGACGGCGCCCAACGCGCCGCCTCGAAGAAGCGCAGCAGCGTGGCGGGTTCGATCGCCTCGCCGGTGAAGGCGCGCGGCGACCAGCGCTGCAGGAAAAGCGGATGGATATCGTGCTCGGTGCTGCGGGGCTGCGACATGAGGGTTCCTGGTGATGGATGCGGACAGTATTGGCTCAAGATGCCGGCGGGTGGTGAGCCGTGGCTGGAATCGGAGAGCGCTCCAGGGCTGATTCCAGCATGACTTTCTACGGCTTTCCTACGAGTATTTGCGCAGGTTCTTACTCGGATAGCTGTGTGCACCAGGACCGGCGGATGGCATGCGCCGGGCTCGGGCTCTCACGCCAACGCTGATTCCTGAGCTCGCCTCATTGCCCCGGCGCCCGGCCCGGGGTCGCGCATATCCATATCCGAAACCCTTTCTTGTGGTCGTCAGCGTGATCCAGCAAGATGCCCGCCTCCCTTTCACTTGCTTCGGCGCGTGGTCCGCATGAATTCCGTCTTCCGCTTCTCGTCCTTTGCCCGAATCGTCGCCGCCTTGCTTTGCCTGTCCGCGGGCGTCGCGCATGCGGATGCCACGCTCGACAAGATCAGGCAGCGCGGCAAGCTCGTGGCGGGCGTGGTCCTCTCCGGCCCGCCCTTCGGCACCATCGACCCGGCCACGCAAAAGCACGTGGGCTATAACGTGGAGTTGTCCGAGGGTGTGGCCAGGGGCCTTGGCGTCACGCTGGAAACCATCCAGGTGCAGCCCTCGAACCGCGTGCAGTTCCTGCAGCAGGGCAAGGTCGATATCCTGATCGCCAATATGCAATGGACGCAGGAGCGCAGCGAGATCCTGTCCTTCGTGCCCACGCCATTCGAGGAGGTCGGTGGCGCCGCTATCGCCAGGAAGGGTAGCGGCATCGCCAGGTGGGAAGACGCCAAAGGCAAGCCGGTATGCGTTTCGCAGGGCAGCAACTTCACCAAGCCGCTGGCCGAGCAGTACGGCGCGCAGATCAGGGCCTTCCGCGGCCAGCCCGAGTCGCTGCTGGCGCTCAGGGGCGGCAATTGCGTGGCGGCGGTGCATGTGAGCCCGACGCTGCGCGACCTGGTGGAGAACAACGCCGACTGGAAGGACTACGAGATCGTTTCGCCGCGCGACCTGATCCCGTCCCCATCGGTGATCTGGGTGCGCAAGGGTGAGACCGATACCCAGGCCGTGATCGACCGCATCGTGCAGGACTGGCATCGCACCGGCTGGCTGATCGGCGTAGAGAAGAAGAACGGCATGACGCCCACGCCGCTGCTGCGCCAACTGCACGAGAAGTTTCGCAAGACGCCCGCCTGAGGCGACGCACGCATGGCAGGGAATCGCTACAGGGGACGGGCCGGACAATGGTTAGCCGAAAGCCGAAAGCCGATAGCCCGGTTCCGCGTCCTGTGGTGCCTCCTGTTCTGTCGAACAGCAAAGACCGTTGCCATCCGCGATTTCAAAGCCAATCGCGGGCATCCTGAAAAGCCGCTCTGCCGCAAATGCATGAACGCGCAGGCGCGGCCGGGATGTCTCCTCCACTTCGCTGGATGCGCCGAAAGACATATGCATATCCAGACTTGTTATTTCCCGCGTAACTGGCCAGACAGTAAGCTTTGACGCTCACTCACCGGCCGAGGCAGTCCTGCCTTGCCGCGTTGCCCCGGTTTCAAATTCTACTCGTCGCGGGACGAGCCAGTTTCCATGACATCCAGCGCCTCAAAGCCATTCGACGTGCGGACTGCCGCGCCGCCAGCCGCGAAGGAGAAAGCCCGCGGCCGCGAGCGCAGGCTCGGCAATGCCGGGTTCCTGGCGATCTCGTGGGCCACGCCCGTACTGGTCCTGGTCGTATGGGAATTCCTGTCCCGCGCGGGCTATATCGAACCGCAGGTGCTGCCGGCGCCCAGCAGCGTCGCACGGACGGCATGGGAAATGATCCGTGACGGATCGCTGTTCGTTCACCTCGCATACAGCCTGGCACGGGCGGCGACCGGCTTTGCCATCGGTGGCGCGATTGGCTTTGGCCTGGGCATCCTGGTGGGCTTCTCCCGCCTGGCGGAGGCCGTCCTGGACCGCTCGGTGCAGATGGTGCGGGCGATCCCGTTCCTTGCCCTGCTTCCGTTGGTCATCGTCTGGTTCGGCGTGGAGGAGAGCGGCAAGATCTTCCTCGTCTCGCTGGCCGTGCTATTCCCGATCTATATCAACACGGTGCTGGGCATCCGGCAGGTGGACCCGAAGCTGCTGGAGGTTGGCAAAGTGACGGGCCTGAGCCTGGGCGAGCAGATCTCGAAGATCGTGCTGCCGGGTGCCATGCCGTCCATCCTGACCGGCGTGCGCTATGCGCTCGCCGTGTCGTGGCTGGCGCTGGTCATCGCCGAGACGATCGCCACGACGAAAGGCATCGGCTTCCTCGCCATGGATGCCCGCGAGTTCCTGCAGACCAATGTCATCGTACTCACCCTCCTGATTTACGCCGCCATCGGCGTGCTCGCGGATAGCCTGGCGCGCCTGCTGGAACGCCGCTTGCTGTCCTGGCATCCCAACTACGACGCAAAGGGTTCACGCTGATGTCCGCGCAAACAGCAACCCGCCAGCGCGGCGAAGCGGCGGTCGTCGTCCGTGGATTGCGCCGTCAGTATGGCGAACATGTGGTGGTGGACGATCTCGACCTGCAGATCGACGCCGGCGAATTCGTCGCGCTGCTCGGTGAAAGCGGCTGCGGCAAGACCACGCTGCTGCGCGCGCTGGCTGGTCTGGACCCCATCGACGCCGGCCACGTGGACGGCCCCGCGCAGCCTGCCGTGGTCTTCCAGGAGCATCGGCTGATGCCGTGGTTCCCGCTATGGCGCAATGTCGCGCTGGGCATCCCGGACGACAAGGGCAGGCCGCTCGCCGAGGCGGCTCTGCGCGAGGTTGGCCTCGGCGGGCGTGAAAACGACCTGCCCAGACGACTCTCCGGCGGGCAGGCGCAGCGTGTGGCATTGGCTCGCGCGCTGGTGCGCGAGCCCCGCTTGCTGTTGCTGGACGAGCCGTTCGCCGCGCTCGATGCGCTGACTCGCATCAAGATGCATGTGCTGGTGAAGGAGCTCGTGGCACGTCACCAGCCTGGCGTGCTGCTGGTGACACACGATGTGGACGAGGCCATTGCCATTTCCGACCGCATCCTGGTCATGCGCAAGGGACGCATCGCCGCGTCCTACGGCGTCGGCGCCGACGCCGGGCAGGAAAGGGGCACGCTGCGGGCCCGCCTGCTGCGGGAACTGGGCGTCGATGCCCGGCCCCGGCCAGCCAGCTGAGATCCAGTCTTCCCGTCCCGGCCATGCGCGCCGGTTCTGCCATTCCTTGTGAGGTTCCGATGACACAGCATTCCCCGTTTTCTCCCGCCCGCCGCAAACTGGTCCAGGCCGGCCTGGCGCTCGGCGCCGGCCTGGGGCTGCCGCAAGGCGTCCTGGCCGAGGGTACCCGCAATACCGACAAGGTGCGGGTGGGTTGGGGGCCCGGCGGCTTGCCGCTGATCGCGCGCGAACGCGGCGAATTCGAGAAGAACCTGGCGGCCAAGGGCATCAAGGTGGAATGGGTCGGCCCCTTCCCCAATCACGCGCCGTCGCTGCAGGCGGTGGTGGGCGGCAGTGCCGACTTCGGCTTCTGGGGCAGCACGACGCCAGCGCTGGCGGCGATCATCGCCGGCTCGCCGCTGGTGTTCGCGCAGTTCAATGTCTATAGCCCGCGCAGCACCGCGATCATCGTCAAGAAGACCTCGGGCATCAACTCGGTCAAGGACCTGGCCGGCAGGAAGGTGGCGGTGAACCGCTCCGGCCTGGGAGAGTTCCTGCTGGTGGCGGCGCTGGAAAAGCATGGCGTCGACCGCGCGAAGGTGGAGTTCGTCTACCTGAATCCGCCGGACGCGGCACCCGCCTTCGGGCAGGGCAAGGTCGATGCCTGGTCCATGTGGACGCCCGGCGTGGACATCGCGCGCAGCCAGTACGACGCCAAGGACATCTTTTTCGAAGGCACCGACCTGGACTTCCTGATCGACTATTCCTCGCTGGTCACGCAGCGGCGCTTCGCGGTGGAGAACTCCGCCCTGGTGCGCGCCGTCATCGACGCCTATCGCATCGAGGGAACGTGGTCGGACCAGCATGCTGCCGAGGCCGAGGCCTTCGCCCAGAAGGCAGGCAAATACAGTAATGCCGTGCGTGACCACCTGATCGGTTATCGCCGCCAGAACAAGTTCTACGAGGCCGACGACAAGGCCTTCCTCGGCCAGTTCCAGCGGGCCGCGGACTGGCTGGCCGAGCGCCGCATCCTGCCGAAGCGGGTCAACGTGGCCGAGTACTCCGTGAGAGTGTGAGCCGGGTTTCCTGTCCGGGCGCTTCCGGCGCCCGGGCGCTGTCACGCCATTCCGATACTGCCGCGCCATGGCTGGGGTATCGCAGCAATATGCCGCGATACGCAGCCTCCGTCCCACCGCAAGGACCTTTTCATGTCATCCGCACCTCCCGTTCGCCTGGGCGTCAACGTGCTCGCCTCCGGCCGCCATGACGCCGCCTGGAAGACGCTGCCAGATCCGGCCCGCCTGTCCACCGATATCGACAGCTTCGTCGAGATTGCCCGGATCGCCGAGCGCGGCAAGATCGACGCGCTGTTTCTCGCGGACGGGCCGGGCGGGCTGGTGCCGGAGGCCTTTCACCGGCCGTGGCGCGCGCTCGATCCGCTGGCGCTGCATGCCGCGCTGAGCCAGGCCACCCGGCACATCGGCCTGGTGGTGACGGCATCCAGTCTCTTCGGCCATCCGTATATCGTGGCGCGCCAGATTGCCACGCTCGACCACATCAGCAAAGGGCGCTCCGCCTGGAACATCATCACCAGCCAGGTGCCGGTGGCGCTGGCCGCCTACGGGCTCGACAAGGGCTTCGAGCAGGAGGCGCGCTACCAGCGCGCAACCGAATTCGCGGAGATCGTGGTCCAGTTGTGGGACTCCTTGCCGCAGCACGCCGTGGTGGCCGATGCGCGCAGCCATGTCTACGTGGATCCGGCACGACTGAGGCCGATCCGCTACCGGGGCGAGCATTTCCGCAGCGAGGGCACGCTGTCCACCCCGGCCACCCCGCAGGGCCGCCCCGTCATCTTCCAGGCAGGGCAGTCAGATGACAGCAAGGCCTTCGGCGCGCGCTTCGCCGATGCGCTCTTCACCGGGCAGCGCCGCATCGAAAAGGGGCGGACGTTCTACGCCGACGTGAAGTCCCTGGCGCGCAGCTACGGGCGCAATCCGGACCACCTGCTGGTGATGCCCGGCCTGTTCCCCATCCTGGGCGGCACCGAGGCCGAGGCGCACAGGCGCAAGCGGGAACTGGACGAGCAACTCGATCTCGCATTCTTGCGCGAGGAACTGGCGCACCACCTGGCGCTCGATCCGGACGATCTGCCGCTGGACGAAAAGCTGCCCTTTGACAAGATCGAGCAGGCGGAAAGCCGGGTGCCCGTGGCCTCGCGATGGCATCGGCGGGAAATCCTCAGCGAGGCGCGCGCGAACGACTGGACCGTGCGCCAGACGCTGGTCAGCAATATCACCGGCGGACACCGGATCATCGCAGGCACGCCGGAGCAGGTTGCCGCCGACATCCTGCACTGGGTCGACAGCCGCGCCGCGGACGGTTTCAACCTGAACATCGACGTACAGACGGGCGGTCTCGAAGATGTGGTGGACCACCTGATCCCCGTGTTGCAGAAGGCGGGGCGCTTCCGCACCGAGTACACGGGAACGACACTGCGTGACCACCTGGGACTGCCGGCGTATGCGGACCCGCGCGATCCGGGCGTCGCCGCGCAGGCCGCCAGCCGCGAAGGAGTGACCGATCATGTCTGAGGTTGCATCGGTCGACCTGATCGCGTGGAGCGACGTGACACGGCGGCTCGGCTACGAAGACCTGTTCCGGGAGCTGGCGGCGGGTGCTGCCGAGCGCGACGTGGCGCACCGGCTCCCCTTCGCCGAAACGGCCGCCCTCAAGGCACGCGGCTTCGGCGCCGTGCGGTTGCCGCGTGCCGAGCGCGGGCAGGGCATCACGCTGCCGGAGTTGTTCCTGCTGGCACGCGATCTCGCCACGGCGGACTCCAACATCGCCCACGTGTTCCGCAATCACTTCTTCGCGGTCGAGCAGCACCTGAAGACCAGGGACGGCGCCTTCTCGCGGCATGTTCTGGAATTGGCGGGACAGGGCAAGACCTTCGGCGTCGCTTTCAACGAACTGACCGGCGAGCCGGCCGGCTCCCTCGGCCAGGTGCCGGCCACCCGGCTCGTGCCGGTGCCCGGCGAGCCCGGGTGGCGCATATCGGGCAGGAAAATCTACTCGACCGGCAACCTGTACGCCGACTACCTGTTCTCCACGGCAATCGAGCCGGCCACCGGGCGCACCAAGCAGTTTTTCATCGCATCTTCTGCGTCCGGCGTGAAGCTCGACGACGACTGGGACGGATTCGGGCAACGGCTCACAGGCTCGGGCACCACGGTGTTCGACAACGTGTACGTGAACGAGGCGGACCTGCACGATCTGCCTGCCCGCGCGAATGACGGCCGGCCCGTGCTGTATGGCTTCACCTTCCACCAGGTGTACCTGACCACCGCCATCACCGGCATCGTCAGCAGGATACTGGCGGATGCCGTTGCCCTGGTGCGCGCGCGGCACCGCAACTACTATCACGCGCTGGCGCAGCGGCCGGGTGACGAACCGGAAATCCAGGCGACGATCGGCCGCATCGCGGCCTACCGCAGCGCCCTGCACGCCGTCACCGACCGCGCCGTGCAAGCGCTGGACCTTGCCTGGCGGGAGTCCCATGGCCCGGACGCGCATCGCTTGTCGCTGGCCGCCACGGTGGCGGCTTCCGAGGCCAAGGTGGTCACCGACGAGGTGGCCGCCAATCTGGCCAGCCTGCTGATCGACGTGTCCAGCGGCAGCGGGGTTTCCACCCAGGCAGCGCTCGACCGGCACTGGCGCAACATCAAGGTCATTGCCTCGCACAACCCGCGCCTCTACAAGGAGCGGGTGCTGGGCGACCATTACCTGAACGGCACGTTGCTGCCAACCGGCGCGTTCTTCTAGATGGTCCCGGTGGACATGCGAGAGCAGGCATGGATACCGGTTGCGTTTCAACGCAGATGTCCGGCCCCGGGGGGCCGCCACCCGTACAAGCAGAGGAAACCACCATGAGCGCAGATGAACGCCTTGCAAGATTCGTCGCCGGACCCCGAACCGCCAGCAAGCCCGCGGCGCACTACCAGAACGCCACGGCATGGGGCAACCTGCTGTTTCTTTCCGGCAAATCCGCCGCGCCTGTAGACAGCAAGGCGCCGCGCGGGAAGCTCGGGCGGGAATTCTCCGTCGAAGAGGGAAAGCACTTCGCACATCTCGCCGCGATCGAACTCTTGCTCGTCCTCAAGGACGAACTCGGATCGTTGGACAAGGTTGCGCAGGTGCTCGAACTGCAGGGATTCGTCAATGCCACCGAGGATTTCGAAGAGCATGCCCTGGTGCTCGATGGTGCCTCCGATACCCTCGTCGAAGTGCTCGGCGATGTCGGCATCCACGCGAGGTCCGTGCTCGGCGCCAGTTCGCTGCGCGGCAACAACCCCGTGATCCTGCGGGCAGTGGTGGGCGTGAGGCCCTGACGGCAGGCTTGCCGGTGAAGGCCTGGCGCAGGCCGCAGACCAAGCCGTTTGCAACGGGGATTCCCGCCGGGCGGCGGAGCCGCAGCCCGGCCACCCTGCCGCGAAGATGGTAGCAAGCAAGATCGAAAAGCTTCGTTGCCCGCGCTTCCACGCGGTTGCAATATCCAGGACTGCTCTGTCTCACGGGGCGCCTTGCCGGTGCTGCTCGTATCCTCCATGTCTATCAAGAAATCTCGCTTGCGCGCCGTCTGCATACTGTTTTCCCTCGCCCTGGGCGGCACCTTCGGCGCGCACGCATTGGCCCAGCCGGGCGGCGCGGATCCGGCGGTCCCGGCGGGAACGAAGCTGGTTGTAGCGGACCAGAACGAAGCCCTCCAGACGCTGCTGCGCAGCGCCGGCGAGCAGGCTAGGGTGGGCGCCAGCATCACCTATGCCAACTTCCTCGGTGGCCCCGCGATCCTGGAGGCCTTCCGCGCAGGCGCCCTCGACCTGGCAGTGGTTGGCAATACGCCGCCGATTCAGGCCCATGCCGCAGGCGAGACGCTGCCGGTTGTCGCAGCCAGGAAGAATTCGGCGCCGGACTACCAGTTCGCCGTGCGGCCAGGGTTGACGATCAACACGCTCAAGGAACTGAAAGGCAAGAAGATCGCCTATGCCGAAGGAACCGGCCGCCAGCCTTTCGTGCTGGCCGCGCTGAAGCTGGCGGGCCTGTCCCGGCGCGATGTCAGGCTGGTGCCGCTGCGCGCGGGCGAGTTCCCCACCGCGATCCACAGCGGGCAGGTCGATGTGGCGGCCCTGAATGAGCCGCACTTCAGCCGCTACCTGCGCGACTACGCGGACCAGAAGGCCAGCACGATACCCGCGGCCGAGCATGCCGCGCTGCCCACCGGCACGGCCTACCTGTATGCCAGCCCGAAGGCGCTCAAGGACCCGGCCAAGGCCGCCGCGATCCGCCAGTTCGTGAAGGGCTGGATCCGGGCCAGCGACTGGGCCGTCAAGCATCCGCAGCAATGGGTGCAGGCCTACTACGTGAAGAACCAGGGCCTGAAGCCGGAGGACGGATTCGCCATCGTCAGGTCGGAGGGGAAAGTCTACTATCCGCTGCTGTCGGCGCTGATCCCGTCACAGCAGCAACTGGTTGACCTGATACACGATGCCGGCGACATACCGAAGCGCCTGGACGCCCGCGAGGAGTTCGACCTTGGTTTCGATCCCGTGATCAAGGCTGCCGTCGATTCGCTGCCGCCGGCAGCCAACTAGGAGGACGGCATGAACCAGCAGGCTTCCACTGCAGGCAAGGGCGCTGGCGCCTGGCTACGCGCCGCGGCTTCGGGCCAGCGGCCTTCCGCGCGCGGCGCCGGACCCCGGCCGGCCTTGCTGCCGCGCAAGCTCGGTGCCTGGGGCTTGCTGTTCGGGCCGGCGGTCGTGCTGCTTGCCTGGGAGCTGGCCTCGCGGCTCGGATATCTTCCGCCCAAGCTGCTGGCTGCGCCGTCGAGCGCCGTCGTCACCGGCCTGGACCTGGCGCTCGACGGGACCCTCGGCCCGCATCTGTGGGCCTCGGCCCAGCGCGCCTACATCGGTTTGTTCTGGGGCGTGCTGATTGGGGTCACGCTCGCGCTTGCGGCTGGCCTGAGCCGTTGGGGAGAGGCGTCGATCGACAGCCTGGTGCAGATCAAGCGTGCGATTCCCACGCTTGCGTTGATTCCGCTGGCGATCCTGTGGCTGGGCAACGGCGAGTCGATGAAGATCGTCCTGATCGCCACCAGCGTGCTGGTGCCGGTCTATATCAATACCCATGCCGGGCTGCGCAGCATCGACATGCGCTACGTCGAACTGGCACAGAGCCTGGGGCTGTCGCGGGCCGAGTTCGTCCGCCGGGTGGCGCTACCCGGGGCGCTGCCCGGCTTCTTCACCGGTCTGCGGCTCGCGGTGACAACTTGCTGGACGGCGCTGGTGGTGCTGGAGCAGATCAATACCACGGAGGGCATCGGCTATCTGATGAACCGCGCCCGTGACTACGGCCAGACCGATGTCATCGTCGTCGGCCTGTGCATCTACGCCCTGCTGGGGCTGGGCTCGGATGCCCTGGTGCGTGCCTGCGAGCGCAAGGCGCTGTCCTATCGGAAGGTGATCGGGTCATGAGCGTCGCCATCGAAGCGCGCGCCCTCAGCCGGCGCTTCGGCCAGCGCACGGTGCTGGACAACCTCTCCTTTAGCATCGCCCCCGGCGAGTTCGTCGCGCTGATAGGCAAGAGCGGTTCCGGCAAGAGCACCTTGCTCAGGGCCTTGGCGGAACTCGATGCCGACGCGGGCCGCAGTGGGGAGCTCTCCGTGCCGCAGAGCCGATCGGTGCTGTTCCAGGATTCGCGTCTGTTGCCGTGGGAGAGCGTGCTCGGCAACGTGAAGCTTGGCCTGCACCAGGCAGATGCGGAGGCCAGCGCGAAGGCGGCGCTTGCCATGGTCGGGCTGGCCGGCCGCGAGCAGGCCTGGCCCAATGCGCTCTCCGGTGGCGAGCAGCAACGGGTTGCGCTGGCGCGATCCCTGGTGCGCCGGCCGGCCCTTCTGCTGGCCGACGAGCCCTTTGGCGCCCTCGATGCGCTGACCCGTCTCAGGATGCAGGGCCTGCTGCACGATGTGGTCCGCAAGCACCGGCCAGCGGTCTTGCTGGTCACGCATGACGTGGAGGAGGCGTTGGTGCTGGCCGACCGCGTCATGGTCATGGATGCGGGGCGCATTGTGCTCGACCGGCCAGTCGGGCTGTCCCACCCGCGCAGAAGGTGCGGAGCGGGCTTTGATCAGCTACGCGACCAGTTGCTTTCCGCCCTCGGCATGGACACCTGCGTGTAGGCGCCTCGTTCCACCTCCCCGATCCATCGACCCCTTGACCCCATGGCGAAGAAGCAACTCCACCTGAATCTGTTCGTCCACGGCCGCGGCCACCACGAGGCGGGCTGGCGCCATGCGCGCGCCACGCGCCTGCCGCTGACCGATATCGGCTACTACGAGGCGCTCGCCCGCACGGCGGAGGCAGGCTGCTTCGACTCCGTGTTCCTTGCCGATGCGCTGGCACTGGGGGAGGGCATCCGGCACGTCGCCGGCGCCGGGCTGGAGCCGATCACCGCGGTAGCGGCGCTGGCACGGGCCACCAGCCGGATCGGCTTTATCGCCACTGCCTCCACCACTTACTCAGAGCCTTTCAACCTGGCTCGCCAGTTCGCTTCGCTCGACCACATCACGAACGGCCGCGTGGGCTGGAATATCGTAACGTCGTGGGTCCAGGGCGCCAACCAGAACTTCGGGCTGGACCAGCAGCCGCCGCATGCGGAGCGTTACGCGCGTGCCCACGACTTCCTGGAGGCGGCCACCAAGCTATGGGACAGCTGGGCCGACGATGCCATTGTCGATGATGCGCAAACGGGGCGCTTTGCCGACCCCGGCCGTATCAGGCCGATCGGGCATGCCGGCGCGTTCTACAAGGTGGCCGGCCCGCTCAATATCCCCCGGGGGCCGCAAGGTCGCCCCGTGCTCGTCCAGGCAGGCTCGTCCCCCGCGGGGAAGGCGTTTGCGGCACGCTATGCGGAGGCGGTCTTCACCGCGCATCTGGACAAGGAAACCGCCGTGGCCTTCTACGACGAGCTGAAAGCCGGGGCCGAGAAGAGCGGCAGGCGCGCCGACCAGATCGTGGTCCTGCCCGGCATCAGTCCGGTGATCGGTTCGAGCGATGAAGAGGCGCAGCGCAACTGGCGCGAGCTCAATGCGCTGACCGATCCCGAGGTCGGCCGTGCCAGGTTGTCCAACCGTTTCGGCGGGTTCGACTTCTCGCACCTGGATCTCGACACGCCGCTGTCGCCCGATGATTTTCCCGATCCCGCCACGGTGCAGGCGGCACAGAGCCGGGCCGTGGTGATCACCGGCCTGGTCTCCCGCGAGCGCCCGACGCTGCGCGAACTGCTGCACAAGCTTGCCGGCGCGCGCGGGCACTTCGCCCTGGCAGGCTCTCCCGAGCGCATCGCCGACACTATCGAGGATTGGTTTGTCAGTGGCGCCGCCGACGGCTTCAACGTGATGCCGCCGGTGCTGCCCGCACACCTCGACGATTTCGTCGAGCACGTGGTGCCGCTGCTGCAGCGCAAGGGCCTGTTCCGCCGTGACTACGAGACCCATACGCTGCGGGCGCACTACGGGCTGGATCGCCCGTGAGTACGCCGGCGCGCCGTGTCCTGGCAGCGGGGGGGCGGAAGGCGCCGGAAGCCGCCAGGCCGCCAAGCCGCTAGCCGTCAGCCGTTAGCCGCTAACGCACCGAGAGTCCTCACCGGAGAACAACCATGAGCCACCCCCTGCACGAGCGCCTGCAGCCCTATCCCACCGAGAAACTTGTGGCGCTGGCGGCGCAGACGCCGTTGCGCACCAAGCTGGAGCCCATCAGTTTCAGCTGGGGCGAGCCGCAACATCCCACGCCGCGCTTTATCGTGGAGGCGCTTGGCGAGCACGCCGCGGGCATTGGCCAGTATCCAAAAGTGGCCGGCAGCGATGCGCTGCGCGAAGCCATTGCCGCGTGGATCGCACGCCGACACGGCGTGACCGACCTGGACGCGGCACGCGAGATCGTG
Source organism: Cupriavidus sp. 2TAF22 (assembly GCF_052115045.1). NCBI lineage: Bacteria > Pseudomonadati > Pseudomonadota > Betaproteobacteria > Burkholderiales > Burkholderiaceae > Cupriavidus > Cupriavidus sp. 2TAF22. The sequence goes on from NZ_JBFRFX010000001.1 coordinate 158,256, forward strand.
CCGGTCAATGGCTCCAAGGATGCGTTGTTCAGCGTGGCGCAGGTGGTGCTGCGGGCCAATCTTCCACTACAGGGTACGCCAGTGGTGCTGGTCAGCAACCCCGGCTACCAGGTCTATGAAGGTGCCGCGCTGCTGGCCGGGGCGGAGCCGTATTACCTGGACATCGACCCCGCGCGCGGGCTGGCCGCAGCCTTCGACGCGGTGCCGCCCGACATCTGGCCGCGCGTGCGGCTGGCCTACCTGTGCTCGCCCGACAACCCGTCGGGGCGCGTGTACTCGCTGTCCGATTGGGCGCATGTCCTGGAACTGGCCGAGCGCCACGGCTTCCATATCGTGGCGGACGAGTGCTACTCGGAGCTCTACTTCGACGAGGATGCGCCGCCGCTGGGCGTGCTGGCCGCCGCACGCGCGCTGGGCCGCGACCGCCAGCGCATCCTGGCCGTGGCCAGCCTTTCCAAGCGTTCCAACGCGCCCGGCCTGCGCTCCGGGTTTGTCGCCGGCGACGCGGAGGTGCTGGCGCGGCTGCGCCAGTACCGCAGCTATTCCGGCGGGGTACTGAGTCCGGCCGTGCAGGGCGCCAGCATCGCGGCTTGGCAGGACGAGGCGCATGTGGTGGAGAACCGGCGCCTGTACCGCGAGAAATTTGCCTTCGCCATCCCGCGCCTGCAGCAGGTGGCGAGCCTGCACACGCCGCAGGCGGGCTTCTTTGTCTGGCTGGACATCCGTGCCAGCGGGCTGGATGACGTGGCGTTCACGCGCGAATTGCTGGCCGAACAGAACCTTGCCGTGGTCCCAGGCACCTACCTGGCGCGCACGGTGCGCGGCCATAACCCTGGCGCGGGCCACATCCGCATTGCGTTGGTGGCCAGCCCGGAGGAATGCGCGCAGGGCGTGGAACGGCTGATCCGCTTTGTCCGCGCGCTGCAGCCGGCGACCGTGGCGGCCTAGTCTGCTCCGGCATCAACCCTGCGCCAGCCGCGCTTCGGCAGCGTGGCTTGATCGGACCAGGCCAAGCGCCTGCGTACCTCTGCGCCGCTCCCGCGTCAAGGAACGACTCCAACTTATCTACTGCGGAATGCTTCCTTTTGCCGGGCTGTGCGCTCGTGTGAGACTTGGCCCTCGCTTATCTGCAGGCCTTTGCCATGTCCAACATTGCCGTTCGCCTCGCGACAACCATCATCCTGGCGGTCGCCGCCACATCCTCCCATGCACAGGCTGGCCCGGCGTATCCGTCAAAGCCGATCAGCTATATCGTGCCCTATGCACCCGGCGGTACCAACGATAATGTGGCGCGCATCATCAGCAAACGGCTCGCGGAGAAGACCGGGCAGAGCGTGCTGGTCGAGTACAAGCCGGGCGCCGGCGGCACCCTGGGTGCGGGCTATGTTGCCCATGCGCCAGCCGACGGCTACACGTTGCTCAACACGTCGATCGGCAATCTCGCGATTGCGCCGCAACTGGTCAAGACGACCTTCGACCCGTTTGCGGATTTCGTTCCGGTGGCATACATCGGCAACTCACGCGCGACGGTGGCAGTCAATCCAGGCGTGCCTGCCCGGAGCCTGAAGGAACTCATCGCTTATGCCAAGGCCAATCCTGGCAAGCTGACCTACGCCACCTCGGGCAATGGTACCCCTGGGCATATCGCCGGCGAGTTGCTCAAATCGCTCGCAGGCATCGACATGCGCCATGTGCCGTACAAAGGCAGCGCGCCCGCCGTGGCGGATGTGATCGCCGGCCATGTGGACGTAGTGTTCGATCCCCTCAGTACGGCATCCATCAAGGCAGGAAAGCTGCGTGCGCTTGCCTTCTTCGGTAGCGAGACCTCGCCCGAACTGCCAGGGGTGCCGTCGATTGCGCAGGCCGGAATCACCGGCTGGGAGAATGCGTTGGGAGGGTCGTTCTTCGTCTCCGCACCGAAGGACACGCCTGCGAGCGTACTCGCGGCGTTGCGGGGATTGCTCACCGAAATCCTGCGGGAGCCCGCGACTATCCAGGCGCTCGCCCGTGTCGAGGTGGAGGCCCGCTCGCTCACACCGGAGCAGACCAAGGCAGCGATACGCTCGGTCCATGACCTGTCGCATCGCATCATACAAAGCAGCGGTACCCAGCTCTAGCTCCAGGCGCCTTTGGCGCCAGTGCCACACCAATTTGAAGTCTCTGACATGCCCATCACTTCGCCAAAGCCGATCAAACTAGGCCTGTTTCTCCTGGCCGCCGGTCATCACGCCGCCGGCTGGCGTCATCCCGACGCCGAGTCAGGTACGGAGAACATCGATCTGATTATCCGGACCGCCCAGGCAGCAGAGCGAGCCCGGTTCGACATGGTGTTCTTTGGCGACCGCTTGCTGACCACGCCCGAGTCGCACCCGTCGATGATCACGCGGCCGGAGCCGCTGACACTGCTTGCCGCATTGGCGATGGTGACGCGTCACATCGGGCTGGCGGCAACGGCATCCACGACCTATAGCGAGCCATTCAACCTCGCGCGCATGTTTGCCACAGTGGACAAGATATCCAAGGGGCGGGCCGCATGGAATATCGTGACGACCTTCGCCGATGGCTCGGTGAACTTCAGCAGGGAACGGCATCCCGACCATGCCGAGCGGTATGCGATCGCCGACGAGTTCGTCGAGGTGGTAAAGGGATTGTGGCGCTCGTGGGAGCCTGATCCTTATGTGCGCGACAAGCAGGCCGGCGTCTATGTCGACACGGGCAAGATGCACGCGCTGAATCACCGCGGCAGGTTCTTCGAGGTAGCAGGTCCGCTAAACGTGACGCCGAGCCCGCAGGGACATCCGGTGCTGATCCAGGCGGGATCTTCCGGGCCAGGCCAGGCACTCGCCGCTCGCCATGCAGAGGTTGTCTTCACGGCGCAACAGGACCTGGCGGCGGCCCGGCAGTTCTATCGGGAGATAAAGGAGCAGGTGGCGAAACAGGGGCGCGATCCGGCGCACTGCCTGGTGATGCCCGGGTTGATGCCCATTGTCGGACGTACCGAGCAAGATGCTTATGAGAAGCTTGCGGTATTGCAGAATGGCACCGATCAATCCAACGCGACCGCCTTGCTATCGGAGCAACTGGGCCACGATATTTCAGGCTACCCGCTCGATGGACCTTTGCCCGAGCTGCCATCCACCGAATCCATCCAGAGCCGCAGTCAGCTGCTGAAGAAGCTTGCGCGCGACCGTAACCTGACGCTACGGCAGCTCTATCACGTGGTTGCCAGTGCCCGAGGCCACCAGGTCGTCGTGGGCACCGCGGCGCAGATCGCGGAACATATCACCACTTGGGTGGACGAAGGCGCCGCCGATGGGTTCAACATCATGCCCGCGTATTTTCCTGGCGGCCTGGACGACTTTGCCAATGAGGTAATTCCGCTGCTGCAGGCGCAAGGGCGGGCCCGTACCGAATATCAAGGTGGAACCCTGCGGGAGAACCTCGGCTTGCCGCTGCCCTATTGACCGGATGCGCTGCAAACCTCGCCCTTCAGGGAGGGTCGGCGTTGCATGCCACGCTTCTTTGGCCCGGACAGCAACCAGTCGGATATCGTGTCTGCATTGGCGTGCATGGCTTCGGCGCACGGCGGTGCGAGGAGTCGGGCGAACTTGAAACGGTAGGCGTTTGGTGCGGGAATGGAACGATTCTTTTCGCCGAAGCTTATGCGGCGGGCCGGCGAGGGCAGCCGCGCCTGCGCCGCACGCATGGCGGGCACGGGCTCGAGGGGGGCGCCCGGCGCCTGTGCTAGCATGCGCGCTCAGGCATTGACGACCTGCCCGGCCCGGCCGATGTCGGGCACAGCCGCCATCAGCTGTCGCGTATAGGGGTGGGCGGGTGCGGAGAGCACTTCGTCGGCCGCGCCACACTCGACCAGCCGCCCTTGCCGCATCACGCCGACCTGATCGCACATCTGGCGAATCACGGCCAGGTTGTGGCTGATCAGCAGATAGGTCAGCCCGAACTCATCCTGCAGATCGCGCATCAGGTTCAACACCTGGGCTTGCACCGATACATCGAGCGAGGAGGTCGGCTCATCGCAAATCAGAAAGCCCGGCCGGCTGACCAGCGCCCGGGCGATGGCAATCCGTTGCCGCTGCCCGCCGGAGAACTGGTGCGGATAGCGACGTCCATCGTCGGGCGACATCCGTACCAGCCGCAGGGCCTGTGCCACGCGCTCGTCGCGCTCGTCGGCATCCTGGGTAAGGCTCTTTACCTCCAGCGGCTCGGCAATGATCCGGTCGATGCGCCAGCGCGGGTTCAGGCTGGCATACGGGTCCTGGAAAATCATCTGGAAACGACCCGTCAGCGCGATCTCCTTTTCGCGATCCGTGCCACGTTCGATGCCGTCCAGCACGATGGTGCCGGCATCGGGTTGCACGAGGCCGGCAATCATTCGCGCGACCGTCGATTTGCCCGAGCCGGATTCGCCCACCAGGCCGAAGGTCGAGCCACGCGGGATCTCGAAGCCGATCTCGCGCACCGCATGCAGAACGCGGCGCGGCTCGCGTGCCAGGGTGCGCAGCAGCCACCCGGGGGAAAGGTCGTAGGATCGCGACAGCCCCTGGACCGATAGCAGCGGCGCGGCCGCCGGACTGGCGATTGGCGGCATGTCGGAGGGGACCGGTGCCGGCACGTCGGCCACGCCCGCTGCCTGCACCGGGAGCCGCTTCAGCCGCTGGTGCACCGAGGGAATCGCCGCCATCAGCGCCTGCGTATAGGGCGCCTGCGGGCGGGCAAGGATCTCCCGCACCGGACCGGTTTCGAGCACGCGGCCCCGGTACATCACCATTACCCGGTCCGCAGCCTCCGCAATCACACCCATGTCGTGGGTGATCAGCATGGCCGCCGTATTGCGCTCGCGGCATACGCGCCGGAGCATGCCGATCACCTGGTCTTGCACCACCACGTCCAGCGCCGTGGTGGGCTCGTCGGCGATCAGCAGTTCGGGCTCGCCACTCAGCGCCAGGGCAATCGCCACCCGCTGCCGCATGCCGCCGGACAGCCGGTGCGGATACTGGTTGAAGCGGGCGGCGGGGTCCGGTATTTCCACGTCGGCCAGCAGCGCCAGCGCGCGCTGGCGCGCCTGCGCCGCATTCAGCGGCAGATGGGTGCGGATGGTCTCGGTGAGGTGGCGGCCGATCGTGTAGACCGGATTCAGGCTGGTCAGCGGATCCTGGAACACCATCGCTATGTGCTTGCCGCGCAGCCGGCGCATATCCTCGCCGCGCAGCGTGTCGATGCGCTCGCCATGCAGTTCGACCTGGCCTGCCGCCAGCCGGCCGGGTGCTTCGATCAGGCCGGCAACGGCATTGCCGGTCATCGACTTGCCGGCGCCGGACTCGCCGACCACGCCGAGGATTTCTCCGGGCGCGATGTCGAAGGACACGCCGTCAAGCACGCGTACGGTGCCGCGATGGGTGTCGAATTCCACCGAGAGATCGCGAACGCGCAGCAGGGGCGGCCCGGGTTGGGTGGAGGACAGGGGGGTCACCATGCGGGTCATTGCAGTTTCGGGTTGAGTGCGTCGCGAAGCCAATCCCCCACCAGATTGACCGAGAGCGCCAGCGCCAGCAGCACCAGCGCGGGGAAAAACAGGATCCACCACTCTCCGGAGAACAGGAAGCCCTGGCCTACGCGGATCAGCGTGCCGAGAGACGGCTGCGTCGGCGGCAGGCCCACGCCGAGGTAGGACAGCGTGGATTCCGCTACCACGGCCAGTGCAAAGCTGATGGTGCCGATCACCAGTACGGGGGCCAGCAGGTTGGGCAGGATGTGGCGCAACAGGATGCTGCCGCGCGAGCGCCCGCAGACGCGCGCCGCGAGCACGTAGTCCTTGTGCTTCTCCAGCATGACGGCGCCTCGCAGCGTGCGCGCGTATTGCACCCATTCCGAGAGGCCGATGGCCACGATGATCACGTACAAAGCCATCTCGTCGCGGTAGCCGGCCGGAAGAATCCCGCGTGCGATGCCGAAGATCAGCAGCGCCACCAGCAGCACCGGAAACGTCAGCTGCACGTCGGCCAGGCGCATCACCAAGGCATCGAACCAGCCGCCGGCATAGCCGGCCACCAAGCCGAGCACGATCCCGATGACCAGCGACAGCGCCACCGCCGCCGCGCCGACCAGCAGCGACATGCGCAGCCCGTAGAGCAGCGCGGAAAAGATGTCGCGGCCCTGGTCGTCGGTGCCCAGCGGATAGAACGCACCCGAGGCGCCCTGCTGCCAGGGCGGGGTGAAGGCATCGAGCAATTCCAGCGCGGCCGGATCGAACGGATCCTGGCGTGCAAGCCACGGTGCCAGCAGCGCGGCCAGTACCAACAGTGCCAGCAGGGTCACGGCCAGTTGCACGAGGCGCGAGCGCGCGAACGATCGCAGCACCGGGGAATCGGCGTTCCGCCAGCGTCGGCGCGGGGTGGGGGACAGCGTTGAGGTGGAGCGGTTTCTCATCATGTCACGCCCGCCGCAAGCGAGGGTCGACCAACAGGTAGATCAGGTCGACCGTCAGGTTGATGAACACGTAGAGCAACGCGACAGACAGCAGGTAGGCAGCGATCACGGGCACATCCACCGCCTGGATCGACGAGATGAACAGCAGCCCCACGCCCGGCCACTGGAACACCGTTTCGGTGACGATGGCGAAGGCGATCAGCGAACCGACCTGCAGGCCGGTGATGGTGACGACCGGGATCAGCGTATTGCGCAGCGCATGGCCATAGCGGATGCGCCGCTCGGGGAGGCCGCGGGCGCGGGCAAAGCGCACGTAATCCGTGCGCAGCGCCTCCATCATCTCCGCACGCACCAGCCGCATGATCAGCGTCAGCTTGAACAAGCCGAGCGTGGCCACCGGCAGCACCAGCGATGCCCATCCCGAGCGGGTCAGCAGCCCCGTGCTCCAGCCGCCTACGGCTACGGTGTCGCCGCGCCCGAACGCGGGCAGCCAGCGCAGTTCCACCGCGAACAGGTAGATCAGCAGGATGCCGATGAGGAACGTGGGCAGCGATACGCCGACCAGCGAGACCGTCATCCAGGCCCGGCTGAGCCAGCTGTCCCGGTGGATCGCCGTATGCACGCCCAATGCCACACCGCCCAGCACGGCCACGAACGCGGCCACCAGCGCCAGCTCCAGCGTGGCGGGCGCACGTTCCAGGATGAYGTCCGCCACCGGCTGCTTGACCCGGTAGGAGATGCCCAGGTCGCCGCGCAGCACATGGCCGAGGTATCGCGCGTACTGGACCGGTACCGGGCGGTCGAAGCCCAGCTCGGCGATCAGCGCCTGCCGGTCTTCCAGCGAGGCATCCTCACCGAGCAGGCTGACAGTGGGATCGCCGATGTGGCGAAACACCAGGAACGCGATGAACGATACGGCCAGCAGCACCAGCAACGATTGCCCGAGCCTGCGCAGAAGGTGGACTAGCATCGGCGTGGACCGGTAAAGGTAGCGGCCTTCATCTGGCGAGCTTGAACAGCTTGAAGTAGGGCGTGTTCGACGGGTTCACCGGGATATCGAGCTTGCGCACCATGGCATAGGTCTGGATCTGGTCGTGCAGCGGCAGGTAGATCAATTCCTTCTGCACCGTGGTCCAGATGCTCTTGATGGTGGCGTCGCGCGTTTTCCGGTCGCCTTCCGCCGCCAGGGACACGATCTTGCTGTCCAGGTCCGGATCGCTGAACCGCGTGGCATTGGTGGCGCCGCGCGCGTTCTTGCCGCGCGTGTGCACCAGGTAGTCGAAGATGTAGGCCGCGTCATAGGTGGGAACGCCCCAGCCATACAGGTAGAAATCGGTGTCCAGGTTGTTGATCGCGGCACTCTGGATGGCCAGCGGGCGCGACACCACATTGGTCTTCACGCCGATGCGGCCCAGGAAGCCGGCCGTGGCCTGGCAGATCGCCTCGTCGTTCAGGTAGCGGTCGTTGGTGCAGTGGAGCGTGATGGAGAACCCGTTCGGGTAGCCCGCCTCCGCCAGCAGCGCCTTGGCGCGCGCCAGGTCTGGCTTGCCCACGACGTCGAAGGCCTTGTCATAGCCGTGGACGAACGGCGGGGAAATGATGTTGGTCGGCACGGACAGGCCGCGCATGACCGCGGTCTTGATGGCGTTGCGGTCGATGGCGAGCTGGAACGCCTCGCGCACGCGGCGATCCGCCAGCGGGTTGCGGTCCTTGACGTCCGAGTACTTCAGGGGCGCGCTGCCGACGTTCATGCCCAGGAAAATCACGCGGTTTTCTGCCGCCTGGTTGACGCGCAGCTTGGGGTCCGCACGCAGGCGCACGGTGTCCTGGATGGGCAGGTCCTGCACGAAATCGACCTCGCCAGACAGCAATGCGGCCACGCGCGTGGCGGGCGACTTGATCGGCAGGTAGACCAGTTCGTCGATCTCCAGCGGGAACTGGCCGCGGCCCCAGTATTGCGGGAACAGCTTGAGCACGGTGCGCACATCCTGCTCGCGCGAAACCAGCGTGTAGGGGCCCGTGCCATTGACGTGGCGCGTGGCGTAGGTCTCGTCCTTGGCGGAAGCCACCTGCGGTTGTTCCACGTTATGCGCCTTGGCCCATGCGGCGCTGAGGATCTGGATGTTGGTCAGGTTGTCCGGCAACAGCGGGTTGGGGCCGGCGGTCCTGATGCGGATCACGAAGGGCGAGACCTTGGTGACCTCGGTAACGGACACCAGCAGCGACTTCATGTCGGACGTTGCGGACTTGGCGCGCAGGAGCGAGAACACGGCGTCGTCGGCGGTGAACACGCTGCCGTCATGGAACTTCACGCCTTTGCGCAACTGGAATTCCCAAACCGTGGGGTCTTCGGTGCGCTGCCATGAGGTGGCGAGCGTGGGCAGCAGCTTGCCGTCCGCGGTACGGATGATGAGCGGCTCGTAGACCTGATGCAGCAGGTTGTGATTGGGGCCGTTGTTCAGTGCGTGCGGGTCCAGCGTGGAGGCGTCGACGGAGCGTGCCCAACGCACCGTCTCGGCGTGAAGCGCGGGCGCCGCAAGCAGCGTCATGGCAATGCCCGAGGCCAGCAGGGTGGCCAGGGTGACTCGTTTGATCATCGTTTCTCTTCCGTTGTTTATTGTTGTGTTGTGCTGGCGCGCGGGCCTCGCCCCGGCGCGGCGCTCAGGCCGGGGGAAAGCGCGTTGCCAGCAGCGAGAACAGCGCCCGCAATCCCTGCGCTTCGCCGCCGCGCGGACGGCCTGGCCGTTCTTCCTGGTTCCAGGCAAACAGATCTAGGTGTACCCAGGGCGTGCCGTTCGGCACGAAGGCCTCCAGGAACAACGCTGCCGTCAGCGCTCCCGCGAGCGGCGCGGCGCCAGCATTGGCGGTGTCGGCAAAGGTGGACTTCAACATGCCGCGATACGGCTGCCAGAGCGGCAGGCGCCACAGCGGATCCGCCTGCTTGCCGGCTGCGGCCAGCAGTTCCGCGGCAAGCCCGTCGTCGTTACTGAACAGGGCCGGCAGGTCGGGGCCCAGTGCCACCCGGGCGGCGCCGGTCAGCGTGGCGAGGTCGATGGCCAGCGCGGCAGGCTTGTTCCTGTCATGCCGCAACGCATGGTGCAAGGCATCGGCGAGCACCAGGCGGCCTTCGGCGTCGGTGTTCTCGATTTCCACCGTGCTGCCATTGCCGGCCCGCAGGATGTCGCCGGGGCGCAGTGCGCCGGCGCCCACGGCGTTCTCCACCGCCGGCACCACCAGCGTCAGCCGCACCGGCAGCCTGGCCTGCATCACCAGGCGCGCGAGGGCAATGGCATGGGCTGCACCGCCCATGTCCTTCTTCATCCAGCGCATGCCTTGCGCGGGCTTGATGTCCAGGCCGCCCGAATCGAAGCAGACACCCTTGCCGACCAGAACCACGCGCGGCGCGGCAGGGTCGCCCCAGTGCAGCGCGCTCACGCGCGGTGCCTGTTCAGGCGCCGCGGCGCGCCCCACGGCGTGCACCAGCGGAAAGCCGGCGTCCGGAAGCTCGTCACCCACCCATTCCGCGTAGTCCGCATCGTGTTCCAGGGCCAGGGCGCGCACCACGGCCGCCAGTTCGGCCGGGCCGAGCTGGTTGGCTGGCGCATTGACCAGGTTGCGAACCACGCGCACGGCTTCGGCCAGCGGCAGCAGCGCGTCCTGTGCACCTCGTGGCAGCACCAATTGCGCGCCATCGGCCTGCTGTACCGGCTGTTTGTCCCACCCGGGCAGCGCGCCGATGGCCCAGCCCAGCGCTGCCAGCGTGAAGTCGGTGCTGTTCTCTTCGTTCGCGAGGGCATAGCGGCCGGCAGGAAGCTGCCGTGGCAGCGCGGCCAGTTGCCATAGCGGCTGCCCGGCATCGATGCCGACGATGGCGCCGGCCAGGTCGCCGTTCGCATCAGGCAACAGCAGCGTGGTGCCTGGCTCGGCGCCGAAGCGTGTGGCGCGGGCCCAGCGGGCCTGGGCAGGCGGCAGGGAATCGAGCAGTGGTTCGATCTGTTCCGATGTGCACGCGTATAGCGGCAGGGCACCGGCGGCGTCTTCGACAAAAGGGGAAGCGGGCATATCGGATTGGGGCACGCTGGTGCAGTCGGGCACGGCTTGGCGAGATGCCGGAGCCTGCGCAACGATGCATTGGTAGCGGCCGGGAGCGACGAAAAGAGATCTGCTAGGCTACCGCGCCGGCCATGCGCCGCCAACGAAGCTAAACGTGCATCCATATACGCTTCTGCACGTTCGGCGGGATGGCACGGATCGTCGATGCCGATACATAAAGCCGCCCCCATGTATAAAAACCAGTGCAGGGAGGGGCGCTGCCGACATGGGTCCTGGAGCGAAGAGATCGAGGCGCCGACCGTCTGCCGATCCGTAGCCAAGATCTCGCGTCACCCTGACTCCGGCACAGGGCCGCGTCGCCGGGGAGGGCGCGGACAACGCCGCCGTGGCACGGGGCTCCGTAACTCTCCCCGGCGACCGGAGCCCTGGGTCGGCGGGGGACGGCGTCATGGCAATCGCAAACTAAGGCAGATGCTTGCCCGGCAAGGTCGGCTTCACGTAACGCGCGTGCGTTTCGGGCATTCCGGCATCGCGTGCGCGCCTGGCCTTTGCCGATGGCTTCTCCGGCGGATTGCGCCGCGTAAGCCGGCTCTCCGCGCGCGCGTCAAACGCGCCGATATGTACCTGCTCGCCCATGCCCCCTGCCACCTGCTGGGCGGTCGCATTGCTCCCGCCGCTCAATAGCGCCAAAACAGACGCCAGTAGACCCAGTGCCCGGATCTTGCCCATCGATTCTCTCCTCGTGACGCGTCGGCCCCAGCGGCCGCCTGCGCCCGAGAGCATATTGCCAGCACGCGTACGAGGTTGTAATCGTTTGTGAGCACGGGCGGGGACCACGGCGGGCGGCTTTCGACTGCGGCTTCAGCCGGCCGATGCAACACAGCCTGCCTGCAATCCACCCGTGTCCGCTATCGCCGCCGGTAGGTTCCGGGCGTGCTCCGCGTCCATACCTTGAACGCACGATTGAACGCCGTGGCGTCCGCGAAGCCGAGCTGCACGGCAAGCTGGGATACCGGTGTGACAGTGGTGATCAACCGCTCAATGGCGCGCAGGGCCTCTTCGTCGCGCCGCACGGGCGCCTGCAGCGCAGTGGCGTCGAACCATGCGGCGGTGCGCGGCTGGCCAAAGCGGATCGGCGCCGGAAACACCATGGGGTAGATGGCAGCGTAGGCTGGTTCCGGAAAGCTGAAATCGATGCGACGCAGCGGCAGCCGCGACGCGTTCAGCCAGGCCAGCATCTGCCAGAACACCCGGACGAGCATCTCATGCAGAAAGTTCTGCGCACCGATCGCCTTGCGCGCGAAGGACATGCCGAATCCGCAGAGCTCACCATCCTGCACGGCTTCCATGGTCACGTCATGCTGCAGCAGTGTGAACGTGTGCGCGGCACGCCGCAAGGCAACCTGCAAAGAGGGGCACCCCCAGCGTGCTCCGGCCAATCAGCAGGAAGCTGCCGCGCCGGACGGGCAGTGACAGGAAGCCTATGCATTCATCGCCGAGTTTCTCGATCAGCAGCGCGAAGGCCGCAGCGTAGCTGCCTACCGGTATGCGTGGCGCCCCTCCATAATGGAGGGATGCCCGGTGAAGGCGGCTTGCGCACCATACGACGTGGCGCGACGGTCCGACCCGGGACGGTTGCCCGCTTTTTTCCACGTTGGAGCCGCTGCGGCGGTCGCCGGCAAGGTCGGCCCGCCATGCGTTGCACGCCGCCCCGCTCTTGATAAAAGGTACTGCCATGACTGCTCGCCTGCGCGCTTGGATTCCAGTGCTGTCGCTCGCGCTTGCCGCGAATGCATCCGTGGGGGCCGAGCCCGCCACGGATGCGCTCAGCGACACCGAGATCAGCGATGCCTACATCTATCTGCTGGGCCGCCTGCTGGTGACGCGTCAGCAGCAACTCGACTTCCGGGAGGGCTTCCAATGGAACCAGTTCATGCACCGGAAGCCCGGCGCGGTGGACTGGCCCAATCCCAATCTCGACGTGGCCTATTCCGAAGCGTGGCTTGCCGTCGACGACGCGAGCTGCACGGTGGTCGGTGTGCCGCCGGTGAAGAATCGCTACTACACGGTGCAGATCCTGAACGGCTGGGGCGAGACGCTGGCCAATATCAATGAGCGGCTGTTTCCGGCGCGCCCGGCCGGGGATTTCGCAGTGTGCCTGAGGGGCGCGAAGGCGCCGGTTCCGCCCGGCGCGATCCGGATCGATCTGCCGGTCAAGTCCGCGCGCGTGCTGGCGCGCGTGGCGCTGGGCAACGACCCCGATGCCGCGATCGCGCTGCAACGGCAGTTCACGCTGACGCAGACCGGCAAGCCCGCCGTGCCGGCGATTCCTGCCACGCTGATGTTCGAACCGGAGAAACTGCCCGGTGTGGAGGCGTTCGATGCGGCGGCCCTGGCGCTGGACAGCGGCCCCGACTTGAACGCGGGGCTGGAGCCGATGCAGGCGCTCACGCGCCGCGTAGCGGCGGCAGCCGCCGACCCGTCGTCGCGTGCCCGGATCGATCAGGTGATACGGACGCAGGCGCTGCCGGCGTTTGGAAAGGCCGGTACGATCATCGGTCACGGCTCGGTGCATAACGGGTGGGCACGCCCGGGCGTCGTGGGGGAGTACGGCATCGACTACGTGACCCGCGCACTGGTGAACTACGGCGGCATCTGGGCGAATATCAAACCGGAGGTGCTGTACTACCGCGGCGGCAACGATGCCAGCGGCGCGGTTCTGAATGGCGACCACGTCTACACGCTGACCTTCCCCAAGGACGCCCTGCCGTCGCGCTTCGCGAAGTATTTCTGGTCCGTGATCGCGGTGGACAGCGCCCGCTTCCGCGTCTTGCCGAATCCGCAGCAGAAGTACCTGGTCAATGAGCAGTCCGGGCTGAGCTATGGCGCCGATGGCTCGCTGACGCTGTTCTTCGCCGCGGAGAAGCCGGCCAATGCGCCGGCAGGCAACTGGCTGCCGACGCCGCGCGGCACGCAATACCGCCTGACCTTCCGCTACTACGGCCCGCTCGACGGTGTTGCCAACGGCACCTACTATCCGCCGGCGCTCGTCAAGGTCAAATAGCGCACGTGCGAAGCGCGCATCCCACACATCCAGACTGAACACGCGTAAGGACAACCGAGGCGCGTGAAGGGGGACATATGGAAAAGGGAATCGAGCTCGATGGCGCGCTGACCAGGAGGCTCGCGGGCTGGCGTGAGCCCGTTGCTTTCATCGCGATATCCCATGCCTGATTCGCTGTCGAAAATGGCCTGGCGACAAATCGTGTCAGATTTTTCTCTATTTCTCCCGGCAACTCTCTTTTGGACACCGCATCGCTATAGTCGGGCCTGGTGAGCGCTTTGGCGGCGCCAACGACAAGGCAGGAGGAAGAGATGGATGTCACGCCGATTGGTTCACGAGCTGCAACGTCGCGGATAGCACAGCAAGGACGGGCACGACACGAAGCCATCCGCCACCGGGGTATTGCGGAGCTGTTGCTAGGTGTCGTGATGGAATCAACATGCGGTGCAGCGAGCCCGCTCATGCTGACCGTGCATGTCGGCGGGCCATTGCTTGATGGCCGGTTCGACCTCGATGCACGCCTGGTGCATGCGGATGCCCGGCAGCAGCGCTGGCTGGCCGAGCTCAGGCAGGCGGGGATGCTTGTGGGTCGCGCGCACGTTGTGCTGGAGGGCGAGCTACCTTCATCGAGCTATGTGCCATGGCGTAGCGGGATCGGGCCCGCCGCGATAAGGAGTGGCGATGACATTGCGCTGTGCTTGCGGGTAGCGCGACTGGGTGACAGGGATTCACAGTTGCGTGCCGACGGAGAAGCCTTGATTCCACTATGGTCCACCATCCGCTATTTCGGCGACATGGGACAGCCTGCACGGGAGCGGGGATCTCTGACTGTATCGCCAATGTGCGAGCGCCGGCTTGGCGCGCTTGCCCAGTACGAATTCGAAGTGTTCGAGGCCGGGACGCGGGTCGCTACGCTAACCGCCGTCTACGGCCACGAGCATGCCTAGACGCGAGAATCGGTCGGCGCGACCTGCGGTCCTGGCCGCAGCCATTGGTCTTGCCCGGCGCGGGGGGCTTCATGGCTTTTCCATCAGCGATCTCGGTGAAGCGCTCGGGGTGTCCAAGAGTTGCGTCTACCGGCATTTCGAGTCCCGCAACGACATCGTGGCGCAAGCTGTGTTGGCCTATGGGGGGGCGCTTGCAAGCCACGCGACCAGCGCTGCCGCCCGGGCGCCCGCAGGGGTGCGTCGACTGTTAAGCATGCTGGACGTCTGGCTTGGCGAATACGTGCTGCGGGGTGGCTGTCTTATCCTGCGTGCGGGGAGCGAATGCACCAATCGGGCCGAGGACGAAGTCAGCCGCAGCACTGCGCGGGCGGTGACCACGTGGCGTGGTTTGCTTGTGTCGCAACTGAAGGATGCCAGGCGGATTGGCGAGATCGCTCCGGAAGTCGACCCTCAGCGCGTCGTGTTCGAGATCTTCAGTTTTGCCCTGGGTATCCAGCATGACCACCTGTTCCTTGGTGATCCGGTGGCATTCCGGCATGCGGTGCTCAGCAGCATGCTTGGCCGTCATGGCATCCGGATGCCCGGCGAAGCGACATTGCGCATGACCGGTCCGCGTGCCATTGTGCTCAGCTGACCCGCCGGGCTGCCTTGGCGACGGCGGTTCTGCTCATTCCCGCTCGCGCAACGCCAGCAGTTCGCGCTTGGCCGCGGCCAGCACCGCGTCGGATCGCTTCTCGTCGGCCATCACGCGGGACACCACCAGGGCGCCGATCAGCGCGCTGACCGCGAACATTGCCTTGTCGGGATCTTCACCGCCCAGTGCTTCGTCCATCCGGCCGATAAACCGTTCGATGTGGGCCGACATGGCCTCGCGCGCCGGTTCGTCAGCCCGAGCCACATCGCCGGCGAGCGCGGCGATCGCGCAGCCGGTCGTGCGCGAGTCCCGGTGCGTGCGGCTCAGGTAGCTGCGTACCGTCGAGCCGAAGTCTGGCGCCGCCTTGGTGCTCTTCGCTTCGAATGCGGCTTTGCCATCATCCAGCGCGCGCTCCAGCGCTTGTGTCAGCAACGCCGAGCGCGACGCGAAGTGACCATAAAAGCCTCCGTGGGTCAGCTCGGCGCTGCGCATCAGTTTCCCGACGCTGACGGACTCCAGTCCGGCATTCCGGATCTGCTCTGCTGCCTGGCTCAGGATGCGCTCCCTGCTGCGCGCCTTATCCGCCTGGGAGTGGCCCATGATTCATATCCCCGGTTTGTTGTCTTGACATTCTGCATTGTGATGGTCATCCTCCAGAATGACAACCATCATGCAGATTGCGAGCCGCCGCCATGGCAGAATTCGACGCACTCAACGCGGACCTGGACGATTACGAGGTTCCCTTCAAGGGCATCGTCGAGCAGTCGGTCGCCGGCATCTACATCCTGCAGGACGGCCGCTTCCGCTATGTCAACGAGACCTTCGCGCGTATGTGCGGGCTGAGGCGCGAGCGACTGGTCGGCGCCAGGTTGCGCGACGTCGCCCATCCCTCGCAGCGCGTGGCACTGCTGAACCAGTACCAGCGGAGGATCAGGGGATACGCTGCCCCCGAGATGTTCGTCATTCGAAGGACATCGTCGCGAAACCCCGGCTGCTTCGAAATCCACGGCACGCGCGTGATGTTCCACGGGCGCCCGGCCATCGTCGGCGTCGGCATCGACATCACCGAGCGAGAGCGGCAGCGCGCCGAGCTGATCGAGGCCAGCGAGCGCCTGCAGGAACTGGTGGCCAGCGCCAACAGCGTGCGCGAGAACGAGCGCAACCGCGTCGCGCGAGAACTGCACGATGTCATCGGCGGCATGCTGACGGCGATCAAATTCGACCTGTCGCGGCTGTCGCGCGGCATCGAGGCGCTGGACCGCTCGCGCGCGCCGCGCGCAAGGCAGGGCGGGGCGGCGGCGCCAGCGCTAGCCTCGCTGGCGCTCACAGCGGCGCAGACCCTTCAGCTCACGCAGGAAACGATTGAAGCCGTGCGCACGATATCCGAAGGGCTGCGGCCTGGCGCCCTCGACCATCTCGGACTGTGCGACACCCTGTGCCTCGATCTCGGACGCTTTGACAGGCGCTACGGCATTGCCACCCGCTTGCTGACTTCCGGTGCGCCGCGCGCACTGGACCGCTCCCGTGAGATGGGCATCTACCGGATTTTCCAGGAAGCGCTGACCAATGTCGCGCGCCATTCCATGGCCACCGAAGTGACGGTCCGCCTCGACTGGGCGGCGGACCGGCTGGAACTGGAGATTTCGGACAACGGCCTCGGCTTCGACTCCGACCGCACCGCGTCCTGTGGGCATCTTGGCCTGCTGGGCATGCAGGAACGCGCGCGCGAGCTGGACGGCACGCTGGTGCTGGACACCGGCCCCCGCTCCGGCGCGCGCGTGCGGTTGAGCGTGCCGGTTCCGCCTTGCACTGACGAACAAACCAACGAACAAACCGACGAACAAACCAACGAACAAGCAAACGAATACGCCACCAACCCGGCGCATATCGACGGAGAGAGACATGATTCGCCTGCTGCTGATCGACGATCACACCATTTTCCGCCAGGGGCTCAAGCGGCTGCTGGCCGAGCACGATGAGTTTGACGTTGTCGCCGAAGCCGGCGACGCGTCCGAGGCACTTGGCCGCCTGCGCGAGCAGTCGTTCGACGTGGCGCTGCTCGACGTCAACCTGCCGGGGCGCAGCGGCCTGGAGATGCTGCCCTCGCTGCGCGCCGAGCGACCCGCGATGCCGGTGGTGGTGCTGAGCATGTACCCGGCCGAGCAGTACGCGCTGCGTGCCTTCCAGGCCGGGGCGTCGGGCTATGTCACCAAGGACATGGACGCGATGGAGCTGGTCGATTCGATCCGCAACGTGGCCAAGGGCAAGCGCTACATGACGCCCGCCGTGGCCAACTGCCTGCTCGACGGTTTTGGGCGTGTCGCCGACAGCGCGCCGCACCAGCAACTGTCGTCGCGCGAGTACGAGATCATGCTGCTGATCGTGCGCGGCATCCGGCTGACGGAGATCGGGCGTCAGATGTTCCTGAGCGTGAAGACCGTCAGCACCTATCGCTCGCGCGTCCTGAAGAAGCTCGGCGTTGCCAGCAACGCCGAGCTGGCGCGCTATGCCGTCGAGCATCGCCTGATCGACTGATTCCCGAAACCTCCACCACCTTCAGAAAACGCTGACAGCGCGCAGAGCCAGTTCCGACAGCGGGATTCGCGCCTGGCATCCACACTCTCCTTAACGACATGACTCCACCGGAGTCGGAACCGAAGGAGAGAAAGATGGCCACGGACGTGCTGCTGCACCTGGACGACGGCGTGCTGGTCGTGACGATCAGCCGGCCGGCGAAGAAGAACGCGATCACCGCGCAGATGTACCGCGCGCTGGCCGACGCCATCATCGAGGCCGATCGCCGCGATGACGTGCGTGCCGTGCTGCTCCAGGGCGAGGGCGGCAACTTCAGCAGCGGCAATGACATCGGCCTGTTCGTGAACGCACAGGCGTCCGAACACAAGGCGTCGCCCGCTGTCCCTTTCCTGCAGGCGGTCATCGCGCTGCGCAAGCCGATGGTGGCTTGCGTGTGCGGTCACGCGGTCGGCATCGGCGCCACCGTCCTGCTGCATTGCGACTACGTCGTCGCCTCCGACGATGCGCGCATCCGCTTCCCGTTTGTCGATCTCGGCCTGTGCCCGGAATTCGCCTCCACGCTGCTGCTCCAGCAGGTGGTGGGCCGCAACAAGGCCGCCGAATGGCTGCTGCTCGGCGCCACCATCCCCGCCGCCGAAGCGCATCGCGCGGGACTGGTCAATCGCGTCATGCCGCAGCAAGCGGCCGGCGAAGAGGCGCTGCTCGTCGCCAAATGCCTCGCCGCCAAGCCGCGCCAGGCCTTGATGGCGACGCGCGGCCTGGTGCGCGAGGCGACCGAGGCCCTGGTGCAGGACAGCCTCCGGCGGGAGACGGTCACCTTCGACACCCTGCGCCAGTCCCCGGAGGCGCAGGAAATCTTCCGGCGCTTCCTGCAGCGCACGCCGGCCCCGACGCCTGTCCGCGCCTGAGCGGGGCATCCGGACCATTTCCACTTCCAAAAGCCAGTGCCGGGCAAAGCCGCCCGTCAGCAAAGGACCTTCCATGAGCACCCAATACGAAGTCTTCGACGACATCGCGGTCATCACGATCGCCAATCCGCCGGTCAATGGCCTGGGCTACGCCGTGCGCGTGGGCATCATCGCAGGCATCGACCGCGCCGCGGCCGATACCAGCGTCAGGGCCATCGTGCTGACCGGCGCCGGCAAGGCCTTCTCCGGCGGCGCCGACATGCGCGAATTCAATGCGCCGAAGACTGGCGGCGAGCCGGGCCTGAACACGGTGCTGGCGGCGATCGAAAACAGCGCCAAGCCGGTAGTTGCCGCCGTGCACTCGGTGGCAATGGGCGGCGGCCTCGAACTGGCGCTTGCGTGCCACTACCGCGTGGCCGTGCCGAAGGCGCGCATCGCGCTGTCGGAGGTGACCATGGGATTGTTGCCTGGCGCCGGCGGCACGCAGCGGCTGCCGCGGCTGATCGGCCTGGAGGCGGCCACCAACATGATCGTGCACGGCACGTCGATCCCGTCCGAGGCGCTGGCCGACTCCGGGCTGTTCGACCGGTTTGCGCAAGGCGACGTGGTTGCTGCCGCGCTCGCTTTCGCGCGGGAGGTCTCCGCGCGTCCGGGGCCGCATCCGCGCGTGCGCGACCTCGCGGTCCGCCATCCCAATCCCGAGGGCTACCTGGCGGTGGCGCGTGCTGCCATTGCCGCCCGCTACAAGAACCTGCCGGCGCCGTTGCGCTGCCTCGACGCCATCGAGGCAAGCTTCACGCTGCCCTTCGACGAAGGCCTGGCGCTCGAACGCCGCTTCTTTCTCGAACTGATGAATGGCGCCGTGTCGAAGTCGCTGCGCCACGCCTTCTTCTCGGAACGCGCGGCGGCCAAGCTGGCGGACGTGCCGGACTCGGTGGCCGAGCGGACGATCGGCAAGGTGGCCGTCGTCGGCGCCGGGCTGATGGGTAGCGGCATCGCGATGAACTTCCTCGGCGCCGGCCTGCGGGTCGTGCTGCTGGATGTGTCGGAAGAGGCGGTGCAGAAGGGCGCCGCCACCATCCGCCGCAACTACGAGGCGAGCGTAAAGAAGGGCAAGCTGGCCGCGGAGGCCGTCGAAGCGCGCATGGCGCTGCTGCAGCCGACCGTCGACCTGGGCCGGGTCGGCGATTGCGACCTCGTGATCGAGGCGGTCTACGAAGACATGGACGTCAAGCTGCGCACCTTCCGCGCGCTCGATGAAGTGGCCCGCCCCGGCGCGATCCTGGCCACCAATACCTCGACGCTCGACGTCGACCGCATCGCCGCCGAAACCGCTCGCCCGCAGGACGTGGTGGGCCTGCACTTCTTCAGCCCCGCCAACGTGATGCGCCTGCTGGAAGTGGTGCGCGGCGCGCAGACCGCGCCTGATGTGCTGCAGACCGCGATGCGCCTGGCCCGCCGGATCGGCAAGGTGGCGGTGGTGTCCGGCGTGTGCGACGGCTTTATCGGCAACCGCATGCTGGCGAAATACACGCGGCGCGCCGGCGAGCTGCTGGAGCAGGGTGCGCTGCCCGAACAGGTCGACCGCGCCATCGAGGAATTCGGGCTCGCCATGGGGCCGTTCCGGATGGCCGACCTTGCCGGCAACGACATCGGCTGGGCTATCCGCAAGCGCCGCTATGCCGAAGCCCCGTCGCTGCCGCGCTTCGCGCTGGGCGACCAGCTGTGCGAGGCGGGCCATTTTGGCCAGAAGACCGGGGCAGGCTGGTACGACTACGAGGCCGGCCAGCGCAAGGCACTGCCGTCGGCGCGCACGCGCGCCATGCTGGAGGCGTACTGGCAGCAGCACGGCGTGACGCCGAAGCGCTTTAGCAACGAGGAGATCGTCGACCGGCTGATCTACGCGCTGGTGAATGAAGGTGCCGCGATCCTTGAGGAAGGCATCGCCGCGCGCGCATCCGATATCGACGCCGTCTACCTGCACGGCTATGGCTTCCCGGCCTGGCGCGGCGGCCCGATGTTCTACGCCGATACGGTCGGCGTGACCAATGTCCGCCGCACGCTGCGCGCGCTGTCTGCGCAAGACACGAGCTGGACGCCGGCCGCGCTGGTCGATCAGATCGCTGACGAAGGCGGCGCCTTCAACGCCTGAATTCCCCAACCCAACGGAAAACCATCATGAATGAGGCTGTCATCGTTTCGACCGCCCGCACCGGCCTGGCAAAGAGCTGGAAGGGCGCCTTCAACATGACCCATGGCGCCACGCTCGGCGCGCATGCGGTGCGCCATGCGGTGGCTCGCTCGGGCCTGGACCCGGCCGAGTTCGAGGACTGCGTGATCGGCGGGACCTTCGGCGAAGGCACCACCGGCGGCAATATCGCCCGCGCCATTGCCCTGCGAGCGGGCCTGCCGGTGACGACGGGCGGGGTCAGCGTCAACCGTTTCTGTTCGTCCGGCCTGCAGACCATTGCGATGGCCGCGCAGCGCGTGATCCTGGAAGGCGCGCCGGCCATCGTGGCGGGCGGCGTCGAATCGATCTCGTGCGTGCAGAACCAGGCCAACACGCACATGCGGCGCGATCCGTGGCTGGTCGAGCACAAGCCGGAGTTGTACTGGAACATGCTGCAGACCGCCGAGCAGGTCGCCAAGCGCTACGGCATCAGCAAGGAGGCGCAGGACGCCTACGGCGCGCGCAGCCAGCAGCGCGCCGCGGCGGCGCAGGCCGCCGGCAGGTTCGACCACGAGATCGTGCCGATGACGACCACCATGGGCGTGGTCGACGCAGGCGGCCGTGTCACCACCCGCGAAGTCACGATCTCGCACGATGAAGGCATCCGCGCCGATACCACGCTGGAGGCGGTGTCGCGCATCCGTCCCGCGCTGCCGGGTGGCGTCGTCACGGCGGGCAATGCGAGCCAGTTCTCCGACGGCGCGTCGGCCTGCGTGGTGATGAACGCAAGGCTGGCGCAGCAGCGGGGCATCGAGCCGCTGGGCCTGTTCCGCGGCTTCGCGGTCGCCGGCTGCGAGCCGGACGAGATGGGCATCGGTCCTGTCTTTGCCGTACCGCGCCTGCTGGAGCGCGCCGGCGTGAAACTGGAAGACATCGACCTGTGGGAGCTGAACGAGGCGTTCGCCTGCCAGGTGCTCTATTGCCGCGACAAGCTCGGCATTCCTGATGAGCGTCTCAATGTCAACGGCGGCGCGATCGCGGTCGGCCATCCCTATGGCGTCAGCGGTTCACGGCTGACGGGCCATGCGCTGATCGAGGGCAAGCGCCGCGGCGCGAAGTATGTCGTGGTGACCATGTGTATTGGCGGCGGGCAGGGTGCCGCCGGTTTGTTCGAAGTGCTCTGACGAAATCCATCCATCAACAAGGAGACGGCAATGACTGCTGTGGCAAATCTTTTCGACCTGAAGGGCCGCACCGCCCTCGTCACCGGCGGGTCCAGCGGCCTGGGCCTGCAGATCGCCGAGGCGCTCGGCACGCAGGGCGCGCGCGTGGTGATCTCGGCGCGCAAGGCGGATGCGCTGGAGTCTGCCCAGGCACACCTGGCCAGCCTGGGCGTGGACGCAAGCTGGATCGCCGCGGACAACGCCGCCGAGGACGATATCGAGCGCCTCGCCGTTGAGGCGATGGCACGCCTGGGCAAGGTCGACATCCTGGTCAACAACGCCGGCGCCACGTGGGGCGCGACCACCGCCGACCATCCGCTGGCCGCCTGGGACAAGGTCATGAACCTGAATGTGCGGGCGATCTTCCTGCTGACGCAGAAGATCGGCAAGCTGTCGATGATCCCGAACCGCTACGGCCGCGTGATCAACCTGGCCTCGATTGCCGGACTCAAGGGTAACGGCCCCAAGGGCCAGCCGACCATCGCCTACAACACCAGCAAGGGCGCCGTCGTCAATTTCACGCGCGCGCTCGCCGGCGAATGGGGCCCGCACGGCATCACCGTCAATGCGCTCGCACCGGGATTCTTCCCGTCGAAGATGACAAAGGGAACGATCGAGAAGCTCGGCGTCGAGAAGCTGTCGGAGCGCGCGCCCCTGCAGCGCATCGGTGATGACGACGACCTCAAGGGCGCAGCCCTGCTGTTTGCCAGCGACGCCGGCAAGCACATTACCGGCCAGATTCTCGCCGTCGACGGCGGCCTGACCGCCGTCTGAAGCTGTCCAGCCGCAATCCAATCCAACGCAAGCGAAGGAAACCATCATGAGCAACGCAGCAGCGACGCCCGAAGTCCGCATGACGATCGAGGACCATATCGCCATCATCTCGCTCGACAACGCCGGCAAGAAGAACGCCATCACCCCGGAACTGATGCAGCAGCTCTCGCAGCGGCTGACCGAGTTCGACAATGACGACAACCTGTGGGTGGCGGTGCTCGACCCGGCGGGCGAGCACACCACGGCCGGCCTCGACATGCCGAAGTTCTTCGGCCCGACCGCCACGGCCAAGCCGATTCCCGACGACCAGGTCGATCCCTTCGGCCTCAGGAAGCGCTGCCGCAAGCCGGTGATCTCGGTGGTCCACGGCATCACCTACACCATCGGCATCGAGCAGATGCTGGCTTCGGACATCGTGATCGCCGCCGATACGGCACGTTTCTGCCAGATGGAATCGAAGCGCGGCATCGCCCCGCTCGGTGGCGCGCACTACCGTTACCTCACGCGCACGGGCTGGGGCAATGCGATGTACCACCTGTTCCTCTGCGATGAATTCTCTGCCGAAGAGGCTTACCGCTGCGGTTTTGTCCAGGAAGTCCATCCGTACGGACGGCACCGCGAGCGCGCCATGGAAATCGCGCGGGCAATCAGCAAGGTCGCGCCGATCGGCCTGCGCGCGACCAAGGCGGCCGCGCTGACCTATATCGAACACGGCGAGCAGGCAGCCATCGCGGTCATCCCGCAGGTGCGCGAGGAGGTCTTCGCATCGGAAGACTTCAGGGAAGGGATCCAGTCCTTCGTCGAGCGTCGCGAGGCCCGCTTCACGGGGCGCTGAGAGGCGGCCGAATCTCCTTCACCACGGACACGGAAACCACCATGCAAACCTTCACGTCGATCGAAGCCCTGAAAGCGTTCCAGGGCAAGGAGGCCGGGCCAGGAAACTGGCACCAGGTCACGCAGCACGAGGTGAACCTGTTCGCCGAGGCCACCGGCGACCACCAGTGGATCCATGTCGATCCAGAGCGGGCCAGGCGTGAGTCGCCGTTTGGTGGCCCCGTTGCCCACGGATTGCTGACGCTGTCGTTGCTGCCGATGCTGATGGCGCAGGTGACGGGCTTCGAGGGCGTGCGGGCGCGGGTCAACTACGGCCTGAACCGCGTCCGCTTTACCGCGCCCGTGCCGGTCGGCGCGAAGGTGCGCGTCCGCGCGGTCCTGCAAGCGGTGGATGACGAAGGCGACGGTGGCGTGAAGGTGACGTGGAACGTCACGTTCGAGATGGAAGGATCGGCCAGGCCGGTCTGCATCGCGGAATCGCTGGCCAAGCTTTACTTCTAGGCAACTCCCGCACCGACGCGCCATGCCACCCGGCGCCGCGCGACGCATGCCGTCGCGCGGCGTGGCTTCCTTCGCCCTGGCGATGGCGGCCCCCCCAAGAAAGAAAAAGACTGGAGACAACAAGATGATCACTACTGCATGCGGCGGCGGCCGCGCGCGGATTGCGGCCGTGGCGCTGCTGATGCTCGGCGCGGCGCCCGCAGGCGGCGCGCTTGCGCAAGGCCGCACGCCCGCCTCGCTGATCGTTCCCTACCCGGCGGGCAGTTCGTTCGACATTGTCGCGCGGCGGATTCAGCCGGACCTCGGCACGCGCCTGGGCCGTACGGTGGTTGTCGAGAATTTCGGCGGTGCGTCAGGGTCGCTTGGCGCACAGCGCTTACTTAAGGCCGACAGCGAAACACTGACCATGGTCGTGGCGTCGCCGAACGAACTGACGCTGCCGCCGCTGGCGATGACGAGCGTGCGCTACAAGCCGGAAGACTTCCGCATGGTCGCGCTGCTGACGTCGGGCGTGCTGGCCGTGATGGCGAGGCCCAACTACCCGGCGAACAGCCTGGGAGAACTGGCCGGGAAGGCCCGCCTGCCCGGGGCGCAGCCGCTGTCGTTTGCCAGCACGGGCGTGGGTTCGATCTTTCACATGGTTGGCGTCGATTTCGGCAGGCGCCTCGGTATCCCGGTCAACCACGTGCCTTACAAGGGCGGTGCGCCAGCGGTGCAGGACGTGATGAGCGGGCAGGTGGACATCACCTTCATGCCGTTGATTCCTGCCTACATCCAGGCCGCCAAAGCGGGAAAGATCAAGGTGCTGGGCGTCCTGTCCGCGGACCGGCACGCCGCGCTGCCGGAGGTTCCGTCCGTCGACGACATCGCGGCATTGCGCGGCTTCCACTATTCGATGTGGACCGGGCTCTTCGTGTCCGCCAGGCTGCCACGGACCACCGCCGATGCCATCGGAAAGGCGGCCAACGACATCGTGGGCCAGGCGGCATTCCGCGATTGGGTGGCGGAGCGAGGCAATTTGCCAGGGACCGCGATGGATCTCGACCAGGCCGCCTCGTACTACCGCCAGGAGTCCGGCCGCTTCGCGCGCCTGGCACGCGACATCAACCTTGAACGCGAATGAGCACTGCAACGGAGTCATCCATGACCGCCCCCATGCCTGAGTACTGGACCGACGAGGTCCTGTTTAGCGAAGCCGACGTGGCCTGCTTCGAGCGCGTCCCGCTCGCCGAGCGCAAGCTGCCGGCCTCTACCTACGAGATGCTGATGGACGGCTGCGCCGTCGAGCCGTCGAAGGTCGCCATCCACTATTTCACCGACGGCGCGCGTCCTCTTGAGAGCGCGCGGCAGGTCACCTATGCCGAGCTGCGCGACAAGGTGCACCAGACGGCCAACCTGCTGGGCGACCTCGGCGTGGGCAAGGACGATGTCGTATCGGTGCTGTTGCCGGCCATCCCCGAATCGCAGTTCGTGCTGTGGGGCGCGCAGGCCGCCGGCATCGTCAACCCGGCCAACTGGATGCTGGAGCCCGACATCCTGGTGCAGATGTTCCGCTCGGCCGGGACCAAGGTACTGGTCGCCTACGGCGGCGAGGACAACGCCGAGATCTGGGCCAAGGCCGAGGCGGTTGCCCATGGCTTGCCGTCGCTGGCGGCGGTGATCCGCGTGGGCGGGACCGGGACTGCCCCGGCGGCGGTCGCAGGCATACCCGTGATCGACTTCGCCCTGGCCGTGGAGCGCTATCCCGCCGACCGGCTGCTGTCGGGGCGCGTCTTCTCGCCCGACGACACCGCCTCCCTCTTTCACACCGGCGGCACCACGGGCGCGCCCAAGCTGGCGCGCCACCTGCACCGCAACCAGGTGTTCTGGGTGTGGGCGTCGAAATACCTGACGGGGTTCGATTCGGCCGAGGTGCGGCTGGTCGGCGTGCCGATCTTTCACGTCGCCGGCGCCGTGGTCGGCTGCTTCGGCCCGCTGGCCAAGGGCGCGACCGTGATCCTGATGACCGCGGCGGGCTTCCGTCATCCGTCGGTGCTGCCCAATATCTGGCACATCGTCGAGGTCATGCGGGCCAACATGCTGACGCTGGTGCCGACGCTGGTCAACCAGGTGCTGTCGATCCCGCTCAACGGCGCGGACATCTCGACGCTCACCTACGTCGCCTCCTCGACGGCGCCGCTGTCGACGACTGTCGCGCAAGCCTTCTACCGGATGACCGGCCTGCGCATCCGTGAGAGCTGGGGCATGACCGAGACCACCGCGGTCACCTGCGTCACGCCGCCGGGCGAGCAGGTCAAGGTCGGCAGCTCGGGGGTGCGGCTGCCGTACCAGCAGGTGCGCATCGTGCAGCCGGACGGCGACGTGGCGCGCGACTGCGCGCCGGGCGAGTGCGGGCTGGTCATCGCGCGCGGGCCCTCGGTCTTTCCCGGCTACCTCGGGCAAGAGCAGGCGGCACGCTGGTTCGACGGCGACTGGCTCGACACCGGCGACCTGGGCTACCTCGACGCCGACGGCTGGCTGTGGATCACCGGCCGCGCCAAGGACCTGATCATTCGCGGCGGCCACAATATCGATCCGAAGATGGTCGAAGAAGTCCTGTTCGGCCATCCGGCGATCCAGGACGCCGCCGTGGTCGGTGCGCCGGACGCGCATGCCGGCGAGGTGCCGGTCGCCTACGTAGTGCTGAAGCCGCAGGCAAGCGCTTCGGCCCAGACCGTGCTGCAGTACGCCACCGAGCACATGCCCGAGCGTGCGGCGGTGCCCCGGCACTGCTTCGTGCTGCCGGAAATGCCGAAGACATCGGTCGGGAAGATCCAGAAGAACCTGCTGCGGGTCGACGCCATCGAGCGGATGTTCCGGGCCGCGCTCGACGGCATCGGCCGCGGTGCGGACGCCTCGGTGCAAGCTACCGACCGCGGCAGCCGCGGCTTCTTTGTCGAGATCCGCGTGCCGGCGCGCGAGGCGGACGATGCCGTGCTGGCCGACGCATTGCGTAGTTTCACCATCCCCTATGCGGTCCGAGCCGCCGAAGGAGCCTGACCATGAGCCGATCCATTGACCGAAGGACGGCGGGCAAGTGGCTGCTTGCCGGCGCCGCCACGGCCGCCGCGACGAGCCTGCCGCGCGCGCTGCTGGCCCAGTCGGCCTTTCCATCGAAGACGCTGCAGTTGGTGGTGCCGTATCCGGCCGGCGGCACCACCGATGTGGTGGCGCGCACGCTGGCGCATGGCATGTCGGGCCAGAAGACGCCCCCGGTGATCGTCGAGAACCGCCCCGGCGGCTCCAGCTCGATCGGCACCGGCTTCGTGGCGCGCGCGCAGGCGGACGGCCACACGCTGCTGGTGACGACGGGCAGCACCGTGACGTTGCTGCCGCACACGCAGGGACTGCCGTTCGACCCGCTGAAGGCGCTGATCCCGGTTGCGGAACTGGGCCGCACGCCGCTGTTCCTCTACGCCAATCCCGGCATCCCGGCGAAGGACCTGAAGGGGCTGGTCGCGTGGATGAAGGCCAATCCCGGGAAGATCACCTACGGCTCGTACGGGCAAGGCACGCAAGGGCATTTCGGCGGCGTGATCCTCGGCAAGTCCGCGGGGGTCGACATGCTGCACGTGCCGTTCCAGGGCGGCGCGCCGGCGATGCAGGCCCTGATCGGCGGCCATGTCCAACTCATGATCGACGCCTACCAGCCGGCAATGGAGCAGGTAAAGGCGGGCAAGGTGCTGGCCCTCGCGGTGTCCAGCCCCGAACGCAGCCCGTATGCGCCGGAGGTTCCGACCTTCCGCGAGCTGGGCCTGCCCCAGGTCGAGGCCATCAGCGGGTTCTTCGGCATGTTCGCGCCGGCGGGGACGAAGCCGGAGACGGTCACGGCGCTGAGCCGGCTCGTCTCCGGCATCACGGCTTCCGAGGCCTATCGCCAGAGTCTGGCGAAGCTGGGCGTGCTGCCGCCGCAAGCCCTGACCCCGGCGCAGATGGACCGGTCGGTCCAGCAGACCAACGCGGAGTGGGCGAAGTTTGTCCGGGATATCGGCTATCGCCGGGGCGACGCCTGAGCGCCGGCAATCGCCATCCATCGCCATCCATCGCCATCCATTGCATTCACGAACAAGGAATTGCTGTGTCCACAACATACAAAGCTCCCGTCGACGACTATGTCTTCCTGCTGCATGACGTGATCGCGCCGGTCGCGCCGCATGCACTGGGCGACCTCGCGCGCGACGATACACGCGAGGTGCTCGGGCAGGCCGCCCGCTTCTTCGAGGAAGTCTGGGCGCCGCTGGACGGCCCGGCCGACGAGCAGGGCTGCCGTTTCGAAAACGGCGCGGTACGGACGCCGGACGGCTATCCGGCCGGATACGCCGCGCTGTGCGAGGCGGGCTGGAACCGGGTGTCGGCGCCCGAGGCACTCGGCGGTGCCGGACTGCCGGAGACCATCGGACAGGCGGTGCGCGAGTTCTCCGCGTCGGCCTGTAATTCGCTGGGCCTCTATGCGGGCCTGACGGCCGGCGCGCATGCCACGATCCGCCGCACCGGCGAGCCCTGGATGCTGCAGCACGTCGTGCCTGCGATGGTCGAGGGACGCTGGGCGGGCACGATGTGCCTGACCGAGCCGCATTGCGGCACTGACCTGCGCCTGATGAAGACGCGCGCGGTGCCGCAGCCGGACGGCAGCTGGCGGCTGAGTGGCACCAAGATCTTTATCTCGGGCGGCGACCAGGACCTGACCGAGAATGTCATCCACCTGGTGCTGGCGAAGGTGCCGGACGAGAGCGGCCATATCCGTGACGACCTTTCGACGGTCCGGCTGTTCCTTGTTCCCAAGCGCGTGGTGGACCCCGACACCGGCACGCTGGGCGGCCCCAACGGCGTCGTCGTGGCCGGCATCGAACACAAGATGGGCCTGAAGGGCAGCGCCACCTGCACGATGTCGTTCGAGCACGCGCTGGCGTATCCGCTGCAGGAGTCGAGCCAGCCTGCGGGGACGCAGCGCAAGTCGTCCGCCGGCATGAGCGGCATGTTCGACATGATGAACTCGGCGCGCCTCGGCACCGGGCTGCAGGCATTGTCGTCGGCGACCCGCGCCTATGGCCATGCCGCCGACTACGCCCGCGAGCGGCTGGCCGGCCGGGCGGCCAAGGCCGAAGACCGCAGCGGCGGCGCCGCCGACCCGATCGTGGTCCATCCGGACGTGCGCCGGCTGCTGCTGAAGCAGGCAGCTTTCCTCGAATCCGCCCGCGCCCTGGGATTGCTCGTCAGGACGCTGCTCGACGAGCCGGACGAAGCGCTGCGCGGCAGCCGCAACGCGATCGGCAGCCTGCTGACGCCGGTGGTCAAGGCGTTCTTCAGTGACCGTTCCTTCGAGTCGGCCAACGACGCCATGCAACTGATGGGCGGGCACGGCTATATCCGCGACAACGGGGTCGAACAACTGGTGCGCGACTGCCGCATCTTCCAGCTCTACGAAGGCGCCAACGGCGTGCAGGCCCTGGACCTGGTGCTGCGCAAGCTGCCCGCCGGCGGTGGCCGCGCGCTCGCTGACTTCCTCGAACTGGTCGAGGGCACGGCGTCGGAAGCGGGGCAGCGCGAGCCGCTTCGCCCGCATGCCGATGCGCTGCGGCAAGCCGTGCAGGACATCCGCGCCTGCGCCACTTGGTTCGCTGACCCGGCGCGCGACCCGTACGACGCCGGCGCGTCCTCCAGCGATTTCCTCACGATGATGGGCATCGTCGCCTGCGCCTGGACGTGGCTGCGGATAGCGGATGTGGCGCTCGGCCTCATGCCCGCGGCGGCAAACAAGCCATTCCTCACGCGCAAGCTGGAACTCGCCCGCTACTGGTTCGCGCGCGAACTGCCGCTGGTTCCGGCCTTGCGGCAGCGCGTGGAAACCGGCGCGGCCTGCCTGATGGCGTTGCCGGCCGACCAGTTCTGACCAGCATTCGCTCTCACCCATTCATTCAAAGGAGATTCGCCAATGAAAACGCAGATCACCGAATTGTTCGGCATCGCGCATCCGATCATCCAGGGCGGCATGCACTACGTCGGGTTCGCGGAGCTGGCTGCCGCGGTGTCCAATGCGGGCGGGCTGGGCATCATCACCGCGCTGACGCAGCCGAGTCCGCAGGCCCTGGCGCAAGAGATCCGGCGTTGCCGGGAACTGACCGACAAGCCGTTCGGCGTCAACCTGACCTTCCTGCCCGCGCGCAATCCGCCCGATTACCCCGGCTACGTGCGCGCGATCATCGATGGCGGCGTCAAGGTCGTCGAGACCGCCGGCAACAACCCGCAGAAATGGCTGCCGATGCTGCACGAAGCCGGGATCAAGGTGATCCACAAATGCACGTCGGTGCGGCATGCATTGAAGGCCGAGAGCATCGGCTGCGACGCGGTCAGCGTGGACGGCTTTGAATGTGGCGGCCATCCCGGCGAGGACGACGTTCCCAACTTCATCCTGCTGCCCCGCGCCGCGGACGAGCTCAAGGTGCCGTTCGTTGCCTCGGGCGGCATGGCCGATGGCCGCTCGCTGGTGGCGGCGCTGGCAATGGGTGCCGGCGGCATCAATATGGGCACGCGCTTCGTCGCAACCCACGAGGCGCCGGTACACCAGAAAGTGAAGCAGGCCATCGTCGCGGCGACCGAACTCGATACGCGGCTCGTGATGCGGCCGCTGCGCAATACCGAGCGCGTGCTGAACAACGCCGGGGTCGAGCGCCTGCTGGAGAAGGAAAGGCGGCTCGGGGCCGACATCGCCTTCTCGGACATCGCCGAGGAGGTGGGTGGCGTCTATCCGCGTGTCATGAAAGACGGCGACCTCGACGCGGGCGCCTGGTCGTGCGGCATGGTCGCCGGCTTGATTCATGACATACCCACGGTCGGAGAACTGATCGACCGAATCATGCGCCAGGCGGAAGACATCGTTGCAAAGCGACTGCAGGGGATGCTGTCGCTTGCATGAATACTGAACATACCAGCAGGGGGAAAGGCAATGCGTGGAATTGTTGCGAAGATCAAAGTCCAGGAAGGCCGGGAGGCCGAGTTCGAAGCGCTGGCGGCCGACCTGGTCGCCGCATCGCGCGGTGAAGCAGGCTGCCTGTCATATGAGCTGTGGCGCTCGGATGAAGACCGCGTCTATGTCTTTATCGAGCGCTATGCCGACGAGGCTGCGGCCCAGGCCCACGTCAAGGCCGATCACTATCGCCGCATCGGTCGGCAGATGGGCGCGTTCATGGATGGTGCGCCGACTGTGTTCAGGCTCGCGGCGGTGGAATCCGGTGCCGGCACATCCTGACGGCGGCGCACCACGCCTCTGACGAGATGGCCTCGTTGCGCGCATGGCAGGGTCGAGGTCTCCAGGCGACCTCATGTGATGTGACGGGTCCGGGGTCAGGCGCTGACGGCAGCGGGGGAATGCGCGATGGGCTCTTGTGAGCGCGGTCCGCCATCGGCCATCCGTCCCGCGCCGAGGATCAGGTCGCGCGAGATCGCCTCGGTGCGCGTCACACCGCACAGTTGCATCGTTCGCATGTACTCGTCCTGCAGGATCGCCAATGCGCGGTGCGCACCCTCCTCGCCCGCCGCGGCCACGCCGTAGAGCGTGGCGCGGCCCACGAGCACGGCTTGCGCACCAAGCGCGCGCGCCTTGAGGACGTCGCTGCCGCGCCTGACGCCACCGTCCAGCAGCACCGGCACGCGGCCCTTCAGTGCCTGGACCACCGGAGGCAATGCATCGATCGATGCCTGCACGCCGTCTAGCTGGCGCCCGCCATGATTGGACACGACGATCGCATCGGCGCCCAGCGCCGCCGCGCGCAATGCATCGTCGGGACGAAGAATGCCTTTGACGATCAGCTTGCGCGGCCAGCGGTCCCGCAGCGCGGCCAGCGCATCCCAGTCGAATGCGGGATCGTAGTTTCGGCCGACCGACGATGCCACGGCGCTGGCGCTCCGGGCTTCCGCCTCCAGGCCCTGCAGGTTTTCCATCACGGGCATGCCGTGGGTCAGCAGACGCATTGCCCAGCGTGGGCGCGTCGCGAAGTCCAGGAGGTTTCGCGGCGTGAAACGGAACGGCACGCGGAAGTCGTTGCGGAAGTCCCGCTCGCGCTTGCCGCCCACGGGCAGGTCCACCGTAATGACCAGCGCCTCGTAGCCGGCCGCATGGGCGCGGTCCATCCAGGCATGCAGGAACGGCTTGTTGCGCAGGATGTAGGCCTGGAACCAGAGCCGTCCCGGCGCCGCGTCGGCAATCCGTTCGATCGAGGCCGTGGCAGTGCTCGACAAGGTATATGGCACACCGGCCGCCGCGGCCGCACGGGCGATGGCCACGTCGCCGCCGTGCCGGCCAAAGCCGACCGCACCCGTAGGTGCGATGGCCAGTGGCATCGCCGCCGGGGCGCCCAGCACCGTGGCGCCGGTGTCGACCGAAGACACGTCGACCAGCGTGTGCGGGGCCAGGCGAATGCGCCGGAACGCGGCCACGTTGTCATCGAGGGTGATTTCGTCTTCGGCGCCGCCATCGAAGAAATCGAAGATGGCGCGCGGCAGATACCTGCGCGCCGCCGCCCGCAGGTCCGCAATCGAATGGGCGTTCATCGTGGTGCTCACTCTGCCTTGATGCCGGCCGACTGGATCACGCGCTGCCACCTCTGCTGGTCCTGTTTCAGGAATGCGGCGAACTGGGCCGGCGTGTCGCCAACGGGGATCGCGCCAAGGCTGCGCAGGCGCTCCTTCACCGCGGGCTTGGCCAGCGCCTTGACCATCGCATCATGAAGCTTGTCGACGGCCTCCTTGGGCGTGCCGGCCGGCGCGAGCAGTCCCACCCACGGTGCCGTCTCCTCGAAGCCCGGAAAGCCGGATTCGGCCATCGTCGGCGCATCGGGGAACTCGGGCAGCCGCCTGGCGGTGCCGACAGCCAGTACGCGCAGGCGCTTCTGGTTCACGTATTCGGCAATGCCGATGATCGGGTAGAAGGTGAACGATACGCGACCGGCCATGACTTCGGTCAGCGCGGGACCATTGCCACGGAACGGTACATGGGTCATATGCACTTTCGCCGTCGTCCCCAGCAGTTCCGCGGCCAGGTGTCCCGAGCCGCCGTTTCCGGCCGAACCGAAACTCACGGCGCCGTCGCCGGACTTGGCTGCCTTGATCAGCTCGGGCAGCGTGTGATACGGGGAATTCGCCGCCGTGACGGCCACCAGCGGCAGCATCGCCGCGTTCGATACGGGCACGAAGTCCTTGAGCGGGTCGTAGCCGGCGCGCTCCTTCATCAGCAGCGCGTTGACGTTGTGCGATAGCGAGGCGAACAGCACCGTGTAGCCGTCGGCGTCGGCGGCCTTGACTTCCTTGGTGGCGATCAGCGAGTTGGCGCCGGTCTTGTTATCGACCAATACCGATGTCCCAAGCGTGGTGCTCATGTCCTGCGCCAGCACGCGCGCAATGACGTCGGTCGGGCCGCCGGCCGCGAAGCCCACGACCATGCGGATCGGCTTTGACGGATAGGTGGCGGTGGCTGCGGCGACTGCGGGCGCGGTGCCGAGCAGTGCGCCGGCTGCCACGAGCGTGGCGGCCATTCGTTGCCAGGCAGTGATGTGCGGGGGGCATTTCATGGTTGTCTCCTTGAGTGTCGTGCGGGCGGCGTCTGGTGCGCCGGCTTGCTGCTGTTCTGCTGTTGCTATTGCTGTTGCTGCGTCAGGCGATGCCGTGCTCCAGCACGCCCACGCCCGATACCGACAGGCGCAGCCTGTCGCCGGCGCGCAGGTAGCGCGGAGGATCTCGGAAGGCACCGCTGCCGGCCGGCGTGCCGGTGGCCACCACGTCGCCTGGCTCCAGCGTCATGAAGCGCGACAGGTAGGCAATCAGCGTGTTGACGGGAAACAGCATGTCGGCGGTATGGCCATGTTGCATGCGCTCGCCGTTGATCCAGGCTTCTACCGTGAGCGCCTGGGGATCGGGTACCTCGTCGCGTGTGACCAGCCACGGGCCCATCGGCGCGAAGCCGTCGTGGCTCTTGGCAAACGTGGTCTGCGGCGGCGACACATCGAACTGGAACTCGCGCGCGCTCATGTCGTTGAGCACGGTGTAGCCGGCGATGACCGACGGCGCCTCATGCGCCTCGATATGCCTTGCATGCACGCCGATGACGACGGCCAGCTCGGCTTCGAAATCGAGCTTGGTCACGTCTGGCGGGCACGGAATTGCCGTGCCCGGTGCCGCAACGCTCGAGGGCAGCTTGGCGATGATGCGCGGCTTCTCGAACGGCGCCACGCCCGTTTCCTTCGCGTGGTCGGCATAGTTGCGACCGATGGCGACGATCTTGCCGGGACGCGGAACCGGCGCCAGCAGCGTCACGGCATCCAGGGGAATCATCGCGGCGTGGCCGGCTTCGCGCATGGCTTGCACATGCAGGGCCAGCGCGGCCAGCGCCGGGGGACCGGCCTGCAGGAGCCGCAGCATGCCGCCGGCCGCCGGTTCGATGCCAGCGGCGGCGCAGCGTAGCGTGACGGCTTGCGTGACAGGCGTCTGCCTGACCCAGTCGGCCACCGGGAGCAGGCGGTCGTCCCCGGTCACGACGCCGATGCCAGGCCTGCCGTCTTGCAGGTATGTCGCGAGCTTCATGCCGTGGCCTCCGGGAAAAAGCGGTTCGCCATGACCTGGCAACGCTTGATCAGCCGGCGCTCGTCGGAGCGGTAGTCGGCCACGGCATTGTGGATCGTGCCCATGTTGTCCCACATCAGCACATCGCCGACGGTCCAGCGGTGGCGGTAGCGGTACTTGTCCTGCAACTGGTGCGCGAACAGGTAAGCCAGCATCTCGTCGCTTTGCTGCGGCGGCAGCTCATTGATACGTACCGAATAGCCCGGGTTGGCATAGAGCACCTTGCGCCCCGTGATCGGGTGGGTCAAGAACACCGGATGCGACACCGGTGGCTTCGCGGCGCGTTGCGCCTCGGTCAGCGGCGGGCGCTGGCTGCCTTTCTCGCGCCGCATCATTTCCCAGAACTTGTTGAAATCATGCAGCACGGTCATGCCATCGAGCCGCGTCTTGATGTCGGCCGGCAGATCGTCGTATGCGGCGTGCATGTTGCAGAACTCGGTGCAGCCGAGTGGCTCGCCATCGCGGTGCGGAATCTCGATGCCATAGAGGATGTTGCAGAACGCGATCATGCGGCTGTACGACATGTCGGTATGCCAGTCCTGTCCCGCATCGGCGAGCCCGATCGGCGTGTCGTCCTCGACAATGTTCGACAGGATCATGACCTCGGGGATGCCGGGTTCCTGGTACTTGCCGGCCACGTTGATCTCGAGCTTGCCGAAGCGGTCGCTGAAGGCCTTCAGGCTGGCGGCATCGAGCGACTGGTTCGGGAAGCTGACCACGCCGTAGCGTCCGAGCACCTGTTCGACCTGCGTCTGGCCGGCGTCGGTCAGCGGCAGGGACAGGTCCAGGCCTTCGATGCGGGCGCCGAAGCCGTCGGCGTTGGGCACGATATTCATGAGGTGTGTCTCCGTGTTGGGGCTGATGCGGGGGCTTGTGCGGGGGCCTGTGTGGCAAGACGCCTTACCAGGCGGCCATCAGGATCGAAAGAACGTCGTCGGGGCGTGCCACCGGACGCGGGTTGAAGGCCAGCCCGCGCTCGCCCATCACGTGATGCGCGACGGCGGGCAGGGCGTCGCGGGCGATGCCGAGGTCACGCAGGCGCGAGGGCACGCCGGTGTCTGCCTGCAGGGCCGTCAGGCAAGCCGGCAGGTCGATGCCGCCGAGCGCTTGCGCGGCGGCATCGGTTTCGGCCTGCGCTGCCGGCGCATTGAAGCGCACCGCGTGGGGCAGGATCACCGCATTCGCCGCGCCATGCGGCACGCCGAACGTGGCGCCGAGCACATGGCAGATTGCGTGATGGAGACAGCTTCGCGCACTGGCGAGCACCATGCCGGACATATGTGCGGCCAGCAGCAGTTCCGCGCGCGCCGCTTCGCTCTGCGCGTCGCGTGCCAGTTCTCGCATCGCGCTGCCGAAGCGGCGTGTGGCGTCGAGCGCCAGCACGGAAGCGATCGGTGAACGTGCCGTCGAGTAGAGACCTTCGATGCAATGGGCCAGCCCGTTCATCGCCGTGCTCAGCAGCAGCGCTGCCGGGATATCACGCGTAGCCGCCGGGTCGGCCAGCACGACGCGGCTGGCGATCTGCGCGTCCCAGAACAGCAGCTTGGTGCCGGCATCGGTGCGGATGCCGAAGGACGGTGTCACTTCGGCGCCCGAGGCGGTGACCGGTATCGAGACGATCGGCAGCTTCGGCGCCAGCAGCGCGGGCATGATCACCTGGCGCGGCGGTATGAAACGGCTGGCGTGCCGGGCCAGCTCGCCGCCCTCGGCCAGCAGCAGCGTCACTGCCTTGGCCGTGTCGCTGACGCTGCCGCCCCCGACGGCCACGACACCATCGATCTGTGCGCTGCGGGCGGCAACGGCAATACGGGTCGCCGTCTGAACCGACGAATGCGCCGGGATGTCGCTGACCGAAAGCGCGGCCCCATCCTGCAACAGATCCTGCACGGTGGCATACAGCGCCGATGTGGCGGTGCGCGGGCTGGTCAGCAACAGGGGCCGCTTTACGCCGAGGCGGTCAAGCTCTTCACGTAGCGCATGGACGGCGCCGGCGCGCAGCACCAGGCGCGTGCGCAGGGACTGATGGGCGAATTCGTGCGCGTTCATGGCGTCAGGCCGCCGCAACGAAGCGGAATTCGGGGGTGATGGTCAGCGCCACCAGCGTGGCATCGTCCGCGCCGAGCCGGATCGTGGCCTGCACCGCGTACAGCTGTGACGGGCCGTCGATCGTCACCAGGCCGTCCTGCGGATGGCCGTTGTCGAAGCGATAGACCGCCATGTACCCGCCCACCTCGGCGACGTGGTCGTCATGCTTGTGCACGAAAACGTTGCTCAGTACATGGCGGATGCGTTGCGTCGTCGAGCGGGTTTGCATCGCTTCGGCCATCGCCATGTGGCCGCGCAGCGCCACCCCTTGCCGGTGCCAGACGCCGTCCGGATCGAACAGGGCGAGCAGGCCGTCATAGTCCGACTGGTCGAGACAGTGGAAGAAACGGTGCAGCAGTTGCTGGCAAAGGGGCAGCAGGGCGTGGGAGGGCGCCATTGATTGTTTTCGCGTTGGAAGCAAGCGAAAGTGCCTGCATCTGTGCCAAGACTACCGACCCTGCTTGCGCCCGGGAAGCACATGGACGAGAATTTGTTGTTTCCGGACTGGAAACAACGAGGCAATATGGACCGGTTGCGCTGTATCGAGGTCTTTCTGGAAGTGGCCAGGGGCCGAAGTTTCTCGGCGGCCGCCGAGCGGCTGGGCATGTCCAAGGGGAATGTGACCAAGCATGTGGCCTGGCTGGAAACGTCGCTGGGCGCAAGGCTGCTGACGCGCACCACCAAGAGCGTGGCGCTGACCGATGCCGGACTGTCCCTGCTCGAAGCAGGGGCGGACCTGCTCGAGCGATACGACCAGGCACAGGCCGCGATCGAGGGATCGATCACATCGCCGCGCGGTGCCTTGCGGGTGGGGACGCCGCCTTCGTTCGGCGCGTTCCACCTGGTGCCACTGCTGACGGAGTTCTCGGTGCTGCACCCCGACGTGCAGGTGATCCTGCACCTGGACGATGGACGGGCCGACCTGGTCAAGGATGGACTCGACCTCTCCGTTCGCATCGCGCCATCGCTACGCGACACGAGCTATGTCGCGCAAAAGCTCGCCGTGGTGCCGCAGATCCTGGTGGCGTCGGACCGCTATCTCGCCGCGCGCGGCTATCCCGCCACGCCGCAGGACCTCCTCGCGCACGATTGCCTGGTGCATGCGCTGAAATCGCCGACCAATACCTGGGCGTTCAATGGGCCGGAGGGCAATACGTCAGTGCGCGTAACCGGCACGATCCGCGCGAACTTTGGCGAAGCGCTGCGGCATGCGGCCATCCTCGGGCACGGCATCGCCATGCACCCGACCTATATGGTCAACGACGACCTGCGCGAAGGGCGGCTGCGACATGTCATGCCGGCCTACCAGCCCACCGTGCTGGACATCTTCGCGGTGTTTCCAAGCCGCCAGCACATGCCGACCCGCGTGAGGGTGTTCATCGATTTCCTGAAGGCGCGCTTCAGCGATGTGTCGGGGTGGCGCTGAACCTGCGCGCCTGGGCGTGCCGCCGTCTTGAAGCAACCACGGTTCGCGAGGCCAGCACGCTTCAGGCGGCCGCGCCTGGCGGGGCATGGCCTGCCAGGAATCGGTCCAGTTGGCCAGCGAACGCCTTGCTATCCTGTTGGGCGTACGGTGCCGGACCGCCGGTATCGACACCCGAGCCGCGGAGCTGGTCCATCACCTCGCGCATGGTCAGGCGTTCCTGGATATTCTCACGGGTAAACCAGCTTCCGCGCGGGTC
The DNA here is from genome assembly GCF_052115045.1 of Cupriavidus sp. 2TAF22. Taxonomy (NCBI): domain Bacteria; kingdom Pseudomonadati; phylum Pseudomonadota; class Betaproteobacteria; order Burkholderiales; family Burkholderiaceae; genus Cupriavidus; species Cupriavidus sp. 2TAF22. Next base: position 196,763 of record NZ_JBFRFX010000001.1, read on the forward strand.
GAGCACATAGGCACCCTTGTCGAGGGCGGCGGCGGCAAGCGGTATATCCGCCGTAATCACGAGGTCACCATGGCCGGCCAGCTCGACGATGCGCTCATCGGCGGCGTCGATGCCCGCCGGCACTTGCAGTGCCTTGATAAAGCGCGAAGGCGGCGTGCGCAAATACCGGTTCGCCACCAGCGTGACGCACACTTCGACACGCTGCGCGGCCCGATACAGCATTTCCTTGACGACAAGCGGGCAGGCGTCGGCGTCAACCAGTACTTGCATCGCGGGATTCCAATTGAGGGAGGGAACGCTCATATTACTGCCTGCGCGCGTCATATCGAGGACGCCGACAAGATGGAGTTCCAATGGAACAGAACGGCGCAGCGCTCGCGGGCACGATAGACCTCGGTGACCTGACAGTCAATCGGCTGGGCTTCGGCGCAATGCGTCTGTGTGGCGATTCGGCCTGGGGAAGACCAAGGGATCGGGATCAGGCCCATCGAGTCCTGCGTCGAGCGATCGAGCTTGGCGTGAACTTCATTGACACTGCGGATAGCTACGGTCCGGAGGCCAATGAGTCATTGATCGCGCAGGCCTTGTATCCCTATCCTCCGGACCTGGTCATCGGTACGAAAGGTGGCTTGGTGCGACCGGCTCGTCGAACCTGGGTCCGGGACGGACGCCCCGACCATTTGCGGACTGCGGTTGACGGCAGCTTGCAGCGCTTGCGGCTGGAGCGCATCGATTTGTATCAGCTCCACGCCCCCGATCCGAACGTGCCATTTGCCGAGTCGGTAGGCGCCCTGGCCGATCTGCAGCGCACAGGAAAAATCCGCCATATCGGTATTTCGAACGTTACCGTCGCGCAGCTCAGTCTGGCACGCAGCATCACGCCCATCGTGTCGGTCCAGAACGCGTACAACCTGAGAGACCAGACCAGCGAGGACGTCCTCACCGCATGCGAGCGCCTCGGGATTGCCTTTCTGCCCTGGTATCCGCTGGGTGGCAAGCGAGGGCTACGGGCGCTCAAGGTGAAGCAGGTCGCCACGCGTCGCGGGCTCACGCACGCCGCATTGTCTATTGCGTGGCTGCTCGCCAAGTCACCCGTCATGCTGCCCATCCCCGGCACGCAATCCATCAGTCACCTTGAGGAAAATGTGAACGCAGCAGGCCTCAGGCTGGCGCCAGAAGACTGCGACGATTTGAGATGAAGTGGCGCTGAAGGTTGCGAGTGGTCGCGCGTGGCGTCATGCCGAAGGGGCCCGGGCTAACCTGCGCCCGTATGTGAGGCCCATATGTGCGGCCTAAGGGGGGCTGTAGTGGCCGAATCCTTGCGTGCCGCTACGTGGAGGCGCACGCTGGCGATGCGCGGATTGCCGGCGGCACGCCACACCTTCGCCCGGGCGCCAGGCCCGGCGACAATGTCCGGCAGCTGGCGCCGCGGCGAGTTTTCTACCGCGGCTTGTAAAGCCTGCCGGCGCTGCCGGGCCCCCGGCAGGGGGCAAGGGCTTGCCGCCCGCCCGCGATCCCATTGCCGCAGACCATGACGGGAGCCAGCCATGATAGCCACACTCCGACATACCCTGTGCCGCCTGCTCGGCGCCTGCAGCCTTTTCCTTGCCGCATGCGGCGGTGGCGGCGACGGTGCGGTGAGTGTCAGCGGCGGCGGAACCGGCACGCTCTCGGTCGTCATATCGGGGCTGCCGGCCGGGATTCCCGCCAATGTGACGGTCACCGGCCCCGGCGGCTACCGGCAGACGCTGGGCGTATCGACGACCCTGGCGAACCTGGTGGCGGGCACCTATACCGTGACCGCAGCCAACGTCCTGACGAGTTCCGCGTCGTACCGGCCACAATTGCCCGTCCAGACGATTGCGGTGGCGCCAGGCACCGCGCCGGTGGCCGGCGTGATCTACGGTCCGCCCGTGGATCTCCGGCTGGCCCTGAACGAAGTGGCAGGCGGCCTCCAGTCGCCGGTATTCCTGACGGCGCCGGGCGGCGACGCGCGGGTCTTCGTGGTCGAACGTCCCGGACGCATCCGTATCGTGCGCAACGGCGCGCTGTCCGCCACGCCATTCCTGGATATCGGCGCGCTGACCACCAACGATGGCGAGCGCGGCCTGCTTTCCATGGCATTCGATCCGGGCTATGCCACCAATGGGCGTTTCTATGTCTACTACACTGATCTGAACGGTGCCATCACCATCGCCCGCTACGGCGTCTCCGCCGGCAACCCGGACCTCGCCGATGCGGCCGGTACTGTGGTGCTGGCGATCCCGCACAGCGCTTTCAACAATCACAATGGCGGCCAGCTCGCGTTCGGGCCGGACGGCATGCTCTATATCGGCACCGGGGACGGTGGTGGGACGGGCGATCCATCGGGCAATGCCCAGAACCCGAATGTGCTGCTCGGCAAGATGCTGCGCATCGATGTCAGTGGCGCGGGCGGGCAGCCGTACACCATGCCGTCGACCAATCCGTTCGCCGGTGGGGCCGGCGGTCGCGGCGAGATCTGGGCGCTGGGGCTGCGCAACCCCTGGCGGTTCTCGTTCGATACGACGGGGCTGATCTATATCGCCGATGTGGGACAGGACCAGCGCGAAGAGATCGACGTGGCCCCTGCCTCCAGCGCCGGGCTGAACTACGGCTGGAATCGTACCGAGGGCGTCCTGTGCGAGGGAGCGAAGCCCTGCAACACGGCGGGCCTGACGCTGCCGGTGTCCGACTACGCGCACAGCGCCGGCGACTGTGCGATCGTCGGCGGCTATGTGTATCGCGGCAGCGCGATTCCGGAGTTGCAGGGACGCTATTTCTATTCCGACCTCTGCGCCGGCAAATTGCTCAGCCTCATGTACCGCGACGGCGCTGTGACCGAGCAAGTCGACTGGCAGGTCACGGCCGGCGGCAGCGTGCTCTCGTTCGGCCAGGATGCCGCGCAGGAGTTGTATGTGCTGGCCGATCCGGCCACCTCGGCCACCAGTGGCAAGGTGTATCGGGTCGAGCGGGCCGCGGCGACGCCGTGACCGCCGCGCCGCCGGTGTCGTCGCGACCAAAGCGAAGCGGACCACGCGCCGCCCCGCGCGCGCAAGGCGGCCCGGCGCCCGGCCGGCTCCCCGGGGCGCATCCGGCATTTCCTGCATTGCATAGTTCAGGCCACGATGAACCATCGTGATGCGCGCGGGTAGCACACTAGGCCAAAGCTGCCGTGACACCGGCGCTTGCCGCGCGACGCGTGCAAGCACGTCCGCGGCATGCGCCCGACGCCAACTTCGCTCCCTTGCCCCCATGCATCCATCCATGCCGTCCGATCCCCTCGCCGCCGTGACCGCTCCTGATCCCGCGGCCTACTATCGCGCCCTCGCCGCGCAGCGACCGTTCTATCGCGACGAAGCGCTCGGGCTGTGGGTCGCGGCTGGCGCGGCGGAGGTCGCGGCGGTGCTGGCGCATCCCGCCTGCCGTGTACGTCCGCCAGCGCAGCCGGTGCCGCCGGCGCTGGTGGGCAGCGCTGCCGGCGTGCTGTTCGGTGGCCTCGTGCGCATGAACGATGCCGCATGGCAGGCGCCGCTCAAGGATGTGCTGCGCAAGCATCTGGCTGGCCTGGATCCGGGCGGCATGCGCGCCCGCGTGGCGGCGCTCGCGCAGGCGCTGCCGTTCGATGCCGCGCAGGCAGGAGCCGCGGTCAACCACTGGATGTTCGCGCTGCCGGTGCTGGCGGTGGCCGATGCGCTGGGCATGGCGGTGGCCGGCGCGCCCGGCGAGGGCGCAGCGGTCGCCGGACAGGTGGCGGCCTTCGCGCGCGCGCTGTCGCCGCTGGCGACGCCGCAGGAGATTGCCGGCGGCAGCGATGCCGCGCAATCGCTGCAGGCCTGGATGCGCACGCAGTTGCCGGGCGCCGGTCGCCCGCTCGATGCGCTGGTGCGAGACGCGCAGGCCGCCGGCATTGCCCGGGATGTCATCGCGGCCAACGCCATCGGCCTGCTGATCCAGTCGTGCGAGGCCACTGCCGGGCTGGTCGGCAATATGCTGCTGTGGCTGGGACGCCGGCATGCCGGCGAGGCGGCGCAAGCCGCGGACCTGCGCGAGCTCGCCGCGCGCGTCTTGCGCGAAGATCCGCCGGTGCAGAACACGCGCCGCTTTCTCGCCGCCGATGCACGCCTGTGCGGCGCGGACCTCAAGGCCGGCGACGCCGTGCTGGTGGTGCTGGCCGCCGCATCGCTGGACGACAGCGTGGATGCGGGCTCGCCGCCCTGGACCTTCGGCCGCGGCCGCCACGCCTGCCCCGGCGACGCGCTCGCCACGGCGGTGGCGCAGGCCGTGGTGGAAGTGCTGCTGGCACGCGGCGCGCGCCCGGCGGCGCTGGCGCGCGCATCGCGCTACCGGCCTTCGCTCAACGCGCGCATTCCGCAATTCCTCTGACCCGGCCGCGCCGGGCCCGAACAACCCCCAAGCACACGCCACGCCATGATCGCAGTCATCTTCGAAGTCATACCGGCCGAAGGCCGGATGGACACCTACCTGAGCATCGCCGCGCAATTGCGCCCCACGCTGGAGGCCATCGACGGCTTCATTTCGGTGGAGCGCTTCCAGAGCCTGAGCGACCCCGGCAAGTTGCTGTCCTTGTCGTTCTTCCGCGACGAAGCCGCGGTCAAGGCCTGGCGCAATACCGAGGAGCACCGCCACGCGCAGTCGGCCGGGCGTGGCGGGGTGTTCGCGGGTTACCGCCTGCGCGTGGCGCAGGTGCTGCGCGACTACGGGCTCGACGAGCGCGACCAGGCGCCGGCGGACAGCCGCGCCGTGCATGCGCCCCTGCCGCGATGAGGCGCCCGGCTTGCATCGCGACCCGGCTCAGGACTGCGCCCAGCTCCGCAGGTTGTCGACGGTGGCCGTGACGCCGCCGCAGACCACCACCAGCACGTTCCTGAACGGCTCCAGTTCCGGCGCGCGCTCATAGGCCAGGGCCAGGCTGGCGCCGCACGCAGGTTCGACCAGGATGCGGTGGTCATCGAGAAAACGCTCGCACGCCGCGAGCGCCGAGCGGTCAGACACGACGGCACTGCGCACAGGATAGGCTTGCGTCAGCGAGAACGCCCGCTCGCAGACCTGCTTGGCGCCAAGCGAGGTGGCGATGCTGGTGATCGCTTCCAGCGTGACGCGCTTGCCGGCCTGCATCGATTGCGCCAGGGAGTCGGCGCCCCGGGTTTCCACCGCAATGACCGGCACGTCGCCCCACTGGTTGCGCTGCAGGCCTTCGATCACGCCGGACATGAGCCCGCCGCCGCCCACGGACAACACCACCGCGTCCGGCTTGAACGCCGTGCGCGCGATCTCGTCGACCAGGGTCGCGTGGCCGGCCCAGAGCAGGGGATCGTCGAAGGGGTGCAGGAATGCCTCCGTTTCGCCGATCATCGACAGCGCCAGCGTATTGGCCTCGTTCCAGCTGGCACCATGGACGATCACCTCGGCATTCTGCTGGCGGATCAGGTCCTTCGCGCGCGCCGTGGTGGATTCCGGAACCACCACCGTGACCGGGATCGAGAGGCAGCGCCCGGCGTAGGCAACGGCGATCCCGGCATTGCCGCCGGACGAGGAAATGAAGCGGCGCTTGCCGCGGCGCGCGTGTTCCTCGCAGGCGGCACCGATGCCGCGCAGCTTGAACGAGCCGGCAGGTTGCAAGGACTCGAGCTTGAGCCAGACGGAACGGCCCGCGGCCTGGCTCAAGGGAAAGGATTCGAGTAACGGGGTTTCGATATGCAGGGGCATCAGGAACGGTCCTGTGAAATCGGGGAATCGGGTCGGGTAGCGCCCGGCCCGGCTCGATATGGTATCGAAACGCGGCCGGCCACACACGAGATGCAGGTCAGATGCGGGTCACAGATGGGCCGTGGCCAGGCGCGCGGCGAGTCCGAGGAATACGATGCCGGCGAACCAGTTCAGCGCGCGTTGCGCGCGTGGCGAACGCAGCAGCAGGGCACCGAACATCGCCGAGAAGTAGGCGATCACCGAAAACACCAGCAGCGTGGCGACGATGAAGACCAGCCCCAGCAGCAGGATCTGCAGCGCGATGTGTCCATGGGCCGGCGCGACGAACTGCGGCAGGAACGCAAGGAAGAAGATGACCACCTTGGGGTTGGTGAGGTTCATCACCACCCCGCGCCGGTACATATGCCCGGCTCCCGTGCTGTCCGCGCCGCCGTCGGCCATGGCGCCGACCGGCGCGCGGAACGCTTGCCACGCGAGGTAAGCCAGGTACAGGGCGCCGACGATCTTCAGCGCCGCGAACGCGACCTCGGAAGCCGCGAACAGCGCGGCCAGGCCAAACGCCACCGCGGCGGTGTGCACCAGGAGCCCGGTGCACAGGCCAAGCACCACGACCATGCCCGCGCGCGGACCGCGCATCGCCGATTGCAGCAGCACGAAGACGTTATCCGGGCCGGGCGTGAGTCCAAGTATCACCGAGATGCCGAAGAACGGCAGCAGCGTTTCGATCGGGGGCATGTCTGGGACTCCTTTCGTTTCGTGTGTGAGGATTGCGCGTGAGCAACGCATATGTGGCCGGCATCAGCAAGCATGCGGCCGGGGCGTCGCGCCGGTGCCGAAGAACGACACGGGAATCGGACCACGGCTTTCGCGCATCATGAAGCTCCTCGAAACTGGCGGCGGCACTTGCGGGCTGGCGGGCCTTGGGTGCCGTCATCGATACGGGTACTGTAGGAGTCCGCACCCGCACCGCAAATGACCGCCGGTTTCATTAGCTTGCTCCATCGTCTCGATCGGAGGAGCACGCCGTGGCCGGGGCGCCCGGACGGGTGCGCATGCGGCCCGTGATGCACCCGTGCGCCTACTTCCCGGCGCCGCGCAGCAGCCTGCCTACCCGCGACAGGAGCCGGCTACCCACGGTGGTCGCCTCGGCGGCATGGCGCGCCGGCGTGGCGGGCGAGGCCTGCGCCTGTGTTTCCATGGCCTGCAGCGTCCAGCATGCGACCGCCGTGAATGCGCCCTGCTCGAGGGCGCGGCGGTCCGGGCGCGGTGTCTTCATTTCTGTTGCTCCTTGTTCGCCGCGGAAGCGGCCGGATAGTAATGGTGAAGCGCGTTCTCGAACGTCGCGCGGCTGAAGCCGCCCAGGTGCGTGCCCAGCAGATGCCCGCGCGCGTCATAGAAGAGCGTGGTCGGGTACCCGGTCACGCCCACGGCCTTGGCGACCTCGAGGTTGGCGTCGAACAGCAGGTTCCCGATCCGGACCTGGCTGTCCTCCAGGTAGCCCTGCACGAGCGGGCGCGGCTCGCCCTGGTTCACGAACACGATGTGCACCCAGGCATTGTCCGCCTGCGCCCTGGCCAGCACTGGCATCTCGGCACGGCATGGCGGGCACCAGGTCGCCCACAGGTTCACCACCATCGGCTTGCCGTCCGATCTTGCCAGCGGCTGGAACTGGCCCGCACTGTTGGCGAGCGAAACGGCGGGGACCATCTGCGGCGGGGCCGACAGGCTTGCCGCCGCGGTGGCGGCGCTCCAGGCGACCGTGCCCGCGGCCGCCGCGGCCAGCAGCGCCAGGCGCTGCGGCCTGCGCCGCAGGAGATACCAGGCGAGCATGCCCGCGCCGGCGAGTGCACCCGCGGGCAGGTCGAAGCCCAGGTCGCGGATGTCGAGCATGTCGGGAAGCTTGCCGCCATAGGCGGGCAGGTAGCGCATGACGAAGACCAGCCGCGCTGCCGCCAGCCCGACCAGCACGATGCGCAATATCGCGCCTTCGATGCTGTCCCGGTCCTTGGCGAGGCGGCGCCCGACCATCACTGCGGTGGCGACGCCAAGCGCCAGGATCAACGGTGCGACAGGGAGCACCAGGGGGCCGATCTTCATATTGCCTTCAAAGTCATGAGTGGAATGTCGGGTCGCCCGCCGCCTCGCGGCACACCGGTGCGGCAAGGCGCGCAGCGACACGCACGCAGTGTAGGGCGGCGGCAGTCGCGGGTGAACGCCCGCAAGGCTCACGAGTTTGCCCGATCGTCTCAGGTGCCGGTCGCCGGTGCCTGGCAAATGTGGACGACCCGCCGTGCGGGTGGCGCCGACATGGTCGGCGTGCGCGCAAAGGACCTGACAGGAACCGCTGGCGGGCCGCATACTACGGCGCATCTCCGCAACCCGTGGAAGAGAGGTCTCATGGCAGATCGCCGATGACACGCCGCCGGGCAAGCAGCGGCGCCACGCTCTGGAATACGCTGAGCAAGATCGCCACGCGCAATGTGCGGCGCGCGCAGCGCACCGTCACGCGCAGCGCCATCAAGTCGGCGGTCAGGCAGGGCGAAGCCATGAGCCAGGCCGCGCAGCGCGTGCTGAGCGGCGTCGCCTCGCCGGCGCCGGCGCCGGTCAGCCGCGGTGGCGGGCGCTGGGAGGAGGGCAGCGGGGGGCTGGGGCCGCTGGTGCAGCGCCGCTACCGCTTGTTCATCCCGTCCGGCGTGAGCGCGTCGCGGCCGGCACCCTTGCTGGTGTTGCTGCACGGCTGCGGCCAGGACTCGTCCAGCTTTGCCGCCTGCACGCGCGCCGCCGTGCTGGCGCGCAGCGCCCGCTGCGTGGTGCTGATGCCGGAGCAATCCTCCCACGCCAATGCGCAGCGCTGCTGGAACTGGTTCCGTTCGGCTGCGCGCGTGGCGGCGGAAGCCAGCCTGCTGATGGCCATCGTCGACCAGGTCTGCCAGCGGCGCCTGGTGCGCGCCGACCAGGTCTTCGCGCTGGGTTTGTCGGCGGGCGGCGCCATGGCGCAGACGCTGGGGTTGCGCTATCCGGACCGCTTCGCCGCGGTGGGCTCGCATTCCGGCGCGGTCGCGCTCAGCGCGGGCAATGCCGCGCAGGCGGCGCGGGTCATGCATGGCAAGGGCCATCCCGACATGCACGCCGCACGGTCGTCGCTGGCCGGCCGCCGCCCGCCACCCCTGCTGCTGCTGCACGGCGATGCCGATCACGTGGTGCATTTCGACAATGCGCTCGCGGCGGCCGCGCTATGGCAGCAACTGCTGCCGAAGGCGCCGGCGCTGGCCGCGCCGCGGCGCATCCAGCGCGGCCAGCGCCGGCCCTTCACCGTGTTCGCGTGGTCGGACGAGGGGCGGCCCTATCTCCGGCTGGTACGTATCGAGGGACTCGGGCACGCGTGGAGCGGCGGCGCGTCCGGCCAGGCCTTCAGCGATCCGTCCGGGCCCGACGCCTTGCGTATCGCCTGGCAGTTCTTCATGCAGTGCCTGGCGGCGCGGGGGCGGGTTCGTCCGGCTGCTGCCGGGCGAGCGGCGCTTGCATGACGACATCGCTTTCCGGGTAAGCCACGCAAGGCAGGATATAGCCCTCGTCGCGCTCGTCGAAGCTGACGCCGGGCCATTCGATGCGGTAGGCCACGTGTCCCGCGGAAAGCTGGCACAGGCAGGCGCGGCAGGTTCCGTTGCGGCAGGAACTGGGCAGCCGCAAGCCGGCCTGCAACGCGGACTGCAGCAGGGTTTGCGTGCCCGGCGCGGCGAACTCGTGGCCGAGCGGCTCCACGCGCGCCCGGAACACCGGTGCCTGCGTCATCGGCGGGCCTTCGCTCACGGCTGGTCCTCGCCGTGGCCGGCGTCGGGAAAGCGCGCGCGTCCGTGGGTGGCGTCGCGCAGCGCGACGCGCGCTGCGTCCACCTCGCTGGCCGGCAGGCGAATGGTGAGCCGGGCGGCGGCACCATGCTCGCCGTGCGCGAGCACGTGGCCGGCCTGTTCGATCCAGCGGCGCACGCGCGCCTCGTCGGCGTAGTCCACTTCCACCACCAGCGCGGCATAGGCAATGCGCTCGATGCGCTGCGCGTCCCTGAGCGCCACCGCGATGGCATCCGTATAGGCCCGCACCAGGCCGCCCGCCCCGAGCTTGATGCCGCCGTAGTAGCGCACCACGGCCGCCAGCACGCCTTCGAGTTCATGGTGGCGCAGGACCTCCAGGATGGGCCTGCCCGCGGTGCCGGACGGCTCGCCGTCATCGGACATTCCAGAATGTCCGCCGGCCAGCAGGGCCCAGCAGACATGGGTGGCGGTGGCATGCTCGGTGCGCAGGCGCTGCAGTTCGGCCATGGCCGCTTCGCGGTCGGCCACGGGGATGGCGTAGCCGATGAAGCGGCTCTTGCGGATTTCCAGTTCGGCCTGGAGGGGCGAGGCGAGGGTGTAGGTCGGCACGGATAAGGCCGCGCCATGCGGCGCGACGGCGGGCGGAAAGCTAAGGGACTGGGCTGCGGACTGCGAGCGTGCGTCAGTGTACCGCAGCGCGCGGGCCGGCCCTGTGCGCTGCCCGGTCGCGCCGCGGCAACGCGGGGCGGCGCCTGGATGTCTGCAAAGTAAGGCACTTTCAACATGCTGTCACAAATGGTTCATAGCATGCGACTCGGCCTGATCGCTGCGTGACGGTCCTCACCAATGCGCGGCATGGTGGCGCCACCGGCGCCGCCCATTCACTCACATAACAAACGGGAAAGAAGAATGCTCGACAAACCGGATGCTTCCCGCCGCAAGGCGCTCAAACTCCTGGCTGGCGCACCGATGTTGCCGCTGGGCATCGGCGCGACTGCCCTGCTGGTAGGTTGCGGCGGCGAGAGCGACGCAGTCGCCGCTCCGGCACCGGCACCCACGCCGGCCACGCCCGCGAGCTTCACCACCGCCGAGTTCACCGGCATGGCCGCGCCGAACCTGGCCAATCCGGCCGCGATGGCGACCACCACGGTCGGCTCAAGCCTGAAGGTGTCGTTCAGCGACGGCAGCAGCCAGGTCTACAAGCTGGCCTACCAGCCGTTCTTCATCACCGGAGACCAGGTGCCCGACGGCAACGGCGGCAAGATCCTGGCGGGCGGCTACTTCGACATCAACAACCAGCCGATCATCGACAAGTCGGTGGCCGGCAAGGAGCGCCAGTTCTTCTCCGACGCGCCCGACGGCACCTCGCTGCTGAAGATCGACGGCGCCAAGGTGGCGGGCGTAAAGGGCAACACGGTATTTGCCGTGGTCCAGTTCGAATACACCACGCGCAACCAGCTCGGCACCGATACCTACGGCCAACTGCCTTCGCCGATCGGCGTGCTGACGCTGGACCAGGACCCGGCCACCGGCAAGCTCACGCTGGTGAAGTACCACAACGTGGACACGTCGCCGGCCAACGGGCTGTGGATCACCTGCGGCGCCAGCCTGTCGCCGTGGAACACCCACCTTTCGAGCGAAGAGTACGAGCCGGATGCGTTCACCGCGGCCGCCAGCGCGCAGTTCCAGAAGTACAGCGAAAACCTGCTCGGCTACGCCGGCGCGCTGGCCAATCCGTACTTCTATGGCCACCTGCCCGAAGTCACGGTCAACCCGGACGGCACCGCCAGCATCAAGAAGCACTATTGCCTGGGCCGCATCTCGCACGAGCTGGTGCAGGTGATGCCGGACAACCGCACCGTGCTGATGGGCGACGACGCCACCAACAGCGGCCTGTTCATGTTCGTGGCGGACAAGGAGAAGGACCTCTCCGCCGGCACGTTGTACGTGGCCAAGGTAGGCACCGGCTTCTCCATCGATCCCGCCCAGCCGGGCGCCGACCTGACCTGGGTCAAGCTCGGCCATGCCACCAGCGCCGAAATCGAGGCCCTGGCCAAGTCGCACCGCCCGACGGACATCATGGACGTCAGCCTGACCGATCCGCTCCTGGCCGATCCGCTGAACACCGGCTACACCAAGATCTTCACGGGCGGCACCGCCAACTGGATCAAGATCAAGCCGGGCAAGGAAAAGGTCGCCGCGTTCCTGGAAACCCACCGCTATGCCTACCTGGCCGGCGGCAGCATGGGCTTTACCAAGATGGAAGGCACCACCGTCAACATCAAGGACAAGGTCGCCTACTCCGCGCTGCAGAACATCCAGGACTCGATGGTCAAGAACAACACGGCCAAGGGATGGAATGCGCAGAGCAATATCTCGGTCGATGTGGCGCTCAAGGCCGGCGGCGTGATGCAGCACAAGCTGGCCGGCGGCCAGAAGGACCTGGACGGCGCCGCGATCAACAGCGAATGGGTGCCGGTGCATACCCAGGCGCTGATCGTGGGCAAGGATATCGCCGCGGACGCGCTGGGCAATACGGCAGATCCGGAGACGATCGCCAACCCGGATAACCTGAAGTTCTCGGAAAAGCTGCGCACGCTGTTCATCGGCGAGGACAGCGGCCAGCACGTCAACAACTTCCTTTGGGCCTACAACGTAGACACCAAGAAGCTGAACCGCGTGCTGTCCACCCCGTCGGGTGCCGAGTCGACCGGCCTGCATGCGGTCGACGAGATCAACGGCTGGACCTATGTCATGAACAACTTCCAGCACGCCGGCGACTGGGGCGGCCTGCACGCCAAGGTGCAGGCCACGCTGGATCCGCTGGTGCGCGCCAACTACAAGGACCGCTTCGGCGCGGCCGTCGGTTACCTGACGGCAGACGCTACCAGCGTCAAGACCGCCAAGGCCTGAGCGCACTGACGCCGCGGCCGCCGGGCCGCGGCTTGCGGGTTGCCCGAAACGCCCCTGGCGAGAGATCGCCGGGGGCGTTTTGTCTTGTGCCGCGGCGCCTGCCTGCTACGCTTGCGGCAAACCGCCATGGGAAGCCCGCGCCCGGCCTTCCTGTGCGGACCCCGCAAAACAGGAGAAACAGCATGCCCAAGCAAGACGAGCCACTGCACGCACGCCGCATGGCGCCGGCCACCGACCGCAACCGCGACGCCATCCTGGATGTGCTGCGCCGCGTCCTGCCGTCCGGCGGCCTGGTGCTGGAGATCGCCAGCGGCACCGGCCAGCACGCCGCTTACTTCGCGGCTGCGCTGCCGGCGCTGACCTGGCAGCCGAGCGACCCGGAGCCGGCCGCGCGCGCCTCGATCGAGGGCTGGACCGCGCATGCCGGACTGGCCAACGTGTTGCCGCCGCTGGCACTGGACGTGCGCCGGCAGCCCTGGGGCATCGAAGCCGCGCAGGCGCTGGTCTGCATCAACATGGTCCATATCGCGCCGTGGGCGGCGGCCGAAGCGCTGTTCGCCGGCGCCGCGCGCCTGCTGCCGGCGGGCGGCGTGCTTTACCTCTATGGCCCCTATCGCCGCAATGGCGAACACACGGCCCCGAGCAATGCCGCCTTCGACGCGCAATTGCGCAGCGCGGACGCGCAATGGGGCGTGCGCGATATGGAAGATATAGTCGTGCTCGGGGAGGCGGCGGGCCTGCGCATGGACGATCCAATCCCGATGCCGGCGAACAATTTCAGCCTGGTATTTCGCAAATAAGGGATTGCCGGGAATGCGCTGCCGTGACCGCGGCTACGGCGAAAGGACTTCGCAAGCGGAAAAGGCGCGATAAGAAAGCCGGCAATGCCAGCGAAGACGCCGTGCGCCAATCAGGTGGCGGAAAGCGGAAGTCGGCGGGGAAAGCAGGGAGTAAGCGGCAGGGAGTAAACCGCGGGGAATTCAACTGAGGATTTCCGGCTGGCCGTGCAAGGCACCAGCCGGTTTGCACAAACGTGGTGCGGCGGAACGAAACGCGGCGCATGGCGCGGGACGCGGCACGGATACGCCGTGCGCATCACCGGGCCGCCTGCCGCGCCGGCCCTTGCGCGATTTACTTCGCTGCGACGGGTGCTGCTTCTGCTTCGGTCTTCACGGGAGCGGCCTTCTTGGGCGCTGCCGGCTTCTTTGCGACGGGCTTCTTTGCTGCCTTCGGCGCTGCTGCGGCCTTCGGTGCTGCTGCTGCCTTCGGTGCTGCGGCTGCCTTCGGCGCTGCCGGCTTCTTGGCGGCTGCCGGCTTGGCGGCGGCCTTCACCACCGGCTTCTTCGCTGCCGGCTTGGCCTTGGCCTTTGCCTTTTGCGCAGCCAGCTTTTCCTTGGCGGCTTGCTTCTCGGCCAGCACAGCGCTCTTGGCTGCTGCGGCGGCTTGCACGATTTCACGCTTGGCGGTTTCGATGGCCTTCTTCGAATCTGCGCGCAGCTTCAGCAGGGCCTTCTTGGCGGCTGCCAGTTCGCGGGCCAGGACGCTGGCTTTCTTCGCGGGCACAGCTGCCTTCTTTGCGGCGGCCGGCTTTGCCTTGGCTGCTGCGTTGGTCTTTACGATTTTCTTGGTGGTCACGGCCATGATTATTTACCCGTTAGTTTGTAGAGCGCGGAGTATAACCTTTCGCGCGACACGACTAGCACACGATCCATTAAGTGCGTGTGTTTTCTGTCGGAAAAGTGTGCGCGAATACAACATCTCTATCCGGCATTGGCGCATGGCGCGCGCTGCGAATATGGCCGACGTATTGGCTTTTTCGATGTTCCGCGTGTTTCAGCGGGTATTGATTTTTACCTGAATGCCGTCGGGCAGCACCGTGATCGCGCCGGGCTCGATGTCCTTGCCGGCAATGTGCAATTGTTCCGGCGTGAAGGTGTAAAGCGGGTAGTCGCGCAGCACTTGCTGCGCCACCACGGCGCCGATCGCGTTCAATTGTTCGCCGTATTGCGCCGGCATGCCGCTGACCTGGACGCGCTCGACGGCGGGATTGTCGAGCAGCACCGCGCGCCTGGCCGGATCGTAGCGCAGGCCGCTGCTGACCGACAAAGTGCCATTGATCGGCGGCGCGGGCAGCAGCGTGTTGCTGACCTGGGCGTCCATCTGCGTGCTCACGCGGTTGTTGGCATCGTCGAGCACCAGGCGCGGATTGGTCAGTTGCACGTCGACCACCTGGCCGTAGCGCAGCCGCGCGGGAAAGCGCTTGTCCACGGCGTCCTGCAGTTCCTGCCGCGAGAATGTGTAGTCGCCCGTCCAGACGTTGTAGCCGGCCCAGGCGCTGGCGCCGCCGAGCAGGGCGAGTGCGCCGCAGAGGGCGATGCGGCCGGCGGCGCGGGCGGCGCCGGTGGCGCGCATGGTTCGGATGGCGGTCGGCTTGGTCGGCATGCTGCGGTTTCTCCGGGTTTGGCCTGCGGCGCTGGCGCTCGCATCGGCCATCAGGCTCAGCTTTCAGACGCGGTGGCGGCGGCATCGTTCCACCGCGCGGCGCTCAATAGTGCGGCGGGATCTCGTGCTGCGATCCGTTGTCCGGCCCGCCGGGGCCGCTCGCGCGCATCTGCTGGTAGAGCGCCTGGAGCTGCTCCTGGAGCAGGTCGATCTGGCGCTGCTGGCGTGCCACGGCGAGGTTCAGCGTTTCGAGCAGGTCGTCCTGGAAGGCGACCTTGATCTCGAGTTCGGTCAGGCGGGATTCCATGGCGTGTTCTCCATTGTTCAGATTTCGTCGCGGGCTTGCGGCCGCGCATTGTAAGACAGCCCAGGCGGCGTTTCGCGCCGCTTGCCGGGCCGCGCGGCCCGGTGTAACGTTAGGCCTTCCGCCGGCCCGCACGGGTCGCATGCACTGATCCATCATGATTTCAGCCACGCACCACACGCTTGCCGTCGACGCCACCCTGGCGGGCGCTGAGCTGCCGTGCGCGGCTCTCGCCGCTTCTCCTCCGCCCGTCACCTCCCCGCCGCGCGCGCGGGCCGGCGTTGCACCGCCGCCCCCGTTCACGCCGGGCTGATCCGCAGCCCGTCTTTTTCCATCTTCGGCTTTTTTCCGGCGGCGTGCCACGGCGCGCGCATGTCTTCCTGCGCCCGCGCACGTGAGCCTGGCGCCGGCTGGCCGAAGTTTCAGGATGAACTCCGGATGCTTTCCGGCGTTTTCGTGACAGGTGAATTTCATGGCTTTGAACAAAACCGCGCTGGCCGCGCATGGCTCGACCGCGCTCTTCGTGCTGCTCTGGAGCAGCGGTGCAATCTTCGCGCGGCTCGGGCTCGAGTACGCAACCGCCTTTGCCCTGCTGGCCGCGCGCTTCGCGCTCGCGCTGCTGGTGCTGCTGGCGCTGGCCGCATGGCGGCGGCGCTGGCTGCCCGAGCCGGGCACGCGCATGCGCGTGATGGCCGCCGGCCTGCTGCTGACCGGCGCCTATTCGATCTGCTATCTGCTCGCGCTGGCGCGCGGCGTGACGCCAGGCGTGCTGGCCACCGTGCTGGGCGCGCAGCCGATCCTGACCCTGTTGCTGGTGGAGCGACGTTTTTCCCTGCGCCGGCTGGCCGGCCTGGCGGCGGCGCTGTGCGGGCTGGTGACGGTGGTGTCGGAAAGCATCGGGCAGGCGCGCCTCTCACCGCTGGGCATGGGCTTCGCGCTGGCGGCGCTGGCGTGCATGACGATCGGCGCGATCCTGCAGAAGTCCATCCGCCAGGCGCCGCTGGATGTGCTGCCGCTGCAATACGGCGCCGGTCTCGCGCTATGCCTGCTGTTCGTACCGTTCCAGCCGCTGGCGGTGACGCCGGCGGCGGGCTTCATCGTTTCGCTGGCGTGGCTTGCGCTGGTGATCTCGGTGGGCGCCACGCTGCTGCTGTACCGGCTGATCCAGGCTGGCAACCTGGTCAGCGTGACCAGCCTCTTCTACCTGGTGCCCGGCGTGACGGCATGGATGGACTACCTGTTCCTGGGCAACCGGCTCGCGGCGTCGAGCATCGCCGGCATGGCTGCCATCGTGATCGGACTGGTGCTGGTCTTCGGGCGGGCGGGCACGCGCTAGCTCCGCGGTGCGGCGCGCCGGGCCGGCGCGCCGGCACCGGTCAAGCGTGGGCCAGTGCCGCGGCTGCGTGCTGCGCCGGCAGCACCAGCTCGGGCACGCCCTGCAGCAGCGGCGCGGTGGTCGCGCCGGCCTCGAAGCGCGAGGGCGCTTCGCGGGCCAGGCGACGCAGGCGTTGCAGGCGGGCTTCGAGACCGGCATCGGGCTGGGTGTCCAGGCACAGCGTGGACGGGCAGGCCACGCCGAGCAGGTTCAGCGCCTGCTTGAAATTGGCCGGCGTCAGGCCATCGGCGGGATTCACCGCCACTGCGTGCGCGCGCAGGTGCGCGAACCGTTCGTCCTGCAGCGAAGCCGTGTCGCAGGTCAGGATGGCGAAGGCCTGCGGCGCCGGCCGGCTGGCGAAGTAGGCCGCGATGCGCGCGGCGTGGCCGCCAGGCACGTCGGGGGTCATGCCTTCGACCTGCAGGTCGAGCTGCTGCAGGATCGCCGCGGGCACGCCGCGGCGCCATGCCTCCGATACCACCACGCGGGCGCCGGCCAGGCCGAACAGGCGGCGCACGAAGCCAAGTGCGACCGGGTCGAAGAAGCGGACGTCGCGCAGGGTGCCAGTATCGGGAATCCCGCCCAGCCGGGCCTCGGAGCGGCCCGAATAAAGGACACCGGGGACGTCAAGCATGATGAGGCGTTCAGACATGATTTCCTGTTTTGGTTGCAGCGCCGTCGTTGGCACGTTTGAAGATTACGACGCAACCAAAAAAATCTGCAGTGCCGTATGCGGCCTAAGTTGCAACATATCTGTAACTTGAGATGCGACTTCGTAAATTTCATCCGTTCGCCCAGGCGAGTTGTTTCGCGGCGAAACAGATTTGGCCGGGGCGACGGGGAAAAAGGCGCCGCAAGATGGAGCGGGACGCCGGCCCGGACGACGCGGGCGGCGTCCCGCGCGCTCAGAGATTGATCAGCAGGTAGGCCACTGCGACAGCGCCGATGGCGCAAAGGGTCTTGCGATAGATCGATGACATGGGCTGTTTTTTCCTGGTTGCACGTCGTGACTGCACGTTGGACAAGGCGCGCGCGCGCCCGCTGGCAAAGTGCCGTGCGGGGAGGTCAGGACAGCGTGGGCGAATCCTGCATTCCCCGCACGGCGAGGAAAAGCACGGCGGCATGACCCTTGCTGTTGTCCGCGCACGCGAACGCCGGCGCGGCTTGCGCGGCAGGCCGGCAGGCAGCGCGATGGCGCGGGACGGTGGTGGCGACGGGCATGGGGCTTGGGATCGGGGCGGCGGCCGGGCAGCCACGATGGCTGGCGCCGGACCGGTCCTTATGCCATGGCGGGTGCGCAAAGTCCAGCCGGGCCGGTGCCTGCAGGGCGTCTCGCGCGCCTGGGTTGCCGGCTGGCTTGCCTAGAATGAACAGCGCCCTGCCACCTAACGGGAGATCCCATGCATCTCGAAGGTTCCTGTCATTGCGGCGCGGTCGGTTTCAGCCTGGAGTCCGACTCGCCCTATCCCTTCATGCATTGCCACTGCTCGATCTGCCGCAAGACGGCGGGCGGCGGAGGCTATGCCATCAACCTCGGCGGCGACGCCGCCACGCTGAAGGTCCGGGGCAGGAAGCATGTCGGGATCTATCACGCCGTGATGCGCGAGCCCGGCAAGCGCGCCCGCCGCTCCCGCGCGCAGCGGCATTTCTGCCTCAAGTGCGGCAGCGCGCTGTGGCTGTGGGATCCGGGGTGGCCGGAACTGGTGCACCCGCATGCGTCGGCCATCGATACGCCCCTGCCAAGGCCGCCGGAGGTGGTGGAAGCCGCGCTGGATTTCGCGGCGCCCTGGGTGGACGTACCCAGGGGGCGCGCCCACGTGCACTGCGGCACCTGGCCGTCGGAGTCGCTGGCCGAGTGGCACCGGCGCAAAGGCTTGCAGCGCTAGGGGTCCCGGTGTCCCGGTGCCCCGGCGGCGCGCGCCACCCTCAGCCGCGGACCAGCATGATGGCGGCGGTGGCGATCAGGCACAGCGAGAACAGCGCGCGCAGGCGCCGCTCGGGCATGCGGTGGGCGAGCGCCACGCCCCAGGAGATGGTCAGCATGCCGCCCAGCGAAAGCGGGATACCGCTGGCCCAGTCCACATGGCCGGCATTGGCATAGGCGGCCAGCGCCACCACGGCACCCGGCGTGACCAGGGCCAGCGCCAGTCCTTGCGCCGCCGCTTGCCGGAAGCCGAACAGGCCGACCAGCGCGGGTGCGGCCACCACGCCGCCGCCCACGCTGAAAAAGCCCGAGAACGCGCCGCCCACCGCGCCCAGCGCCGGAATCCAGCGTGGCGACAGGCGCGCCCGCTGCGCGGTGGCCGCGCGCCCGGGCTGCAGGCGCCAGAGGAAATACAGCGCCAGCGCGATCATGAAGCAGGCAAAGACGCGCCGCAGCAGCACCGCGTCCATGGCGGTGGCGAGCCGGGCCGAGGCATAGGTGGCAAGTACCGCCGACAGCCCGAGCACCGCCGCCGTGCGCAGTGCGATATCGGCGCGGCGGCGGTATTGCCAGAAGCCGATCATCACGTTGGGGGCGATCATCACCAGCGCGGTGCCTTGGGCGAGTTGCTGGTCCATGCCGTACAGCAGGCCCAGCGCCGGAATGGCGATCAGCCCGCCGCCGATGCCGAACAGCCCGCCCACCGCGCCCAGCACTCCGCCCAGGCCGAAAATGATCAGGGAGGACAGCAACAAATGGTCAGGCATGGAAGAAGGCGGAGAAAAGAGATGGGGCGCAAGGCTGGCAATGCGGGAACAAGGGCGGGAACAAGGCCGGGAACAAGGCCGGGAACAACCGCGGCAACAAGGGCGCGCGGCGCGCCTGGCCGGGGAAGCCGGCTGTCCCGGCCTAACGTGCCCGGGATAGCGTGTGCAGCGCAGCAGGCGAAGCGCCCGGATGCGGTGTGGCAACAGGTCGCGTGGCGTCCCTCGTCGCAAAAGCTGCCTGCCGTCACGGAAGTGCGTAATGATACGGGCGTTTGACCAGGGCCGCCGCGCCCGCGCAGTTTGTCGGGAAAGCGCCTTCTTCGTCAGGGTTTTCCCTTGAAACTGGACCGTTCGTACGTTTACACGGTTTTTTGTTGCATTTATGAAAGCCGTTTGTAATGCGTTTCGGTTTGAATGCGCACGGGACGTTGCGGCCGCTCCGGATGCGGCACGTACACTACGCGTTCCGTGGAGATACATGAAAGTTCGCCGTCCCGGTGCACCGAATAGTCGCCATGGTCGTTTACCGCACACTGAGTCGAACCGAGCCTGATTTATCGTGTCTTTTTCTTTTCCTCGTTTCTTGCTGGCCAGCCTGCTGAGTGCCGTCGCCGGTGCCGCCGTGGCCGGCACGAATGTGCCCCCGAGTGCACCGCTGCCGGCCGACGGCCCCTGCGTGGCGCCACTCGCGAAGGCGCCGCTCACCATCGCGCAAGTGCGCCTCGATACCGTGCGCTGCAACCGCGACATCATCGCCGCGCGCCGTGGCGAGGAGGCCAGCCAGGCCGATATCCAGATCGCCTCGCAACGGCCCAACCCGGTGCTGAGCCTGGGCGTGGCCAATATCAACCCGCACCAGGGCTTCAATTCCGGCGGCCCGCGCAACAAGACCGTGGATTCCACGCTGCGCGTGGACCAGGTGATCGAGACCGCCAACAAGGGCAACCTGCGCGTGGAAGGCGCGCGTGCTTCGAGCCGCGCCGCCGGCGAGGTGCTGCAGGCCGTCGTCACCCAGCAGTCGAGCGCCGCCGAGCAGGCGTTCTACGAGGCACTGGTCAGCCAGGAGCGCGTGGCGGTGCTCAACGAGACCCTGTCGCTCTACGGCCGCACCCAGCAGGCCAACGAGACGCGCCTGAAGGCCGGCGACGTGTCCCGCGCCGATGTGACCAAGCTGCAACTCGACGTGCTGCGCTCCCAGGCCGACCTGCGCGCCGCCATGGCCGACCACGCCAGCGACAAGGCCGCGCTGGCCCAGGCCATCGGTGTGCCCGGCACGCTGGTCGACAACCGCCTGGTGGCGGACTGGCCCGCGCTCGACGTGCCGGTGCCCGAGCCCGATGCCGATACCGTCCAGCGCCGTCCCGACGTGACCGCGGCCGAAGCCCGCCTGGCGGCCGCGGCCAGCGCGCGTGACCTGGCGCGCGCCGGGCGCGTGCCGGACGTCACGGTGGGCGCGCAGGCCGAGCATTATCCGGTTTCGGAAGCCAACCAGACCGGCAGCGGCAACAGCTTCGGTGTGTTCCTGTCGATCCCGCTGTTCGTGCGCCACAGCTTCGGCGGCGAGGCGCGCCGCGCCGAGGTGGACTATTACGCCGCGCTGGACGACCGCAACCGCGTGCTGCTCGAGGCGCAGAACGAACTGGAGCGCTCGCGCAACCAGCTTGAGGCCGCGCGCCTGTCGCTCAAGCAGATGGTCCAGAGCGTGGTGCCCGCCGCCGAAAGCGTGGCCGGCAGCGCCGAGTTCGCCTATGCCAAGGGTGCCACCAGCGTGCTGGACCTGCTCGACTCGCGCCGCGCGCTGCGCCAGACGCGCCTGGACGCAGTCAACGCGCAAGGCGATTACGCCAAATCCCTGTCGGCCTATCGTGCCGCCCTGCAGTCCTCATCCAATGCCCAGGCTCGTACCGATGTGCCGCGCCCCTAATCAAGTGTCCGCTCCGATGTCTGCTTTGATGTCCGCTTCGATGTCTCCGATGACTGCTACGCCTGCTTCGACTACCCCCGCGCGCCACGGCCTGCGCGCGCGCCTCGCGGCGCTTTCGCTGGTGACGCTGGCGCTGGCCGCCTGCGGCAAGCAGGAAGCCCCTGCGCCCAGCGACGAGCCCAAGGTCGCCGGCAACACCGTCGAATTCCCGGCCTCCGTGAAGGCCCTGCCGGGCATCGCCGGCGAAAGCGTCAAGCGCGGCGGCGAACGCATGCTGAGCCTGCCCGGCCGCCTGGTGTGGAACGAGGACCGCACCGTGCGCGTGTCGACGCCGTTCGCCGGCCGCGTGACCGAAGTGATGGCTCAGGCGGGCACCAGCGTGAAGGCGGGCCAGGCGCTGGCCATGCTGACCTCCACCGATTTCGGCGTGGCCCAGTCCGACGCGCGCAAGGCCGCCGTCGACGCCGCCTACGCCGGCAAGGCGCTGGCGCGCCAGCGCGAGCTGTACGACGCCGGCGTGGTAGCGCAGAAGGACCTCGAGCAGACCCAGGCCGACGCCGCGCGCGCCAGCGCCGACCTTGCCCGCACCCAGGCCACGCTGCGCCAGTACGGCTCGCCCGCGGCAGGCGGCGGCATGGCGCGCTTTGCCCTGCGCACGCCGATCGACGGCCTGCTGGTGGAGCGCAATATCAATGTCGGCATGGAGCTGCGTCCCGACCAGCCGCCCAGCGCGCCGCTGTTCCTGGTCACCGACCCGAGCGAGCTGTGGGCGCAGGTGGACGCGACCGAGGCCGATCTCGCGCTGTTCAAGCCCGGCGTGAGCGTGCGCCTGGTGTCCAGCGCTTATCCCGGCGAGACCTTCACCGGCAAGGTGATCAAGGTCGCCGACTACGTCGACCCCGCCGCGCGCAGCGTCAAGGTGCGCCTGACCGTGCCCAACCAGGACCGTCGCCTGAAGGCGGAAATGTTCGTGACCGCCAAGCTGCAAGCCGCTTCGTTCGAGGGCATCGGCGTGCCGTCCAAGGCAGTGTTCCTGGCCGACAACCGCAACTACGTGTTCGTGCGCACGGCGCAGAACCGCTTCGAGCGCCGCCAGATCAAGCTGGGCGTGACGCTGCCCGGTACCGCCGAGGTGGTGGACGGACTCAAGGAAGGCGATGTGGTGGTGACCGAGGGCAATCTTTACCTGCAGGACATCCTGCGCGACGCCACCGCGGTCAACGCGGCCCTGGGCGGCGCGGCCAGCAACGCCGGCGCGAAGCAGTAAGGAAGACCGCCACATGATTTCGCGTATCGTCCATTTCGCGCTGCACCAGAAGCTGTTCGTCTGGCTCGGCCTTGCCATCTTCATCGGGGGTGGCCTGGCGGCCTTCAAGAACCTGCCGATCGAAGCCTTCCCGGATGTCTCCGACATCCAGGTCAACGTCATCACGCTGTACCCGGGCCGCGCCGCCGAGGAAATCGAGCGCCAGGTCACCATCCCGATCGAGACCGCGCTGGCCGGCACGCCGAATTCCGTGCGGGTGTTTTCGCACACCCAGTTCGGCCTGTCCTTCCTGATGGTCACCTTCAATGACAAGGCCACCGACGTGGTGGCCCGCCAGCAGGTGATCGAGCGCCTGCGCGGCGTGGACCTGCCCGACGGCGTGCACCCGGAACTGGCGCCACTGTCCACCGCGATCGGCGAAATCTTCCGCTTTCGCCTGACCGGCAAGGGCTATAGCGCGCAGGAGCTGCGCACGCTGCAGGACTGGGTGGTGGAGAAGAACCTGCGCCAGGTGCCTGGCGTGGCGGACCTGGTCACCATCGGCGGCACCATCAAGCAGTACGAGGTGAACCCCAACCTGGCGAAGATGCGCGATTCCAAGATCTCGCTGTCGCAACTCTTCGCCGCCCTGCAGCGCGCCAACGCCAACGCCGGCGGCGGCGCCGTGGCGCACGGCCGCCAGCAGTACCTGCTGCGCTCGCTCGGCAGCTTCTATACCTCGGCCGACATCGCCAACGTGGTGGTGGCCGAGAACAACGGCACGCCGATCCTGGTCAAGGACATCGCCGAGGTGAGGATCGGCGCCGCGCCGCCCCAGGGCCTGATGGGCCAGGACGACGAGGACGACATCGTCTCGGGCATCGTGGTGATGCGCAAGGGCGAGAATCCCTCGCTGGTGCTGGAAGGGCTCAAGAAAAGGATCGACCTGCTGGACAGCACGATCCTGCCCAAGGGCGTGAAGATCGTGCCCTACTACGACCGCTCCACGCTGATCGACAAGACGCTGCACACCGTGTTCGGCAACCTGGTCGAGGGCGCGCTGCTGGTGATGGCCGTGCTCTACCTGTTCCTGGCCAATGTGCGCGCCGCGGCCATCGTGGCGCTGGTGATCCCGCTGGCGCTGCTGTCCACCTTCATCGGCCTGACCTGGGTGGGCATCCCCGCCAACCTGCTGTCGCTCGGCGCAATGGACTTCGGTATCATCGTCGACGGCGCGGTGATCGTGGTGGAGAACATCTTCAAGCGCCTCGGCGAGCTCAAGGAAGCGCAGATCAAGGACAGCCGCGCGCGCATGCACGCCATCCTGCAGGCCACTACCGAGGTGGGCCGCCCGACCGTGTTCTCGATGATCATCATCATCGCCGCGCACATCCCCATCTTCACGCTGCAGCGCCACGAGGGCAAGATCTTCGCGCCGATGGCCTACACCGTGACGGGCGCGCTGATCGGTTCGCTGATCATCTCGCTGACGCTGGTGCCGCTGCTGTGCCACCTGCTGCTGACCAAGAACATCGCGCACGACGACAACTTCGTGGTCCGCCACAGCAAGCGCATCTATGAACCGATGCTGGCCTGGGCGCTGGACCACAAGCGCACCGTGGTGGGCATCGCGCTGGGCCTGCTGGTGGCCACCGTCGGCGTGGGCAAATTCCTCGGCAGCGAGTTCCTTCCCGAGCTGGACGAAGGCTCGATGTGGGTCAGCTTCGACCTGCCGGCCTCGGTCTCGCTCGACGAGGCACGCGACCAGGCCCGCCGCCTGCGCACCGTGATCCGCAAGACGCCCGAGGTCAACACCACCATCTCCAAGGTGGGCCGCCCCGACGACGGCACCGATCCCAAGCTGATCAACACCGTCGAGATCCTGGTCGACCTGAAGAACGACAAGCAGTGGCGCGCCGGCTACGACAAGCGCAAGATCATCAACGAGATCAACGCCAACCTGCGCCAGCTGCCCGGCATCGAGCCCAACTTCTCGCAGCCGGTGCGCGACAACATCCTCGAGAGCATCTCCCAGATCAAGGGCCAGATCGTGATCAAGGTGCAGAGCGACAGCCTCGAGCACAACAAGCGCGTGGCCGACCAGATCCTCGCCAACGTGCAGTCGGTCAAGGGCGTGATGCGCGCCTTCATCGACCGCGACGGCGAACTGCCGCAGTACGTGCTGGACTTCGACCGTGCCCAGGCCGCCCGCTACGGCATCAACGTGGCCGACGTGCAGGACCTGATGGAGACCGCGCTGGCCGGCAAGGCCGCCACCGAACTGTGGGAAGGCGAGAAGCACTTCAGCGTGGCCGTGCGCCTGAAGCCGGGCGAGCGCGAGCTGCCCAACCTGCCGAACATCTTCATGCAGACCGCCGACGGCGCGCAGGTGCCGCTGTCGCAACTGGTGCACTTCCGCGCCGCTTCGGGCGCGATGAACATCAGCCGCGAGAACGGCCAGCGCACCACGTCGATCGGCATCTTCATCCACGACCGCGACATGGGCAGCGTGGTGAAGGACATGCAGGCGCTGGTGGCCAAGAACGTCAAGGCCGACGACGTCAAGATCAGCTGGTCCGGCGAGTTCGAGAATCAGGAACGCGCCATGGCACGCCTGTCGATCGTGGTGCCGCTGTCGGTGCTGGTGATCTTCCTGCTGCTGTTCAACGCCTTCAAGTCGTTCAAGAGCGCCACGCTGATCATCTCGAACATTCCGTTCGCGCTGATCGGCGGCGTGTTCGCGCTGTTCCTCACCGGCATTCCGCTGTCGGTGTCGGCGGCCATCGGCTTTATCGCGCTGTTCGGCCAGGCCGTGCTCAACGGCGTGGTGATGGTGACCTACTTCAACCAGCTGCGCGACGAGGGCATGCCGGTGCGACAGGCCGTGCTGACCGGTTCGATGGACCGCCTGCGCACGGTGCTGATGACCGCGCTGCTGGCCATGCTGGGCCTGTTCCCGATGGCCATCTCGCGCGCCATCGGCTCGGAGACCCAGCGGCCGCTGGCGATCGTCATCATCGGCGGCCTGATCACGGCCACCATGCTGACGCTGATCGTGCTGCCCACGCTGTACGAATGGATGGTCGGGCGCAGCTGGCCCGACGAAGAAAACGGCAACGCGGACAATAACCGCTTGCCGGATTCGACGCCGGCCTGAAAGATGCCCGCCACTTCTGGTGGCGGGCTCTCCTCACATCTCGATGTCCGGATCGCTCCGGAAATCCGTGAAAATTCCCGCGAACGTCCGTGAACGCCCGCGGAAATTCTATTCCGTGCCAGGCAGCCCTGCCTGGACGCGCTGGCTCAGGCGCTCGCCGCTGGCCAGCAGGACCGTGACTTCCACACCCGCCGCAAGGTCTTGGCAGGCCGGGCGGCTGGTGCCGGAGAGCGACAGGCTGACGCCGCGCGGGCACACGGAAACAGCGCTCGCCGCCCCATCGGTATCGACGGTGACGGCGCCATAGCCGGCCCGCATCGACAGGCCGGAAGCCTGGCGCCAGGTCCAGGCCGCGGGCGGCTGGCTTGCGGTGACATCGGTGCCGTCCGCGCGCAGCAGCGCGGCGGTGGCGGTGAGGCGCGGCGCGCCAGGCGTGAGCGGGGTGTCGTCGTAGCTGAGCTGCAGGCGCCAGGCGCCGTGCCGGACCTGCCCGGCCGCTCGTGCCGGCCGGGTCTCGACGGTGAGCGCTACCTCACCTTGCATGTCGCGCCAGCTCTCGCGCAAGGTGTGCGCGCAGGCATGGAACAGCGTGATGAGCGGATGACGGCCACGTCGTCGGCCAGCGACATGGCCCATGAGCGGCCCCGAGTGCAGCGGCATGATTTCCCCGTATCTTTTTTGCGCGACCACTCTACAAAGCGGCCCGCCGGGGCGCATCACCCATTCATGGGATAGACCCCGCTTTTTTGCGTCCCCGGAGCGTGCCGGTCAGCCCTGGCGCGGCGCCTGCGCCAGCTCGCCCACGCGCGCGATCACCTCGGCCAGCAGTGCCGAGCGGTCGTCGGCACGGTAACTCATCATCACCGGCGAGGTGAAGCCGGGGGCATTGATCGGCACATAGGCCACGTCGTCGCGATGCAGCCGCTGCACCGAGGCCGGCACCAGGCAGATGCCCAGCCCGGCAGCGACCAGGCCGATGGCGGTCTGCAGCTCGTTGGCTTCCTGCACCACGCGCAATTGCAGGCCGCGCGTGCGGAACAGCGCCAGCACATGGTCGGCGTAACTCGGCCGTGGCCGCGCGGGGTAGAGCACGAACGGATAGGTGGCGAGCTGGTCCGGCGTCATCGGCGCGCGGCCCAGCGCGGGGTGGCCGCCCGGCACCGCCACCATCAGCGGCTCGGCCATCACCACGCTGCGGGTGATGGCGGGATCATCCAGCACGATGCGGCCAAAGCCGATATCGATGCGCCCGGCCTTGAGCGCTTCTACCTGCTGCACCGTGGTGAGTTCGGACAGGCTCACTTCCAGCGACGTGTCGGAGCCGCGCACCTGGCGGATCAGCTCGGGCAGGAAGCCGTATAGCACCGACGGCACGAAGCCGATGCCGAACCAGTGTTTTTCGTTGCGGCCGATGCGCCGCGTGCCTTCCATGATCTCGTCGATGCGCTGGTTGAGCTGGAGCGACTGCTCCAGCAGGAAGCGGCCCGCTTCGGTCAGGCGCACCGTGCGCGAGGAGCGGTCCAGCAGCACCGTGCCGAGCTCATCCTCCAGCTGGCGGATCTGGCGCGACAGCGGCGGCTGGGCGATATGCAGGCGCTCGGCGGCGCGGGTGAAGTTGAGCTCGGCCGCGACGGCCTGGAAATAGCGCAGGTGGCGAAGCTCCATGGCCATGTCCTTTCATACTTTCAAGGTATTGATCGGGACATACTCGGTCTTGGACACCCGCAATGTCAAGCCACATACTGCATGGGAGCGTATTGCCGGCGCACCGCCAGCGATTTCATACCCCGGTAGACATAAAGGTAGTCACTCAGCATGAAAGCAACCGTCGCCTCCGTCGAAGCCATCCTGGTGGACCTGCCCACCATTCGCGCGCACCAGCTGGCCATGACCACCATGCAGCGCCAGACCCTGGTCATCGTGCGGCTGCGCTGCAGCGACGGCATCGAGGGGATCGGCGAAGCCACCACCATCGGCGGCCTGAGCTACGGCGACGAAAGTCCCGAAGGCATCAAGCTGACCATCGATACCTACCTGGCGCCCGCGCTTGCCGGCATCGACGCGTGCAATATCCACGCCGCCATGCAGCGCCTGGGCTCGGTGGCGCGCGGCAACCGCTTTGCCAAGTCGGCGCTGGAAAGCGCGCTGCTCGACGCCCAGGGCAAACGCCTGGGCCTGCCGCTGTCCGAACTGCTGGGCGGCGCCGTGCGTCCCAACCTGGCCTGCCTGTGGACCCTCGCCAGCGGCGATACCGGCCGCGACATCGAAGAGGCCGAGTCCCTGCTGGCGGCGCGCCGGCACAACACCTTCAAGCTCAAGATCGGCCGCCGTTCCGTGCGTGACGACGTGGCGCACGTCTCGGCCATCAAGCGCGCGCTGGGCGACCGCGCCCGCGTCACGGTGGACGTCAACCAGGCCTGGAACGAGGCCGACGCCGCCACCGGCATCGCCATGCTGGAAGCCGCCGGCATCGATCTGGTGGAGCAGCCGGTGCCGCGCGAGCAGCGCGGCGCGCTGGCCCGCCTGGCGGCCCGTTTCGTGGTGCCGGTGATGGCCGACGAAGCGGTGTGCGGACCCGAGGATGCCATGGAGCTGGCGCGCCTGGCCGCCGCCGACGTGTTCGCGCTGAAGATCTCCAAGTCGGGCGGCATCTTCGAGATGCTGCGCACCGCGGCGGTGGGCGATGCCGCCGGCATCGCGCTGTACGGCGGCACCATGCTCGAAGGCAGCGTGGGCACCATCGCCGCCGCGCATGGCTTCTGCACCTTGCCGCGCCTGGCCTGGGGCACCGAGTTGTTCGGCCCGCTGCTGCTCAAGGACGACGTGGTGACGGCACGCCCCGAATACCGCGACTTCGCGCTGCACCTGCCGGAGGGCCCGGGGCTGGGCCTGACGCTGGATGAAGACAAGCTGACGCACTACCGCCGCGCCTGATTGGCCGCGGCGATCGATTAACGCAAAGAACGCAACAAGGACGAGAACATGCTGTTCCTGGTGAGAATGGACGTAAAGCTGCCGGCCGACATGCCGGCGGCGCAGGCAGACGAGATCAAGGCGCGCGAGAAGGCGTATTCGCAGGACCTGCAGCGCCAGGGCAAGTGGCCGCATATCTGGCGCGTGGTGGGCGAGTACGCCAACTACAGCGTCTTCGATGCCGAGACCAACGACGAACTGCACGCCATGCTGTCCGGCCTGCCGCTGTTCTCGTACATGGAGATCCACGTCACGCCGCTGGCCAAGCATCCCTCGTCGATCAAGTAGCACGGCGGCGCCGCGCAACGCCTGGATGCCTGCATTGCCTGCGCGCCGCTTTCCATTCTGGCCCCCGATCCCGATTCCATAAATCCAAGAGGAGACTTTGATGCGCCTGCCATTCCTGCGCGCCTTTGCCATGGGCGCCGCCTGCGCACTGGCCACCCTGGCCGCGACGCCCGCGGCCCACGCCGGCACCTGGCCCGAGAAGCCGATCCGCTGGGTCGTGCCATTCCCCGCCGGCGGCGCCATGGACAATATCGCCCGCACGCTGGGCGAGGAAATGTCGGCCTCGCTCGGCCAGGCCATCGTGGTGGAAAACCGCCCCGGCGCGGGCGGCAATATCGGCGCCGAGATGGTGGCGCGCTCGCCCGCGGATGGCTACACGCTGATCATCGTGGCCAACGGCATGGCGGTGAATCCGGCTCTGTACGGCCGCCTGAACTATGACCCGGTGAAGGACTTCGCCCCGGTCTCGCTGCTGGCGGTGGTGCCCAATGTGCTGGTCACGAGCAAGGTCAAGAAGTTGCCGGCCACGGTGCCCGACCTGATCGCCGCGGCGCGCGCCAACCCGGACAAGTACACCTACGCGTCGGCCGGCAACGGCACCTCGATCCACCTGGCCGGCGAGCTCTTCACCTCGCTGGCCGAGGTCAAGATGCTGCACGTGCCGTACAAGGGCAGCGGCCCCGCCATGACCGACCTGCTCGGCGGCCAGGTCGACTACATGTTCGACAGCATCACCTCGGCCAAGCCGCATATCGATGCCGGCAAGCTCACGGCGATCGCGGTCACCACCAGCAAGCGCTCCAGCGCGCTGCCGAACGTGCCCACCATGGCCGAAGCCGGCGTCAAGGGATATGACCTGTCGCCGTGGTTCGCCGCCTTCGTGCCGGCCAGGACGCCGCCCGCCGTGGTCACGCGCCTGAACCAGGCCATGGTGGCCGCGCTGGCCAAGCCTTCGGTGYGCACCCGCCTGGCCGGCATCGGCGCCGAGCCGATCGGCAGCACGCCGGCGCAACTGGGCAAGCACCTGGCCGACGAGACCCAGAAGTGGGGCAAGCTGATCCGCGAGCGGGGAATCCACGCGGATTGAGGAAGTACAGGCCGGCCATCCGCCCGCTGTCCCCGTCCGGCGTCATTTCCCCGCCGAAAAGCGGAGATCGCCGTACCATGCGCGCGCGGTCGCGCCGGTGTTGTCGGTGTCGGTGAGCAGGCCGTAGGCGGTGAGCTTGCCGGGCGCTTCGTTGAAGGCGCGTTTGTAATCCTGCGCCACGTTGCGGCTCAGCGACAGCCATTTGCCTGCGCCGTCCGGGCTGCCCGACACCACGATCATCTTGACCCGCGAGGTATGCGGGTTGTCGATGATGGTGCCGGCCGGCGCGCTGTCGGACCAGACGTACATCAGCGTGGCATAGGGCAATTCCTCGCCGGCCAGCGTCTTGGCCAGCCGCATGGCGGTACGGTCGCCCAGCGAGAGTTTTCCCTTGTCGCCGTCGAACATGAAGACCAGCCGTGCCGGCGCGTCCTCCTGGGCGGCCACGCGGTTGTCGGCGTTGGCGATGGGCTGATCGATCTTCCAGCGCCAGCTCAGCTGGGGCGTGGCGACGAGGTCGATGTCGCCCTCATGCATCAGCGCCGAGGCCGAGGCGGTGGCGTCCGCCTGCAGCACGGTGGTGCGGCCGTCGGCCACCAGGCTGTAGCGGGTCGATGCCTTGCCTTGCGCAACCGGCAGGTTCTTCCAGCCCGCCGGCAGCGTACCGCCGGGCTGGCCCGCGGAGAATGCCACGCCAGGCTGCGCGGACTGTGCATGCGCCGGCGCGGCTGCCCACAGCGGGACGCTGCAGGCCAGCAGGCCCGCCAGTCGCTTGATCCAGGAAGGCCGCCTTGAAGCCCGATGCATGGTCATGTGTGGGTGATTGTCGGTCGTGGAGGGTAACTCCCATTGTAGGCAGGGGCCACCGCGTTTGCCCGCGCGGCGGCCTGGTGCGCTACGGCGCGGCCTGCGCGCCGGGGCTGCCGGCGGCCTGCGCCGCGGCGCCGAAGATCGCGCGGTAGTGGCGCATCCCTGCATCCAGGTGCCGGCCGAAGGCAAAGCCCCGCGCCACCATGTCGTCGAACTCTGCCCGTGCGATGCGCATGACGTAGCTGTGCCCGGTGGCGACCAGGCGGCAGTCGCCCGTGGCCTGGCGCGCGCTGAACCAGTTGCCCGGGTCGGCATGGCCGGCGGGATAGGCCTTGCCTGCGTGCTCGAGTTGCCAGCCCCCGTCGAGCAGGATCCAGACGTCGGCATTGTCCGCGCCGCCGGCCGCGCCGGTGCGCTCGCACTGTGCGATCACGGTGCCGGCTTGCGCCTCCCATTCGCGCGAATGGTCGATGGTCCAGCGCAACTGCTCGCTGTCCAGGCTGGTGAAGAACGGCGTCTTGCGCAGCAGGTACAGATAGGTCTTCGAGGCTTTCATGGGTTTGCCCTGGGTGAGAGCGGCATCGGCGTGCGCCGCGGGACCGGCTTCGCACGAGGCGAGCAGGGCCGGCAGCAGCAGGTTGAATGCGAGTCGGATCCATCGGTTCATGGCCCCTCCGGGGGTGTGCCGGCGGGCCATGCGCGGCCCGCCTGATGGTTGGCGCGCGGGGCTCAGCGCGAGATCCGGGCCTCGAGCAGGTCGCCCATGCCGATGCGTTGCGCGAAGCTGATCCGCACGCGTTCCGACACTTCCAGCACTTCGCGCGCGCCGTCGCCGACGAAATCGATCACCGAGCGCATCGGGCGCGTGCCGGCGGCCAGGCCCACGATGCGCACGATCTCGTCGGCCACGGCCTGGGGATCGGCGTCCTCGGGCGTGAGCGCGCCGAGGCGTTCGCCGATCTGGTCCATCACGCCGTCGTAGCGGCTGTAGGCGGCGGCCGTGGCGGCATCGGCCGGCTTGCCTGCGCTGGGGAAGTGCGCGGTGCCCCGGGTGAAGGCGCCCGGCACCACGATGGAAGTCTCGATGCCGAAGCGCGCCAGCTCGTAGGCCAGCGTCACCGCCAGCGAATCCATGGCCGCCTTGGCCGCGCCATAGGGGCCCATGAACGGCGGGAAACCGCCCTTGGTCGTGGTGCTGCTGATCCACAGCATCAGCCCGGCTTCCTGCCGGCGCAGGTAAGGCAGCACCGCGCGGTTCACGCGCTGCGCACCGAACAGGTTGGTGTCGAACACGCGCATCATTTCCTCGGGCGTGAACGCCTCGGTGGGACCGACTACCAGATGCCCGGCGTTCTGCATCACCACGTCGAGGCGGCCCTGCTCGCGCACGATGGCCGCGGCGGCGGCATCGGCCGATTCCTGCGACAGCACATCGAGTTCAAGCGGATGGAGCGCGAGCTTCCTGGACGTGGCGAGCGCGCGCAGTGCCTGGGCGTGCTCGCGGTTGCGGCCGTCCGTGTCGCGCATGGTGGCGTAGACGATATGCCCCGCTTCGGCCAGCGCCCGGGCGCTGAGCTTGCCGATGCCGGTGCCCGCACCGGTGACGAGGATGACTTGCCGGCTGGCGTTCTGCATGGTGGTTCTCCCTGGATATGGTGAGCGTCGGCGTGGTGGCCTGTCGTGGCGCGGCAGGGATCAGGCAATGCCGCCGTTGGCGCGCAGGATCTGGCCGTTCACCCAGCCGGCATCCGGGCCGGCGAGGAAGGCGACGACCGAGGCGATGTCTTCCGGCTGGCCGAGGCGTTGCAGCGGCGCCATCCCGGCGAAGGCCCGGATTTGCTCGTCGGTCTTGCCGTCGAGGAACAACGCGGTGGCGATCGGGCCGGGGGCGACGGCGTTCACGGTGATATTGCGGCCGCGCAGTTCCTTGGCGAACACGTGCGTGAACGCTTCCACCGCTGCCTTGGTGGCGTTGTAGACCGCATAGCCGGGCATGTTCAGCGCCAGCGTGGTGCTGGAGAAGTTGACGATGCGCCCGCCTTCGCCCATGCGGGCGGCGGCCTCGCGCAGGGTGTTGAAGGTGCCGCGCACATTGATGTCGAAGGTCTGGTCGTAGAGCGCGTCGCTGGTGTCGGCGAGCGGAACGGTCTTGAGCACGCCGGCGTTGTTGACCAGCACGTCGACCTTGCCCAGCTGCTGCTCGGTGATCTCGAACATGCGGCGCACCTCCCCGGCATCCGACACATCCGCCCGCACGGCGATGGCGGTGGCGCCCGCAGCCTTGAGTTCGGCCACGAGCGCTTCGGCCGGCGCCGCGCCGGAGGCGTAGTTGACGGCTACTGCGAAGCCGTCGCGGGCAAGCCGTCGCGCGATGGCGGCGCCGATGCCACGCGAGGCGCCGGTGACGATGGCGACCTTGCCGTTGGTGGTGGCGGTGGTCGCGGTGCTTGCAGTGGTGTTCATGATGCATTTCCTTGCAGTGGTGGGTTGGTGAAATGAATCATGGACTATTCCGGTCTGCAGATAATCGGCGTTAAATTGATATCATTGCTCCGTTTGCTTTAACAATGAGGCCGTATGGACCGCTTTCAGGAAATGCAGGCCTTCGTACGCATCGCCGAGCGCCAGAGCTTCACCCAGGCCGCGGAAGATCTGCGCATCCCGCGCGCCACCATCACCAACCTGATCAAGCGCATGGAACTGCGCCTGGGCGCGCGCCTGCTGGAGCGCACCACGCGCACGGTACGCCTCACGCACGACGGTGACGCCTACTACCGCCGCTGCGTGCGCCTGATAGCGGACCTGGAGGAAGCCGAAGGTTCGTTCCGCAACACGGCGCCGAAGGGGCTGCTGCGGGTCAACCTCCAGGGCACGCTGGCGCGGCACTTCGTGGTGCCGGCGCTGCCGGGCTTCCTGGCGCAGTTCCCGGACCTCGAGGTGCATATCGGCGAGGACGATCGCCTGGTCGACCTGGTGCGCGAAGGCGTGGACTGCGTGCTGCGCGCAGGCAACCTGCAGGACTCGTCGATGGTGGGCAGGCGCGTGGCGCTGCTCGAGCAGGTCACCGTGGCCAGCCCCGCCTACCTGGCCGGGCACGGCGAACCGCACCACCCGGAGGCGCTCGCGGCGCATCGCGCGGTCAATTACATTTCCAGCGGCACGGGCAAGGCGGTACCGCTGGAGTTCACCGTGGATGGCCGCGTGACGGCGGTGCAACTGGCGGCCACCGTTTCGGTCACCGGCGCCGATCTCTACACAGGTGCCTCGGTGGCCGGGCTCGGGCTGGTGCAGGTGCCGCGCTACCGCGTGGCCGAAGAACTGCGGCTGGGCCGCCTGCAGGTGGTGCTGGGTGCATTTCCGCCCCCGCCGATGCCGGTCTCGGTGCTGTATTCGCAGAACCGCCAGCTCTCCTCCCGCGTGCGCGTGTTCGTGCAATGGCTGCGGGAAGTGTTCGAGCGCGCCGGCGGCTGAGGCACCGCGCGCAAAGCGGCCTGAAGGGGCCCGCCGCGCCGCCCGGCGAGACATATACTTTTCCAGGCATCCGCGCGACACCGACCGGTGCATGCGCCGGCCCTGCCGGCAAGACCTCTGCCCTTACCCGCCGCAGTGAGGTGACGCGATGGACCGCATCGTGATTCGAGCGCTGGGCGCAGTCGCCGTGGCCGGCGCGCTCGCCGGCTGCATGCCGGCGGCACCGCCCGCGCCGGAAGGCGACTACAAGAGCCGCGCCCTGACGCGCAGCGAGAATGGCCTGCAGGTATCGGCGGCGGTGCTCTCCGATGCGGAGAGCGCGGAGGTGTATGGCGTTCCGCTGGCGCAAAAAGGCGTGCAGCCGGTCTGGGTCGAGGTACGCAACAGCGGTTCCCAGAGCTACTACTTGCTGTCGCCGGGCCTCGATCCGGCATTCTTCCCCGCCTCCGAGGCGGCCGAAGCGTTTGCCCCGGCCGACGCCCAGACCACGCGCGCCGACCTCGCCCGGCGCTTTGACCAGCTCGCCTTCCACAATCCGGTGGCGCCTGGCCAGTCCGTGACGGGGTTCGTGCTGACCAACGCCAGCGAGGGGGCACGGCTCGTGCAGCTTGACCTGGTCGCGAGCGGGCGCGCAACGACTTTCTCGATCCTTATGGTGGTACCGGGCTTTCGCGCCGACTACAAGGCCAGCGATGTCTTCCGGCGCCAGATCTATGCGCCGGACCAGATCGTGGACTACACGGACGACGACGCCTTTCGTGCCGCGCTCGAGGCCCTGCCTTGCTGCGCAGGCAACAAGGACGGCACGAAACTGGGCGATCCGCTGAACCTGGTGGTCGTGGGCGGTCTCGACGATGCCTTCCCGGCGTTGGTGCGCCGCGGCTGGCGCCCGACCGAGGCCAGGTGGGCGGGCGCGATCACGCGGATGGTGACTTCCGCGCTGTCCGGCGAGCGCTACCTCAATGCGCCGGTGAGCGACCTCTTCCTGTACGGGCGGGCCCAGGACCTGGCATTGCAGAAGGGCCGCGGCACCATTCACCAGCGCAATCACCTGCGGCTCTGGCTGAGTCCCATGCGCTACCACGGCAAGCCGGTGTGGGTGGGCCAGATCAGCCGCGATATCGGCAGCCGCCTCACCATCCACTCGCCCACGCTGACGACGCACAAGATCGACCCGGACGTCGACGAGGCGCGCACGGCGCTGACCGAAGACATGGCCTACTCGCAGAATCTCGCAAAGCTCGGCTTCGTGGGGGGCGTGGGTGCCGCCCCGCAAGACAAGCCGCGGGAAAACCTGACCACTGATCCTTACTACACCAACGGGTACCGTACCTTGCTGATATTCGATCGCAAGCCCACGTCGCTGTCCGATATCGAGTACTTCCCGTGGCGCGTGGGAGACACGTCCGCAACCGCAACCGCGAGCGGCGGCGCGCGGCCATGAGCGGGCCGGGGCGGTGGTATCGCACGGCGCGCATGGCGAGCCTCTTGCTCGGCCTGGCCGGCTGTGCCACCTGGCAGGCGCCGCAGGACGTGGACGATGCCCCGCTGCGCGCGCGCGCCGTCAGCGCCGACAGGCAGGACGTACGCGTGAGCGCGGCGGTGCTGGGCACCGACGACAGCAAGCGCATGTTCGGCGCCGACGTCAACAAGACCAATGTGCAGCCGATCTGGGTCGAAGTGCACAACGGTGGCCCGCAGGTGCTGTGGCTGCTGCGCTCGGGCACCGACCCGGATTACTTCTCGCCGCTCGAAGTGGCGTGGTCCATGCACTCGCCGCTCGGCGGGGCCACCAATGCACGCATCGACGCCCACTTCAACGGGCTCGGTTTCAAGAACCCGATTCCGCCGGGAGGGACCCGCTCGGGCATCGTCTTCACCAATCCGGACCGCGGCACCAAGCTCGTGAACATCGACCTGCTCGGGGCCAGGACGCTCGTGCCGTTCTCCCTGTTCCTCATCGTGCCGGACGACGCGGCCAGCCCGCGCTTCTCGCAGACCATGTTCCAATACCCGGCTGGCGGGGTCACGGACTACAGCGATCTCGCCGCGCTGCGCGGCGCGCTCGAGCGGCAGCCGTCCTGCGCCACGGATGCGAGCAGGAACACCCGGGGTGACCCGATCAATGTCGTGATCATCGGCGCGCTGGCCGACCTCGGCACGGCGGCGGTGCGGCGCAACTATCGGCGCGACCCGCGCGAAGCCGATTCCGCGCAGTACGTCTTCGGCCGCGCGCCGGACACGGTGCTGCGCAAGCAGGCGCAGGAGGGCGCGCCGGCAACGTGGATGCGCGTGTGGCTCGCGCCGGTCAGCTTCCAGGGCCAGCCGGTCTATCTCGTGCAGGTCGGTCGGCCGCTCGGCGGACGCTTCGCGCCCCCGGACCAGGCAAGCCTCGTCCTGCACCCGGACGTGGACGAAGCGCGCAACCTGCTGGTGCAGGACATGATCTACTCGGGCGGCCTCGACAAGCTGGGCTTCGTCGAGGGCGTGGGCCAGGCACCCAGGGCACAGCCCAGGGCGACGCTGGCCGGCGCCGCCTACCATACCGATGGCCTGCGGGCGGTGATGTTCTTCGCCACGCGCCCGCTGAGCCTCTCCGACGTGGAATTGCTGGACTGGGTGCCGTACCTGGAGCGGCGCGACGCCGCCGCTGCCGCCGGCGGGGAGAAGGGCAATGCGCACAAGTAACGCGGTCATCGCCGCCTGTCTCGCGCTTGGCGCATGCGCCGGCCAGCCGCTCACGCCCTACTCGGCGGATACGCCGCCGCTTGCGCTCGTGCCCGCGGCACAGGCCGGCGTGCGCGACGGGCGGGCCCGTTTTCGCGAGATCTACTGCGCGGTGCTGCAGGCGCGCGGCGCTGCCGTGCCCGATGCGCGGCCCTGCGACGACGCCCTGACCCGCGTGGGCGACGAGCCCGCCGGCACCGGCCGGCCCGTGGACCTGGGCCAGTCCAGGCGGGGCCTGGTCGCGCTGCTGGTGCCCGGCATCGGCTACCAGTGCTTCGCGCCGTGGCTCAAGACGCCCGGCACGGTCGCCACG
This sequence comes from Cupriavidus sp. 2TAF22, assembly GCF_052115045.1. Classification (NCBI taxonomy): domain Bacteria; kingdom Pseudomonadati; phylum Pseudomonadota; class Betaproteobacteria; order Burkholderiales; family Burkholderiaceae; genus Cupriavidus; species Cupriavidus sp. 2TAF22. The sequence goes on from NZ_JBFRFX010000001.1 coordinate 234,041, forward strand.
CACGTGCAGCAGTTCGGCTATGACGCCAGGCTGCTCGAGGTCGACGCCCTGTCCGGCATCGAAACCAATGCGCGCGAGGTGCGCGATGCAATCATGGCCATGCCGCAGACCGAGGGCGCGCCGCGCCTGGTGCTGGTTGGCTACTCGAAAGGGGCGCCCGACATCCTCGAAGCGGTGGTCGCGTATCCGGAGATCCGCAGCCGGCTGGCGGCGGTGGTCAGCGTGGCCGGGGCGGTCGGCGGCTCGCCGCTGGCCAACGACGCCGAGCAATACCAGGCGGACCTGTTGCGCCATTTCCCGGGCGCGACCTGCCAGTCCGGCGACGGCGGCGCGGTGCAAAGCCTGCGGCCCGCCGTGCGCAAGGCCTGGCTGGCACGCAATCCGCTGCCACGCGAGCTGCACTACTACTCGCTGGTCACGTTCCCCCGGCCGGAGCGCATTTCGTCGATCCTGTCATCGAGCTACGACAAGCTCGCGCGGGTGGATCCGCGCAACGACAGCCAGGTCATCTTCTATGACCAGGTGGTGCCCGCGAGCACCTTGATGGGGTATGTGAATGCCGATCACTGGGCCATGGCGGTGCCGGTCGCCCGCACGCATCCCACGGTCGGCTCGCTGTTCGTCACCCAGAATGCCTACCCGCGCGAAGCCCTGGCGGAAGCGCTGCTGCGCTTCGTGGAGGAGGACCTCGCCACGCCCGCGCCGTGACTGCCGGGGCAATGCCGCAGGGACGGCGTCCCGCCGCAGCGGGGTGCGGCCTCGTGCGGAGCTAGTGCGCCTTCAGCTCGCAGACAGGGCACACCCGCACCAGCAGGGGCGGGTTTTCGATTTCGGCGAGCGCATCGCTATCGTCGGATGCCACGGCGCAGCGGCACTCGCGCGTGGCGGCCAGCGTCTTCACCTGGCCGCCTTCCGGCAGCACCGCGTAGCGCACGCCCAGCAGCATGCGTCGCTCCCAGTCGCCTTTCGGATCGAGCGACAGCAGCCACAGGCGGGTCTGCAGCGACCAGTGCCTGACGGTCTCGCTCTTGATCAGGAGCCGCCGCGCGGCTTCCGCCACGGTGATCTGGCGCGACGCCAGGCCAAAGAATGCCTCGGCCTTGTCGCCCAGCCGCAGGCGTCCCACCGGCGTGCCGGTCAGGCGGGTAAACGGCTGGCGGCAACCGGTGCACTGGAACTGGGGCAGGCCGCCCTCGTCCGTGCTGTGGAAGGCCGCGCGCTCGCCGCAGCGCGGGCAGCGCGGCGGACGGCGGCTCGCCGTGTGCAGGCGGCGCCAGGCGGACAGCAGGAAGGTGGCAAGGTCGGCGTCGCCGCCCGCACCCGTCGCGCGCGCGCCGATATGGATCAGCGTGGTCGCGCGGCGCGGCTCCTGGACAAGGGCATGCGCGCTGACGAGGTCGTGGCCTGTCGCCGTAGGTTGGGACGGGTGGAATCTGCTCATTACGTCGGCACGGGCGAACCGGCCCATGCTCCGGGAGCGGTGAAAGTGCGCAGATTCTATTTGGGATGGGGAGCGGTCGAAACTGTGATTGATCACAGTGGGCGGCCGCCCGGGAGCGGGTCCGTGCCGCCCGGTGTGACGCGCGCGTGGCTTGCGCGCACCTTACGGCTTGATGATCCCGGCCGAAGCCGCCTTCACCACCGCTTCGATGCGCGTGGCCACGCCCAGCTTCTGGCGGGCATTGTCGATGTGAAAGTCCACGGTGCGCTTGGACAAGCCCAGGATGCTGGCGATCTCCCCGGAGGTCTTGCCCCGCGCGGACCATACCAGCGTCTCCACCTCGCGCTCGCTCAACTGCACCGCGTGCAGCCCCGGGCGCGTGCGCGCCGCGCGGGCCAGCCTGGCATCGACGATGCTGGTGAGGATGTCGAAATCCACGGGTTTGGTCACGTAGTCGTCGGCGCCGAGCCTGCGGCCCTTGAGTTCGGCTTCGCGCTGGGCCAGCGCGGTGAGAAAGACAAACGGCATGTCGGCGAAGCGCGGGGCCAGCGAGACGATTTTCTCCAGCAGTTCGAAGCCGGTCATCACTGGCATACTCACGTCGCACAGGACCAGGTCCGGCGTATCGCGCAGGATGGCGGCAAATCCCTGTTCGCCGTCATGCGCGATGCTGACGGCAAAGCCGCGCTCGACCAGCTCCTCGGCAATCAGGGCGGCCGTTTCCGCATCGTCCTCGATGCAGAGTATCTTGCGGCTGGCGTCTGGCATGGCGATCCTTGATTGACTGGGGTGGACGCGCAGAGCGTAGCGAATTTCAGGATAAAAGTCTCATGAATCACTCGCTTCATCCGGCATCTGGCCGCCGCCGCGTGCGCCGCGGGCTCGGGCGGCGGCTTGCCCGGCTGCCCGATTCGGTGCCGATGCTCAGGCCGATACGCGTGCGGCTTTCGCTTGTCTTCGTGCTGTTCCTGCTGCTGGTGGTAGGCGTGGGGCTGTTCGGCATCAATCGCCTGAGCAGCTTCCACAGCGTATCGGCGCAGATCAGCGGGCGCTGGCTGCAGAGCAACCGCATCCTCGGCGACCTCAATAATTATATTTCCGACTACCGCGCGTTCGAGGGCGACGCGCTGATCGCCACCACGCGCGCCGACCTGCGCGCCGCGCAGGAGCAGATCGGCAAGCTCGACGACGTAATCAAGGAAGTGGAGGGGCGCTACGGCAAGATCGCGCACGACCCGGCCGAACGGGCGCTCTACGAGCAGTTCATCGCGCAGTGGTCGGCCTACCGCCAGCGCGTGGACGAGGTGGTGTCGCTGGCCCACCAGAAAGACACCACGCAGGCGGTGGCGCTGTACCGCGGCGAGTCGCGGCGCGCATTCGAGCGGGCCAACGGCACGCTCGGCGTGCTGACCGAGCGCAACGTGGCGGGCGCGGCCGATGCGACCGCGCGCGAGGCCGATGCCTATCAGGAGGCGCGGCGGCTGATCGCCGGCGCCATCCTGGTGTCCTGTTGCCTGGTGATCGCCGCGGTGGCCTACCTGGTCATGGCGGTATCCAACCCGATCGCGGCGCTGGTCGAGCGCATGCACCGCATCACCGACAACGATCCGCATGTGGACATACCGGGCGCCGGCCGCAAGGACGAGATCGGCGAGATCGCGCGCGCGGTGGTGCGCTTTCGCGACAACACGCTGGAGCTGGAGGGCAGCAAGGCCGCGCTGGCCGCGCAGACCACCATGCTGCAGGACACGCTGGAGAACGAGCGGCGCATGGCCATGCTCCAGCGCAATTTCGTCTCGATGGCCTCGCACGAATTCCGCACGCCGCTCAACGTCATCGACGGCCATGCCCAGCGTCTCATGCGCATGAAGGAAGCACCTTCGGCCGAGGTGCTGGCCGAGCGCTGCGGGCGCATCCGCGGCGCCGTGCGCCGCATGACCTCCCTCATCGACCATCTGCTCGACTCTTCGCAACTGCTGGACGGCGGGCGCCTGGCCACGCTGCGCAGCGTCGATTTTTCGCTGGGCCTGCTGGTGCATGAAGTCTGCGACATGCACCGCGAGAGCTCGCCGGCGGCGAGCATCGAGGAGATCGTCGACCCGGGCGTCAGCGAGGTAATCCATGGCGATGCCAGGCTGCTGTTCCAGGCCTTCAGCAACCTGATCGGCAATGCCATCAAGTACTCGCCCGCGGGCACGCCGGTCGTCGTGTATGTGCGAGGCGACGCCGATGCGCTCAGCGTGTCGGTGTCGGACCGCGGCATGGGCATCCCCGACAAGGACCGCGACCATATCTTCGAGCGCTTCGTGCGCGGCGGCAACGTGGCCGGCACGGCGGGCGCGGGGGTCGGGCTCTATCTGGTCAGGCTGGTGGTCGACCTGCACGGAGGCGAGGTCCGCGTGACCAGCGAGGAAGGGCGGGGCTCGTGTTTCCAGGTCCGGCTGCCGCGCGCGGCGGCACAGCCCTGAAGGGCGGGGCGCGCGAAGCCGCGCGAGACGCAAAAGCCGAAAGCTGAAGACTGAAAACTGAAGACGAAAAAAACCCGCCTGACGGCGGGCTGTTTTCTGTGGCGGAGCGGACGGGGCTCGAACCCGCGACCCCCGGCGTGACAGGCCGGTATTCTAACCAACTGAACTACCGCTCCACACTGGCTTGTGGAAACCGGCGAAACCGGTCTCCGACGCGCTTGTCGGGGCATGCCATGCCGGCATGCCTTCGAAACTGGCGTCCCCTAGGGGATTCGAACCCCTGTACTCACCGTGAAAGGGTGATGTCCTAGGCCTCTAGACGAAGGGGACATAAACCTGCTTGCAACACCTTGCTGTTTCATGTCGCGAGGGGCGCAATTGTAGCGCCCTTCATCGCCGCTGTGAAGTATTTATTTATCGGAATGCAGAAGAGCGGGTTTGCCGGCCACCTTGCGCCGCGATCGTGCGGCGGCGTCAGCGTCCGCCGCGGCGTTCGCGCATGGGCCCGTCCGCCTCGATTCCGCCCGACGCGGAAATCGGCCCGTCCACATTGAGCGGGCCGTTGACCAGCACATTGCCCTGCACCACCAGCGGGCCGTGCACGGTGAGCGGGCCATGGAAGACCCGCTGCGGGCGCGCGCCCGGCGGCAAGGCATAGACGGGCGGCCGCGTGGCGAACCACGCCGCGCTGAGCGGGCCATGCGCCAGCACGCCGCCATCGGCGGTGAGCGACCCGTGCACGGTGAGCGGGCCTTCCACCACCAGCGATCCGCCGACCGTCATCGGGCCGGATTCCACCGGCTGGGCCTGGGGCGGCGGCGCGAGCCACAGGGCCGCGGCGAAGCCCATGGCCACCCGCGTGGCGCGCAGTTGCCTGGCCTGCTGTTTCATGTGAACTCCTGCAAAAGCAATCGCAAGCATTCGCAAGCGTTCGCGAGCATTTGCTGCGGCGCTGCCGCCAGCGCTTTCAACTTAGCGCGCAGGCGGGCCGCAGGCAAGGCGCGCTGGTCTTTTGCGTGACGATCTGCCACCATTGCGCCCCTTCGTTTTCATGGCTTCACAAAGCGCCCCACGCAATGGCTTCGAGCAAAGCACACCATGCCACCGGATGGGCGGCGGGCCTGATCGCCGCCGCGGTCGTCGCCAAGTCCGGCGCCGGCGGCGCCTATCAACTGGGCGCCGCGCTGGCCTTCATGGCGGGCGTGGCCGGCGGCGGCGCGCCGGACTGGCTCGAGGTGGCGTGGTGGTCGAGGTCGCGCCGCCTGTGGATCACGCATCGCACGTGGACGCACTGGGGCATTGCCTGGATCGCGTTGCTGGTGTTCGCGCACCGCGCGCTCGGCAGCCACGTGCTGGCCGCGCCGGCATTCGGCTTTGCCTGCGGCGGGATCATGCATTTGCTCGCTGACTGGCCCAACCCGCTGGGCGTGCCCTGGATCTACGGGCGGCATTCGCTGAACTGGTGGAAGAGCGGACGCTGCGACCTGCTGGTGGTGGCGGCTTCGTGGGCCGGCGCGTTGTCGCTGTCGCGCCATGTGTGGTTCCATGGCACGCATGGCCTGGACCTGCTCCACTACCTGCGGGTCTGGCACCTGCGCGCCTGAGGCTTGTGGCGCAAGAAAAGGCGCAAGAAAGGGCCAAGAAAAGGCGCAAGAAAAAAAGAGGCGGCCACAAGGGGCCGCCGATCGGGAATACGAGGGAGGCAATTCCCTCCCGGAAGACTAACGGCCGCCAAAAGTGCCATATGCACCCCACCGAGGTGGGGTGACTTGTCCGGCATACGGGCCGATTTCAGGCCTCCAGGCAGATCACCGTCGCGTGCTGCGAACCCGCGCCGGCTTCGGCCGTGCGCTGGCGCTGCCGGCGCACGGCCAGGGTCATTTCGGCATGCGCCGTGTCGAGCCAGGCGGTGCGGTGGCGCACCGGGTCGCGCGGCGAAAGCGAGGCCGCGCTGACCTGCCGCAGGAAATACTTCACCATGCTGCCGGCGCGCGCTGGCACCGGCATCATGCCGAGCAACTGCCGCCGCTGCAGCAGGCCCTGGTCGACGGCATGCCCCAGCGCGGACCACGCCGTGCGCCCCAGCGCCACATACAGGACTTCGTGATCTGCCTGGCCGATCCGTCCGAGGAAGAGCGCCTCGAACACGCCGCGCAGCATCGGCACCGCCATCAGTTCTTCCAGGTCGCCATCGAAGGCCAGGCCACGCCGCGTGGTGGCGTAGGGCAGCAAGGCCAGCGGCTGCAGCTGCGCGAAGCCGTCGCCCCAAAGCGCCGCGGCGCCCGGCAGGCCGACCAGCTGCGCAATGCCGAAATGGTCCAGCATGCGTATCAGGTTGGGCCGTACCAGCCGACCGCCGAGCTCCACCTGTCGCTTGTTCTCGCGCTGGATGGTGCGTCCGGGCGCGTGCCTTTGCAGCAGGCGCTCGGTCAGCTCCGCGGCGAGCTGTACATGGGTATGTCCGGGCGTGGTGCTTACCAGCACCAGCCGTGCGTCCGCATGCGTGTGCTCGAACGGCACGTAGGTCATTGAATAAATGCGATCGCGATCAACCAGTACAGGCTTGTCGATCACGGACGCAGCCGCCCCGCGCCGGATGCGCGAGCAGTACTCTTCCAGATAGTTGGCCAAAATGTCCCCGCCTCACCACGATTTCTCTCTGTGCATCCGCCCTGTAGTCGGGCTGTTTCTGCATGGTAAGCCCCGCATCCGCGCCAGGCAAAGCCGGTAGTGGCGATTACTGCCTGTAGCCATGCAGGGTATGTGGGCCAGCGAACCAAGCGGGCTCATATTTGATGCCGAAGGCGCACAGATGCGCAGCGGCCCTCCGCGCAACGGCAGGGCGAGCCGCGCGGCGGCCCCGGGATCCGGCAAGGGGGGCGGGGACGGGGCGGCGGCGGCGGCGGGCTCAGATTTTCGTCGGGTCGCGGCCCGCGTGCGGGCATGCGGTCACGATGTCGTTTTCGAGGCGATGGCGCTGGCGGTGGTGTGGGCGCCAGAGTACCGCGCCGAAGCGGCCAGCAGCGCGATGGTGGCGACGAAGGCCGGCAGCGAGAGCAGCCCGAAGATCTTGCCGAAGCTCCATCCCATGCTCAGGATCTGCGCGCCCAGCAGCGCGCCGGCGATGCCGCCGAAGCGGCCGATGCCCAGCATCCACGCCACGCCGGTGGCGCGGCACTGGGTGGGATAGAAGCCCGCGGCCAGCGTCGGCATCGACGATTGCGCGCCGTTCATGCAGGTGCCCGCGGCAAACACCAGCAGGCTCAGCAGGAACAGGTCGCCGGCGCCGTGGCCCACCGCGTAGACCAGCGCGCCGGTCAGCGCATAGGTGCCCGCCACGATGCGCCACGGATGCCCGCGGTCCATCAGCCACCCCACCGCCAGCGTGCCGATACCGCCGCCGAGCGGGAACAGCGCGGTTACCAGCGCGGCCTTCTCGATGGGGAAGCCAGCATCCGAGATCAGCGTCGGCAGCCAGCTCGTCAGCAGGTAGAAGATCAGCAGGCCCATGAAGTAGGTGGTCCAGAGCAGCACCGTGCCGATGGCGAAGCGCGGCATCAGGATGGCCCGCAGCGACGAGGTCGCCGCCGCACCGTCGCCGGGCGCCTGCTCCTGGATGTGGAAGCGCTCGTCGCCGCGCAGTGCGCCGGGGCGGATGCGCGACAGCGCGGCGGCAATGCGCGCCGCGTCCGCCCGGCGCGCCACCATGAAGCGGACCGATTCCGGCAGGCACAGCATCAGCAGCACGGCCAGCATCAGCGGTGCGACGCCGCCCACCAGCAGCACCGAATGCCAGCCGTGATGCGGAATCAGCCAGGCCGCGATAAAGCCGCCCGCCGACGAGCCCAGCGTGAAGCCGCAGAACATGGCGTTGACCGCCAGCGAGCGGCGCCGCGCGGGCGCGTACTCCGACATCAGGGTGACCGCGTTGGGCATGGCCGCGCCGAGCCCGAGCCCGGTGAGAAAGCGCAGCGCGGTCAGTGCCTCGATGGAGCCCGCGAAGGCCGAGGCCGCGCTCCATGCGCCGAAGCACAGCACCGATCCCACCAGCACGCGCTTGCGGCCGAAGCGGTCGGCCAGCGGCCCCGCCACCAGCGCGCCCGCGGCCAGCCCGAACAGGGCCGCGCTCAGCACCGGTCCGAGATGGGCGCGCGCGATGCCCCACTCCTTGGCCAGCACCGGCGCGATAAAGCCGATCGCGGCCGTATCGAAGCCATCGGCCGCGACGATCAGGAAGCACAGCACCAGGATCATCCACTGGAAGCGCGAAAACGGCTGGCTGTCGATGAACTGCTGGACGTCGACGGATGCGCCGGGCCGGCGCGCGGAATCATGGGTTGCGGCCGGGCGGCCGCTGTCTGGGGGCGTCATGCTTTGTCTCCACGGGGGCCGCTCGTTGGCGGCGGATTCTGTGTATCTGTCTGCTGGCTGTGCGAAGGCGCGCGGCAGGCCCGCGCGGACCTCGCCCTGCCTTCGTCCTGCTTCGGTTTGCTTCGACTAGCTTCGATTTGCTTGGTCCAGCCTCTGGACTGCTGTCAGAACGGCAGGCCGACGTAGTTCTCGGCCAGCGACATGCAGGCCGCGCGCGAACCGGTCAGGTAGTCCAGTTCGGCCTGCTGGATGCGCACGGCGAAGTCGTCCGCGTCGGGGAAGCGGTGCAGCAGCGAGGTCATCCACCATGAGAAGCGCTCGGCCTTCCAGACGCGGCGCAGGCATTTCTGCGAGTACGCATCGAGCTCGCCGGCGTCGTCGTGCAGGTAGCGGGCGATCAGGCCGTCGGCCAGGCAGAGCACGTCGCTGGCGGCCAGGTTCAGGCCCTTGGCGCCGGTGGGCGGCACGATATGCGCGGCGTCGCCGGCCAGGAACAGGTTGCCGAAGCGCATCGGCTCGCACACGAAGCTGCGCAGCGGCGCGATGCTCTTCTCGATGCTGTCGCCGGTGACCAGGGCCTCGGCGGCGCTCGCGTCGAGGCGGCCGCGCAGCTCGTCCCAGAAGCGCTGGTCGGACCAGTCTTCGACGCGCTCGGCGGCGCCCACCTGCACGTAGTAGCGGCTGCGCGTGAGCGAGCGCATGCTGCACAGGGCAAAGCCGCGTTCATGGCTGGCGTAGATCAGCTCGTCTGCCACCGGCGGGGTATCGGTGAGGACGCCGAGCCAGCCGAACGGATAGACCCGCTCGAAGATGCGCCTGGAAGAATCGGGTACGCTGCGCCGCGTGACGCCGTGGAAGCCGTCGCAGCCGGCGATGAAATCGCAGCGCAGTTCGTGCAGCTGGCCGTCCTTGCGGTAGCGCACCACGGGCGTGGCCGTATCGAAGTCGTGCACGCTCACGTCTTCGGCGTCGTAGATGGTGCGCGCGCCGCAGGCTTCGCGCGAAGCCATCAGGTCGCGCGTCACTTCGGTCTGGCCGTACACGGTGACGGAGCGCCCGATCAGCTCGTGGAAGTCGATCCGGTGGCGCTGCCCGCCGAAGGACAGTTCGATGCCGTGGTGGACCAGGCCGTCATGATGCAGGCGCCCGGCCACGCCCGCGCGTTCCAGCGCATCGGCGGTCACGCTCTCGAGGATGCCGGCGCGGATGCGGCCGAGGATGTAGTCGGGGCTGCGCTGTTCGACGATGACAGCTTCGATACCGGCCTTGGCCAGCAATTGCCCGAGCAGCAGGCCCGCAGGGCCCGCGCCGATGATGGCGACTTGTGTGCGCATCGTGTTGTCTCCTGTGCGGGGGGCTGGTTGTTGTTGGGCACAACGATAGCGGCGCCGCGACGCACAGGGAATAGACAGAACGAACCATCAAAAGGACAAAACGAACATCGTGCTCCGGTGGCATTTTTGCGTTATTGCCCGGGAAAACCCTAGGGTAAGGCTGAAAAACGCAGTCATAACAAGGGGATATAAGGCCGCTCTCGGTGCCATCCAGTCGCGTGCAGGCCGGGTCCTGGCTGTCTGCGGCCTTCAGTTTTCATACATGCACGAGGGCGCATACATGCACAAGGGCGGCGCCCCTTAGCGCGCAATGCGTTGTTCCTTGCGGCAGGCCTTGCACACATGCTCCAGGCCATCGCGGCGCCGCGCGTCGCGCGAAAAGAACTCGCCGTCGGCGGGCCAGTATTCGTCGCAGTTGCGGCAAAGCTTGAGGGGGCCGATATCGGACATCAGCAACTCGCCCGCGGCACGGGCGGCGTGCGCGGCGTGGCTTGCATGGGCAGCGGCGGGGGGGCGCCGGAGGGCGGCGGTGCGATCGTACATGTTCTCTCCTTGCCTGGCGCAAACGGGCCGGCGGTGGTCAGGTACGGAGGGGATCTCCGGGGACGATCCCGGGAGACGATCCCGGGCGGTCCACGCGTATCGGCTGAAATACGCGGTTACGAAATGGCGGGCGGAAATGGCGGGCGGAAACGGTGTAATGGTGCTGGCAGGGCGCGCGCGGTGGCATGCGCGGCAGGCTTGCGTCACGAATTCATCGCGCCAACAGCCCGGAGAACGCCATCACCAGCCATCCCGCCGCGGCGCAGGTCCCAAGCCAGCCCAGCAGGACCAGCACGATGGTGGACCACTTCATTGCAGTTGCCGTCGCCGCGCTGCAAAGGCCGTGCGCGGCGCGGCGGGACCGATGCGGCAGCGGGCGCACGCCGGCGCGCGGTGCCACGCGGGCGGCTTCGAACGGGTGTGGTTCATGCGGACTTTCCTTCTGACAGGCAAGGCAGCGCTTGCACAACGGTGCAGCTTAGCCATGGTGCGGCGCGGGCGTGTGTCCGGGTTGTAAGGAAATGTGCACGAGCCGATGCGAAGCGGAGGCTCCCCGGCGCGTTCGCGCCGCCTTTTCTATAATGTGACCCGTTCCTGCTTCCAGCCGGCCGTGCGGCGCGTGACGAGGTCTCATCCCCGCCGCGGCCCGGTCGCATTCCAACCGCACACCAATCGCCCTCGGGCCCCGGTCACGCCATGACTATCCTCCTGCTCAACACTTCCTTCGCGCGCACTCTCGATGCGCTGGTCGAACGCTTCGCGGCCACGCCGGGCGCGCGCGTGCAGGCCTGGGTGTTCGAGGACGCCCCCGCGCGTCTCGAGGCCGTGCGGCAACTTGCCGCCGCCGGCGTGGTGGCGGAGATCCGCAGCGCGTACAAGCCGCTGCTGCATTTCTTTCTCGACGAACAGGACCTGGACGCACTGGCGGGCGCCGCGCGCACGGTGACGGTGCGGCTGCCCGCGGCCGCCACGCCGAAGGACGCGCAGCGCTTGCGTCTCGAAGCCTATCCGCTGGCCGGCCTGCTGCCCGAAGACAAGCTGCGCCTGGTCGATGGCGATGACGAAGGACACTATGTGGTCGAATCCGGCGGCGGGCGGCACCGCGTGTTCGTGCCGCGCGCGACCTCGGGCGCGCCGTGCGGATGGCTGCGCGTGTGGCGGGGCGACGAGCTGGTCGAGGACACGCCGCTGGCGACGGAATACGAGCTCGCATTCGCCGCGGCCATGGATGCGATCCGCGCGCACGGCTGGCGCGCGCAGGCGCCGTACTTCGACGTGCTGCACGTCGCCATCGCCACCGGCGGCATCGAACGCCGCCTGGCATACCAGGACGAATGCATCAGCACGCGCGAGGCGCTGCATGAGGATCTCTATTTCTCGGTGCTGGAGTATTTCCAGGACTGCGCCGGCCTGCCGCGTGGCGACCGTACCCTGCAGCCGGGCCAGATCGTCCCCGATGTGCACGCGGGCGAGGGCGCCACGCGCGTGCGCGTGGAAGTGCTGCCGCACCAGCTGCCCCTGCCCGGGCCTGGCCGCAAGCCGATGTCCGCCGAAGCGCTGGCCGCGCTCGCCCGCCCGCTCGCACCGGACGAGGTTGCCGTCGAGATGCATGCGCTGGGCGGCCATCGCTTCAGCGTGGAATCCGCGCAGGGGCGCGCGGTCCACGGCACGCATATCGAAGGTACGCTGCCCGGGCTGGTGATCTCCGGGGGCCAGCACGCCAACGAGAGCTCCGGCGTGGTCGGCGCGCTGCGCGCGGCGCATGTGCTCAGGCGGCGCGAGCAGGCGAACTTCGCCGTGATCGGGCTGGAGAACCCGGATGGCGCGGCCCTGCATATGCAATTGCGCGAGGACAATCCGCGCCATATGTCGCACGCCGCCCGCTACACCGCGCTGGGCGACGACCTCGAGGCGCGCACGGCGGAGCCGTTCGGCGAGAAGGCGGTCCGGCTGGAGGCGGCCGAGCGCACCGGCGCCGGGCTGCACATGAGCCTGCACGGCTATCCTGCCCACGAGTGGACGCGCCCGCTGACCGGCTACGTCCCTCCGGGGTTCGAAACCTGGACCATTCCCAAGGGATTCTTCCTGATCCTGCGCCACCATGGCGGATGCGAGGACAAGGCGCTGGCGTTCATGCAGGCGCTCACCGCGCAGCTGGCGACGTCGCCCGAGCTGGCCGCGTTCAACGCGCGGCAGCTCGCCACCTGGGCCGCGCACGCGGGCGCGGTGCCGTTCCCGGTGCTCAACGGCATTCCCTGCATGATCGTCGAGGACCATCGCTCCACGGTGCCGTTCATGCTGGTCACGGAGTTCCCGGACCAGACCGTCTACGACGACGCCTTCCGCCTGGCTCACACCACGCAGATGCACGCAGTGCTGGCGGCGGCCGAACTCTACTGGGCGGGAGCGCTGGCTTGAGTGAGGGGGCCTGCCGGCGCAAGCCTTCAGTGGATCGTGCGCGTCACCTTGGCATGCATGGCCTTGGCCGCCGCGCTGTCGTCGGGGGTGGCGTCTTCGTCCTGCTCGATCATCGTGGCAGCGAGGCTGAGTGCGGCCTGCATCTCCTCGTGCGACAGCCCCGATGACAAGGCCAGCCGTACCGCAAGGGACGCCAGGCGGGCAACGTCATAACTAGGTATGGTCATTTCTGCTCCTTGTGCCGGCGGCGGCACCGGCCTGCACTGGCAAGCCGGCGTTGCCGCCTGTATTGGATCGTCGGCGAATCAGTCAGGCCGATGAAGTGGCAGCGCATGCCTGCGCGCGGCTGCCGGTCCGTCTTAGTATGGTTCACCGGGCGCGATGCCGCCGGCGGAAGATTCCGCTCAGGCCGGCAGAAATCCCTCTACCGTCAGGTAGCGCTCGCCGGTGTCGTAGTTGAAGCCAAGCACGGTGGCACCGGCCGGCAACCCGGGCAGCTTTTGTGCGATGGCGGCCAGGGTGGCGCCGGAGGAGATGCCCACCAGCATGCCCTCCTCGCGCGCGGCGCGGCGCGCCATCTCGCGTGCCGGCTCGGCGTCCACCTGGATCACGCCATCGAGCAGCGCGGTATCGAGATTGCGCGGGATAAAGCCGGCGCCGATGCCCTGGATCGGGTGCGGGGCGGGCGCGCCGCCGGAAATGACCGGCGAAGCCACCGGTTCAACCGCATATACCTTCAGTTGGGGCCACTTTTGCTTGAGCACGCGCGCGCAGCCGGTGATGTGGCCGCCCGTGCCCACGCCGGTGATGAGCGCGTCGATGCCCTGCGGGAAATCCGCCAGGATCTCCTGCGCGGTGGTCCTGGCGTGGACCTCGATATTGGCGGGATTCTCGAACTGCTGCGGCATCCACGCGCCCGGCGTGGCTGCCACCAGCTCCTCGGCGCGGGCGATCGAGCCCTTCATGCCTTTTTCGCGCGGGGTCAGCTCGAAGGTGGCGCCGTAGGCCAGCATCAGCCGGCGGCGTTCCACCGACATGCTGTCGGGCATCACCAGCACCAGCTTGTAGCCCTTGACCGCGGCGACCATGGCCAGGCCGATGCCGGTGTTGCCCGAGGTCGGCTCGACGATGGTGCCGCCGGGCTTGAGCAGGCCCGCCTGTTCGGCCGCCTCGACCATGGACAGCGCGATACGGTCCTTGATCGACCCGCCCGGATTGGCGCGCTCGGACTTGATCCAGACCTGATGCGTATCGCCGAACAGCCGCTGGACGCGGATATGCGGTGTGTTGCCAATCGTCTGCAGGATGTTGTCAGCCTTCATTCGGGATCTCCTTGGATGGTTTCGATACGGACCGCGGGCGGGTCCGTACGCGCATGCAGGGAAGGATTCTAGCCGGCGGACCGGCAGTCTTGCGATTTCCGCAAGTGCCGGTGGCCACGCATGGCAAGGCTCAATGACAGGCTTCGGCGCGCCGGCAGGCGCAGTTCGGGCCCGCAGCCCGATGGAGGGGCTTCCAGCGACGACGCGCTCAGCACGCGGCCCCGGCCGCGCCGCTTGGCCTCGTACAAGGCGCGGTCGGCGCAGCCGAACAGGCAGTCCCACGCCGCCGCGCCGCCGCCCTGGCCGTCGTGGATCTGGGCGATGCCGATGCTGGCGCTGGCGAAGCCCCCGATTTCCGGCGGCAGGGCAATGGCGCGGATGCCGCGCAGGATGCGGTTGGCCAGCAGCACGGCGTCGGCTTCGGTGGTATGCGGGCACAGCACGCAGAATTCCTCGCCACCGTAGCGGCCGGCCAGGTCGGTGGCGCGAGGGGTCTCGGCCAGGACCCTGGCGATCTGCTGGAGGACCAAGTCGCCGGCGCGGTGGCCGCTGCTGTCGTTGATGCGCTTGAAGCGGTCGATGTCGATCACCAGGCAGCTCAGCGGATGGCCGTGGCGGGCGTATTCGGCCGACAGCACCATGGCCGCGGCGTCGATGGCGCCGCGGTTGAGCAGGCCGGTAAGGGCGTCGAGCCGGGATTGTTTCTCCTGTGCCGCCAGCATGCCTTCCATGGTCATCAGGGTGAAGGCGGCCAGACCCGCGAGGATGGCCACGAACGCGGGCAACAGGCGCAGCAGCAGCAATGCCTCGGCGTTCGGGTCCGCCACCGGGCTGCCCGGCGCGGCCGCCGCATAGAGGCCGCAGCACTGCGCCACCACTTGCAGGCCGCTGGCGGCCAGGACCAGCGGGCGGCTGCGGCGGGTCGGCGCCTGCGGCCGCTGCAGCAGCCAGGCTAGCGTGCAGGCCGCGGCGACGGCCGCGGCGATGTAGCCGGCGACTTCGGCCTGGCGGCTGCCCGCGCCCAGCGCGGCAGCGGCCAGCACCGCCAGCGTGGCGGCCGCCCCGGCCGTCAGCGACCCCGGCGCGGCCGGCGTGCGGCCATCGGTCAGGGTGATGCCGCGCTGGATCAGCAACTGGGCTACCAGCCCCAGCGCCGGCGCCACCAGCAGGAACCACGCGGGCCCGCTGCGCGCGTCGATCACCAGCAGGCCAGCGGCGCAAGCCAGTACCAGTCCTGCGCCCCAGGCGCGGCCCGCCGCGCTGCGGCGCAGGGCCAGCATCAGGGCCGAGAGAATGCATTGCATGGCGGTGAACAGGACCAGCAGTGCCATCACGGCAGTGCTCTCATCTGACAGCATGCGTTCCCCATGGGGTGCGGCGCGTCGGCGACGCGCCGTTGTTTGCCTTCGAAGGTAGCCATGCGCATGCGCGCGGCCCGTCTGCGCCACGAGCTGGCTTTCGACATTTCCGAATGCGGCGCGCGGCCGGAGCGTGGTCCGGTGCGAGGTGGCCGCCGAGCAGATGTCTTCTTGTTTGGGAAAATTCTACACAGCGGCAGCCTGCAAAAACCGCGTCGTCGCCCGGCGTGACAATTGTTGACATTAGGTTTGAAACGAGTGACCTACCATTCGCTTCGCTGTCGTGCCGGCCAAGGCAGCACTGCGCGTTCCGGCGCGCAGCCCGTTTCTGTTGTTTATGCGGCTACCCGGCGATTTGCCTGAACCACGCCGTGCTATGGTCGTCAGTGCGCAAAACAATAAAAATGCAGAAAACGGTGATCCGGCATTTTGCATTTCCGTATCGGAAGACTGCCGCGCGGGGTCGGACGGACAGCAAGCCCGTTCGCCTGCGTGCTCAGGGTCATCAACGCATTGCAGCCGCGGAGCGCGGGTTTGCCTGGCGTCCTTCCGTGCCGGCGGCTTTCGCAGGACCGGGCATGCTGCCCGGGTGCGACAGGAGATTGCATGCGTCATTGCGTCATTACGTCATTACGCATCTCCCTAGTCCTAAATACTTATAGGCATGACCATCCACATGCTTCAGAATCTGCCGATTTAGTGCTTAAATAAGCACATAAAAATGAACCGCAGGGGACTGCCCGGGACTCGGGCAGCGCGGGTGCAACGGAACATTCACGCCTGGAACGCATCGCTTGCCGGGCACCGCAAGGACGGTGCCGCAAGTCAGACAGGCGGGTTCTTCCGGGACGGGCATAAGAATGAAGAACAACAGGGGTCAGTAGGTGAAATTGTTGCGATTGGACGGCCTCATGCGTCGCATGGCCGGCTTGTGCGGCGCGAGTGCGGGCACGACGATGACGTGGGCCTGGCTTGCTGCGTTGCTGACCGTATTCACAGCCTGGCTTGGCCCGGCGCAGGCGCAGGTGGCCGGACAGGTGGCCGGACAAGCGGGCGGACAAGCGGCCGCACGAGCGGTTGCAGTCCCCGGCGCGCGCGCGCCCAATATCGCCTTCCATTACGGCAGCAAGCCGCCGGTGGATGCCCTGCAGGCCTTCGATATCGCGGTGGTCGAGCCCGACAGCGGTTTCGACCCGCGCCGCGCCGCTACCCCCGGTACCGATTGGTTCGCCTACGTCAGCGTGGGCGAGGTCGAGCCGTCGCGCTCCTACCTCAAGGACCTTCCCAAGGCCTGGCTGACCGGCAACAACGATGCCTGGGGCGCCCGCGTGGTGGACCAGGCCGCGCCGGGCTGGCCCCCGTTCTACGTGGACAAGGTCATTGCGCCGCTGTGGGAGCGCGGTTACCGCGGCTTCTTCCTCGACACGCTCGACTCCTACCAGCTGGTGGCCAAGACCGACGCGGCGCGCGCCAGCCAGGAAGCCGGCATGGTCGCCGTGATCCGCGCCATCAAGGCGCGCTACCCCGACGCCCGCCTGATCTTCAACCGCGGCTTCGAGATCCTGCCGCAGGTCCACCAGCTCGCCTACGCGGTCGCGTTCGAGTCGCTGTACCGCGGCTGGGACCAGGGCAACAAGCGCTACACCGAAGTGAGCGAAGCCGACCGCAACTGGCTGCTCGGCCAGGCCCGCATCATCCGCGAGCAATACCGCCTGCCGGTGATTTCCATCGACTACTGCCCGCCAGCCGACCGCAAGTGCGCGCGCGACACCGCCGCACGCATCCGCGCGCTGGACATCATTCCCTACGTGGCCGACCCGGGCTTGCAGGCCGTCGGCATCGGCGCCATCGAGGTCATGCCGCGCCGCGTGCTGGTGGTGCAGGACCGCGAGGCCGGCGTCTCGATCGACGACTCCGCCGGCGTGCGCTTCGTCGCGATGCCGCTGAACTACCTGGGCTATCGCGTGGACTTCGCCGAAGCCAGCCAGCCGTTGCCGGAGATCGGCCCGGACCGCTACGCCGGCGTCGTGGTCTGGATGGGCGGCAATGTGCGCGACCAGCCCGGCCGTTTCTCCGGCTGGATCCAGCGCATGGTCGGCCAGGGCATCCCCGTCGTGTTCCTGAACGATTTCGGCGCGCGCATCGGCGGCTCGCTGGCTTCGTCGCTGCAGCTCAATGCGGTCAAGGGCAAGGTCGGCAAGACCGCCGAGGTCGTATCGAAGGATCCCATGATGGGCTTCGAGATGCCGGTGGCGCCGGACCGCACCCAGGCCGCTGCCGTGCAGGTGGGCGACGGCCCGGGCTTTCGCTCGCTACTGCGCCTGCGTTCGGGCACGCTGACCTACGACGCCGCCGCCATCACGCCCTGGGGCGGCTACGTGCTCGGCCCCTACGCCGTGCGCCGCAGCGCCAACGACCAGAACCGCTGGGTCGTGCAGCCGCTGGATTTCTTGCGCGAGGCGCTGCGCCTGCCGGCCATGCCGGTGCCGGACGTCACCACCGAGAACGCTCGCCGCCTGCTGACCATCCACGTCGACGGCGACGGCTTTGCCTCGCGTGCCGAGATCCCCGGCGGCGGCTTCTCCGGCGAAGTGCTGTTCCGCGAGATCTGGGACCGCTATCGCCTGCCGATGACGATGTCCATCATCCAGGGCGAAGTCGCCAGCGACGGCATGTACCCCAAGCTGACCGCGCAGCTCGAGCCGATCGCGCGCAAGATCTTCGCGCAGCCGTACGTCGAGGTGGCCAGCCACACCTACTCGCACCCGTTCGAATGGGGCCGCACCGTGCCCGACGGCACCCACGCGCAGAACCCCACCGAGGGCGACGACGACTACCACCTCGCGATCCCCGGTTACCAGATGGACCTGCGGCGCGAGATCGGCGGCTCGATCGACTATATCAACCGCACGCTCGCGCCCGCCAGCAAGCCGGTCAGCATGCTGCTGTGGTCGGGCGACTGCCAGCCCCCGCCCGAGGCCATCAAGCTGGCCGACCAGGCTGGCGTGCTCAACATGAACGGCGGCGACACGCTGATCACGCGCAGCAACCCTAGCTGGACGGCGATCTCGCCGATCGGCGTGAACAAGGCCGACGGCACCTTCCAGGTCTTTGCGCCCAACCAGAACGAAAACGTCTACACCAACCTGTGGCACGGCCCGTTCTATGGCTTCGAGCGCGTGATCGAGACCTATGAGCTGACCGACCGGCCGTACCGCTTCAAGTCGGTCAACATCTACTATCACAGCTACTCGGGTACCAAGGCGGCTTCCCTCAAGGCGCTGCGCAAGGTCTACGACTACGCGCTGAACCAGCCGCTGATGCCGGTGCACGCCAGCGACTACGCGCGCAAGGTGATCGACTGGCAGGGCATGGCGGTGGCGCGCGAGATCGGCGCCGGCGGCGACGGCAGGCAGCCCGCCGCGTGGATCGTGCGCGGCGACGGCAACCTGCGCAATGTGCGCTGGACCGGCGCCGGCGTACCCGACGTGGCCGGCTCGCACAATGTGACCGGCACCTCGCCGGCGCCCGGCGGCGGCGTCTACGTGCACCTCGTCGACGGCGCTTCGCGCATCGTGATGCGCGACGACGCGGCCAGGATGCCGGCGGTGCCGGAGATCGTCGAGGCCAGCGGCTTCGTGCGCGGCTGGCGGCGCGGTGGCCAGGGCAGCGCGCAACAGATCCGTTTTGACTTCAGCGGCTACACCAGGCCATTTTTCCGCCTCGCCGGCGCAGACCGTTGCCGGGTTGCCATCGACGGCAAGGCGGTAGCGGGCGTGCGGGAGCGTGGCACGCTGCGTTTCGACACCACGCCCGTCTCCAATCCCGGCAATGCCAAGCAAAGCGTTGAAATCACCTGCGGCGCCTGAGCGCGAGCGGCTGCTGCCGCCTGCGTTCGTGCTGACCTTCACCGCCATGGTGGGGATCGGCCTGGCGCTGATGTTCCCGCGCGAGACCTTGCGCGAACGCCTGCTGGGCGAAGGCCGCGCGGTCGATGGCCTGAGCATGGCCTACCTGGAGGCCTGGTGGCGTGCCACGCCGGACGACAACGGCTTCATGGCGGTGCTGGCCGAGCAATACGCGCGCACCGGCCGGCTGGACGAGGCCGAACGCATGCTCAGTCACCTCGAAGCGCGCTACAACGCCGCGCGCCAGGGCCCTGTGCGCAATCCCGCCGACGCCGACCTGCCCGGCCAGATCCTGCGCACCCGCATCGAGATCACGCAGCAGCGCGCCTTTGCCGCGCCGCCGGACACGCCCGAGCGCAACCAGCACGTGGAGCACCTTGCCGGCCTGCTCGGCCAGGCCGCGCTGATGACATGGACGCGCGCCGACCTCGAAGACCTGGCGACCACCGCCCGCGCGATCAATGCGCTCAAGTCCGCCCAGGTGTTCTACCGCGCGCTGGCCAGGAGCGATCCCGCCCGCGCCGACCTGTGGAACGCGCAGGCCGCCTCGGCGGCGCTTGCCGGCGGCGACTACCAGCAGGCGGCCGAAGCGCTGTTCAGCGCGCAGGCGCGCGCCACCGATCCGGCCGAGCAGCGCAGGCTGTTCCTGGCCGGGCTGAAGACGCTGCAATCCGGCAACCTGCTGGACCAGGYGCTGGCCCAGGCCGAACAACGCGGCGGCAAGCTGCTCGACAACGCGGAAGTCCTGCGCTACCTGACCAGGCTGGCGCTGGCCGCCAACCGCCCCGAGCAGGCCGCGCGCTACGTCGAGCGGCTGCTGCGCCAGCCGCCGAGCGTGCAAGGCATGCCCGCGGGCGCCGCCGCGCAGCGGGCGGGGATTCGGGGCATCGCCGGCAGCCAGCCGTGGGCCGCGCAAGGCGTGGTATTCCTCGACGGACCGCGCGGGCTGGCGTTGCGCCGCGCCATGGGCGAAGCCGGCATGCCACGCCTGCGGCGCGTGGCCGATGTACAGGGCAGGCCGGCCGCCCCGGCCGCCGTCGCGGCGCCCGCCGCCGCAGACCCGGACACGGCCGACCGCGCCTTCAACGCGGACGACTACGAACTCGCCTTCCAGGTCTTCCTGGCGGCCGGCAAGCTGAACGACGCGCAGCGCGTGGCCGAGACCGCGGTCAAGCACCTGCCCGGCTCGGCGCGCTGGCGCGAGCGCCTGGCCCAGGTGGCCGAGTGGAACCGCCAGCCCACGGTCGCGCTCAAGAGCTGGCTCGAGTATGCGCAGGCCAGCAACGACGAGACCGCCTGGAAGGCGGTGCTGCGCTTGGCCCCGGCCCTGAACGACGACCGCGCCTATCTGGCCGCGCTGCGCCATCGAGCCGGCACCGGCGACCTCGCCACCGTGGACGAGGTGGTCGCTACCTACGAGCGGCTGGGCGAGCCGGAGGAAGGCATGGCCTTCCTGGAGAGCCTCAGCCGCGGCCCCAACGCGCGCCAGGTGACGGAGCGGCAGGCGGAGCTGGCCGAGCGCGCCGGCAAGGACGCCCGCGCCTTCGCGCTGTACACGTCCCTGCAGGAACGCTTCGGCCCGCGCCCGGGATACGCGCTCAAGCGGGCCAACCTGCTCTACGTGCGCGGCGCGCTGCGCCAGGCGCTGGAGGCGATGGTGCCGTCCATGCCCGCCGCCGGCCCCACCGACATCGACTTCTGGCGCACGCTCACGGAACTGGCGCGCCTGAACCAGCGCGAGGACCTGCTCGAGCAGGGCTACCGGCAACTGACGCTGGCCATGGCCGGGACACATGACGACCACTGCCTGAAGATGCCGCCCGGCGCCGGGCGCAACCACTGCCTGGAGGACGTGCGCGACAGCGAGGAATCGGATTTCTCCAACCTGATCGATTTCTACGACAGCTCGCCCATCGATGCCGGGCGCATCGCCGAAGCCGGCTGGCGCAAGGGCGGCAAGCTCGAGTCGCTCGAGCTTGCCATCAATTACTACACCCGCGCGCGCGCCTACGACCGCATCGCCAGCCTGCTGCAGGCCATGACGCCCGCGCAGCTCAGGCAGGCCGAGCAGGCCAGCCGCTTCCTCGCCATGCGCGCCGAATACCTGCGCGCGCGCGGCGAACGCGACCAGGCCCTGGCCGACCTGCGCCGCGCCGCCAGCCTGCCCGACGCCGGCAGCGAGACGCTGGCCGCGCTGATGTGGTCGCTGGTGGACCTGGGCCCGGATACCGAGGTGCGCGCCATGATGCTGCGCCTCAGGGGCGAGGCCGAAGACAACCCGGACCTGTGGGGCGCCTTCGCCGCCGGCAGCATGCGCTTCCATGACGGCCGCGGCGCGCTGCACTACCTGCGCAAGATGGCCAGCGGCAAGAGCGCCGACCCGCTCTGGCTGGGACTCGCCGCCGATGCCTGCGACGCCATCGGCCAGACCGACACCGGCTGGCGCCTGCGCCGGCAGGCCTGGATCGACCTGCACAGCGACAAGAGCCCGCAGGGCCGCCGCGCCTCCGACCCGCGCGCGCTCGGCCCCGCCTCCGAGGAAGCGGACGCGCAAGGCGGCCCGGCCCCGGCCGAGCTGCGGCGCCAGACCGTGGCGCTGGGCCAGATCTTCGCCTCGGGCGACGTCTCGCGGCGGCTGGTGATGGAGATGCTGGGCGCCGACCGCAGCGTGATGGCCGGCGCCCGCGCCGCCGACTGGACCGGCCCGGCCGCGCCGAAGTCGCGCCTGGGCGAGATCCCGGGCCTGCCGCCGCTGGAACTCAGGTTGCCGCAGGACATGGCGCAGCGCGAGGCGCGCCAGCAGGCGGTGGTCTCCGCCGCGGCCAGGGAAGTGGCGCTGGCGTGGGCGCTGTCGAACGAGTCCAACGCGCTCGCGCGTGCCTGGCTGGCCCGCCAGTACGCACGCCAGCTGCTGCGCCCGGCCTATGCCGAAGTCACGCTGGCGCTGGCCGGCGGCGACCTGGACGCGCTCGACCGCGTGCTGGAGCGCCAGGCCGGCCGGGTGCCGGTGGACAACCAGATCGAGGCCAACGTGCAGCTCGGCCGCCTCGGCGCCGCGCAGACCCAGGCCTTCGATGCGCAGGACATCGCCCGCGCCGACGACAAGCTGCAGGAAACCCTGCAGGACACGCTGCTGTTCAATGCGCAGGCCATCGAGCCGCGCGTGACCTACCAGCGCCAGAGCCCGCTCGCCTACTTCGACTACAGCCTGGCCGGCGGCGTGCGCCTGTGGGATGGCTATGACCTCAACCTGCGCGGCGTCTGGCGCAGCCAGCGCAGCGTCGACCAGGCCCAGCTCACCGGCGTGCCCGGCTCCGACCAGCGTGGCGAGCTCTCGCTGGGCTACCGCGATCTGCACAAGCGCTGGCGGCTCGCCGTGGGACGGCGCGACGGCCTCGACAGCATGACCACCGCGCGCTTCACCGGCGCGTGGCGCGAGGAAAACCGCGTGAGCTTTACCACCGTGGCCGGCCTGAACCAGAACGCGGACGAATCGGCCGCGCTGCGCGTCGGCGGCGCCAAGGACGTGCTGGGGCTGGGCGCAAGCTATAACTTCGGCCTGCGCGAGTTCGCCGGCGCGCGCGTCGAGTACAACCGCTTCCGCGGGCAGGATGGCTCGTCGCTGGGCAACGGCGTGGTGTACGACGTCGAGCTGGGCTACCGCATCCGCACCGCCTACCCGGACTACACCGTGCGGATGGTCGGCACCCATGCCAGCTACAACACGCGCGGCGGCACGCTGAGCGGCAAGCTGGCCACGCTGGTGCCCGCCGGCGACGCCGCCACGCCGGCGTTCTACATGCCCGGAGGCTTCACGCAGGCCGGCGTCACGGTCGGCTTCGGCACCGAGCTGCTCGACGACTACACGCACAAATGGCGGCCGTTCGCCGAGCTCGGGCTGCTGCACGACACCCGCGCGGGGCAGAACTTCCGCGCGCAGCTGGGCATCGCGGGCACGGTCTTCGGCAACGATCACCTGTCCATGTATGTGCAGCACGAAACCGCCGCGCGCAATGGCGGCACGCCGCTGACCGAAGTCGGCGTGCGCTACAGATGGCTGTTCTAGTCCGGGCGGGCACCACGCCGCGCCGGTTCACCGCATGCAATCGGGATTCAATCGTTTAGGGGAAAAGCGTCATGGAAACAACTAGCAAGAAGCAGCATCGCGTGGCACGCCTGCTGGGCTGGTGCGGCGCAATGGGCGCGGCCCTGTGCCTGGCCGGCTGCGCGGTGACCGATGTGGGCCGCGCACCTGCGCTGAGCGCCGGCGAAGCACTGGCGGTCCTGCCTATCGTCAACTACACCGAGACGCCGCAGGCCGGCCTGCGCGCCGAGGCCATCGCCGAGAGCCTGCTCAAGACCGGCGGCATCGCCAGCGTGCGCCGCTACCCGGCCAGCCTGAACCCGGAAACGCTGTTCGAGCCGGCCGAGCGCGAAGCGGTGGGCAAGGCACTGGAATGGGCGCGTACGCAGAAGGTGCGCTACGCCCTGACCGGCGCCGTGCAGGAATGGCGCTACAAGGTCGGCGTGGACGGCGAGCCGGCGGTGGGCATCTCGCTGCAACTGCTCGACGTGAGCACGGGCGAAGTGGTGTGGTCCGCCACCGGCAGCGACAGCGGCTGGAGCCGCGAATCGCTGTCCGGCACCGCGCAGAAGCTGCTGCGCCGCTTGCTGGCGCCGCTGCGCCAGGGTTGAGACGCGGGAGAGCGCGATCGTGGCCAATACAGCCGACAAGATACGGGAAGGACAGGGCATTGGCGCGGGCGGCCGTTATCTGCGGCTGATCGCGCCTGCCACGAGCGGACCGGTCGCGCTGGTCGAGCTGGTGGTGACGATGGTCCTGGCGCTGGGCGCGGGCTACCTGGTGCTGCCGGGCAACCCCCTGCTGCTGGGGCTCGGCTTTCCCTGGGCCTGGCTGCTGCCGTTGATCCTGGCGCTGCGCTATGGCACGCTCATCGGCGTGGGCAGCGTGCTGATGATGCTGGGTGGCTGGTTCTTCTTCCACCAGATGGGGGCGCAGCCGGGCGAGTTCCCGCGCCTGTTCTTCCTCGGCGGCCTGCTGACGGTGCTGGTGGCCGGGCAGTTCGGCGATGTCTGGGGCACGCGGCTGGCACGCGCACGCGCCCTCAACCGCTACCTGGAGGAGCGCCTGGCCGCGCTCACCAAGAACCACTACCTGCTGCGCGTGTCCCATGCGCGCCTGGAGAACGACCTGCTGGCCAAGCCGACCACGCTGCGCGACACGCTGTCGCAGATGCGCGCGGTATCGCTCGAGGACAGTGGCGGCGGTGGCGGCCTCCTGGTGGGCGCGCGCCCGATGCTGCAGGTGGTGGCGCAGGCCTGCCAGCTCGAGGCGGCCGCGCTCTACGCGGTGCGTGGCGATACGGTTGACGCCGAGGCATCGGCGCGGATCGGCCCGGACTTCGAGTTCGATCGCGACGACGTGCTGGTGCGCCATTGCCTGGAGACGCGGCAGCTCGCGCACCTCCAGAGCGGCGGCGTGGCGCGCCAGCCGGCCGATCACCCGCAGACCCGCTACGTGGCGGTGGCGCCGGTACTGTCCGGCGCCGACAAGCTGGTCGGCCTGCTGGTAGTCGAGCGCATGCCGTTCCTGTCGCTCAGCTACGAGAACCTGCAATTGCTCATGGTGCTGATGGGCTACTACGCCGATGGCGTCGAGCATGCGGTCTCCACGCGCGCCATCGCGGCGGCGATTCCCGGCTGCCCGTACGACTTCGCGCTGGACTACGCGCGCTTGTCGCGCCTGCGCCGCGACAGCGGCATCGAAAGCACGATCGTGGCGCTGGTGTTCGACCTGGACGAATCGCGCGATGCCTTGTTCGAACAGGTGATCCGCAGCCGCCGCGCGCTCGACGTGGCATGGCCGCTGAGCAGCGCGCACCAGCGCGCGCTGCTCACGCTGATGCCGCTGTCCGGCAGCGAGGCCGCCTCGGCCTACCTGGTGCGCATCGAGGACATGCTGCGCGCCCAGTTCGGCACCGATTTCGAGGCCGCGCGCATCGGCGTGCACACGCTGGCCGTGCCCGCCAGCGCGCCGGTCGAGCCACTGGTGCGGTTGCTGCACCGCTGCCAGGTGGATGTACAGCCGGCGCCGGTGCCGGTGCCGGTGGCACTGGGCGAGGCTGGCCGTGGGTAAGCTCGGCATCGGCGGCGTCGCCGCGCAAATCGCCGCCCTGGCGTTGCTGGCGCGCGCCGGCAACAGCACCGCGCTGCTGCTGACCTTCCTGGGCATGCAAGCCCTGTCCGCCGCGATGATCGCCATGGTGTTGTGGCGCCTGCTGCCGCGCCGCTTTCGCGTGCCGTTCGCATGGAGCTACGGCTACCTGTTCGCGTTCTGCCTGCTGGTGCCGCTGGCGGGTTCCGTCGTCTGCGTGGGCAGCCTGTTGATCGCGCGGCTGTTCCCCGGGCGCAACGAAGCGGGCGGCATCGGCCTGGTCGGGCTGCCGGTGTTCGTCACCCACCTGATCTCGCGCGTCACGCACGGCGGCGGCGCCCGCCTGCGCGCCCAGCTGGGCAACACGCGCGCACCGCTGCCCGAGCGCATGACCGCGCTGGTGGCCATGCAGTCGATGCCGGCGCGCACCTCCAGCCCGGTGCTGCGCGACCTGCTGGCCGACAGCGCCGACGACGTGCGCCTGCTGGCCTATGGCATGCTCGACGGCGCCGAGAAGCACCTCACGCAGCGGATCCTGGCCGAGCTGCCGCGTCTCGAAGACGCCGGCGACGACGCCGGGCGCGCCGAGATACACAAGCGCGTGGCCGACCTGTACTGGGAACTGATCTACCAGAACCTGGTGCAGGGCGACGTCTATCGCTACACCGCCGACCAGGTCGAGCGCCACGCCCGCGCCGCGCTGGAGGTGGACGGCAGCCAGGCGGGCCTGTGGTACATGCGCGGGCGCCTGGCGCTGACCCGCAACGAACCCGCGCAGGCGCGCGAGTGGCTGCAGCGCGCCGAGCGGCTGGGCTTCTCGCGCGAGCGCACGCTGCCGCTGCTGGCCGAAGCCGCCTACCTCGAACGCGACTATGCCGCGGTGCGCGCCCTCCTGCTGTCGTTCGACAGCCCATCGCCGCTGCCCCTGGTGCGGCCCATGCTGCGTTACTGGCAATCATGAGCGATACCCCTTTGCCCCGCGCCGACTCGGCCGACGTCTGCCTGCTGCTCGAAGGCACTTTCCCGTATGTCAGCGGCGGGGTGTCGAGCTGGGTCAACCAGATGATCCGGGCCTTCCCGGAAATCCGCTTCGCCATCGTCTTCATCGGCAGCCGCCGCGAAGACTACGGCAACATGGTCTACGCGCTGCCCGAGAACGTGGTGCACCTGGAAACCCACTTCCTGTACGACTTCGCGCCGCCGCCGCTGGTGCACGGCAGCGCTGGCGACGCCACCGCCTTTGCCGCCTCGGCGCGCCTGCACGAGGTGTTGCGCAAGCCGGGGCAGGAGGCCGCGGCCGGAGAACTGATCCGCGCGCTGATGCCTGAACTCAGCGACGGCGGCAGGCTGTCGGAGGACGCCTTCCTGTACAGCCGCAACGCCTGGCAGACCATCACGGAACAGTACCGGCGGTACTGCACGGACCCGTCCTTCACGGACTACTTCTGGACCGTGCGCATCATGCACAAGCCGCTGTGGCAGCTTGCCCGCGTCGCCACGAACCTGCTGCCGGCCAAGGTCTACCATACCGTGTCGACCGGCTATGCCGGCTTCCTCGGCGCCATGCTGCATTACCGCACGGGCCGCCCGCTGCTGGTGTCCGAGCACGGTATCTACACCAAGGAACGCAAGATCGACCTGTTCCAGAGCCAGTGGATCCGCGACAACCGCAATGTGTTCGAGCGCGACATCTCGCAGATCAGCTATTTCCGCGAGCTGTGGGTGCGCTTTTTCGAAACGCTTGGCCGCGTGTGCTACGACGCCGGCGACACCATCGTGGCGCTCTACGAAGGCAACCGCCAGCGCCAGGTCACCGACGGGGCCAGCGCCGCGCGCACGCGCAATATTCCCAATGGCATCAACCTGCCGCGGCTGGCGGCGCTGCGCGCGCAGCGCGCGCCCGGCGTGCCGCCGGTGCTGTGCCTGATCGGGCGGGTGGTGCCGATCAAGGACATCAAGACCTTTATCCGCGCCATGCTCACGGTGGTTCGCCAGTACCCGGATGCCGAAGGCTGGATTGCCGGCCCGGAGGACGAGGATCCGGAGTACGCGCGCGAGTGCCGCAGCCTGGCCGAGAGCCTGGGGCTGGGCGATCGCGTCAGGTTCCTCGGCTTCCAGCGCATCGACGACCTGCTGCCCAAGGTGGGCGTGCTGGTGCTGAGCTCGATCTCCGAGGCGCTGCCGCTGGTGGTGCTCGAAGGCTTCGCCGCCGGCGTGCCGTGCGTGACCACCGATGTGGGCTCGTGCCGGCAACTGATCTTCGGCCAGCCCGGCGAGGACGCCGGGCTGGGCGCCGCGGGCGCGGTGGTGCGCATTGCCGATCCGGCCGCGCTGGCGCAGAAGGCCATCGACCTGCTGGGCTCGCCCGAGGCCTGGCACGCCGCCCAGCAGGCCGGTATCCAGCGCGTGGAGCGCTACTACACGCAGGAGATGATGGTTGGCAGCTACCGCGAGCTGTACACGCGCCTGATGGCGCAGCCGCCCGGGGCGCCCGCGGGCGTCCCGGGCGCAACGGCCGGCTCGCCCATGACGGCGGCCCAGGCCGCGGGCTGCCCCATGAAGGGAGGTCGCTGAGATGGCGGGGATTGGTTTCGAACTGCGCAAGATGCTGCGGCGGGACAGCCTGTCGGGCATGCTCGGCGCCTATGCCTACGCCGGCATCATCAGTTCCGGCCCGTGGGTGCTGTCGATCGTCGGCATCCTGCTGATCGGCGTGCTGAGCCTGCCCTTCGTGGTGCCGGGCAGCCTGGTGACGCAATTCCAGGTGTCGGTGACCTACCTGATCGCGGTCAGCCTGATACTCACCGGGCCGATGCAGCTGGCCTTCACGCGCTTCACGTCGGACCGGCTGTTCGAGAAGCGGTCCCACCTCGTGCTGTCGAATTTCCACGCGGTGGCCTTGCTGGTGACGGTGCTGGCCGGCGCGATCGGCCTGGCGTGCGCGCTGTTTGCGTTCCGGCAGCAATCGGTGCTGTACCGGCTGCTGATGATCGCGGGCTTCGTGGTCATGAGCAATATCTGGATCGCGGTGATCTTCCTGTCGGGCATGAAGCAGTACAAGGCCATCGTATGGACCTTCCTGCTCGGCTACACGCTGACCGTGGCGGCTGCGCTGGCGCTGCGCAACTACGGGCTCGAAGGCCTGCTGTCCGGTTTCGTCGCCGGCCAGCTGAGCCTGCTCACGGCGATGGTGGTGCTGATCTATCGCAACTACACCAGCCAGCGCTTCATGTCGTTCGAGGTGTTCCAGCGCCGCAACGCCTATCCGAGCCTGATGGCCATCGGCCTGCTCTACAACCTCGGCATCTGGCTCGACAAGTTCATGTTCTGGTACGCGCCATCCACCGGACAGCAGGTGATCGGGCCGCTGCACGCATCGATCATCTACGACATCCCGGTGTTCCTGGCCTACCTGGCGATCATCCCCGGCATGGCGGTGTTCCTGGTGCGCATCGAGACCGACTTCGTCGAATACTACGACGCGTTCTACAACGCCGTGCGCGGCGGCAGTTCGCTCGAGCATATCGAGGACATGCGCAACACCATGGTGCAGACGATCCGCCTGGGCTTGTACGAGATCGTGAAGGTGCAGGCCATCGCCGCGCTGCTGCTGTTCGTGGTGGGCCGCTACGTGCTGGCGCTCCTGGGCATCTCCGAGCTGTACCTGCCGCTGCTGTACGTGGACGTGATCGGCGCCAGCCTGCAGGTGGTGCTGCTCGGCGTGCTGAACATCTACTTCTACCTCGACCGCCGCCGCGAGGTACTGCTGCTGTCGGGACTGTTCGTGGTGCTCAATCTCGCACTGACTTCGCTGACGTTGCAGTTCGGGCCGGCGTGGTACGGCTACGGCTTCGCGGTCTCGCTGCTGGTGGTGGTGGCGCTGGCGATCTACCTGCTCGACCGCAAGCTGGACCGGCTCGAGTACGAGACCTACATGCTGCAATGACCAGAGGGCCCCGGCAGCCCGCCGCGCCTTGGCTGGCGCGGCTTCCCCCGAAGCTGTACCCTTCAAGCACGTGCCTGGCCGGTCTTGGCCCGGGCGCGCAGGGGGACGCCGGTTCGTATGTTTGCCGCTGCGGCGCCGGGCGCACGCGGCGCGTATAGAGGTAGGTATGAAAATAGCTTCGGTGGAAGACGACAAGAGCCAGGCCGAGCTGATCCAGCAGATCCTGAACTCGGCCGGCCATCAGTGCGAATGCTTCGCCAGTGGCGGCAGTTTCCTGCGGGCGCTGCGCGAGAAGTCGTTCGACCTGCTGGTGGTGGACTGGCAACTGCCCGATACCAGCGGCTTCGAGGTGGTCACCTGGGTGCGGCAGAACTCCGGGCGCAATCCGCCCATCCTGTTTCTCACCAGCCGCTCGCTGGAGGAGGACATCGTCGCGGGACTGGGCGCGGGTGCCGACGACTACATGATCAAGCCGATCCGCCGCGCCGAACTGGTGGCGCGCGTATCCGCGCTGCTGCGCCGCACCTATCCGCAGGCAGAGCAGGACAACGCGGTGCTCCACGTGGGCAGCTACCGGGTCGACACGCAGGCGCGCACGGTGGAAGTGGGCGGCGCCAAGGCCGAGGTCTCGCCGCGCGAGTTCGACCTGGCCCTGTTCCTGTTCCGCAACCTGGGGCGCCTGGTATCGCGCGAGGTGGCGGAGCAGGCCGTGTGGGGCCGCGCCATCGGCGCGGGCTCGCGCACGCTCGACACGCATATCTCGCGCCTGCGCATCAAGCTGGCGCTGCGGCCGGAGAACGGCGTGCGCCTGACCTCGGTGTATTCGCATGGCTATCGCTTCGAGGCCACGGCAGATGGCGACAAGCAGGAAGACTGAGTCTATGAAGTGGTCAGACATGGTAGCCGGCGGCATGCCGGGCGGTGCGCGGCGCAGTATCGGGCGCGGCATGGAAGGCCATCGCATGCCGCGCGTGGGCAAGGCGCTCGGGGCGACGGGCGCGGCCGGGCTGGCCGGCTTGCTTGCGATTGTCGCCGCGGGCTGGCCGGGCGGCGTGGCGGCGCAGGCCGCGGGCGCGGACGGCGCGGATTTCATCTACCTGGTGCGCCCGGGCGACACCCTGATCGGCGTGGCCGGGCAGTTCATGGACAGTCCCGGCGGCTGGCATGAGCTGCAGGCGCTGAACCGGGTGGCGGACCCGTACCGCCTGCCGCCCGGCATGCGCCTGCGCATTCCGCTGGCGCGCATTCCGGTTGCCGCCGGCAGCGCGCGCGTGGTGTTCGTCACCGGCGCGGCGCGCGCCGATGGCCGCGCGCTGCAGGCCGGCATGACGCTGGCCGAGGGCGCGCGCCTGGAAACCGATGCCGGCGCCGCGCTCACCATCGAACTGGCCGATGGCTCGCGTATCAGCGTGCCGCCGGGCTCCGCGGTGGAGGTCCGGCGCCTGCGCGTGTTCGCACGCAGCGGGCTGACCGACACCGTGATCGGCGTCGGGCGGGGCGAGGTGGATTCCCGCGTGGCGCCGCGCGGCACCGGCGTGGGACGCTACGAGATCCGCACGCCGTCGCTGGTGACCGGCGTGCGTGGCACGCGCTTTCGCGTCGGCACGGCGGACGGCGCCAGCCAGGGCGCGGTGCTGGAGGGCCGCGTGCAGGCCCGCTCGCGGCGCGGCCAGCAGGCCGCCGTGGTGGCCGGCTACGGCGTCAGCGTATCGGCCGCCGGCGTGCTGGCGCGGCCGGCCGCGCTGTTGCCCGCGCCGGCGCTGTCGCCATTGCCGTCGCCGTTGCTGGCGAGCCGCGTCACGGTTGGCTGGACGCCGGTGGACAAGGCAGCTGCCTATCGGGTGGTGGTCTCGCGCGATGCCGAGCAAACGGAACTGCTGTCCTCGCAGCTGGTGCGTCGCGCCGAGGCCGGGCTGCAGGACCTGCCCGAAGGCACGCTCTACCTGGGCGTCAGCGCGCTGGACGCGCGCCAGCTCGGCGGTGCCGCCACGGTGGCGCCGCTGGTGGTGCGGCTCAGTCCGCCGGCGCCGTTCACGCTCGCGCCCGAGCGCGACGGCACGGCCTACGGCGAAGAAACCCGCTTCAGCTGGGCCGAGGTCGCCGGCGCCGCGCAGTACGAATTCGAGGTGGCCGCCGACGCGGACTTCAGCCAGGGCGCCGTGCAGGCGCGCGCGGCCGCGCCCGCGGCCAGCCGGCCGCTGGCGCCGGGGCGCTGGTGGTGGCGCGTGCGGTCCGTCGATGCGGCCGGCCAGCCGGGGCCCTGGGGCGAGCCGGTGGCGTTCGCGCAGGAGCCGTCGCCGCCGCAGCCGCGCCTGGAAGACGATGGCGGCGACACCCTGCGCATCGCATGGCCGGCCGCGGCCGCCGGTGGCGCAGGCGGCGCGGCCCAGGCCTACCGGCTGCAGATGGCGTCCGACGCGGCTTTCACCCGCATCGTGGCGGACGTGCGCAGCGAGACCAACGAGGCGCGCCTGCCGCGCCCGGGCAGCGGCAGCTACTTCGTGCGCGTGGGACGCGAGAGCCCTGGCGCCGCCACAGCCACCACTTCCGCCACTGCCGCCGGGCCGCATTTTTCCCCGCCCCAGCGCATCGAAGTGATGCAGTACGTGCGCGACGCACAAGGCCAGCCGGTGAGCACCGGCGCAGGCCTGCTCAACCGTGCCGACTGAACTGGCGCAACCGGCGGCGCGCGCCCGCACGCTGGGCCGCCTGCAGGCGCGTCTGCTGGCCGGCTACCAGCGCCGCACGCTGGTCGAGTGGGCCTTGCTGGGCGCGGCGGTGCTGGCGCTGGTGGTGGCCTGCGCCGTGCGCGGCTGGAGCGAGCGCGCCGACAAGGCGGTCTACGACCTTGCCGTCGCGGCCCAGCACCACGCGCCCGGCGACGACATCGTCATCGTCGCCATCGACGATCCCGGGATCTCCGCCATCGGCCGCTGGCCGTGGCGGCGCCACGTGCTGGCCAGCCTGATCGACCATATCGCCGCCGGCGTGCCGCGCGTGATCGGTGTCGACGTGATCCTCTCCGAGCCCGACCTGCTGCACCCCGGGGACGACCGCGCGCTGGCGCTGAGCATGGCGCGCGCCGGCAACGTGGTGCTGCCCGCGCTGGCGGAGCCCGGGCAGGGCGGCCTGCAGGTGCGCTATCCGCTGACCGGCCTGGGCAGCGCGGTGGGCCATATCAATATCGCGGTGGACCTGGACGGCGTCGCGCGCCAGGTATTCCTTCAGGAAGGGCTGCCGGGCCAGTTGCTCGATCACTTTTCCGCCGCGATGGTCGGCTTCGGCCGTCCGCCGCGGCCCGTGTCCGGCTACCGGCATGATCAGCAGCAGGATGCGCCGGACGCCGATGGCTGGCTGCATCGCTATCGCTTGCGCATTCCTTTCGCCGGCCCGCCCGGCACGTTCCGCCAGGTGCCGGTGCTCGACGGCAAGCTGCCGCCCGGCTTCTTCCACGGCAAGGCCGTGCTGGTCGGTGCCACCGCCAGCGGACTCGGCGATGTGTACCCCACTCCTGCCTCGCGCGACGGCCACGGCATGAGCGGCGTGGAGATCATCGCCAATGCCATGCAGACGCTCCAGCGCGACAGCGCCATCGTGGCCCTGCCGGCGCCATGGTTCTGGCTCGGCACGCTGCTGCCGGTGCTGCTGGCGGCGCTGGCCGCGCTGATGCTTACCCCGCGCAATGCGCTGCTGGTGACCGCGGGGCTGCTCGGTGGCACGCTGGGTGCGAGCCTGCTGCTGGTGGTGCTCGGCCACCTGTGGTTCGCGCCGGTCAGCGCCATGGCGGGCTGCGCCCTGCTGTACCCGCTGTGGAGCTGGCGCCGGCAGGAAGCGGCGCTGCAATTCCTCACCGATGAACTGGCGCAGCTGGAGCGGGAACCCGGCCTGCTGGCGATGGAGACGGACGAGGGCGAGGCCGCCGGGGCGCGGGGCCGCAACCTCGATACGCGCATGCGGGCGGTCTATCGCATGACCACGCGCCTGCGCGACCTGCGGCAGTTCCTCTCCGACGGGCTGGAAGGCCTGCCCGAGGCCACCGTGATCTGCGATCCGGCCGGACGCGTGCTGCTGGCCAACCGGCGTGGCTTGCTGCTGGCGCCGCGCACGCTTGCGACGCTGGCCGATGCGGCGGCGCCGCGCCCGCGCATCGGCGAGATGATCGACGAGGTGTTCGCGCAGCCCAAGGCCGGCCACGACTACTGGGAACAGTTGCGCAGCGCCTGGCCCGGCGGCGACAGCGCGCCGGCCCAGCCGGTCCAGGCCCCGCCCGGCGTGGAGCTGGAAGCGCGCGACCAGCATCCCATGCTGCTGCGCGGCGCGCCGCTGCGCAGCGACACCGGTGGCGTGGCCGGCCTCATCATCAGCGTAATCGACATCACCCAGGTACGCATGGCCGAGCGCCGCCGCGAGGAATCGCTGCGCTTCATCTCGCACGACATGCGCTCGCCGCAAGCCTCCATCCTCGCCCTGATCGAGCTGCAGCACGAAGCCGGCCGCGCGCTGCCGCAAGCGGCGCTGCTGGCCCGCATCGGTGACTACGCCAGCCGCACGCTGGAGCTGGCCGACGACTTCATCCGCCTGGCCCGGGCCGAGGCGCCGCACCTGAACTTCATCGAGGTCGACCTCGCCGGCGTGGTGCTGGACGCCACCGACGAGTTGTGGGCGCTGGCCAGCACCGCGCGCATCGAGCTGCGCCTGGCGTTGGAGGAAGAGCAGGCCATCGTGACGGCCGAGCCCGTGCTGCTGGTGCGCGCGATCGCCAACCTGGTGAGCAACGCCATCAAGTTCAGCCCGCCGCGCAGCACGGTCACGGTCAGGCTGTACCGCGTGCCGCAGGGCCTGGCGATCGACGTGGCCGACCAGGGCCGGGGTATTGCCGTGGAAGACCAGGGCCGCCTGTTCCAGCCCTTCGCGCGGCTGCGCGACAACGAGCGCGATGCGCCCGCTGGCAGCGGGCTGGGGCTGGTGTTCGTGAAGACGGTGGTGGAGCGGCACGGCGGCGAGGTGCGCCTGGCCAGCGCGGCCGGGGCGGGCGCGACGTTTACGATCGTGCTGCCCGCCTGAGCCGCCGGGCTTCGGGGGACAGGCTCAGCGCGCCGCCGTGGCCATGCCGGTGCGCGGCTCCTGCCCCTGCGAGGCCTGCGCGGCCTGTGCGGCAACGCGGCCATCCATCTGCCGGACCTTGCGCGCGGCGCGCCGTTCGTTTTCGTCCTGCAGCGTGACGCACAGCACGGTGAGCAGCGCGAACGCCACCATGCACAGCGCGAGATAGCCCAGCAGTCTGGTTCGGTCGGTTCGCATAGGGATGCCCTTCGTGATTAGCGCAGGATTCTAGGCGCGATGCACGAGGGCAATGTCAACAAATGCAAGGGCGGGAAGCCGCCGGCCGTCCGATGGTGTCGATCATTTCGATAACTTCGCTTCGGTAGCTTCGCTTCGATGACTTCGATCGTCTCGACAGTGTCCCTTACCCCAGCAAGGCGCGCGGCAAGTGCCCGCCGACCCAGTCCCGCTCCTGCTCGTAGGCGCGCGCGGCGCGCAGCACGGAGAGATCGCCGCGCGGCCTGCCGATCAGCTGCATGCCCATCGGCAATCCCTCGGCGCCGAATCCCACCGGCAAGCTGACCACCGGGCATCCCGACAGCGTCCAGGGACAGACCACCTCCATCCAGCGGTGATACGTATCCATCGCGCGTCCCGCTATCTGCTTCGGCCAGGTCGCGTTTACGTCGAAGGGAAACACTTGTGCCGTTGGCACCGCGATGTAGTCGAACGTCCCGAACACGCCGAGCAGCGCCTGGTACCAGGCGCTGCGCGCCACGCTGGCGGCATGGATATCGGCGGCGCCGAGCTTGAGCGCGCCTTCGATTTCCCAGATTGCCTCGGGCTTGAGCAAGGCGCGCCGGGCCGGGTCCTGGTAGTGGGGAAGCAGGCCGTGGCCCACCAGGAAGTGACGGTGCGCCAGCCAGACCTGCCACAGCTGCGCGGGCGGGAACGGCGCGGCGATGGCCTCCACCGCCACGCCGAACGCGGGGAAGGCCTTGAGCGCGTCTTCGCACAGCGCCAGGATGCCGGCCTCCATCGGCAGGTAGCCGTCCCAGTCGCCGAGCCAGGCCACGCGCTTGCCTTTGAGGTCCGCCGACAGGGCGCCGGCGACGTTGTCCGGCGTCAGCGCGGCCAGTTCGGGGTCTTGCGGCAGCGCCTGCGGCGTGCGCGCGTCCGCGCCGGACTGGGTGGCGAGCAGCAGCGCGAGATCGGCCACGGTGCGTGCCATCGGGCCTTCGGTGCCAAGCTGCGGCAGGAAAAGCTCGGGGCCGGGGCCGTAGGGCACGCGCCCGGCCGAGGGGCGCATGCCGTACACGTTGCAGAAGCCGGCCGGGTTGCGCAGCGAGCCGCCGAAGTCGCTGCCGTCGGCCACCGGCAGCATGCGCATGGCGAGGGCGGCCGCGGCGCCGCCGCTGCTGCCACCGGCGCTGCGGCTGGTGTCGTAGGGGTTGCGGGTGGCCCCGTAGACCGGGTTGAAGGTGTGCGAGCCCAGGCCGAACTCGGGGGTGTTGGTCTTGCCGATCAGCACCGCGCCGGCGGCGCGCGCGCGTTCGACCACGATGGCATCGGCCGTGGGCACGTTGTCGCGGAAGATGGGCGAGCCGAAGGTGGTGCGGATGCCGCGCGTGGCCGCCAGGTCCTTGGGGGCCTGCGGCATGCCGTGCATCCAGCCGGCGGAGCGCCCTTGCGCGAGCGCCTGGTCGCAGGCGTCGGCTTCCTGCAGGAGCACCTCGCGCTCGCGCAGCGCCACGATGGCATTGACCGCCGGGTTCACCCGCGCGATATGCTCCAGGTAGGCGTGCATGACTTCGCGGCTGGAGAGCCTGCGCGCATGTAGCTCGCGCGATAGCTGCAGGGCCGGCATGGCCACGATGGGATCGATGCGCTCGACGCTGCCTGCATTGCCTTCGGGGAATTGCATGGTCTGGTTCCTCGTGCCTGGGTGTGCGTGTACCGGCGCCAGTCTGTCATATCGGCGCCCTGCGTGACAGGCCCATGAGAGATCGATGGGAGACCCGCGCGCGGCGAGCCGCTGCGAGCATGCTACGATCCGCGCCTATCTCGGAGAATGAAGATGTCTTTTACTTGCCAGAACCAATCGTGCCGCACGCGCTGGGAAGAGGCGGATGTGACGATCAAGGATGAAGGCCAGGGCCTGCTGTTCCGCTGCCCGGTGTGCAATTCGCGCAACCCGGTGGTGCCGCAGCGCCAGCCGGACGGCAGCATCCGCTACCAGCAGCGCAACCGCTAAGGCCGGCGGCAGGACCGGCGGGCTCAGCCGCCCGCGCGCTTGACGGTCATGCCTTGCTGGCGCAGTTTCGCGATCACGGTGTCGCAGTGATCGCCCTGGATCTCGATCACGCCGTCCTTGACGGTGCCGCCCGATCCGCAAGCGGCCTTCAGCTCCTTGCCGAGCTGGGCCAGCGCCAGCGGCGCCAGCACCACGCCGCGCACCAGCGTCACTCCCTTGCCCTTGCGGCCCTTGGTTTCCCGCGATACCCGCACGATGCCGTCGCCCTGCGCGACCGTTTGCGCCTTGCCGCAGGTGCAGGCCGCCAGCGCATTGCCGCAGCCCGGGCACATGCGGCCGTGCTCGGTGGAATAGACGAGCGAACTGGCGGACTTGGGGGCGGGCATGACGGAATTCCTGGCGGGATGCGGGGCTGGCAGCGTACGCCAAGCCTGCCTTGCCCGCAAGATCCGGCGCGATCCGCGGGCTGGCGGATCACCGATACGGACGCGGGAAAGCAGATGGCCTTCGGTGCGTATCAAGTCGGGGGCGGGGGGAGAAGGGCTAAGCGCAGGGAAGGCGCTTGCGTCGGAACGACGAGCAGCCGTCATGCCACGGGCTGCCTTTACCGCGCCCTGCGGGGCGCATCAGCCGGCGGCGGGGGGATTCGGCCGGTGCCTGGCTAGCGGCCGGCGGGACTGCCGTAGAACGTGCCGGTGCGGGGGTTGGACACGATATAGGTGTTGCGCCGGGCCCAGGTCTGGGCCGCCATGAAGGCTTCGGGCTCGCGCTGGCTCCACTCGCTCGTCATCAGCGGCGCCGCTTCCTGCTCCGTGGTCATGTACACGACAGCCTTGTGCAGGGCCGCGCGGCCCTTGCCTCCCGGAATCGTAATGGTGCGAATCGTCACGCGCATTGTCGGGATCCTCCACGTTTCTGGTCGCCAGATTATGTCCGGTTCCGCAAGACAGTATCGTGACAGCGCAATGTCCGCGAAACTCAGGGACTTCTAGTCTACTTCGTCTGCAGGCCGGATTGCGCGTGTGTTGCGCACGCGCCGCATGCGATACCTGCCGCGGGGGCGTTTTCCGCACTCCGCAGCGCAATGTCACGGCCACCGCGTCCAGATCCGTGGCGAAAGGACAGTTGTCTCTACATTAGTCTCTACATTACAGGGGCAAGGAGGCAGCAGGACCCGAGGGCGCGCGCCGCGCATCCGCGGGTCAGGCCGCCGCCGCCGGCCGCGCTTTGAGCGGCACCCAGACCTCCACCACGCCGGTGCCCGCGGCCGGATCGAAATCCGCGCTGTAGCGCTCGAAGTCCGGTGCGCATGCCGTCTCCAGTCCGGACGCTGGCAGCCACTTCTGCCAGATTGCCAGGCAGGTCTGGACCAGCGTCGAAAGCGGCCCCGCATGCGTGAACACCGCGTAGTGCTGCGCCGCGAGCTCGATGCAGCGGTACGCCTCCTGCAGGCCGTCCAGGCTGCCCACTTCCACGCCGGCAATGTATTCAAAGCCGCCGTGTCCGTCCGGATTGCAGCAAACGCCGTAGGTCACGTAGCCCACCTGGCCCGGCACCTTGCCGATCTGCGGAATGAAGCGCTGCCAGAGTGCCGGGATGCCGCCGTTGGTCTCCAGCGTGAAGCGTCCTGCCTGGCCTGCGATCAGCAGAGGGCGGCCGGTTTCGAAGCGTGGCTGGGAAAGGTCTGCTGCCTTGGGGTCGGTCATGTGCAAGGGCTCCGCGATCGGGACTGCGTCAAAGGCCGTTCTTGTCGAGCGTAATGCCAAGTTCGCCCGCCATCTGCTCGAGCATGGCCTGCAGGCGAGCCACCTTTCCGGCCAGTTCCTTCTGCTCGGCCTTCATCGCCTCGAACTCGGAGGGCGGGATGGCTTCCTCGGTGGCGCCCTGCGCGCCGGCGGCATCGTCCACGCTGACCTCGCCGCACAGCAGATGCATCCAGCGGTGCTCGCGTCCGCCGGGCGCGCGAGCCAGCCTGACTACGCGCGGCGGCTCGGCGCTGGCGAGTTCGTCGAGGAAGACCTCGACCGACGAGATATCGGCGAAGGCGTGCAGGCGCGCGCTGTTCAGGCGCAACTCGGCTGCGGTCTGCGGGCCGCGCAGCAGCAGCGTGGCAAGCAGCGCGACGGACTGGCTGGGAATATTGAGCACGCGCTTCATGTTCTGCTCGAAGCGCGGCACGCGGCTGCTGCTGCCTTCCATCACCAGGCTCAGGCGCTTGAGGCCGTCGATGGCGGTAAGCACTTCGTCTTCGCTGGCGTTCATCACCGGCGCGCGCGCGGTCTTCTGGTTGCAGCCGGCGGTAAGCGCGTTGAGCGAGAGCGGGTAGGTGTCGGGCACGGTGTGCTGCTTTTCCAGCAGCACGGCCAGCACGCGTCCCTCGAGCTGGGTGAGGGCGCGCATGGGGGGGCGCGAGGGGGTGTCGGGGTTTGTGTCCATGGATGGCGTCGCTAGGTGAGGCTGCTTCGGGCCTGGCGGGCGGATACGCGTTGCGGGCCGGGAGCGGGTGGTTTGCGAGGCATATGATAGTCGCACGGGCCTGCCGCGGCTATGCGCGCGTGTACTACGCCGCCGCGTCTTCGCGCAGGGCCCTGGCGATCAGTGCCACGGCCGGCGTGATGGCGGGGGACGCGGATGATGCCGCCGCGGCATGGCGCGGCGTGATGAAGACCATCCGGCCGGACGGGAACGGTGCGCGCAGGCGCACCTTGCGCACCATCGACATGGCGCCGTAGTGCCGCGCCGCGCTGTCCGGCACCACCGCCAGGAAGCCGCTACCGGCGACCATCGACAGGCTGGTGTGGAAAGACATCGACTCGATATGCGGCACCGGCGGCAGTTGTCCGTCGTCGAGGAACGGCTGCTCGAAGATCTCGCGTGTATGGGTGCCGCGCGGCGGCAGGATCCACGGGCTTTCGTGCAGCGCGGCCAGGCTGACCTCGCGCCGCCTTGCGAGCGGATGGTCGGGCGCGCAGGCGATGGCCAGGTGTTCGTCCCACAGCGGGGCGATGTCCAGCCCTTGCGCGCCCTGCGCCTGCGCGTGTTCCGCGTCGCCGGTGCCGAGCCGCCCGACCGCGCAGTCGAGTTCGCCGCGCGCGAGCATGGCGAGCAGGCCGCTGACGGTGTGCTCGCGCACCTGCAGGCGCGGCAGTGTGCCTTGCCGGCTGAGCTTGGCGACCAGCCGCGGCAGCACGTTGACACCGACCAGCGGCAGCACGCCGATCCTGACCAGTGGCAGCTCCGGGCGCGTGGCGAGCGCTTCGCCGGCGGCGTCCAGCGCGCCCAGCGCGATGCGCAGGCGTTCAAGCGCGCGTTCGCCGGCGGCGCTCAGGCGGCCGCCACGCGTGGTGCGTTCGATCAGGGTGCAGCCGAATGCCTGTTCCAGTTCCTGCAGCATCTTGGTCACGGCCGGCTGGCTGATATGCAGCGATCCGGCGGCGGCCGTCAGCGAGCCGGAGCGCGCGACCAGGTCCAGCAGCCGCAGATGGCGGATGCGCAGGCGGTCGATACGGTTGGGCTGGGCGGCGGACGGAGCGGTGTTGCGGGGAATCGTGGCCATAACCATTCGTGATGGGATCTTCAAATCTGGATAATTGTCCAGAATGACTCGGCACGGCCACAATCGGGCAAAACCATGAAGGAGACCCGAGATGCAAGAGCCCCCACGCCGGCCGCGCCGCCTGCTGCTGAAGTCCCTGCTGGCGCTGCCCCTCGCGGCGGCCGCCGGCAGGCCTGCCGGCGCGCTTGCCGCCGACAGCTATCCATCCCGCCCGGTGCGGCTGGTGGTGCCGTACGCCGCCGGCGGCGGCCCCGATATCCAGGCCCGCAAGCTGGCCGAGGTGCTGGGCCGGGAGCTTGGACGGCCCATCGTGGTGGAGAACCGCGTCGGCGCGGGCGGCATCCTGGCGGCGGAGTTCGTGGCGCAGCAGCAGCCCGACGGCTATACCCTGCTGCTGGGCGCCTCCACCCACGTGGCGCAGAAGCTGCTGCAGCCGGGCGCGAAATTCGATCCGGCGGCGTTCACCCATGTCACGCGCACGGGCTCGAGCCCGGCGGTGCTGATCGTCAGCGCGGCCTCGCCCTATCGCACGGTCGGGGACCTCGTCGCCGCCGCGCGGCGCGCGCCGGGCACGCTGAACTACGCTTCGGGCGGCGTCGGCTCGGCCGCGCATATCTGCGGCGCGGCGTTCGCGGCGGCCACCGGCATCGACGTGCTCCACATCCCCTACAAGGGCTCGGTGGAGATCGTGCCGTCGCTGGTCAAGGGCGATACGCAGTTCGGCTTTCCGGTGGCGACCACCGCGGTGCCGCAGATCGCCAACGGCAAGGTGCGCGCGCTCGCGCTGACCTCGGCGCAGCGCAGCGCGGCCCTGCCGCAGGTGCCCACGCTGAATGAAGCGCTGGGCCGTGGCGATCTCGCGCTCGATGCATGGACCGGCATCTGGGCGCCAGCGGGCCTTCCCGCGCCGCTGGTGGCGCGCCTGCACGCGGCGACGCTGCGCGCGCTCGCGGATCCCGGCCTGCGGCGCTTCTACGTGGACACCGGCGCGAGCGTCGAGCCGAGCCCCACGCCTGCATCGTTCTCCCGCCTGGTCGCCGAGGAAACCGCACGCATGCGGCAGGTGATCGACAAGAACCGCATCACCCTCCAGTGAGACCAGACATGCCCGACACCACCAGCAATTCCGGCAATTCCAGCAATTCCGCCAATTCCAGCACCGCCGGCACCGGTTTCACCCCGCTCGCCGGCATCGGCGTACTCGACTTTTCGCACGTCATCGCGGGCCCCTTCGCCACCTTCCTGCTGGCCCGTCTCGGGGCCGACGTGACCAAGGTGGAGAACACCAACGGCGGCGATGTCATGCGCCGCACCGAGCGCGGTCGCGAGGCCTTCGTCGCGCTCAACGCGGGCAAGGCATCGCTCAGCCTCGACCTCGCCAGCGAGGCGGGCAAGCGCGAGGCGCTGGCGCGCGCCGCCCGCTGCGATGTGTTCGTCGACAACCTGCGGCCCGGCGTGCTCGAGCGTTTCGGCCTGGGCTTCGAGGCCGTGCGCGCGCTCAATCCGCGCGTGGTCTATTGCAGCATCTCCGGATTCGGGCGCGGCGCGACAGGGTGGAGTGGCAGGCCGGCCTACGATCACGTGGTGCAGGCGGCCACCGGCATGGCCTGCATGGCGGGCAGCGAGGGCGATCCGCCCATCAAGACCGGCTTTCCCGTCATCGATTCCGCCACGGGGCTGCTGGCGGCGTTCGCCATCCTCGCGGGCGTGCGCGAGAGCGAACGCACGGGCCGCGGCATGCTGCTCGATATCTCGATGGCCAGCGCGGGCATGCAGCTGATGTACCCGATGAGCTGCGACGCGCTCACGCGCGGCACGACGCCGCCGCGCGTGGGCAACCAGGGATACTCGGGCAGCCCGTCGGCGGATTTCTTCCGCACGCGGGACGGCTGGCTGGCGATCGGGGCGAACACGCCGGGGCAATTGCTGGCATTGCTCGAAGCGCTCGAACTCGGGCACCTGGCCTGCGATCCGGCGCTGTTCGACCCGCCGCTGCAACGCGACGGCCTGCCGGCGTTCGTACGCTCGCGCGATCCGGCCGCGCTCAAGGCGGCGCTATGCGCGGTGCTGGCCGATGCGGATGCGGTGCAAGTCGAAGCGCGGCTGAGCGCCTGTGGCGTGCCGGCCGCGCGCGTGCGCAATATCGCCGAGTTCGCCAGGGAATCGATGTCGAACGGCGCGCTGTCGACGGTCGAGCTGCGCGATGGCGAGACGACCGTATTGTCGCCCGGGCTGGGATTCCGGGTTCAGCAGTAGCTGCGCGCAGGCATGGTGGCTGGGGGGCGGCCCCGGCCGTCAGTCGCGCGAGGCGAGCGAGCGGTTGACGCGCAGTGCCAGCAGCGTGCACGCGGCGCCGGACAGCAGGTAGACGCTCACGGCCACCAGGCCGAATTCGACCGACAGCCCCAGCGCCACCAGCGGCGCGAAGGCGGCACCGAACAGCCACGCGAAGTCCGAGGTGAGCGCCGCGCCGGTATAGCGGAAGCGCCTTTCGAAGTTCGAGGTGACCGCGCCCGCGGCCTGCCCGTAGGACAGCCCCAGCAACCCGAAGCCGACCAGGATGAAGATATCCTGCCGCCCCGCGCCGCCGCCCATCAGGAACGGCGCGAACAGGCTGAAGATGGCGATCAGCGTGGCCATCAGCCCGAGCGTGGTGCGCCGGCCGATGCGGTCGGCGATCACCCCCGAGGCAATGGTGCCCAGCATGGCGATGCCCGCGCCGATGATCTGCACGACCAGCACGTCGTTGACATCCTGCGTGCCATGCAAGGCCACCCACGACAGCGGGAACACCGTCACCAGGTGGAACAACGCATAGCTCGCCAGCGCGGCGAAGGCGCCGAGGAAGAGGTTGTAGCCCTGGTCACGCGCGATCTCGATGGGGCTGATCGGCTCCAGCTCGCCTTCGTCGAGGAGTTCCGTGTACTCCT
The DNA here is from genome assembly GCF_052115045.1 of Cupriavidus sp. 2TAF22. Lineage (NCBI taxonomy): Bacteria > Pseudomonadati > Pseudomonadota > Betaproteobacteria > Burkholderiales > Burkholderiaceae > Cupriavidus > Cupriavidus sp. 2TAF22. The sequence goes on from NZ_JBFRFX010000001.1 coordinate 277,108, forward strand.
GCGTCACCACCAGGCGCAGCCGCGCGAACAGCGCCACCACGTTGATGGCGAAGGCCACGTAGAACGGATAGCGCCAGCCCCATTCGAGGAATTCCTCGATCTCCAGGTTCGCGCGCAGGAACAGGAACAGCGATCCCGCGATCAGGAAGCCGATCGGCGCGCCGAGCTGGCCCATCATCGAATACCAGCCGCGCCGCTGCGGCGGCGCGTTGAGCGCCAGCAGCGAAGGCAGGCCATCCCACGAGCCGCCGAAGCCGATGCCCTGGAGGATGCGGAAGAACGCCAGCAGGATGATGGACTCGCGCCCGAGGGTGTCGTAGCCGGGCAGGAAGGCGATGCCGGCCGTCGCCGTGCCGAGCGCGAACAGGGCGGCGGTGAGCTTGACACCGCGGCCCCAGCGCCGCTGTATCACCATGAACAGCGTGGTGCCGAAGGGGCGCGCGATAAACGCGAAGGAGAAAACGGTGAAGGAAAGCAACAGGCCTTCGAGGCGCCCGACGAAGGGGAAGAATACCGCCGGGAAGACCAGCACCGAGGCGATGCCGTAGACGAAGAAATCGAAGTATTCGGAAGCCCTGCCGATGACCACCCCCGTGGCGATCTCGCCGGGCGCGACATGGGCGTGGTGCGCGGCCTCACGGGCCGAGGGTGCTGACGACGGGTCGTGCTGTTGAGTGATGCCGGACATCATCAGGCCTTGTCGTAGTGCCACACTCCTTTAAGAATGGCACTTCTTTGACTACAGTGCCATAGGAAAATATGCAGTTCTCGAAAGTTTAGTTCTAGCAGTATGATGGTGCCCATGCCAGCCCACCGGCGTTCCAACGATCACTTGGACGGCTATGCATTTGCGTAATCGGATAGTGCCATCCCGCTACGTCATGCGCGGGATCTTGCTACTTTCGGCTGCCTTGCTGTTGACAGGTTGCAATGCCGTGCTGCTGGCCCCGTCGGGTGACCTTGCGGTCCGGCAGCGTGATTTAATCATCATCTCAACCGGCCTGATGCTGCTGATCATCGTGCCGGTGATCATCCTGACGCTGCTGTTCGCCTGGCGCTACCGCGCCTCCAACCGCGCAGCCACCTACGAACCGGACTGGGACCATTCCACCTTGCTGGAACTGGTGATCTGGTCCGCGCCGCTGCTCATCATCATCGCGCTGGGCGCGATCACCTGGGTCAGCACGCACAAGCTCGACCCGTACCAGCCCCTGTCCCGCATCGACGCCGAGCGCGGCGTGCCCACCGGCCTGGAACCGCTCACCGTCGAAGTGGTGGCGCTGGACTGGAAGTGGCTGTTCCTGTATCCGGACCAAGGCATTGCCACGGTCAACGAACTGGTGGCGCCGGTGGACCAGCCCATCCGCTTCAAGCTCACGGCCGCCACGGTGATGAACTCCTTCTTCATTCCCGCGCTGGCCGGGCAGGTCTATGCCATGCCGGGCATGGAGACCAAGCTTCATGCCGTGATCAACGCGCCCGGCGTGTACGAAGGCATCTCCGCCAACTACAGCGGCGCGGGCTTCTCCGGCATGTACTTCAAGTTCCACGGCGTCAGCAACGAGGAATTCGACCGCTGGGTCAAGGCAGCCAAGGCCGGCGGCGGCGCGCTCACGCGGGATGCCTACCTCAAGCTCGAGCAGCCCAGCGAGCGCGAACCGGTGCGCCGCTATGCCAGCGTGGACCCGGCCCTGTATGGCGCCATCCTGAACCGCTGCGTGGAAGCGGGCAAGCCGTGCATCAAGGACATGATGCCCGACAGCGCGAAGCATGCCCGCCGCGAGCAGCAGGGGCCCGCCTCGGGGTACGCCCTGGCGTCGCTGACGCGCTCCGGCGAGACCCTTGGCGCGATCTGCACCGCCGGCGATCCCACCGGCGCGGGCCCGGCGAAAACGCAGCCGCGGTGACGCGCTGACGCCATGGCGCGCCCGCCGAAGAAGAATCCTGCAACAACGCCCCTGCGGGCCTGGTGATGACAATGCCCGAGCACGACCTGACCCAGTTGGTATTCGGCCGCCTGACCTGGGAGGCGATTCCCTACCACGAGCCCATCCTGCTGGCCACCTTCGCGGCGGTGGCGATCGGCGGGCTGGCGCTGGTCGGCGCGCTGACCTACTTCCGCGCCTGGGGCTACCTGTGGCATGAGTGGTTCACCAGCATCGACCACAAGAAGATCGGCATCATGTATATCGTGCTCGGCATCGTCATGCTGCTGCGCGGCTTCGCCGATGCGGTCATGATGCGGCTGCAGCAGTCCGTTGCCTTCGGCGACACGCTGGGCTACCTGCCTCCGCATCACTACGACCAGATCTTCACCGCGCACGGCGTGATCATGATCTTCTTCGTGGCCATGCCGCTGGTCACCGGCTTCATGAACTTCGTCGTGCCGCTGCAGATCGGCGCGCGCGACGTGGCCTTCCCCTTCCTCAACAACTTCAGTTTCTGGATGACGGTGGGCGGCGCCGTGCTGGTGATGATGTCGCTGTTCGTCGGCGAGTTCGCGCGCACCGGCTGGCTGGCCTATCCGCCGCTGTCCGGCATCCTGCAAAGCCCGGACGTGGGCGTGGACTACTACATATGGTCGCTGCAGGTGGCGGGGCTGGGCACGCTGCTGTCGGGCATCAACCTGCTGGTGACCATCGTCAAGATGCGCGCGCCCGGCATGACGCTGATGAAGATGCCGATCTTCACCTGGACCTCGCTGTGCACCAACGTGCTGATCATCGCCGCCTTCCCGGTGCTCACCGCCGTGCTGGCGCTGCTGGCGCTGGATCGCTACACCGGCACCAACTTCTTCACGGCGGACCTCGGCGGCAACGCCATGATGTATATCAACCTGATCTGGATCTGGGGCCACCCCGAGGTCTACATCCTGGTGCTGCCCGCCTTCGGCATCTTCTCGGAGGTGGTGTCCACCTTCTGCGGCAAGCGCCTGTTCGGCTACGCGTCGATGGTGTACGCCACGGTGGTGATCACGGTGCTGTCCTACCTGGTCTGGCTGCACCATTTCTTCACCATGGGATCGGGGGCAAGCGTCAACTCGTTCTTCGGCATCACCACCATGATCATCTCGATCCCGACCGGGGCGAAGATCTTCAACTGGCTGTTCACCATGTACCACGGGCGCATCCGCTTCGAGGTGCCGATGCTGTGGACGGTCGGCTTCATGGTGACCTTCGTGATCGGCGGCATGACCGGCGTGCTGCTGGCGGTGCCGCCGGCCGACTTCGTGCTGCACAACAGCCTGTTCCTGATCGCCCACTTCCACAACGTCATCATCGGCGGCGTGCTGTTCGGGCTGATGGCCGGGATCAGCTACTGGTTCCCCAAGGCCTTCGGCTTCAAGCTCGACCCGTTCTGGGGCAAGTGCTCGTTCTGGTTCTGGSTGRTCGGCTTCTACGTCGCCTTCATGCCGCTSTAYGTGCTCGGCCTGATGGGCGTGACCCGGCGCATGAACCATTTCCAGGATGCCTCGCTGCAGATCTGGTTCCAGGCCGCGGCCTTCGGCGCGCTGCTGATCGCCTGCGGCATCGGCTGCTTCCTGATCCAGCTGTTCGTCAGCTTCCGCCGCCGCGAAGCGCTGCGCGACACCACCGGCGACCCGTGGAACGGCCGCACGCTGGAGTGGTCCACTTCCTCGCCGCCGCCGGCCTACAACTTCGCCTTCACGCCCGTGATCCACGACAACGATGCCTGGTGGCAGATGAAGCAGCTCGGCTACGAGCGCCCGCAGCAGGGCTTCATCCCCATCCACATGCCGAAGAACACCAGCGCGGGCATCATTCTCGCGGGGCTGAGCACGCTGCTGGGCTTTGCGCTGATCTGGCATATGTGGCTGATCGTGGTGCTGACCTTCGTCACCCTTCTGGTGGTCGCGATCGGGCACACCTTCAACTACAAGCGCGACTACTACATCCCGGCCGATACCGTCGTCCACACGGAGGCAGAGCGCTCGCGCCTGCTTGCCAGCCATGGTTGATATCGCCACTCCCTACGGCCCGGAACGCATGAGCGCGCCGGAAGCCCCGCGCGCGGCGCAACTGCGCTTCTACGAGACCGCCGAGGTGCATGCCCAGAACGGCACCCTGCTCGGCTTCTGGCTCTACCTGATGAGCGACTGTCTCATCTTCGCCAGCCTGTTCGCCGTGTACGGCGTGGTGGGACGGCACTATGCCGGCGGACCCACCGGGGCGGAGCTGTTCGAGCTGCCGCTGGTGGCGCTCAACACCACCTTCCTGCTGCTGTCGTCCATCACCTATGGCTTCGCCATGCTGGAGATGCAGCGCTCCAGGGTGAGCCAGACGCAGCTCTGGCTGGCCATCACCGGCCTGCTGGGCGCGTGCTTCCTCGGGCTCGAGCTGTATGAGTTCGCGCACCTGGTCCACGAGGGCGCGGGGCCGCAGCGCAGCGCCTTCCTGTCCTCGTTCTTCACGCTGGTCGGCACGCACGGCCTGCACGTGACGGTGGGCATCGTATGGCTCATCACGCTGATGGTGCAGGTCGGCCAGCGCGGGCTGATCCCGGAGAACCGGCGCCGCCTGATGTGCCTGTCCATGTTCTGGCACTTCCTGGACGTGGTCTGGATCGGGGTGTTCACCTTCGTCTACCTGATGGGAGCGCTGCCATGAACGCGCATGACAACACGATGGCGGGCGGCGGCGGCGCGCACGGCCACGACGGGCACCATGGCCACGACGGCCATGGCGACGACGCCATGCACGCCACCTTCGGCGGCTACATGACGGGCTTCGTGCTCGCCGTCATCCTGACCGCCATCCCGTTCTGGCTGGTGATGGCGAAGGTGTTCGACAAGTCCAGCACCACCGCGCTGGTGCTGCTTGCCTGCGCCGCCGTGCAGATCGTCGTGCACATGATCTACTTCCTGCACATGAACTTCAAATCCGAGGGTGGGTGGACCATGCTGGCGCTGATCTTCACCATCGTGCTCGTCGTGATCGCGCTGAGCGGCTCGCTCTGGGTGATGTTCCACCTGGATCAGAATATGATGCCGGCTATGCACGACACGAAGAACCTACCTTGATCGCTCCCCGACACCCCCAGCAACAGCAAAATGCCGGCGCCGCGCGCCATCCGCAACCCGCTCCCCGACGTGGCATCGCCGCGCTCGTCGTCTTCGCCGTCCTGGCCGCCTTCGCCTTTTCCGTCCTGGTCGGGCTCGGCACCTGGCAGGTCCAGCGCCGCGCCTGGAAGCTAGACCTGATCGAGCGCGTCAACTCGCGCGTGCATGCCCCGCCCGTCGCGGCGCCCGGTCGCGCGCAGTGGCCGCAGGTCGCCGCGGCCACCGACGAATACAAGCACGTGCGCGTGTCCGGCACTTTCCTCAACGACCGCGAAACGCTGGTCCAGGCGGTGACGGACCTGGGCGGCGGCTTCTGGGTGATCACCCCGCTGCGCACCGCGGACGGCAGCGTGGTGCTGGTCAACCGCGGCTTCGTGTCGCCCGAGCGCGCCGACCGGACCACGCGCAGCCAGTACGATCCGGCCGGCGAGACCACCGTCACCGGGCTGCTGCGCATGAGCGAGGCCGGCGACGCCTTCCTGCGCCACAACGACCCGGCGGCCAATCGCTGGTACAACCGCGATGTGCCGGCGATTGCCGCCGCGCGCGGCCTGCAGGACGTGGCGCCGTACTTCATCGATGCCGACGCGGCGGCCGGCGGCTCGCCTGCCGCCAACGTTGCCGTCAATGCCGCCGCGGCCGATCCCGAAGGCACGGTGCCGCAGCAGCAGGGCGCCCAGCGCGTGTGGCCGGTTGGCGGGCTGACCGTGATTTCCTTCCACAACAGCCACCTCGGCTATGCCATCACCTGGTATGGGCTGGCCCTGATGGTGGCGCTGGGCGCGTTCCTCGTCGGCCGGCAGGAGTACCGGCGGCGCAAGGGATCGTGAGCGTGATGCGGCAGCGCCGGCGCTAGCCGACGCAGGCCTCGAACACCCGGCGGTAGTTGCCGCCCAGGATCATGCCCGTCTCGTCCTGCGTGAAGCCGGCGGCGACCAGCGCGTCGCCCAGCGACGGCAGTTGCTCGTAGCCGGTGAACACCGGCGGCGAGATAAAGCCGAGCATGTCGGTGCCCAGGCCGACGTGCTCCACGCCCACCACGTCGGCCATGCGCTTGATGCCCTCGGCCATCGCCTGGAGGGTGTGGAACGTGCCGGAACTCGGCCACACGCCGATCACGCCGCCGGTGGCGGCGATCGCGCGCGCATGGTCAGGAGAGATCAGCCGGCTGCGCGCGCCGGGGCGGGCAGCCAGCGCGGAATGCGAGATGACCAGCGGCTTGCTGGATGCCGCCGCCGCGCGCTTGACCAGGTCATAGGTGCCGTGCGCCACGTCCACCACGATCCCCAGCGCATTGCAGCGCCGCACCACCGCCGCGCCGAAGTCCGTGAGGCCCCCGTGCACCGGGGTTTCGGTCTGGATGTCGCCGAGCTCGTTGATGCGGTAGTGCGTGAGCTGCAAGTGGCGCAACTGGTGCAGGTTGAAGGCCTCGTCCACGCGGTCCAGCCGGCCTTCGAGAAAATCCGCGCCTTCCGCCGCGATGATCGCGCACGGCCCGGCGTGGCCCTGCGCCGCCAGCGTGGCCGCGCTGGTGACCACCTGCATCTGCTCGCGCGCGACCAGTTCGTGGGCGCGCGCGAATTCGGTGCGGCCCAGCGCATACAGCTCGCCCTCCTGCGGCGTGCGCCAGGCTTCGAAGCGGGTGCGGTTGGCGGAGACGCGCGTCACCGTGGTGTCGGTGACGATGGCCAGGCAGATCACGTTCATGCCGCCGGCGCGCATCGGCGCGGCCAGCGGCAGGAACGGCCGCCTGGCGCCGATGGCGGGGTCGCGCGAGACGATCACGCGGCCCGCGTGGCTGTGCATGTCGATCGTCATGGCATCCGCGGCCGGCTTCCACTTGATCGGGGCCTCCTCGGGCTGCGCGCCGCCGGCTCCGCTCTCGGCCTCCTGCGGGCTTTCGGTATAGCCCGCGAACCGTCCCGGCGCGCAGGCCGCCAGCCCGAGCGCCGCGCCGGATGCCAGGAATACGCGTCGGCTCATCGTAGCCGCCGTGCCCGCCGCGGGCGCCGTCAGGGGCCGGGCGTCCACCAGCTGGTAGCGCCATCCGGCAGGATCGTCCCGCAGGCGGACCAGCCGGCCGCGCAGGCTGGCCGCCTGCGCTGGCAAGGGGACAGGCTGCGCCGCATAGACCTCGACGCAGGCCAGCGGATCGCGCGGCACGCAGCCGCCGCAACAGGGAGATTCGGCCGCCAGCAGGAAGTAGTCGGCACAGCCCGCCCCGGCATCGAGGGGGATCATCCAGCCGCTGAGTTCCACCGTTGCGCCGTCGTGCGCATCGGCACTGCCGTTCCGGATCGTCTTCCAGTCCATCTGCATCGGGGCCCCCTGGTGTGCGGTGCAAGTCGCGCCTGCTGCGTTATGGAGGATAGCCGATAGCCGCCACGCGCCGGTCACGCTTCAGCTTTTCTCCGCCGGCGGGCTGAACAGATACACCACCACGGCCGCCGCCACCAGCACCCCTGCCGCGAGGAAGATGGCCGCGTAGGTACGCGACACCGGCCAGTGCGCGGCATCGCCCAGGCTGGCGATCATGCCGTAGCCCCAGGACGTCAGCGCGGAACCGAGGAAGACAAAGGTGTTGAGCAGGCCCAGGCCGCGCCCGCGCGCCGCCGGCGGGATCAGGCCGCGGCCCTGCGCCATGACCAGCGGATGCAGCATGCCGATGGTGGACAACAAGGCCATCATGGCCACGCCCGACGCCACGCCGCTATCGGGCCAGATGGCCAGGAGCACCGCCCCCGCCAGCGCGAAGCAGGACCAGCCGCCGATGGTGGCCTTGAGCGTGCTGTGGCGCACCAGCACCGGCAGGAAGAACGCGGTGGCGAAACCGGCCAGGCTCAGCAGCGTCAGCGCCACGCCGCGCGGACCGGCCTGCAGGTGGTAGACGCTGGCCAGGTAGGGGCCGCTCCAGGCATTGCGGAAGGCGGTGCCGGCGGCCATCGCCACGCACAGCGGGATCAGCGTCCACAAGGGGGCAAGGCCCAGCAGCCGGGCGCTTTGCAGCAGCATCGAGCCCCATGGCGTGTTGCGCGCCTCGACATGCCCTTCGTCGCGCACGAAGCGCCATACGCCGTAGCAGGCGGCCCCCATGCACAGGGCCGCAAAGGCCATCGCCACGCGCCAGCCGAGCCACTGCGAGGCCCATCCCAGCGGCGCCGTGGCACACAGCGCGCCGATCATGCCGGTCGCGTTGGATTTGCTGACCACGCGCGTGTAGTCCCGCTCGGACAACTGCTCCGAGGCGAAATGCAGCAGCCCCATGAATACCGGCGCGCAGGCCAGGCCCAGGCCTGCCTGCGCAAGCATGGCCACGGTGCCGTTCGGCGCCACGATGAACAGCAGGGAAGACACCGCGCCGATGGCCAGCAGCAAGGCGGTGGGCCTGCCCACGCCGTAGCGGTCAAAGGCAATGCCACACGGGATCTGCGCCACCGCGAAGGCCAGGAAGAAGCTCGAGGACAGGGTGCCGAAGCCGGCGGCCGAAAGCCCGAAGTCGTGCTGGAGTTCCGGCGCCATCACGGCAAGGCAACTGCGGTAGAACTGGCTGAGCGCAAAGGCGAACGTCAGCAGCAGGATGCCGTGCAGCGCGCGGCTGGAGGGATTCGATGTGTCCGGGGAAGCGTGCAATTGCGCCGACAACTCGCCGCCATGCGCGGCTTGGGATTTCTTCACGATGGAACCAGGTCCGTTTTTCTGGCGGCACTATCTATCGAAGGGATCCTGGCGTCGGTGCGCGGTCTTGCCGTACCTGGCGCACTGTCCGCAGCCGCGCGTCTGGCCAGGACCGCTTCGCCTGTTCTCGATAGCGCCTCTTTCTTGTGCGCAGCCTCCCGCAGGGCCCGGGCCCGCGACCGCGGCGGCGAGGCCCGGAAGCGGCCAATTCTACGCCGCCTCTCGCCCGGTGCGGCGGGCGCGGCCGGGCTTGCGCCGTTTCAGTGCTTCTATTTGTTCGATTACCGGCGCGGCGCGCCCAAAGCCTCCCGGTCCCGGCGCAGGCAGCGGCCGGCGCTACTACGGGCAGCCGGAGGGCGCACTGCTGCTGGTGCCGCGCAAGCAGTAGGGCGGCCGGCTTCGGTGCGGGAGCGGCACAGGACAGTGCCGGAGCGTTCCCCGTGCAGGCCGGCCTCGCGCCGGCCGGTTTCGCCGTCTATTCTCCTAAGGTTGTCCACGATGTCACTCTCGCCGGCCGCAGCACGTCGGTCGCCATGAACGCAGGGGTCCGCCTTCCTCGCGCAGCCGGCATGACCCCGCCGCAAGGAGTCATCTCATGAACACCATCACCACCAGGGACGGAACCAAGATCTACTACAAGGACTGGGGCACGGGCCAGCCTGTCGTGTTCCATCATGGCTGGCCGCTCAGCGCCGACGACTGGGATGCACAGATGCTCTTCTTCCTGTCCAGGGGATACCGCGTGATCGCGCACGATCGCCGCGGGCACGGCCGCTCCACCCAGACCGCGACGGGTAATGACATGGACACCTACGCAGCCGACGTGGCGGCGCTGGCGGCCCACCTCGACCTGCGCAACGCCGTGCATGTCGGCCATTCCACCGGTGGCGGCGAAGTCGCCCGCTACGTGGCCAGGCACGGCACCGGCCGTGTCGCCAAGGCGGTGCTGATCGGCGCGGTACCGCCCATCATGGTCAAGAGCGACGCCAATCCCGGTGGCCTGCCGCTCGAGGTATTCGACGGCTTCCGCGCCCAGGTCGCCGCCAACCGCGCCCAGTTCTACAAGGATGTGCCGATTCCCTTCTATGGCTATAACCGCGACGGTGCGGCGGTTTCGGAAGGCATCAAGGAGAACTGGTGGCGCCAGGGCATGATGGGCGGGACAAAGGCCCACTACGACTGCATCAAGGCGTTCTCCGAGACGGATTTCACCGAAGACCTCAAGCAGATCGAAGTGCCGGTCCTGATCATGCACGGCGATGACGACCAGATCGTGCCCATCGCCGATGCGGCGCTGCTGTCCATCAAGCTGGTCCGCAACGGCACCCTCAAGGTCTACAAGGGCTTCCCGCACGGCATGTGCACCACCCACCCGGACATCATCAACGAAGACCTGCTCGCCTTTATCAGGCAATAGGTACAGGCAATAGGCACAGGCAATAGGCACAGGCAATAGGCACAGGCAAGGCCCGGCAACTGCTCGTCCATGACCGGCACGCCGGGCTGCCGGCATGCGGCCGCGGGGCATTCGCGGCGCGGCCGCTGTGGCACGGCGCCGGTGGTCCAACTGCGCACGGATGGCGCATCGGCATGATCCATGGCGCCGGATGCTGTCGTGTCGGACTGGCGGGTCGTATGGCGACCGCTCAAAGAATCCCATGACGCACTTTACGCGCGTTATTTGCCGCACATTTCATTCGGCAAATGAGAGTGATTGGCATTTACAATTGGCGGCTCCTCATCGTATTGCCGACAATGAATCATCCGTCGCGCGGCACCACCATTCGCGGGCCGCCGGCTTCACGCTGTATCACCCGAGCACCAGCCATGCCACCGCCTCTCGACCAGCTCACCCTGCCCGGCCCGCCCGCCCCGCTCGCCGCGGTCGAAGCAACGCGGCCGGCCCCGTCCGCGCAGGCTGCCCAGCCGCGGCGCCTGGCTTTCCTCGGCGCCGGCGCCCTGGTGGCGGTCGGCTACATGGACCCGGGCAACTGGGCTACCGCGATTTCCGGCGGCGCCAAGTACGGTTATGGCTTGCTCGCGGTGGTGGCCGCGGCCAGTGTCGTTGCCATGCTCCTGCAGTGGATCGCGGCGCGCATCGGCGTGGTCACCGGGCGCGACCTGGCGCAGCTGAGCCGCGAACGCTTCGGGCGGCGCACGGTGATCGGGCTGTGGATTGCCAGCGAGATCGCCATCATCGCCTGCGACGTGGCCGAAGTGGTCGGCACCGCCGTGGCGCTGCAATTGCTGCTGCATGTGAACCTGTGGGTAGGCGTGCTGCTCTCGGCAGTCGGCACGGTGGCGATGCTGGCCGTGCAGCGCCAGGGCCGGCGCACGCTCGAAGCGCTGGTGGCCGCCCTGATACTGATGGTGGCGTTGTGCTTCGCCGCGCAGCTGGCCATGGCGCAGCCCGACTGGGCGGCGGTAGCGGGCGGCTTCGCGCCCTCGGCGCAACTGGTGCGCGACGCGGGCATGCTGTGGCTGGCCGCGGGGATCGTGGGCGCCACCGTGATGCCGCACAACCTCTACCTGCATTCGGCGCTGGTGCGCAAGTTCGGGCCTGGCCCGCAGGCGGCGCAGGCAAGGACGGCGCCTGTGCCCCAGGCCGGCACGCCGGACGTGGCCGCCGCGCTGCGCGGCGTCAACCTGGACACCTTCGGCTCGCTGGCCTTCGCCTTTCTCATCAACGCCGCACTGCTGATCCTGGCGGCGGCCGTGTTCCACGCCAGCGGCAGGACCGAGGTCACCGACCTGGCCGATGCCCACCGCCTGCTGGACCCGCTGCTCCACTCGAACTGGGCCAGCCTGTTGTTCGCCGGCGCGCTGCTGGCATGCGGCCTCAATTCCACGCTGACCGGCACGCTGGCCGGCCAGGCGGTGATGGAAGGCTTCCTCAAGCTGCGCATCTCCCGCACCCGGCGCGCGCTGCTCACGCGCGGCCTGGCCATCGTGCCGGCGCTGGCGGCGGTCGGCGTGTTCGGCCAGCACGGCTCGGCCGAGCTGCTGGTGGCCAGCCAGGTGGTGCTGAGCCTGAGCCTGCCGCTCGCGGTGGTGCCGCTGATCCTGTTCGGCTCCAGCCGCGAGCTGATGGGCGCGTGGCGCGTGCGCGGCGTGCCCCTGGCGCTGGCCTGGCTGAGCGCCGGCGTGATCCTGTTCCTCAACGGCGCGCTGCTCTGGCAGGGGCTGGTGGCGTAACGACGTTGCTGTCTTTTCGCCGGCGCCTCAGCGGGCTGCGTGATGGCCTGGTGACGGCGGGCCGCGAGGTTCGGGCCTCTCTGGCCTGGCCATTCGGGCCCATGTCGCGGCGGCGTTCCCGCGCGGAGAGGGTCAGATCCGCCGACCGACCCTGGCTTGCCGGAATTAGCGCAGGCCCGGCACTTTCGCCCGGCGCGCTTCCTGTGCCTGCAGGGCCAGCGCGGCGCCCAGGCCGAGCACGCACAGCACGGCCGTCAGCAGGAAGGCGCGCCCGCCCACGCGGGCGAACAGGTAGCTCCCCAGGAACACGCTGGCCGCCGTCAGCAAGCCGGCACAGGCGGAATACAGGCCGGTGCCGCTGGAGAGCACCGGCGCCGGCACCCGCGTGCGAACATACTGGGCCGCGCCAAGCTGGGTAAAGCCGAGGGTGGCCCCTTGCAGCAGCTGAGCCAGCATGGCCACCCCGGGCGTCGGCGCCAGTCCGATCAGCGACCAGCGCAGGATGCCCGCCGCGCAGGCCAGCGCGATCAGCGCCGGCGCCGAGATGCGCGCCGCCAGCAGCGAGCCGAAGGCGAACGCCGTGATCTCGGCCAGCACGCCCAGCGCCCACAGGTAGCCGATGGTCGAGGCGGAGAATCCCACGCTCTTCCAGTAGAGCGCGCTGTAGCTGTAGAAGAAGCCGTGGCACGCCTGCGATACCGCCGCGCTGGCCAGGAACAGGGAAAAACCGGGCACTTGCAATACCTGCAACAGCGGCGCCTTCACCGCGTGGCGCACGGCCACGCTGTCGTTGGGCAGCATCAGCGCAAGCATCCCTTGCCCGAGGTACGCCACCAGGAAGGCCACCGCGATCACCCCGGTGCCGGCGCGGTCCACCAGCCAGCCCAGCGCCACCGACACTGCCACCACCGACATCGAGCCCGCGCTGCGCAGCCGCCCGAAATCGAAGCCATAGCGCGGCACGCCCGCCAGCGCCATCGATTCGCTCAGGGGAATCAGGCTGGCCGAGAACGCCTTGGTCGCCAGGAACACCAGCAGCACGCCGACGAAGCCCTCGGCGCTGAACAGCAGCCCGGCGCTGAGGACCGAGCCGCCCACCAGTGCCAGCAGGATGGCCTTGCGGCTGCGATACTGGTCGGCGATGGCGCCCACCGCCGGATTGACCAGCACGGCCAGCGCGGCGCCGAGCGCCATCACCAGCCCGGTCTGCTGTTCGTCCAGGCCCTGCGCGCGGATCCACAGCGGAAAAAAGCTGATGGCGATGGCGACGGGCGCATACAGCGCGATGTAGTAGAGGTAGAACGAAGCGACGGCGCGGCGGGCGCCAAAGGCGGTGGTCACGGGTGGATGCCGGAGAGGTTCTTGTTATTGGTGATGGCGCGGCCCGTACCGCCCGCCGCGCCGGCGCGGCTGGTCAGCCGCGCGGCCAGCCCAGTTCCACGAACACCTTGCACAGGGCTTCCATGCCGGCGGCGTCTTCGTCGTCGAAGCGTCCGGCCACGGGGCTGTCCACGTCCCACACGCCGATCAGGCTGCCGTCGGCGGCGATGAGCGGCACCACGACTTCCGATTGCGAGGCGGCATCGCAGGCGATATGCCCCGGGAACGCATGCACGTCAGGCACGACCTGGGTGGCGCGGGTCTGCGCGGCGGTGCCGCACACGCCCCGGCCCAGGGCGATGCGCACGCAGGCCGGCTTGCCCTGGAACGGCCCGACCACCAGTTCCGTGCCGTCGTGGAAATAGAAACCCGCCCAGTTCAGGTCCGGCAGCGAGTGGTAGACCAGCGCCGAGAAGTTGGCGGCGTTGGCGATGCGGTCGGTCTCGCCGGCCAGCAGCGAGCGGGCCTGCGCGGCCAGCTCCTGGTATTGCGCGGCCTTGGACTGCGGGGCGGGGCCGGTGGAAAGTTCGAACATGGCGGATTCCAGTGACAGCAGGAGAATGCGGCCTCCATTGTCTCACTCCTGCGTCCTAGGCAGGCAGCCCTGCTTCGCCGGCCAGCGTCTGCCGCAGCCAGCCGATGAACACTTCGGTATCGGCGGGCAGTTCGCGGGCGGCCGGCAACGCCATCAGCCCGCCCTGGAAGCGCACGAAGCCGTGCGGCGCAACGAGTTGCCCGTCCCGCAGTTCCTTGCGGATCAGGCGCTGCTCGACCAGCGCCACGCCGGCGCCCGAGAGCGCCGCCTCGATGCACAGGTGGGTATGCGGGAAGGTCAGCTCGCCACCGCGCGCGACCGGCTTGCCGGACAGTGCCTGCCACTGGTCCCAGGCGCTGGAGGTGAAGTCATGCGCGATGCGCACGCCGTTGCGCACCGAGCCCGCGTACGCCGGTGCGCACACCGGCCCGAAGGCCACCGGCGCCAGGTACAGCGCGCGCTTGCGATCAGCCTCCGCGTACGAACTGAGATCCCAGGCAATCACCACGTCGGCCCCTTCGGTGCGCATTTCGCGGGCGGAGGTCATGGACAGCCGGATGCGGATATCGGACCGCAGGCGATAGAAGTCCACCATGTGCGGCACCAGCCAGCGCATGGCGAAGGTGGCGCTGCAGGCCACATGCAGGCTTGGCCCGCGCGCCTGGTCCAGCAGGCGGCCATAGCCCTGTTCGAGCTGGTCGAACACGGCGCGCACCACGTCGTACATGGCCTGGCCACGCTCGTTGAGGCGCACGCCGGTGCCGTCCTTCTCGAACAGCGCGGTGCCCGCGTGCTCCTGCAATTGCCGCAATTGCCGGCTGACCGCGCCGTGCGTGCGGCAAAGCTCCTCGGCGGCGCGGGTAATGGAGCCGGTGCGCGCGGTGGCCTCGAAGGCGCGCAGCGTGGACATCGGGGGCAGGGTCCGCATGGCGATCCTTCCTTCGCTGCAGATGCGCAAATGTGCAAAAAACTGACGAAGCCGGAAGAATAACTCGGTTTTGCCGACGGCGAGCGGGCTCTACTATTCCCTACGTCAAGCGCGTCGTGGCCGGGACAGGAAATCTTTCCCGCAGGGCGGATTGCCTTCGGCGTGAAGAATATTCACGAAGGCGCGGCGACGGGAAGCGTTTTCAAGCGAGCAAACGGAGCGGCAGGATGAGCGAGATCAGGCAGGTGCAGGGATATGAAGTGCTGGACAGCCGCGGCAATCCCACCGTGGAGGTGGAGGTCACGCTGGCCGATGGCGCGGTGGGCCGGGCCACGGTGCCGTCGGGCGCATCCACCGGTGCGCGCGAGGCGGTGGAGTTGCGCGATGGCGATCCCGCGCGCTATCTCGGCAGGGGCGTCAGCCGCGCGGTTGCGGCCGTGAACACCGGGCTGCGCGCCGCGCTGGCTGGCGTGGACGCGCGCGACCAGCGGCGGGTGGACGGCATCATGATCGAACTGGACGGCACGCCGGACAAGGGCAGGCTCGGCGCCAACGCATTGCTGGGCGTGTCGCTGGCGGTGGCGCATGCGGCGGCGGCTTCGGGCGGCACCACGCTGTTCGCCCACCTTGGCGGGGCGCAAGCGGTCGTGCTGCCGGTGCCGATGATCAACATCATCAACGGCGGCGCGCACGCGGACAACGCCATCGATTTCCAGGAATTCATGATCATGCCGGTGGGCGCGCCGGGCTTTGCCGAAGGCGTGCGCATGGCATCGGAGATCTTCCATACGTTGCGGGTGGACCTGAAGGCGGCGGGCTTCAACACCAATGTGGGTGACGAGGGCGGCTTCGCGCCGGACCTGCGCTGCGCCGACGAGGCGCTGGCGTTCATCCTGCGCGCGGTGGAGCGCGCCGGCTACCGCGCCGGCACGGACGTGGTGCTGGCCATCGACCCCGCCGCCAGCGAGTTCCACGAGAACGGCAGCTACGTCTATCGCGGCGAGGGCGTGACGCGCAGCGCGGAGGCCCAGGTGGACTACCTGGCCGCTCTGGTGTCGCGCTACCCCATCGTCTCCATCGAGGACGGCATGGCCGAGGATGACGCGCACGGGTGGCAGCTGCTGACGGCGCGGCTCGGGCGCCGGTGCCAGCTGGTGGGCGACGATGTGTTCTGCACCAACCCCGCGCTGCTGCGGTTAGGCATCGAGCAAGGGATCGCCAATTCGATCCTGGTCAAGGCCAACCAGATCGGCACCCTGAGCGAGACGCTGGACACCGTGGACGTGGCGCACGCGGCCGGCTATGCCGCGGTGATGTCGCATCGTTCCGGCGAGACCGAGGACACCAGCATCGCCGACCTGGCGGTGGCGACCGGCTGCGGACAGATCAAGACCGGCTCGGTCTCGCGCTCGGACCGCACCGCCAAGTACAACCGGCTGATCCGCATCGAGCGCGCGCTGGGCGCGCGGGCGCGCTATGCGGGCGCCGCCGTCGTCAAGCCAGCAGGCTGAGCGGGCGGCGCCGCGGATCAGGGGCGCATCAGGTGCCCGCCACCTTCAGCAGCACCGGGTCGTTGCGGTACAGGTCGGGGAAGATCTCCTTGAGGTAGCCGATCTTGGGCAGGTCGTTGACGACGATGTACGGGTGGGCCGGATGCCGCGTGAGGAAATTCTGGTGGTAGGCCTCGGCCGGGTAGAAGGCCTTGTAGTCTTCCACGCGGGTGACGATCGGGCCGGAGAAGACATGCGCCTTGCCGAGCTGCGCGATATAGGCCTGCGCCACGCTGCGCTGCTCGGCCGTGAGCGGGAACACGGCCGAGCGGTATTGCGTGCCGTGGTCAGGGCCCTGGAAGTTGAGCTGGGTCGGGTTGTGCGCCACCGAGAAGAAGACCTGCAGCAGGCGGCCGTAGCTGACCTGCGACGGATCGAAGGTGACCTGCACCGATTCCGCGTGTCCCGTGTCGCCGCCGCTTACGGCTTCGTACTGCGCGGTGTTCGCCGCGCCGCCGGCATAGCCCGAGGTGACCTGCTTGACGCCGCGGACATGCTGGAATACGCCCTGCACGCCCCAGAAGCAGCCGCCGGCGAAGACCGCGGTCTCGGTTTGCGCCGCGTTCTTTTCGTCCTGCGCGGGCGGCGGGATCTTGACGGCCTGCTCGGCCGAATTGGCGCTCTGCCATGCCAGCAGGCTCACCGCCACCATGGCCGCGCCGGCGATCCTGGCGGCGCTCGAGCGCGTCAGCCGGGAGAAGAGGGTTGTCGATTGGATGCTCATGATTGCCTGTCCTTGGATAGCTGCAATGAAGTGAGGCGGCGTTGCGTGGATGCGTGCCGCGGAAGATCAGCCGAAGGTGAAGGCATAGGCCTCCACGCCGGGGTCAAGGAATTCGATGGCGAAGGTGTGGTCCGCGATCTTGCCGGCCTGGCGCACGAGCTGGTACAGGCGCTGTCCGGTGACGGTGCCGCTGCCGTCGGCATCCACGTCGGTGCCGTGCGCGTCGCCAGGGGCTGCGCCGTCGATGCTGACGCGGAAACGTACCGGCTTGCCGTCCTTGCCCGGGCCCAGCACGAGGTGCAGGTCGCGGGCATGGAAGCGGTAGACGATGCGTCCGTCCTTGCTCTCGAGCGTGGCGTGCTCCGCGCCGACTTTCCAGTTGCCGGCCAGGGCCCAGTCATTGAGCGCGGGCGTGGCCGGTGCCGCATAGCTGCGGACCTTGTCCTGCGCCTGGCCGCCCGGCGAGGCAAAGTTCTCCGCGCGCTCGTAGCCGAGGTAGGTCTCGCCTGACTGCACGTCGGCGTTGTCGGAGGCCATCTGCACGCCCTGCTCCGTGGCCGTGCCCAGGCCGGTGGCAACCTTGGCCGCGCCGGCGTGGCCGGCCTCGGCCAGCAGTTGCTGGATCACCTGCTCGGAGTGGGCGTATTCGCCTTCGCCGAAATGGTGGAAGCGGATCTGGCCCCTGGCATCGATGAAATAGTGCGCCGGCCAGTACTGGTTGTTGAAGGCGCGCCAGATCGCGTAGTTATTGTCGACCGCCACCGGGTAGTCGATGCCGAGGTCACGCACGGCCTTCTGCACATTGTCCACATTGCGTTCGAAGGCAAATTCCGGCGCGTGCACGCCGATCACCACCAGGCCCTGGTCACGGTATTTCTGCGCCCATGCTTTCACATAAGGCAGGGCACGCAGGCAGTTGATGCAGGAGTAGGTCCAGAAATCCACCAGCACCACCTTGCCGCGCAGGCCTTCGGCGGTGAGCGGCGGCGAGTTCAGCCACTGCACCGCGCCGGCCAGCGCGGGCAGCTGGCCTTCGACCGGCAGCGCGGCGGGGGCGCCGGCATTGACGGCGCGCATCATCGAGCCGGATGCCGCCATCATGGCCGGGCCGTCGCCATTGGCCTCTGTCGTGCCACTGGCCGCGGCAGGCGTGGGCGTGGCGTTCGCGGCATTGCCTCCCAGGCGGTCCAGCAGGTGCTGCTCGATGCCGCCGGTGGCGACCGTCGAGACCCGCGCCAGCACACCCGTGTCCAGCCCCAGCGCGATCGCGGCGACGCCGGCCAGCATGGCCGCGCCGATGCCGCGCCGCACCCATTCGCCGGCGCCCAGCGAGCGCTTCATCGCGGTGAACACGCGCCCGCCGATCAGCAGGGCCACCGCCAGCGAGGTGGCGGCGCCGGCGGCATAGGCCACCAGCAGCAAGGTGGTGCCCACGCTGGCGCCGCGCAGCGCGGCACCGGTCAGCACCAGGCCGAGGATGGGGCCCGCGCACGGCGCCCACAGCAGGCCGGTGGCGATGCCGAGCAGGAAGGAGGAGCCAGGCCGCACCTGCCCGTCGGCTTGCGCGAAGGCGGAGAGACGGCTGCCCGCGCTCACCAGCGGATGCATGAGGCGCTCAGCCAGGCGCGGCAGCAGCAGCGTCAGGCCGAACACGGCAAGCAGGGCGATGGCCAGCCAGCGGCCGTACTGGTTGGCCTGCGCCACCCAGCCGCCGCCCACCGCCGCCAGCGTGGCCACGCCGGCGAAGGTCAGCGCCATCCCGGCCAGCAGTGGCAGGCCGCTGCGCACGAAGGGCTGGTCCGCGCGCGAGAACACGAACGGGAGCACGGGCAGGATGCACGGGCTCAGGATGGTGAGCGCGCCGCCCAGGTAGGCGAGTACGATAAGGAGCATGGCGTTGTCTTGGTATGGTTGTCTGCCGGGCGCGGGCCCGCGGTCGTCAGGCGGCCTGCGGGCGGAAGGTCATCGCCAGGCCGTTCATGCAGTAGCGCAGGCCGGTGGGCTTGGGGCCGTCGTCGAACACATGGCCCAGGTGGCCGCCACAGCGCCGGCAGTGCACTTCCGTGCGCGTCATGCCGAAGCTGCGGTCTTGCGTCGTGCCCACGGCCCGCTCCAGCGGCGCCCAGAAGCTGGGCCAGCCGGTGCGGCTGTCGAACTTGGTGCGCGAGGAGAACAGGTCGAGCTGGCAGCCGGCGCAGGCGAACACGCCGGCGCGGTGTTCGTCGTTCAGCGGGCTGCTGTAGGGCCGTTCGGTGCCTTCCTGGCGCAGCACGTTGTACTGGGCGGGGGTCAGCAGCTGGCGCCACTGTTCGTCGGACTTCACCACCTCGAAGACCTCGGCGGGCTTGCCGCCGCCGGACGGCCCGGCCGCCAGCGCGCGCCAGCCGCTCACCGTGGCAATGGCCGCCACGGCCGCGCCGCCCGAGATCAGAAAGCGCCTTCTGCTCCGCATGATGTGCTCCTTGCGTGGGTTCCACGAATCAATGGGCGCATCGTATGGCCGGTGCGATCCCGGAGTCCTCACGAAAGGTTAAATTAAATGTGATAACTCGGCGGCGCAGAATTCTGCACAATGACTGCGCGGGCCCCGACCCTCACTCCACCGTCCTCACTCCACCGTCCCCATCGCCCATGCCAACGGACCATCCCAAGCGCATCCTGATCGTCGAAGACGACGTCGACATCGCCAATGTGCTGAGCCTGCACCTGCGCGACGAGCGCTATGAAGTCGTGCACAGCGCGGACGGCAACGAAGGCCTGCGCCTGCTGGAGCAAGGCAGCTGGGACGCGCTGATCCTGGACCTGATGCTGCCCGGCGTGGACGGACTGGAGATCTGCCGGCGCGCCCGCGCCATGGCGCGCTACACGCCCATCATCATCACCAGCGCGCGCTCCAGCGAGGTGCACCGCATCCTGGGGCTGGAACTGGGCGCCGACGACTACCTCGCCAAGCCGTTCTCGGTGCTGGAACTGGTGGCGCGCGTGAAGGCGCTGCTGCGGCGCGTGGACGCGCTGGCCAGGGACCTGCGCGTGGATGCCGGCAGCCTGGTGCTGGGCGGGCTGTCGATCGACCCGATCACGCGCGAGGCCAGCGTGGACGGGCGCCGCATCGAACTGACCCCGCGCGAGTTCGACCTGCTCTATTTCTTCGCCCGCCACCCCGGCAAGGTGTTCTCGCGCATGGACCTGCTCAATGCCGTCTGGGGTTACCAGCACGAGGGCTACGAGCACACCGTCAACACCCATATCAACCGGCTGCGCACCAAGATCGAGGCCGATCCGGCGCAACCCAGCCGCATCCTCACGGTCTGGGGACATGGCTACAAGCTGGCGGCCGGAACATCCGGCGCGCCGGGAGATGCGACATGAACGCCCGCACCGAGGCTGGCACCGAAGCCATGCAGGACCGCCCCGCGCGCCGGGCGCCGCGCTTCGGGCTTACGCTCACGCAGCGCCTGTCGCTGGTGTTCTCGGTGCTGCTGCTGGCCTGCTGCGGCGCCTCGGCATGGCTGCAGGTCCGCTCGAACGACATGCACGAGAAGGAGGTCATCCAGGATCTCTCCCGCGGGCTTGCCGCGCATATCGCGCGCAACGCCGTGCTGATGGACGCCAACGGCCTCAAGCCGGAAGCCCTGCGCCAGCTGTTCGGCCAGCTGATGGTGGTGAACCCGAGCGTGGAGGTGTACCTGCTGGACAACCAGGGGCGCGTGATGGGCCACGACGCGCCCGCCGGGCGACTGCAGCGCGAGCAGGTGGACCTGCAGCCGGTGCGCCGCCTGCTGGCCGGCGATGCGTTGCCGATCCTGGGCGACGACCCGCGCAGCGCCTCGGGCCGCAAGGTTTTCAGCGCCGCGCCGCTGCGCTCGGGCGGCTATATCTACGTGGTGCTGCTGGGCGAGACCCACGACGAGCTGGCGGCGCGGGCATCGGCCAGTTCGGTGCTGCGCACCACGCTGTGGTCAATGGCGCTGGTGGCGCTGCTGGGTCTGCTGGCGGGGCTGGTGGCGTTCGGGCTGATCACGCGGCCCCTGCGCCGCCTGACCGAGGCCATGCGGCGCTTCAACGCCGACGCGGACCCGGAGACCGCGCCCGCGGCGCAGCCGCGCTTGCCGCGCGTATCGAGCGCGGGCAGCCACGACGAGATCGCCGCGCTCGAGGCCGCCTTCGCCCAGATGGCCGACCGCATCGCCGAGCAATGGCGCGCGCTGACCAAGCAGGACCAGGAGCGGCGCGAGCTGGTGGCCAATATCTCGCATGACCTGCGCACGCCGCTGACTTCGCTGCAGGGCTACCTGGAAACGCTGTCGCTCAAGGCGGATACGCTCGGCGAGGCTGAACGCAAGCGCTACCTTGCCATCGCGCTGGCGCAGAGCGTGAAGGTGGGCCGTCTGGCCCAGTCGCTGTTCGAGCTGGCGCGGCTGGAGCACGGCATCGTGCAGCCCGCGCTGGAAGCCTTCTCGCTGGTCGACCTGGTGCAGGATGTATTCCAGAAGTTCGAGCTGCCCGCCGAGGCGCGGCAGGTGCAGCTGCGCGCGGGTATCCCGCAGCGGCTGCCAGCCGTGACGGCGGACCTGGGAATGATCGAGCGCGTGCTGACCAACCTGCTGGACAACGCCATCCGCCATACGCCGGCGCATGGCGCCGTCGACGTCGACCTTGCCGTTGGCGACGGCAAGGTGTCGGTCACGGTCAGCGATACCGGCCCCGGCATTGCGCCGGCGCTGCGCGAGCGCCTGTTCCAGCGGCCGTTCAGCGCCGGCGCGCATCGCGGTGGCGGGCTCGGCCTGCTGATCGTGCAGCGCATGCTGCAACTGCATCGCAGCCAGATCCGCCTGCTCGAGCGCGAAGGCACGGGCGCGGCGTTCCGCTTCGAGCTGCCGGTGGCGGGCCGGCAAATGCCTTAGACCCCTGGCCCCCTGGACCCCTGGCCCCCTGGACCCCTGGACCCCTTAGGGCGATGATGATCTGCATCAAGGGTGGACGGAAGGCGCCTGCGCATAATGAAATCCGCGATTCCCGCCGGCGCTGGCGTCAGGTTCACGGGAGATCGCGCAACGTTCAGCGCAACCTTTCCGAAATCCGACATGGCAGCACACGTGCATAACCTCGGTTCGTCCCAGTCTGACCACGCTACCGGCCCGCAGCAAGGCGGCGGCCGTCCCGTCGCCAGGGGCGACGTGGTGCCGACCAATACGCCACGCTCGGCCGAACGCAATACCGTGGAGAGCGCCGTGGACGCCGCCGCGCAGCTGGCGGCAAGCAGCATGCAGGACATCCTGGCGAGCGGCGCCGCCGATGGCGAGGAAGGCATGCTCGGCGTGGTCAGGACCTTGATGGACGGCATGTCTCCCGACGAGGCGGCGCAGCTGCGCCGCCTCATCCTCGAAGGCGATCCGGCGGCCTGGCAGGTGGGCAGGCGCAGGCATCCGGACCATGAGCTGTCGCAGGGCTGGCGCGAAGGCCAGTATCCGTACCAGAACCTGATGTCGCGGCGCAATTACGAGAAGCAGAAATACCGGCTCCAGGTGGAGTTCCTCAAGCTGCAGGCCTGGGTGAAGGACACCGGCCAGCGCGTGGTGATCCTCTTCGAAGGCCGCGACGCGGCCGGCAAGGGCGGCGCCATCAAACGCTTCATGGAGCACCTGAACCCGCGCGGCGCGCGCGTGGTGGCGCTGGAGAAGCCCACCGAATCCGAGCGCGGCCAGTGGTACTTCCAGCGCTATATCCAGCATCTGCCCTCGGCCGGCGAGATCGTGCTGTTCGACCGCTCCTGGTACAACCGCGCCGGGGTGGAGCATGTGATGGGGTTCTGCACGCCGCAGGAGTACCAGGACTTCCTGCAGCAGGTGCCGGAATTCGAGCGGCACCTGGTGCGCAGCGGCATCCACCTGTTCAAGTTCTGGTTCTCGGTCAGCCAGAAGGAGCAGCGCCGGCGTTTCCGCGAGCGCGAGATCCATCCACTCAAGCAATGGAAGCTCAGCCCGGTCGACGTCGCATCGCTCGACAAGTGGGACGCCTATACGCGGGCCAAGGAAACGATGTTCGCGCGCACGGACACCGCCGATTCGCCCTGGACCGTGATCCGCTCCGATTGCAAGAAACGGGCGCGCCTGAACGCGATGCGGCACGTGTTGCTGCGCTTTCCCTACGCCAACCGTGAAGTCGAGGCCATCGGCACGACCGATCCGCTGATCGTCGGGCGGGCCCTGGCGGGCTAGTCCCGGTCACGGCGCGCCGCCCCGGCGGCGCGGGCCCTCACTCGCCCGCGCCATTCCCGGCGGCCAACAGTATCCCGGCTCCGGCTTCCTTCGCCAGCACGCTGAGCCGTTGCACCGCGGCGGCCAAGCCTGCCTTCAGATTCCGCGACAAGCCCGGCAAGCCGGCCGCGGACTAGAGCGTTGCAGTGCCACGCGCCGGGCGGGCAAAGCGCCGGCGTGCCAGTGCCGTCTATCCCGCCAGTGCGCTCCCCGGGCCGGCCAGGCTGCCGTCGGAGGCATAGAGGATCAGGTCGGCATCGCGCGTGATGCCGAGCTTTCGCATCGCACTGGCCTTTTGCGAACTGACCGTCTGCTTGCTGCGATGCAATTGCGCGGCGATCTCGTTGACCGTTTGTCCCGAGCCGAACAGCCGCACGACTTCGGCCTCGCGCGCGGTCAGCGGCCGGATGGACGCGGCGGGCTTGCTCTCGTCCAGGATGCGCTTGATGGTGGGCGAGAAATACTTGCCGTTCGCATAGGCAGCGTGGACAGCCGCCAGCAGGTGCGACATGGCATCCGACTTGCTCAGGATGGAGTTCACGCCTTGCTGATGGATCGCGCGGACGACGCCGGGATTGTCCATCATGGTGAGAATCACGAGCCGCAGCCCGGGATAGCGCCGCTGCAGGAACGACACCAGCGTCAGCCCGTCGCCGTATTGCCCCCCCGGCATCACATAGTCCGATACCAGCACGTCGCAGGCGTGCGTGTCGAGCGCCGCGATCAGTTCCGTCGAATTGCCGACCGTGGCGACGATTTCCGCGGCGTCGAGCTTGCGCAGTTCGTAGGTGATGCCCAGCGCGACGGCCGGGTGGTCGTCGGCAACGATCACGCGCATCGAAAACTCTTTCATCTTGCTTCACTCCTTGGCCCGGCCGGGCACGGCGCGGAAACGCGGCAGAAGAACGGGCTTGAATTCAGGCGCAGGGTTGGCGCTCGACAAGGGGGTGAGCAACCAGGAAAAATCTTAAGCGAATGCCTTGCAAGAAACAGAGAATTCTGGATTCCGGATGGAAAATCATACCGACAGATCGGAGCAGAAACAATCTGGCTTCAGTTGGGGTGGGAGTCCTCGCCTGCGCGCAGAAAGGTGTCGCCGCGCGCGCCGTCCTATTCATGGAAATGTGCTTTGTGTGGCACTGTTGTTCGGGCGCTTCTGCATTCAGCCGGCAGGCCTGCTTCCCGGCATCGCCGCAACGGGGTCGGACGCGGAGTCGAGCGCGCTTTCCCATTGCGCGAGAAGGCGCCGCCGCTGCTGGGGCGATGTCAGCAGGAAGTCGTTCATCAATGCAATGAAGCATTGTTGATCCATGTGGCTCAGCTCAGCGAATTCAAGCAAGAGCCGGCGGGCCTGGCGTGAAGAACGTGTGTTCGTATCGGGTTTCTTCATGGTGACATCGCAGCTATTGGGGGCTCATAGTGAATGTCGTGCGCGTGTGCTCGTCGCCGGGTGCAATGGCGCAAGCCCTTGCACTCAGCGCGCGGCCAGGGGAGCAGGGCGTATGCCGTTGACTGTCAGGCCGGCATGCCAGGCGATCCGGGAGAGCCGCCGCGCCGGGCCACCGCGGTGTCGTTGCGCACCGGCAAGCCGGCGCCCCGGGCGGCGCGCACCGGGGGACCTCGCCAGCCCTGCTGGGTTCATTGGTAACTCATCGTGATCGTCGCGCGCCCGTTCGCCGTGCCTGCCGCGACGTCAGGCAGGGTCTGCACATACCGCGCGCGCAGTGGAATATTGAACAAGCCATTTGACGCGGAACCGGCAAACCACTGGTTCAGGTTGCCGGCAGCACTGGAATCGGCACCGTACCTGAGCGGTGTCGAATCCTTGAGCACCTGGATCCCGACGCCTTGGGCGGTCGAACCCGGCGAAAGCGTGAGTACGTCCCCGCGATTGGCCGGATCTGTCATGTCGGTCAAGGTCGCATAGACGTTGGTCGTGGCGCCCGAGATCCCGTCCGCGCAGGAAAGCGCGACTTCGAACGGGTTTTCGTTCGCTGTCGACCCCACCCCCTTGAAGTCGCCGATGGGGACATTCCTCATCGGCACCGAGATGTGGGCGCTCGACAGCTTGCAGGTAGGAACAAGCGGCTTGATGGCCAACATGCCGTCGATCATGTACTGCGTGGATTTCAGCTCGCCGCCCCGATACCATTTGGCGGCCACCTCGCCGCTCAGGATGCCACCTGCGGTAATCGGTCCGGTCTTGACGAGTTGAATGGTCAGCCGCAGCTCCGTGGCTTCCTGGACCGAAACAGCCATACTGAAATGGCTCCACGGCCACCAGCCCGGGTTGTCGGTGTATTGCATCCTGATCCCCACGCCGTTGATGGGAGTTGACATGGTGTGGTACGGACCCGGCGCCTCGAGCCTGCCAACGATCAGCATGAAGGGCTGGCACTGGTAGTCTACGGGCCCGCTGTTTTCGGCGTGAAAGATGAAATCCCCGGAGTAGAGAACGGTGCCGTCTGCCACAAGCGGATTGAACGTTGGTGGGTTGAAGCCGGTCAGCCTGTAGCGGAACGGCTTGCCGTCGGTGGTCGGGAACTGGTCGCAACTGGCCAGCGCCGGAGTGGAAGCCAGCAACGCCAATAACAGGATTAGTTTTCGCATGATCATTTTGCCAAGGTTTGGAATATGACAAGCCGGGAAGATGGTGAACCGTTCACAAGCCCGGCCCGATATGCACCGGACCGGGGGAGGGAGATCTCTGCATGCTCATCCCCGGGGCCTGCGGCAAGCCGGTGGTCACGTTCGTGACGGGCGCGCAGATGGCCTCGATCTGTTGATAGCCGCTGCCCTTTCCTGCCTTCTTGCGTTCCGGCAACTCGTACGCGATGCGGCAGGCCGAGGCTTCGTCGTTGCCCCAGGTCACCTTCAGTTCGCCCTTGTCCTGGAGGCCGCGCGCAAAGATCTTGCTGGCCTGGCCGACCACGCCGACTTCCTGCCCACCCTCGTCGTGGACCGCCGCGCCGAACGGCAGCGCCATGTCGTTGGACCGGCGCGCCCGGATCATTGCCGAGCGTCCCGAGACGGTCTCGAACTTGAGCATCGGCACCGAGCCGGCGC
Organism: Cupriavidus sp. 2TAF22; assembly: GCF_052115045.1. NCBI lineage: Bacteria > Pseudomonadati > Pseudomonadota > Betaproteobacteria > Burkholderiales > Burkholderiaceae > Cupriavidus > Cupriavidus sp. 2TAF22. The sequence goes on from NZ_JBFRFX010000001.1 coordinate 303,498, forward strand.
GCGGGGCGACTTGCTGGCTGGTCTCGCGCAGTTCCACGTCGGTGGACAGGCCCTTGGGATCCAGCGACACCGTATTCATGCTGTACGGCGTCAGGTACGGCACGACCGCATAGCCGCGGCTGTCGATACGCACGCCCGACGCATTGGTCACGCGCGCGCCCTCGGCGTTGGGCGCCTCGACAATCGCGAAGGTGTCGGACAGCGGCTGCGACAGCGTGACGCCGCCGCGGTGCAAGACCGCCGCGCCGCGCACGCCGATCGCGGCTTGCTGGTAGTCGGAGCCGCCGCTCACGCTGGCGTTGAGATCCGCATACGGGCTGCGGTACAGCACGTTGGCGCCGCCGTCGGTGCTGCTTTGTCCGGCACCCGAGGTGTGGTTCGCGCTCAGGCTGTAGGAGAGTTCGTTGTCGGCCCCCGCGGAGCCCGACAAGGTGGTCTGCGCCTGCATGCTGCCATTGCTGTTGCGCGAGACGTTGCCGGTCAGGGTCAGCGGGTTCTGCTTGCCCAGCGGGATCGTGACGCTCGCGAAGTACATCGTGCCCATACGGCCGTCGGCGCCGCGCTGGCGCGTGGCCGAGACACCGAAGGAAATATTCTTGTAGACGTTGTTGTAGCCGACCGAATAGTTGATGTCCGAGCCGTCGCGGTTCCAGTAGTTGGCCGTGGAGGCGGTGACGTTGAGCCGCCCGCCCCGTTCGCCGAGCCGCTGGCCGAGCGTGACCGATGCGCGGTTGCGCTGGCGCCATACGCTGTCGATGGTGTGGCCTTGATCCGCCTGTGCGCGTGCGCGCATGGCTTCGTTGAGACCGAAGTAGCCGCCGGTGGAATAGCGGTAGGCGGCGATCGACAGATCGGTTCCGGTTTGCAGGACCGACTTGGAGTAGCTGAGCCGCGTACTGGTGCCGTTGAAGGTCCCGACGCCCGACACCGAGGTGTGGGCCTGCGTCACGTCCGCGCCGACCGCGCCGACCGGCGTGTTGAAGGCGCCGCCGAGCATGGCCGAAGCATAGCCTTGCGCCAGCGTCACGCCACCATAGCCGGTGACCAGGTTGTTGAGGCCGCGCTGCCAGGTACCCTGGACGAACAGCGGGTTCTTGCTGTTCTGGGCATCGCGCACCGCGCCGGCCACGACGCTGTAGCGGTTGACGCCGGGCCGCAGGGACAGCGGCACGGCGGCATACGGCACCGAGAACGAGCGCACGGTGCCATCCGCCTCGGTTACCGTGACGTTCAGGTCGCCGCCATATCCGGTGGCGTAGAGGTCGTCGATCTCGAACGCCCCGGGCGCCACCGTGGTCTCGTAGATCGTCATGCCGGCCTGGCGGATCGTCACCCTTGCGTTGCTGGTGGCGACGCCGCGCACCGTGGGCGCATAGCCGCGCAGCGAATCGGGAAGCATGCGGTCGTCGGTGGCCAGGCGCACGCCGCGGAAGGCCGTCGAATCGAACAGTTCACCGCTTGTGTACGCTTCGCCCAGGGTTAGCTGAGAAGCCAGCTTGAGCAGGTCGCGCTGAACGTAAGTCGAGATGTTCTGGTAATCGCTGTGGCCGCTCCCGCTCCAGTTGTACGAGCCGTTGTGGCGGAAATGCCAGTCGCCCGCGTTGAAGCCGGCGTTCAGGCCAAGGTAGCCCTGCGTCTGCACGCCATTGCTGCCGTGGCCCTTGAAGCTGTAGACATTGAACTGGTAGCCGAGGATGCCCGTCGTCACGCCGGAGTCCAGCAGTTCGGGACTCACGGAGCCGCGTGCGCTGCGGCTCAGGGAAACCTGCGGGATGCCAAGTTCCAGGCGCTGGTCGCCGAAATCGAAACTCGCGCTTGCCCCGGGAATCACCTCGGTGATGGGCAGGCATTCGCCTGAGGCCGCAAGCCGCGTAGCCATCCCGGGTGCCAGCTTCCGGAGATCGACGCCGGCCTTTTGCAGCAGTCCGGCGTCGAAGCACGCCTGTGCGTCGCTGTCATCCGCGCCGAGAGCCCGGAACGGCACGTCGGTGCGGCTGACCCGGTTGCCATTGACGTACATATCGATGTTGTAGGTGCCGGGCAGAACGACATTGCCCCGCTCGAAACGCGACAGGTCCACGCGCCGGCTGCTGCCCGTTGCCAGGAATCCGCTGTCGAACTCGACTTGCGCGACCTGCCTGGTTGCGGGCGCGGCCGCCTCGGCCAATGCCTCGGACTGCCAGGCGGCCAGGCTCGACAGCACCAGCGCACACAACGGCTTGAGGCGGAAAAGAGGGTTGCCATCCTGGGCCGGACGTTGGGCCGGGGTCATTGCGGGTTGCTCCTTGTTATGGGCTGCCGGGACATCCGCGCATGGCGGATGCGAGGCCGAACGGGGTCCTCCAGCGTCCCGCCGGGGGACCTGGCCACACGCTTCCCGGCGCAAGGCTTTTCAGGAAAGCCTCAGGCTGGCGAAGCGGATGGGGACCTGTACTGGATTCGGGAAGGAACGGCGTGGGGGCGGGTGATTGCCCAGGGTGCCGCGCTCAGGGGCCATGGCGCTGCTACCCTGTTGCTACGATCAGCCTCCCGGCTTGAAGGGGGCGACAGGCTTGCCTTGCACGATGCCGCCCCAGTCGTTGATGCTGCTGAAGTCGACTTGCGCGGCCGATGCCGGCGCGGACGCGAGGCCTTCGATCGGGAACAGATGCGAGGTGCCGGGCAGTACGTAGCCCATGCCGGCATTGAAGTTCTTGCCTTCGACCTTCAGCGCGATGCTGCCCAGGTTCACGACAAAGGGGGTAGGGTTGCTTGCCTTCAGCGCATATCCCTTGCCGCTGTCGGCCTGGACGATTTCCCACACGATCTTCGCGGGCGCTTCGTCGGCGCGGCCGGGCAGGGCTGGCGGGCGGAACATCATCTTGATGCGGGTACGGAAGGCGAGTTGCAGGCGGTTGGCATCTTCACCGATCTCGGCCTTCGGCGGGACTTCGAGCACATTGAGCCAGAACAGGGATTCCTTGTCCTGTGGCATCGGCTCCTTGCTATAGATCACGCGCAGCATCTGGCCCTTGCCGGGTTCGAGGCGGAACATCGCGGGCGTCAGCGTGAACGGCACGTCGATCTTCTCGGGCGACTCGTTGGCGTCGCCCTTGTCGAGCCAGGTCTGGACCAGCGCCGGCGTCTGGCCGTCGTTGGTGAGGCTGACCGTGACTTCGCGCTCCTGCGCCGGAAAGATGATCCGGGTGCCGGCGATGACGACGCTCGCGTGTGCCTGGGCCGCAAGCAGACTGGCCACGAAGGCCACCGCCATGAGCGGCTTGAGAATGGTGTGTTTCATCTTCACTTCCGATGCGTTGGATTCCTGGGAGATTGCGTTTCCTCGGAAGCCGTCTCGAAAACGCAGAAACGGCTTGGAAGGCTGCGCATCGCTGCGGGAGCGGCTCGGGCGGAGCCGTCTCCCGCGAAGCGCTTATTGATAGACCAGCGAGTACTGGACGCGCGAGTTGGCGGCGCCGGCCTGGACCGTGCCGGTCGACACGTACTCAGCGTAGTAGTGCAGGGTGGTGATACCGCCCGTGACGAGATCCACGGCGGGCGAGTTCTGGTCGTTCTGCGCGGCGCCGGCCTTGATCGGGTTGTAGCTGGCGTTCAGCAGGCGGATATCGACGCCCGAGGCGCCGCCGGCGTCCACGGTCAGGCGACCTTCGGAATTGACGGTCGAGCCGGCCTCGAATGCGGTGGCAACCTTGGTGCTCGAACCCGCGCAGCCGTCCAGCTTGATGGTGAAGGGCGTGCGACCCGCGACGGCGCCTGGTTGGCTCAGGGCCGACGTCGAGACCGGCGGCAGCGCCACGGTCATCATGTTGGCGCCACCGCCGCCATTGATCGTGCAGGTCGTGGCGACCACGCTGCCGGTGAATTCGATGGTGCCGTCAGCGGCGTGCGCGGCGGGCGCGAAAGCGGCAGCGCAGGCAGCGGTGGCGATGGCGGAAGCGATCAGGTTCTTTTTCATGATTCAGATAGCAGTAGTTGGAGGGGGTTGCTACTTTCGAAGTGCTGCTGTGTTGATGCAGGCTTCAGAAGCAAGTTTCGGGTAAACCCTTTTTTGTTTCTATCTGACCTGAACGAAATTCATGGCGAATAGATAGGACAAGTACGAAAGTGATGCAGGTACCGTGCGGGCGCGTCGTAGTGGCTCGTGCGGCGCAAGTGCGATCGCGGGCGTGGCCAGTAAAATCCGGGCGCGGGAGTGGCGCGGCGAGGGGGCATCTGCTTCCGGCGCAGGCAGGAGGAGACGCCAGGGAATCCGCCGTGAGGCTGGCGCTGGATGAACCGCGTCATCTCGAGGCGCTGCTCGCCGAAGTCGGCACTGGCGGTGGCGTCGTCGACGGGCTGGAAGGGCGGGTGGCCGCCAGCGATCGGATTGCGGCGATCGAAGCCGCTTGCACGGCCAGGCCGATACGCGTTACGCCTCGTGCTCTGCGCAGAACGTCGCGAGTTCCTGGCGGAAGGTCAGCATGACCTCCTTCTGCAGCAAGGACTGATACTCGCGGAACGGCGTGTCGAGATCGAAGGCCGCATCGTTGTAGGTGCGTTGCAGGAATGCCAGCGACTCGGCCAGCGAGCGTGCCTGTTCGGACTGATGCAGGCGTAGCCGCCAGTCCACCGCTTCGTGATGGTCGGCGAGCAGGTTCTGGTGCGGCGGGCAGGCGATCTCGCCGACCTGCCTGGCTTCATGAAACGCCACCAGGTAGGCGCAGATGGCCGACATGCGCCGGTTGGCCTCGGAGGCCGATTCGGCCAGCATGACCGCGGATGCCGCGAGCTCGTCCGGGCGGCTGCGCGTACGCCGCCGCTCGGGTGCGGCCGCCTGCAGCGGCCGCACCGCGACCAGCAGCGATGGCGGCAGCACCCGGTTGAATTCCCTGGCAAGCACGGCGTGGATCGTGTGCGTGAGCCGGGCACAGCTCGCGATATCGTCGCTGATATAGAAGTCGAGCGCGACCGCGCTTTTCCTGACATCCGAAACCACCGCCCGGACCGGAGTGGCGCCCTCATCGCGCAGCGCGGCCAGGCAGATATTGGCGCGCGCCAGCCATTCGCCGTTGTGCCGCAGGGCGTCGGCCAGGCTGTTTATGGTCATTTCCTGATCGGCACGCAGCGTCACCACCATGCGCGGGTGGGAAAGGCTGTCGCTGACGGCATGGAGCGGATCGGCGCCAGAGCTTGCCGGCATGATGCGTTTGTTCTTTTTCATCTCGCTCCTGATCCTGTTGGCCGGCGGACGCCCGGTGGTGGTGCCGGGGCAGGGCGACGCCGTAGCGGTGAAAAGTAGAGGCAAGAAGTATGGCGCCGTGCGCGCCCGGGCGGATGCGGACTTTTCCCGAGCCGATTGCGGCGGATTCTGCGCGGCGGCCGTGATGGCATTGCCCGCATCCTGACTTGCGCCGGTGGCGTCCCGGGTCGGCAGGACGAATGCCATGGCGCCATCGGTAATGGCGACCTTTCCGCGGCCAATTCAGGGCTTTCCCATGCGCGCCACGAGGGAACTATCGGAGAATCCCGGAACAGAAATCGCGCCCCGCGCGCGCTAGCAGCAAATGGCGCAATATTTTCAGATGGAGGCTGCGCAAAAATGACAACGGTGTTGATAGTTGACGATCATCCGGCGATGCGCATGGTCATGCGCACGCGGTTGTTGCAGGTGCTCGGCGTAAGCCGCGTCCTCGAAGCCGGCAATGGTCAGTCAGCGCTGGACATCATGAACGAGTGTCCGGCCGACCTGGTCATCCTGGACCTCGACCTGCCCAAGGTCAATGGACTGGAAGTCATTCCCCGGCTGCGGATGATGCAGCCGCAAGTGCGGATCCTGGTGCTGTCCGGCCAGGATACGCTGACGTTCGCGCCCCGTGCCATGCAGCTTGGCGCGCGGGGCTTCGTAAGCAAGCAGCAGGAAATGGGCGAGATCATGCGCTGCGTGGACGCGGTGATGGCCGGCTACACGCTGTTCCCGCCCGAAGTCGGCGACGCCGAGTCGGTGCCTCCTGACATGCGCGACGACAGAGACCGGCTCCGGCGGCTGACCGACAGGGAGATCGTTATCCTGCAGATGCTGGCCAGAGGGATGTCCAATGCAGCCATCGGCAAGCTGCAATTCATCAGCAACAAGACGGTGAGTAGTCATAAGATCCACATCATGGCCAAGCTCGGCGTCGCCACGCTGGTGGAGTTGGTAGACTTTGCCCGTCGCTGCCATATCGCGCCGTGACGGCGGCAGAATCTTCATTGTGAATCGTCCGGAGGACAACAATCATGCATCGCGCATTGATCATCGGTGACACCGCGGACTGGGCCGAAGACAGCGGCGTCGCCGCGCTGCTGGAGGGCCTGGGCTTCGAGGCGACGGCACATGCGGTGGAATCGCCCGGGGCGCCGGGGCGAGGCTGGCGCCTGGTGCTTGTGCGGCTTCCGGCAGACGGCGCACTGCCGGCCAGGGTGGTGCCGGATTCCGACGGCGCCGGGCCGACGCTGTGGCTCGCGGTTTCATCCGCTACCGCGGCTTCCGTGGACACGCGCTTCGGTGGCATGCTGACGGAGCCGGTACGCGAGCATGACCTGGCGCGGGAGCTTGCTCGGCATGGCGTCCTGCCGATCAGCGCGCAGGAGGAAGCGGCATTCTGGCCGGCCATCGAAACACTGTCCGATGGCGATCCCGACATGATCGCGGAACTGGTTGCCAGCCTGGTCGATACCAACCGCGCGGATCTCGTGCTCCTGCGCAATGCCTGTGCTGCCGCCGACTGGGACGAGGCGGCCTCGCTGGCACACCGTTTCAAGGGCGCGGCCAGGATCCTGGAGTGCAGTTCGGTGGTTGCGCTCTGCGCGCGCCTGGAAGCGGCGGCCCGCGCGCGCGACGCCGACGGTGTCAGCGCGCTGCTGGCGCTGTTCGAGCCGACCGTGGAGCGTCTGAACAATTGCCTGGAGGCCCGATAGCGGGCCCGGCCGGGAATAAAAAGCGGATGCCCCGGTGCAGGCTTGCACCTTGCACCGGGACATCCGCGGCAAGCCCGACAAGCCGGAAAGTGCCGGCCGGGCAGGGATTGTCAGAAGCGGTGACGCATGCCGACGCTGGCGCCAAACTGGTTTTCGCCGGGCAACACCTGGCCATCGCCGTTCACGCTGGTCTGCGACATGAAACCGCGCGCGTTGTCGGTCTTGTTCAGCGCATAGGCCATGTTCATATAGAGTTCGGTGCGCTTGGACACGGCGTAGTTGGCGCCGAGCGAGAACAGCCACGGATCCGCGCTGGTGCCCCGGTAGTCCTGGTAGTACAGGGCGCCACTGAACGAGGTCGCGGCCGTCAGCTGATAGCTAATGCCGGCCCAGCCCAGGTGAGCGATGCCGCTGCCCGTGGCGGGCGTGAAGCCCAGGTGTTGCCAGCGATAGCCGCCGAAGACCTTGGCGGGTCCGAAGGCGTAGCTGCCGGCGATGCTGGCGCGCTGGTCATGGCGGTTGCGGCTGGCAATGGTGTCGCCGTTCTTCTGGTCGAAGACAGCACCGACCGCGAATGCGCCCGTGGCGTAGTTCAGGCCGAATGCATATTCGCGGCCGACCTTCCATTGTCCCGGGACTTCTCCATTCGTTCCGCTGACACCGTCATGACCGAAGCTGTAGAGCCCGGACGCGGTCAGGCCGCCGAAGCTTCCGCGGTACTTGATGGCGTTGTCGGCGCGCGAGCCGAAATCATTGTCCATTGCATAGATGGAGTAGCTGCTCGCGGTGGCCATCGGATCATACCGCAGCGCGAAATCGTACATCGGCGTCTGTTGGCGGCCAAGCGTCACGGTACCTCCCGGCGTTTCCAGCCCGACGTATGACTGCCGGCCGAACAGGCGCCCATCGGTCTTGCCATCGTCGATGGAAAATCCGCTTTCCAGCACAAAGATGCCTTTCAGCCCGCCGCCGAGGTCCTCGACGCCGCGCAGGCCCCAGCGCGAGCCGGTCAGCCCGCCACCGGACTGCATGCGATAGACCTTGTCGCCGTTGCCGGGCTGCCTGTTGACGAATTCCAGTCCGGCATCCGCCACGCCGTACAGGGTGACGGCGCTTTGCGCCCAGGCGCCGCTCGCCAGGATCAGGGCAGCTGATGCAACCATTGTCTTCTTCATATCTGATTTCCTCGGTTAAGAAATTCTGGTCTTTCCCTCGCCCAGGGTGAAACCTGGCGAGCGCCCGCCCGCTACCGGGACATGCCGAGGTCCGCGGGGACCGCGCACTCGTCGGCGGCGATTGCCGGAAGGTGCATCCGCAGCGGCACCCCGTCGGCCGGGAGCCGTTCTGTGCGTGCCTCCGCGGGCCAGTCGGCGCGCGGCGTCTCCTGGACGTCCAGGCGATAGCCAAGCGCGTGGATCGACGCGATGGTGATGCCATTGACGGGCCGCAGCTCCAGCACGCGCCGCAGGCGGGCAATCAGCGCGGCGAGCGCGCGCGACATGGCGGGCAGCACCCGGCCCCACACCATGATTTCGATATGGTTGCGGGGCAGTACCTGCGACGGCGACGAGAACAGCAGCCAGGCCAGGCTGAATTCCTTGGGCGTAAGATGGATATCCCTGCCGTGCAGGCTGGCGCAGTACCTGTCGACGTTCAGCACATAGGCGCCGAGGTGGATCAGGCGCCGGCGTGCGGTCGGGGCAGTGTCGTGACGGCGGCAATGCGACACCATCCGCGCCAGCAGTTCGGCCGGGCGCAACGTCGAGCAATGGTCGTCGGCGCCCGCGGCGAACGCCTCCATGATTTCATGGTGATTTGCCTTGGCGGACACCACGATGACGGGGGTCTGGAATGCGAACGTGCAGCGGATCATCCTGACTACCTCGGCGCCTTGTCCGTCCGGCTGGTCGCCGGCAATCAGGATCATGTCGAAGACCTGCTCGCGCAGGTCGCGCAGCAGCCCGGCGCGCGCGGCGTAACGATGGCAAGGGAACCCGGCGCCGGTGACGAGATCGGCGACCGACAGGGAACTCGCCGGGTTGGCATCCAGTAATGCGACTTTCATAGATCGACCTCAGAGTCTGTCCGCGCGCAAGTGGCATCGATGCGTGACGACGCCTGGCGAGCGGAAATACAACATAGCCCCAACGCCCCCTGCCGGAACCGGGAAAATTCCCCAAGAAAGACGGAATACTTCGGTTTCGCCCCCGCGTTTTGCGCCAGATCAATTGGCGGGAGGGGGGGGCACCCGCGCCGGCGTTGCGCAAGCGGCACGACGACACGCCGCGCGGTGCGGCAGAGGACAGCCAGCCTGGCCGTGGAGGCGCTATCATGCTCAGCCATCGAACACCGGGCGCCCGGCAGCCAGCGCGCGTTGCACAATGCGCCGGCACCGAACGCAGGCAGCGGGCGGCCGCGCCGGAACGCAACGTATCGCAGCGACATAGGACAACCGACTCATGAGCAAAACCTGGACCTCGCGCGAGGCCTGGCAAGGGTGGCTGGTTCATCTCGCATTGCTGCTCTTTTGCGCCGGCGCGCTGCCTGCCGGGGCGGGGCAGGCGTCACCTGTGGCGGCGGCGTCCGCACCGGTCGTCATCAGGATCGGCATCGTGAAGCAGGGGTTGCCGCCATTTCTGTTCGCGCGGGGGCCGCAGCCTAGCGGATACGGCATCGACATGCTGCGCGAAGCGCTCGGCGGCGCGACGACGCGCTTCACGGAGCGCGAGTATCCCGACATTCCTGCCTTGATCGCGGCCACCTGCAAGGGCGAGATCGACATCCTGATCAGCATGGCGAAGACGGATGCGCGCAAGAATTGCCTGATCTATTCCGAGCCCTACTTCAACGGCGACACGGTCGTGGTGGGGCGCCGCGCGGATCAGGTGGCCGGGACGCTGTCGCCCGGCTCCACGGGCGCCCGCTTCGCCGTCGAACCGGGCTTCTATATGGAAGGCGTGGTGCGTGCCAGGTATCCCCGCGCCACGCTGGTGCCGGCGGGCGACGTCACGGACGGCCTGCGCGCCGTCGCAACGGGCAGGGCGGATTTCTATTCGGCATTGCAGCCGGTGGCGGAATACACGCTTGCCAGGCGCGAGTTCGACACGCTCTCGGTGGTCAATACCTACCGCGAGCCCGGCAGCGAGGTGTATTTCGCATTCCCGCCCGCATCCACCGCCTTCCGGGCCCAGGTGAATGCTGGGCTGGCGCGGATAAGCAGCGAGCGCCGCCTGGCGCTGCTGGCCAGATGGATCAATGCGCGGCTGGTGCAGCAGGAGCCCGCGGAACAGTTTTTCCTGGCGCCCGAGGAACGCGCCTTCCTGAGCGCGCTGCCGCCCCTGCGGGTAGGCTTCGACGTCGGGCTGGCGCCGTACAGTTATCTCGATGAAAGCGGCCGTCCAAGCGGGATTGCGCTCGACTACCTGGGCTACCTGGGCGAGGCGCTTGGCCTGCGCTTCCAGCGTGTGCCTTCGGCGAGCTTCGGCAAGACCGTGGAGGCCATGCACAGCGGTGGCCTGGACCTGATGGCCGTGGCCGCCCCGCACGATTCCGGCTTGCGCGCTCTGCCGGTTTCGCGTCCGTATGCGGCATTTCCCGTGGTGATCGTGGGCCGGCAGTCGGCGCCGGCGATCGGGCATCTCAAGGACATCGAAGGGCTGCGCGTTGTCGTCACCGCCGCGGGCGGCGTGGGCGACATGGTCCGCACGGAAGTCCCCGGCGCGCGCCTGTCGACGGCCGCGAGCGTCCATGCGGCCCTGGACAGCGTGGCGAGCGGCAATGCCGATGTCTATGTCGACGACCTGGCCTCGGCCGATGTCGAGCTGCAGCGCAGTTTCGCCGGCAAGTTGCGCGTCATCGGCTCCGGGGAGCGTCTGCTGGATATCGGCTTCGCCGTGTCGCCGGCGCTGTCGGCACGCCTGCTGCCGCTGGTCAACCGGGCCCTCTCGGCGCTGCCGGACCAGCGCCGGCTCGATATCCAGCAGCGCTACATGGCGGCCAGCTACGTGCTCGAGCCATCGTGGCGGCAGATACTGGAGCGTGCCGGGCTGCCGTTCGCGGCGCTGCTGTGCGTTGTCGCCATCCTCCTGCGCTCGCAGTACCTGTTGCGCAGGGAGGTGGCGGGCCGGCGCGAAGTCGAGCGCAAGGTCTCCGTGCAGCAGCGCTTCCAGTCGACGCTGATCGATGCCGTGCCCGTGCCCCTTGCGGTGATGGACAAGCAGGGCCGCTACCTGGCGGTCAATGCGGCGTTTGCGTCCTTGCTGGACGTGAAGCAGGAGGATCTGGTCGGCCGCCTGCAGAACGAGGCCGAGGTGTGGGGCGCCGAGATCAGCGCGACGCTGGACCGCGCGATCCGCGAAGCATTGCTGGCCGGGGAGATGCGCCATATCGCGCTCGATTTCCAGGGCACGGCCGGGCACGCGCGGCACTTTATTTGCTGGCTGCAGCCATTCGCCCCGAACGAGGCGGATGCCGGCGGCATCATCTGCTCGGCGGTGGAGGTTTCGGAGATCCGCCTGGCCGAGCTCAAGGCGCGCAAGGCCGAAGCGCGGCTGATCGACGTCACGCGGCACCTGCCGGCCACGGTGTTCCAGATGCGCCAGGCACAGGGCGAGGACTTTGCCTTCGTGTGGGTCAGCGGCAATACGCAGGAGCTGTTCGGGCTCGATGCCGAGGAAATCGTTGCCGACACCGCGCGCGTGCGGGCCTGCATCCATCCGGAGCACGCCGGGCCCCTGCGCGAAGCGGTCACCCGCGCGGGCGAGATCCTGCAGCCGGTCAATCACGAGGTGCGCCTGCTTGGCAGGGGCGGCTTGCAGTGGGCGCGGCTGCACGCGGTGCCACGCCGCGAGGACGACGGCAGCACGTTGTGGAACGGCTACTGGACCGACACCACCGAAGAACACGCGCGCGCCGCCGCGCTGGGCAGCGCGCGCGACACCGCCGAGGCGGCTTCCCGCGCCAAGGACAACTTCCTGGCCATGATGAGCCACGAGATCCGCACGCCCATGAGCGGGGTGCTGGGGCTGGTCGAACTGCTCGGCCATACCGAGCTGAGCCGTGAACAGGCGTCCACCGTCGGCATGATCGAGGACTCGGCCGGGGCCTTGCTGCAGATCCTGGACGATATCCTCGACTACTCCAAGATCGAAGCCGGCCGCATCGACATCGAGTGGCTGCCGCTGGACCTGCGCGAGCTTTGCGACAATGCGCTGGGACTGCTTGCCACGCGCGCGCACGACAAGGGCCTGCTGATGCGGCTCGATGTTAGCGAGGATGTGGCCGCCGTGGTGCTCGGCGACAGCGTGCGCCTGCGCCAGATATTCTTCAACCTGCTCAGCAATGCGATCAAGTTCACCGAGCGCGGCACGGTCAGTTTCGCCGTCGAGGTAGCCGGCGAGCGCAATGGCGCGCAGACCATCGTCTGCCGCATCAGCGACACCGGCGTCGGCATCGCGCCGGACCAGCGGGCGCGGCTGTTCGAGCCCTTCATGCAGGCGGACTCCTCCACCACGCGGCGTTTCGGCGGCACCGGCCTGGGGCTGTCGATCTGCCGCAGGCTGCTGGTGCTGATGCACGGCGAGATCACGCTGGAGAGCGAGCCGGGCGTCGGCACGCAGGTGGAAGTCCGGCTGACGCTGCCGGTCAGGGAAAAGGCCTATGCGGACCGCCCGCTGGCCGGGCGCCGCGCCGCGATCCGGGTGAGCGATGCCGGGGTCGCGCATGCCCTGGCGCATCTGCTGCGGGCGGCCGGCGCGGATGCGGATAACGGTGCGGATAACAGCGCTGATAGCGGCCCGGATAGCGACCCGGATAGCGGCCCGGATAGCGACCCGGTTAGCGGCGCGCAACCGACGGGCAGGCAAGCGCGCGCGGGTTTTGACCTGCTCTTCCTCGACGACGGCGCGCCGCTACCCGTACAGGCTGGCGCCGCCGCGCCCGCGGTGATCCACATCACCGACAAGCCCAAGCTGGCCGGCTACCGCCTGACGCGAGGCGATGTGCGCCTGAGCGTCAATCCGCTGACCTGGCGGGGCCTCAAGGCGGCCTCGCTGGCCGCGCCGGGCGGGAGCGCCGCGCGCGGCGCCGAGCGCGCCACCACAGGGCCGGCCGGCGTGCCGGCGCTCTCGCGCGAGGCGGCGCTTGCCCAAGGACGGCTGATCCTGGTCGCCGAGGATCATCCCACCAACCGCATCCTGCTGCAGCGCCAGCTCAAGGTGCTCGGCTATGCCAGCGACGCTGTCGTCGATGGCGGCCAGGCGCTGGCGGCGCTGGGCGAGACGGACTACGCCCTGCTGATCACGGATTGCCACATGCCGGTGATGAACGGCTACGAACTGGCTGCGCAAGTGCGTGCGCGGGAGGCCGCGAGAGCGGGCGAAGCCGGCAAGGGGCGGCCCCATCTGCCGATCGTCGCCATCACCGCAAGCACCGAAGCCGCGGAAATGCAGCGTTGCCTGGACGCCGGCATGGACGAATGCCTGTTCAAGCCCGCGCAGCTGCACATATTGCAGGCGTGCCTGGAACGCTGGATCCGGCCGGCAAGCCTGTCCGGCACCGCGACGCAGCAGGAGTAGGCCGGCCGCACGGAGGCGCGGGCCTCAGCGCTGCGCCAGGACCTGCCGCAGTGCCTGCTTGAGCTCCTGCATCGACGCGGGCTTGCCCAGGAAGACGTCGATGCCCGCGGCGCGGCTGCGATGCTCCTCTTCGGCGAGCGTCGATGCCGACACCGCGATGATCGGGGTGTGCCTGCCATCCTTGCTCGCGCGCAACTGCCTGGCCAGGGCAAAGCCATCCATGCCCGGCATGTAGAGGTCGGTGATCAGCAGGTCCGTCGGCGCCGCGTGCAGCGCCTTCCAGGCGCCTTCGCCGTTGTCGCAGATCACCACGTTGTCGTAGCCGAGCTGCCGCAGCTGGGTCTTGAGCAGCAGCTGGTTGACGCGGTGATCCTCCGCCACCACGATGCGCGCCGCCTTCCTGTCCGCCGGCGCCGGCTCGCCGGACGGTGCGACCTCCGCGCCGGGATTGCCGCCGTGGCCGCTCGGCAGCGCCTCCTGGCAGGCGCCGATGAAGGCGCTCCAGGCGATGGGATTGTCGTGCAGCACGACCGGGCTGCCGCTACCCGTGCCGGCCGGCCGGCCGCCCTTGCGCACCAGCAGGATATCGCCGGGATGATGCGCTCCGGCCGCCCCCACGATGCGCAGCGGCGCATGGTATTCGTCCTGGGCGCCCACCACGAAGGGGCGCATGCCGGCGGCGCGGGCGTAGTGCTTGAGCGCCATCACCGCGGCGGGCTCGTCCACGGCAATCGCAATCTTCCTGTTGGCCAGTTGCGGGAACTCGTAGTTGTCGCAATCCACCTGCATCGTCAGCCGCAGCGTCACCGAGGTGCCGTTGCCTTCGGTGCTGCTGATCTCGAGCTGGCCGCCCATGAGTTCGGCCAGTTGCCGGCAGATCGTCAGCCCGAGCCCGGTGCCGCTGAAGCGCCGGGTCGAGTGGCCGTCGACCTGCTCGAACGGCTCGAACAGCATGTGCAGCGCCCCGGCCGGGATGCCGATGCCGGTGTCGCTCACGGTGATCTCGATCATCTCGTGCCCGTGCGCGCTTTCCACCTGCGCGGCGCTCACGCTGATGCTGCCTTGCACCGTGAACTTGATGGCGTTGGAGATCAGGTTGAGCAGGATCTGGCGGATGCGCACGGCATCGGCGAGATAGCGTGCCGCGATGCCGGAATCGATGCAGATGTTCATCCGCAGGCCCTTCTCGCAGGCGTTGCCGGACAGCAGGAATACCGCGCCCTCGATCAGCTCGCGCAGATCGGTCCCGGTCTCGACGATCTTCATCTTGCCGGCGCCGATCTTGGCATAGTCGAGGATGTCGTTGAGGATCTGCAGCAGGGCCTCGCCGGAGCTGTTGGCCACCTGGGCCAGATGCCGCTGGTGGTCGTCCAGCCCGGTATCGATCAGCATCTCCAGCAGGCCCAGCATGCCGTGCATCGGCGTGCGGATCTCATGGCTCATCATGGCCAGGAAACTGTCCTTGGCGTGTAGCGCCGCCTCCGCGGCATCCCTGGCCTGCATCAGGGCCTCGGCCTGGGCGCGCTCCTGCGCGGCGGCGTCCTGCAACTGCCTGATCAGCAGGTTGCGGTCGGCCTCCAGTTCCTCCCTGGCGATCGCCGCGCGCCGCAGCACCTGCACGGAATGCAGCAGGGCGCCGATCTGGGTGCCGCGCCGCGCCGACGGCAGCGTGAGGTTGTAGTCGCCCCCGGCGATGCTTCGTATGGCCTCCGTGGCCCCGGACAGCGGGCGGATGATGCGGCGCGCGAACATGACGATGATGACGCCGAGCGCCAGCAGCGCCATGCCGATGATGCCGCACAGCAGGCGCAGCTTGGCGCCGGCGGCGGCTTCCTGCTGGCGCACGATATGCATGGCGGAGGCGATCTCCGCATCGCGCACGCGGATGATGGCGGCCATGGTCGGGACGTAGCGCTCGGCAAAGGCCGCGGTCGACGGGTAGCGCAGGTCGTGCGGCGGCAGCGCGGCGACCTCGTTGAGATAGGCAACGCCGTCGGTGAAGTAGCTCGATGCCATTTCGTGGATGGCCATCACGGAGGGGCGGCGCGTGGCCTTGTCGTCGCGGGCGCGCATCGTGATCAGCTCGCCCAGCGCGCGAATCCTGCCAGTCTCGGTCCACAGTTCGCGCCGCTCCTCCGCGGACAGCGCCCGGTGCGCGGTGAGTGCCGGAGTGAACACGGAGCCGGCGCGTCCGGCCTGCTCGCGCAGCTCGGCGGACAGGCGCGCAATGCCTGCGTGCTCGGCGGTCAGCGGCTCCGCGCGGATCAGGTCGAACATGACTTCGTCGGAAATCCGCATGATGTCGGCGGTGGCGGTGAACATGGTGCCCAGCACGGTGCACAGTCCGTCGGTGGTGCGTCCCGGGCGCGGCGTCTGCGCAATCCGGTCGACACCCGCGCGCGCGTCGCGCAGTTGCGCGTGGATCTCCCTCAGGAGCTTGGCGCTGGCCGGGCAGTGCGCGCACGGCATGGCGTCGAGATGCGAGACCGCGGCGCCCAGCGCGCGGTCGGTCTCCGCGCGTGCACGGGTGAGCGCTTCCTGCTTGCTGGCCGGCACGGGCGAATCGCTGCCCATCACGGCGTTCGAAGGCCCGCGCTCCGCAGAAGCCTTTTCTGCCGCGACCAGCACCGAGTTGAACAGGTTCAGCACCGGTTCGGTCTCTTGCGCGGCGTTATAGCTCTGCCATCCCAGCAGCAGCAGGTAACCCGCGAGCCCTACCGTGGTGGCGAAGATAAAGGCGGCAAGCAGCCGGAAGCGTCGATCTATTCGCATTGTGTTGTTTCAGGTGCGGTTATGTGCTCGTGTCGACGGCGCATCCGGGCAATCGCGTCACAGCCGGCGGCAATGACGTGGCCGGGACGGTACAAGGTGCTGGCGAAATTCCGGGGCGGTCCCTGGCGCGCCCCCGGTTGATCATGCGAGGCTGGCTTGCCCATCCGGCCGGGCCTGGGCGGACGGGCATGCCGGAGACCCGCGCCGTGCCTTGCGGCGGCCTGGCGCGGTCAGGCGTGGGTGGGTTGTCATGCGGGGAGGCGCCAACAAAAAGCGCGAACGATTCTGGGTGGAACTTGCTGATAACAGGCTGGACTTTATCCCGCCTTTTCCCGCATGATTTTGGGAAATTTCCCAATGTAAGTGGGGAAATTTCCCAAACAGATCGAACGCGCGTAGGAATTTTCTGAGGCCGCCAGGCACGAAGAAAGCATGGCGCAGCGCGCCCTTGCACAGCCTGTGCGGAGGTTCATCCGATGGCCCGGCTCACGATCGCCACCTTCAACATCAATGGCATCCGCGCCCGGCTCCCCGCCTTGCTGGCGTGGCTGGCGCGCGAGGCGCCGGACGTGGCCTGCCTGCAGGAGCTGAAGGCGGACGACGCGGCATTCCCGGTCGGCGAGATCCATGCGGCGGGGTACGGCGCGGTCTGGCATGGCCAGAAATCGTGGAACGGCGTAGCGATCCTTGCCAGGGGCGTAGATCCCGTCGAATGCCGGCGCGGCTTGCCCGGCGATGCTGACGACGCCCACAGCCGCTACCTGGAAGCCGCGGTGCAGGGCGTACTGGTGGCCTGTCTGTACCTGCCCAACGGCAACCCGCAGCCTGGACCGAAGTTCGACTACAAGCTCGCCTGGTTCGAGCGCCTGATCACCCATGCGGCCAGCCTCCATGAGAGCGGCCTGCCGGTGGTCATCGCCGGCGACTTCAACGTGGTGCCGACCGACGCGGACATCTACAATCCGCGCTCATGGCGCAAGGATGCCTTGCTGCAGCCGCAGACCCGCGCCTGCTACCAGCGCCTGCTGGAGCAAGGCTGGACCGACGCCCTGCGCGCGTACTTCGGCGAGACGCGGGTCTATACGTTCTGGGATTACTTTCGCCAGCACTGGCAGACCGACTCGGGACTGCGCATCGATCATCTCTTGCTCAGTGCCGGCCTCGCGCCGCGCTTGCGCGCGGCGGGCGTAGACCGCTGGGTGCGCGGCGAGCCGCAGGCAAGCGACCATGCGCCGGCCTGGGTGGAACTCGACATGGGATCTGCCGCGCAAGGCAGGAAGCGCAAGGCTTAGGAACGCAGGAAGGCGGTGCCGCCGGCAGGCGGCCGCGGCTACGCTGCCCGCTCTGGCACCGGCGACGGCATGCGCGCGGTGGCGGCCGCATCCGGAAGGCCGGATGGCGGCATTGCCACGCGGCTCGCCAGTTCCACGAAGCTGGCGACGCTGGCGGTGCGCAGGGGATAGTAGGCGACCTGATGGCGGTCGCAGACACGCTTGATCGTGCTCATGGAATCGTGGTCGATACAGTCGACCGGGAACACCACCATGTCGGCGCGCGCTACCGTCGCGGCCAGCAGGCCCTTGCGGTCTTCGATGCCGCCGTCGTGCAGCACCAGCTGGCCGCCGGTCGATTCCACCAGCGATTTCAGTGTGTTGTTGGAGCCGGGGCGCCCGCCCACGTAGACGATGCGCTTGCCTTGCAGCAGGCGCAGTCCCGGATGGCGATCCTGCGCCTGCTCGCCGTTGCCATCGGCCGACAGCACGGCATGTTCCATGGCCAGCGCCTCGGCGCGGCTGATCTTGAGCTGGGCCAGCGCGTCTTCGAGCTGCGCGCGCAGCTCCCGCGCCGCGTCCTGCTCTTGCAGCACGCGTTGCTCCGCGGCTTCGCGGCGGCTGGCCTGCAGCGCGGCATCGTCTGCGCGCGCGGCCAGCGTTTCACGCAGCGCGTGGAGTTCGGCATGCGCCGGCTCGCGCGCGGCCAGCTGGGTGAGCCTGTCGCCAAGCTCGGCGGTCTGGCGCGTTGCCGCATCGTGCCGTGCGCTCATCTCCTGCAGGCGTTCCTGCTGGCGCTCGAGCTTGTCGCGCAGCGCCCCGTTCTCCGCTTCCAGCGCCATCAGCCGCCGGATATCGGCGCGGTTGGCGGCGCCCACCAGGTGCGACAGCATATGCACCTCGCCGAAGGCGGCCTGGCGCACCGCGACGCTGGCCTCCGGATGGGTCATCACGGCCCAGTAGGCCGGCGGAATATCGCCGCTGGCCACCGCATCCTGCCAGAGTCCCAGCACGGCCTGGGCACCCCTGGCGGCGCTGAAGCGGCGCAGCGCCAGCGCATAGCGCTCGTCCAGTGCCTTTTGCAGGGCCTTGCAGCCCTCGCCGCCGGCGCCGGCGAGCTTGACCGCCTCGTGATGGATCTCCAGGTCGGTCGTGCGCTGGCGCTCCAGCGCGGCAAAGCGCGGCACCAGCTTGCGCAGCTCGCCGGTGGTCATGCAGGTGCCGATGATCGAGCAGTGCAGGTGCGAGTCCAGTTCCGCCAGCCGCGTGCGGCGCCGACGGCGTGCAGCAGGCGGCGGCTGGCTTGTTGCCGAGCGCCGCCTCGATGCCATTGGCGCGGGCCAGGCGAAACGGGGGAGCGTGCATGCGGAACCTCGCGTGGAAGAAGAAAGGCCGGGTGCCGCGCCGCCAGCCAGGCGCGGAAACACTGCCGTATCGGCGAAATATACCATTGAATATAACGAGCATTGCGTGGCGGCAGATCGCGTTTGCAAAGGCGGTATGATCGGCAAGGTGGAGTGCGCGCTCCCCGCCAGCGCCCCGGCGCGGCCGTCATAACAATGCGAAGAGAGAGGTGAATATGAACACCAGCGCAAGAAACCAGCTGAGCGGCAAGGTCAGCGCCATTCACAATGGTGCGGTCAACGACGAAATCGAACTGGAGGTCGCCGGCGGGGTACGCATCGTCGCCACCATCACCGGGGCGAGCACCAAGCGGCTGGGCCTGGCCGTCGGCAAGGAGGCCATCGCCCTGATCAAGGCTTCGTCCGTGATCGTCGGCGTGGCCGATCCGGGCATGCTGCTGTCCGCCCGCAACCAGCTCGCGGGCACGGTGTCGGGCATCAAGACCGGCGCCGTCAATTCCGAGGTTGCCATCGGCCTGCCGCAGGGCGGCGAGATCGTGGCCATCATCACCAACGACAGCGTCACCAGCCTCGGCCTGAAGCAGGGCGGCGCAGCCGTCGCCATCTTCAAGGCTTCCAGCGTGCTGCTGGCCACGCGCGCCTGAGACCGCCGGCGCGCAGCGTCAGCGGGCGGGCGGCGCCGCGAACACCTCCAGGCTGGTCAGCCTGGAGACGTAGCGGCCGGCCTTGCCGTCATTAGGCATTAGGCACCACCAGTCGGGCAAAGCCGCTGGCGCCCAGCGGCGCGCCATCCATCTCATAGGCGATCAGGTCCGGCTGGTTGCGGCGAAGGCAGTCCGGGGGGCGCGAGCGGATGGACTCGCGCCACGCGCCTGTTTCGCCGCAAGGCCCGGGCGAGTTACCATGCCGCCATGGTCAAACTTGCCCGCTCCCGCACATCCGTCAGCCCGGACAAACCGCAGGCACTCCTGCGCATGCGCATCATGCTGGGCGACACCATCGCCATCGGCCCCGGCAAGATCGCCTTGCTCGAGGCGATCCGCGAATGCGGCTCCATCTCCGCCGCCGCCAGGCGCCTGGACATGTCCTACAAGCGGGCCTGGGACCTGCTCAACGAGATCAACCGCGCGCTGGCGCAGCCCGCCGTGGATTCCGAGCACGGCGGCTCGCAGGGCGGCGGCACGGTGCTGACTCCCGTGGGAGAGGACGTGGTCCGCCTCTACCGGGCCGCCGAGACGCTCGCCGCCAAGGCCTGCGCGGGCGAGATCGACGCGCTGATCCGGTTGCTGGCAAAACCCTGAGCGGCGGCGCGCCGCCGCTCAGGCGCGAAGATCCACTTGCGCCGCCGCGTGCGCGGCGATCTTGCTGCCGAAGCTGGAAATCGACGGTAGCGTGGCGTTGTGGTGCACGCGGATCATCTCCGCGCTCGCATGCGGCTTGTCGTGGGTCGTGTGCGCGTCCGCCGCCAGCGTGACATCGAGACCCAGCGCCGCGGCGCGTCGCGCCGTGGTGTCGACGCAGAACTCCGTGGCATAGCCGCACAGCACCACGTGCGAAACCGCCAGCGTGGACAGCAAGGCGCCCAGTTCGGTGCGAAGGAAGGAATCCGGCGTGGTCTTGCGGATGAAATGATCGTGAGCCCGCGCATCGAGCGCCGCCACAAGCTGCCACCCCGGCGTATCGAAGCGCAGCTCGTCCTCGCGGGTTTCGTGCTGGATGAATATGACCGGGACGTCCTTGCCGCGCGCACGCGCGATCAGCGCGTTGATATTGCCGATGACAGCGTCGGCCGACGCCGGCTGCGGCGCAGGCCCGAACAGGCCTTCCTGAACGTCGATTACCAGCAGGGCAGATGACATCGTCGCGCTCCTCGCGTCCCTTCGTTGAGAAGCCGCATTCTATCGCCGCCTTCGCGCCACCGGCGCGCCTTGAGTCCGCTGCCGCATTGAACAATACTGGGCCAAGGGTGTTCTCCAAGGAGCGGACCATGCTGCGAGACAGCCATGCATTCAGCGGGTATTCCGTCGACGACATTGCCAAGGCCGTGGATTTCTACGGTGGCGTGCTCGGACTCGAGGTGTCCCAATCCGGCGGCCTGCTGACCTTGAACCTGGCGGGTGGCAACTCCGTGCTGCTCTACCCGAAGCCCGGCCATGTGGCGGCGACCTTCACCGTGCTCAACTTCCCCGTGGAGAGCGTGGAGCGCGCAGTGGACAAGCTCGCCCAGCGCGGCGTGCGGTTCGAGAGCTACGACCTGCCCGGCGTCAAGACCGACGCGCGCGGCATCTCGCGTGGCGAGGGCGGCCCGGTCATCGCCTGGTTCAAGGACCCGGCCGGCAATATCCTGTCGGTGCTCGAGCCGATGTAAGTCCACGCTGCGAGAAATGCAGCCGTTCGATTGCGCTTTGCGTGGGCGTCACCTAATATGCAACCACTGGGTTGCATGAGGGCGGTTATCCGCAACCATTCGCGGATACGGCGGATGTCCRCCTGGCGCCCGGGCCGGCCCAATCGGAGATTGCATGATGGACTCATCCACTGATCGCATTGAACGTCAGATCCTGCTCAAGGCGTCGCCCGCGCGCGTCTGGCAAGCCTTGTCCGATGCCGAGGAATTCGGCAAGTGGTTCTGCGTGGACCTGCGCGGCAAGTCCTTTGTCGTCGGGCAGCCGGTGCGGGGCCAGATCACTTACCCGGGCTTCGAGCATGTGGTGTTCGAAGCCTGGATCGAGCGCATGGAGCCTGAGCGCCTGTTTGCCTGGCGCTGGCATCCGGCCGCGGTGGAAGCGGGGCGCGATTACTCGGCGGAGCCGACCACGCTGGTCGTCTTCGAACTGGAGCCCGTGCCAGGTGGCACGCTGCTGCGCGTGGTGGAATCGGGCTTCGATAACGTGCCGCCGGGGCGCCGCCTGGAAGCGTTCCGTATGAACAGCAACGGCTGGGAGGGACAGATGCGCAATATCGAAAAGCATGTTGCCGCGCAGTGACGTCAGCGCGGTGGGCGCGGTGGGCGCGGACTTGCGCAAGTCCGCGTCGGTCTTCGCCGCGCTCGGCGACGAAACCCGCCTGCGCCTAGTGGCCGCGCYGTGTGCCGGCGGCGCCATGTCCATCGCCCAGCTGACCGCCGGCAGCGACATCTCGCGGCAGGCCATCACCAAGCACCTGCACGCGCTGGCGCAGGTGGGCCTGGTCCACGACATCAAGGTCGGGCGCGAGCGCCAGTGGGCCTTCGATCCGGCACAGATCGAAGCCGCGCGCCGCTCGCTCGAACTGATCGCGCGCCAATGGGATCACGCGCTGGAGCGTCTGCGCCTGGCGCTGGAATCCTAGGCGCCCGCGCTGGCATCCGCGTGCCCGGCGTGGCGCGAAATTGTCCGGTGGCTTTGTGATTCGTGCGTGACTCGTGTCACGGAAATGTCATGTTCCGGCAGGACGATGGCGCTTCGTCCTTGAGGGAGCGGAACATGAACAACATCGAAGCGACGCCCGATGCCGGCGCCCGGCGCCTGCGCCCCAACCTGGACCACCGCCCCGGCAAGCTCGCCGGCCTGGCTTTCCTGTTGCTGCTGGCGGGAGGCATCGCCTACACGGGCGTGAGCCTGGTGCACGATGTGTCCTCGGCGCAGTCCATGCCGTCGACCTGGCTGCCTATCCTGCTGCTCGGCGTGGCCTTGCTGATCGCCCTGGGCTTCGAGTTCGTCAACGGCTTCCACGACACGGCCAACGCCGTGGCCACCGTGATCTACACCAACTCCCTGCCGCCGCACTTCGCGGTGGTGTGGTCCGGCTTGTTCAATTTCCTCGGCGTGCTGGTGTCGAGCGGCGCGGTGGCGTTCGGCATCATCTCGCTGCTGCCGGTGGAACTGATATTGCAGGTGGGTTCCTCGGCCGGTTTCGCGATGGTGTTCGCGTTACTGATCGCCGCCATCATCTGGAACCTCGGCACATGGTGGCTCGGCCTGCCGGCTTCGTCGTCCCATACGCTGATCGGCTCCATCATCGGCGTGGGCGTGGCCAATGCGCTGATGCACGGGCGGGACGGCACCAGCGGCGTGGACTGGCCGCAGGCCATCAAGGTAGGCTATTCGTTGCTGCTCTCGCCGCTGGTCGGCTTCGGCTGCGCGGCACTGCTGTTGCTGCTGCTGCGCGCGCTGGTCAGGCGCCCTGAGTTGTACGCCGAGCCCCAGGGCAACAAGGCTCCGCCCTGGTGGATCCGTGGCTTGCTGGTGCTCACCTGCACCGGCGTGTCGTTCGCGCACGGCTCCAACGATGGACAGAAGGGCATGGGCCTGATCATGCTGATCCTGGTCGGCACCGTGCCGATCTCCTATGCCCTGAACCGCGCCATGCCCGTGGACGAGACCACCCGTTTCGCGGCAGTGGCGCAGGTCACCAGCGACGCCCTGCAACGCAGCTTGCCGGCACCGGTGGCGGCACCCGCCGATCCGCATGGCGTGCTGTCGGACTACCTGCGTACGCGCGCATTCAACGCCGACGTGGTGCCCGCCCTCGCCAGCATCGCCGGCAAGATCGGCGACCAGGTGCGCGCGCACGACAGCCTGGCTGGCGTGCCGGCGACCTCGGTGGCCAACGTCCGCAACGAAATGTACCTCGCGTCCGAAGCCATCCGTCTGCTGGAGAAGGAAAGCACGGTGAGGTTCGATGCCGCCACCAGGGAAAACCTGGGCGCCTTCAAGCGGGAAATCGACACCGCCACCAAGTTCATCCCGCTGTGGGTCAAGGTGGCCGTGGCCATCGCGCTCGGCCTCGGCACCATGGTCGGGTGGAAGCGCATCGTGGTCACCGTGGGCGAGAAGATCGGCAAGACCCACCTGACCTATGCGCAGGGGGCTTGCGCCGAACTCGTGGCCATGGCCACCATCGGCGCGGCCGACGCCTTCGGCCTGCCGGTGTCCACCACTCACGTGCTTTCGTCAGGCGTGGCCGGCACCATGGCGGCAAACCGCTCGGGTTTGCAGATGTCCACCATCCGCAACCTGGCGATGGCCTGGGTGCTGACGCTGCCGGCGGCGATCTTGCTGTCGGGGTCTTTGTTCTGGGTGTTTACCAAGCTGTTCTGAAAGCCATTGCGGCGCGCGCGCCCGGCCTGCCCGCAACGCCCGCATCGCTGATGCTGGCTGCCCCTCGCCCGCCAGCGGCGAGGGGCCGCGGGAATCTCAGGCCGTCGCCAGGCCCGGCGAACGCGGCTTCGCGCCCTGGCCGAAACACGCCCGCCCGCGGAGGATCTTGCCCCTGCCCGGCGCGCACACGAAGGGCGCCGCCATGCGCACGCGAATCGCGCGGCCGGTGTCCTGCCCGCGACAGTGCGGCACTCGCCTGAAACGTTTCATATGCCGGGCTCGGCGAGCGCCGGCGCCGGCGCTGCGCCGTCCTGCCCCTGCTGCAGGAACTGGCGCGGCGAGACGCCAAACCGCGCGCGGAAGTCGCGCGAGAAATGCGCGCCGTCGGCGAAGCCGCAATCCAGTGCGATCTGCGTGATGCTGGCCGGGTTGTTGCGCAGCAGCCAGCTGCCATACTCCAGCCGCAGCGTGCGCTGGAACGCCATCGGCGAGACGCCGATGGCCTCGTGGAAGGCGCGTTCGAGCTGCCGCCGCCCCACGCCCACGTAGCGGGCGATGGCATCCAGCGAAGGCGGGTTGTCGATGCGCTGCTCGATATAGTGGGCGGCCTGGCGTACGCGGATGTCCTTGATGTGCGCCAGGTCGGCATAGAAATGCGCCTGCGGCAGCTTGGCCGGCCGCATGCCCTGCAGCATCATGTGGCGCACCGCCTGCTGGGTCTTCTCCCTGCCGCAATGGCGGGATACGAGGTACAGCCCGAGATCGATCGCGGCGGTCGAGCCGGCGCAGGTGATCAGGTCGCCCTCATCGACGAAGAGATGGTCCACCACGGCGCGCGTGCGCGGATAGCGATCGCGAAAGGCGTCGAGCACGTTCCAGTGCACGCAGACCGAGCGCGATCCGATCAGGTCGGCCTGCGCCAGCGCGAATGTCCCGGTACAGATGCCCAGCATGCGCACCCGGCTGGCCGCCGCCAGCCGCAGCCAGTCGCGCAGCGCGGGCGGCATGTAGGTGTTGGGGTAGTCGTTGCCGCCGCATACCGCCACGTAGTCGAACTCGCCGGGGTCGGCGCTGAGGGCGCCGTTGACCTGCACGGTCACGCCGGCGCTCGAGGTGCGCGGCAGGCCGTCCATGCTCATCACGCGCCAGCTGGTGTGGATCTGGCGGCTGCGCCCGCCGTGGTCGGCGGCCAGGCGCAGCACGTCGATCAGTCCGGAGAAGGCCGCGAGCGTGAACTGGTGCAGCAGGACGAAGCCGACGTTCAGCTCGGGTTTACCCCCTTGCCCGACGGGCGCGGGGGGATCCGGTTCGTGTGGGCCGGTGCTGGCGCCGGTGCTGGCGCCGGTACTGGCGGAAGGCGGGATTGGCATGACGCAATTATTCAACTTTATGGCCACGGCTTGCAAGCTCGGACGGGCTGCCAACGCGCAACATGCATCTGTGGTCGCAACGCAAGAACCTTTCTGGGGACATGACATGGGATCCGAGACCTACCGTACCATCCGCGCCGCGCTGGCCGTCGCCGCAGCGGCAACCGCCACGGCGTGGTCGCCGGGCGCGGCCGCGCAGCCGGCGAAACTGACCGTCGCCATGTACGGCGGCAACTGGGGCGACGCGTTCCGCAGCTGCGTGGCGGAGCCATTTACGAAGGCCACCGGGATCGCGGTGACGCCGGAGATCGGCACCTCCACCACGACCCTGGCCAAGCTGCAGCAGCAAAAGGCCGCGCCCGCCATCGATGTCGCGTGGATGGACGGCGGCATCAGTGAGCTGGCCTACCAGGCCGGCGTGCTGGACAACCTCGATCCCGCGGCGATCCCCAACCTGAAGAACGTGCTGCCCAAGGCTGTGTATCGCAACGGCGGCACCAGCTATGCCGTGGGCTCCGGCTACTACTCGCTGGGACTGACCTACAGCACCAAGTCGGTCAGGCCGGCACCCACCAGCTGGAAGGACATGTGGAAGCCGGAGTACGCGGGCGCGGTGGCCGTGCCGTCGCCGGCCAATTCGTCCGGGGTGCCGTTCGTGGTGTTCATGGCGAAGGTGTGGGGCGCGGACGCGGCCAACCTGGCGCCGGTCTACGCCAAGCTGGCGGCGCTCGATACCGCCCTGTTCTTCGACAGCTCGGGCGCGGCCACCAATGCCTTCCAGAGCGGCGAAGCCGTGATCGGCGCGCATTTCAACGTAGGCGCCTGGGACCTGATCGACAAGGGCGTGCCCATCGGCTTCGTGGTGCCGAAGGAGGGCGCATGGGCAACCGATGCGCGCCTGCACCTGGTCAAGGGCTCGCGCAACAAGGTCGCCGCCGAGAAGTTCATCGACACCGCGCTGACGCCGCAAGCGGCTACCTGCCTGGCGACCAAGCTCTATCTGGGACCGGCCGTGCAGGGCGTCACGGTACCGGCCGACGTGGCGCGCAAGCTGCCGTGGGGCGTCAACGGTTCGGTGGACAGCCTGAGCCTGTTCGACTGGAGCGTCATCAACGCGCGGCGCGCCGAGATCACCGATGCGTGGAACCGGCAGGTCGCGCGCAAGCGCTAGGGTGGGAGCGAGTGATGTCTGATCTGCTGAGCATCGATGCCGTCTGCAAGCGCTTCGGCGCCTATACGGCGCTGGACCATATCCGCCTGGATATCCGGCAGGGCGAGTTCGTCGCCCTGCTGGGCCCCAGCGGCTGCGGCAAGACCACGCTGCTGCGCTCCATCGCGGGCTTCCTGGCGCCGGACAGCGGGCGCATCCTGATCGATGGCCAGGACGTCACGCAGCTGCCGCCTTACCGGCGCCCGCTCAACACGGTGTTCCAGAACTATGCGCTGTTCCCGCACATGAGCGTGCTGGACAACGTGGCCTACGGCCCGCGCCGCCAGGGCGCGCCGCGCGCCGAGGCGCGCACGCGCGCCATGCAGGCCCTGGAGATGGTGGGCCTGGCGGCGCTCGGCGAGCGCTATCCGCGCGAGATGTCCGGCGGGCAGCAGCAACGCGTGGCGCTGGCGCGCGCCATCGTCAACCGGCCCAAGCTGCTGCTGCTCGACGAGCCGCTCTCCGCGCTGGACATGAAGCTGCGCAAGCATATGCAGCTGGAGCTCAAGCAGCTCCAGGAAAAGCTGGGCATCGCCTTCGTGTTCGTCACGCATGACCAGGAAGAAGCCATGACCATGGCCGACCGCATCGTGGTCATGCACGCGGGGCGCATCGAGCAGATCGGCGCCGGCACCGAGATCTACCGCGCGCCCGCCACGCGCTTCGTCGCCGAGTTCATCGGCGACGCCAACCTGATCGGCTACGAGGCCTCCGGCAGCCAGGAGATCCGGCTTGCCGTGGCCGGGCGCACCGTGCCCGCCATGCAGCCGGGCATGGCGCCGCGCGGCGTGGCCGTGCTGCGCCCCGAGCATCTGCAATTGCTGGACGGCACCGGCGCCGGCGATGCGCAACTGTGCGCCTGGTCCGGCGTGCTGGCCGATGTCGCCAGCGTGGGCAGCCACACCATGATCCGCGCCGATGTGGGCGGGCATCTCATGGTGGCGCGCGCAGCGGGCTTGCCCGCCGCGGGCCTGCGCCCGGGCGGCGAGGTGCGGCTGGGCTTTCATCCCGCGCACCTGCATCTGATCGGGGAGCCGGCATGAGGCACCCGCACGCGATGCTCGGGCTGATGCTGGCGGCGCCGCTGGCGTTCTTCGCGGCATTCTTCCTTGCGCCCCTGGCCGTGGTGCTGACCGCGAGCCTTGCCAGTGGCGAGCCTCACGCCTGGACGCTGGCCAACTATGTGCGCGTGCTGGCGGACAGCTACCACTGGGACGTGATCCTGGTCACCTTCCGCATTGCCTGCGTGACCACGCTTGCCTGCGTCGCGCTGGGCTATCCGCTGGCCTGGTACCTGGTGCGCATGGTGCGCTGGCGTGCGTGGCGCCGGGTGTGCGTGATCCTGCTGGTGGTGCCGATGTTCACCAGCAATATCGTGCGTTCATTTGGCTGGATGGTGCTGCTCGGGCGCAACGGGCTGGTCAACCAGAGCCTGCTGGCGACGGGCCTGGCGGAGCGTCCGGTGCGTTTTCTCGGCACCGAGCTCGGCATCATCATCGGCATGGTCTATGTGCTGCTGCCGTTCGTGGTGCTGGCGGTGGGCAACGCGCTGGCGCGGGTCGATCCCGGCTGCGAACAGGCCTCGGCGGACCTCGGCGCAGGCCCCGCCGCGACCTTCCGCCATGTCACCTTCCCGCTCACGCTGCCGGGCGTGGTGGCCGGCGCGATCATGGTCTTCACGCTGGCGGTCAGCGCCTACGTCACGCCGGCGCTGCTGTCCGGCGGCCGCATCTCGGTGCTCTCCATGCTGATCTTCCAGCAATACAGCTCGACCTTCGATGTCCACTACGGCGGCGCGCTCAGCATCGTCCTGCTGGTCTTCACCCTCGCCATGGTCGCGCTTGCCGGCCGCGCCGGGGAAATCCGCGGAGGTGGGCGATGATCGCCAGGACCCTGATCCGGCTGGTGTCGTGGGCCGTGCTCGCCTACCTGGTGCTGCCGCTGGCGGTGATCCTGGGCAGCTCGCTGACGGCCTCCTCTTTCCTCGCCTTCCCGCCGCAGGGCTGGACGCTGCAGTGGTACCGCACGATGCTGTCCGATCCGAGCTACGTGTCGGCGTTCTCGACCAGCACGGCGCTCGCGCTGGCCGCCACGCTCGGCGCGCTGCTGCTGACCGTGCCCGCGGCACTGGCGTTGGGGCGCCATGACTTTCCCGGCAAGCGCGCCATCGCGGCCGTGCTGATGTCGCCGCTGGTGCTGCCGCACATCGTGCTGGGCGCGGCGCTGCTGCAGTTCGGCGGCTATTTCGGCCTCACGCGCAGCTTCCTGTCCCTGCTGATCGGGCACACCGTCATCATCGCGCCCTTCGTGCTGAGGTCGACGCTGTCGCTGATGACGCCCGAGCAGCGCGCGCTGGAAGAAGCGTCCTACGACCTCGGCGCCAATCCCTGGACCACGTTCTTCCTGGTGGTGCTGCCGCAGATCCGCCCGGGCATCGTCACGGGCGCCATCTTTGCCTTCATTTCCTCGTGGATCAATGTCGAGCTGTCCATCTTCAACACCACGGCGGACCTCAACACAATCCCGGTCAAGCTCTTCAACTACGTGCAGTACACCATCGACCCGACCATCGCCGCAGTCTCGGGCGCGACCATCGTGGTGGCCGTGGTGGCCATCGCGATCCTCGATTTGACCATCGGCCTGGACATGCTGTCCGACCGCAAATGACCCACTCCGCAACCCTTCAGCAAGGAGCTCCAGCCATGCGCAAGCAAGACGCGTTCGACGTCATCTACACCCACACCGAAGGGGAGCCGCTTTGCATCGTGCACAGCGGGATTCCCTATCCCCCCGGGTCCACCATCCTGGAGAAGCGCGCCTTTCTGGAGCAGCACTATGACTGGCTGCGCATGGCGCTGATGCGCGAGCCGCGTGGCCACAAGGACATGTTCGGGGTGTTCCTCACGCCGCCGTCCAGCCCGGAATACGATGCCGGCCTGATCTACATCGACGGCACCGAGTATTCGCATATGTGCGGCCATGGCACGATTGCCGTGAGCATGGCGATGGTGGCGCTGGGCCTGGTGCCGCGAGGCAGCAACGGCATGACCCGCATCCGCTTCGAGACCACCGCGGGCCTGGTGGTCTCGGAAGTGGCCTCCGAAGGCGACAACGTGCTGTGGACGCGCTTCGAGAACGTGCCGGCCTACGTTGCCGCGCGCGATATCCCGGTGCATCTGCCCGGCTACGGCGACCTCAAGGCCGACCTGGTGTGGGGCGGCAACTACTTCGGCATCGTCGACCTGAGCGATTGCGCGCTGCGCATCTCGCCGGACAACGGCAGTGAGCTGTCGCGGCTCGGCGTGATGGTGCGCGACCAGATCAGGCAGCAGATGCGCATCCAGCATCCGACCGAGGCGCATATCAACAACCTGAACTTCATCACGTTCTGGCACCAGCCCACCATCGAGGGCGCGTTCTACAAGAACGTGCACGTGTTCAGCGCGGGGCAGCTCGACCGCTCGCCCGGCGGCACCGGCACCAGCGCCATGATGGCGATGTTCGAGGCGCGCGGGAAGCTGGGCCTGAACCAGCCCATCCTGTCCGAAGGGCTGCTGGGCAGCGGTACCTTCGAAGGCTGCCTGCTGGGCGAGGTGGACCTGAACGGCACGCGCGCGGTGCGCCCGACCGTCAAGGGCACCGCCAGCATCCTGGGCACGGCGCGCTGGATGATCGACCGCGACGACCCGGTCGGCGCGGGCTTCCTGGTGCGCTGAAATGCGATGACGCAGCCTCGCGGCTGCGTCGTTGCATGGTTGCCTCGGGCCAGCTGCCCCGGATGCGGGGCAGCCGGGCTTGCCCGGCCTCAGGCCGCCTGCTTGAGCGTAGCCAGCGCGCGGCGCCCGGCGGCCAGCTGGTGCGCGACTTCGGCCACGCGCGCGCCCAGGTGTTCGGCGGTGCGCAGATCGGCCAGCGGCGGCACCACCTCGGCGCTTTCATCGGCGTTCGATTGCGCGGCCGCGCCCAGGAAGAAGCCGTGGCGGTTCAGCGAGTCTTCGGTCGACTTGGAGTTGTTGTGGCCCGGGGGCAGGCCCAGGTTCACCCAGTGCATGCCGTGCTGCGCGGCGAAGATCGCCATCTGCTGCAGGGTGGCCAGCTTGTCGCCGGAGCGCGAGGCGGCGTTGGTGAAGCCTGCCGCCACCTTGTTGGCCCACTTGCCGCCCTTGGCGAAGACGTTGCGCGAGGTGGCATCCATGAAGCCCTTGAACTGCGCCGACGCGCTGCCCATGTAGGTGGGCGCGCCGAAGATGATGCCGTCGACGTTTTCCAGCGTGTCCCAGTGCTGATCGATCTCGTCGACGCTGATCAGCAGGCTTTCCACGCCGTCCACGCTGGCGGCGCCGCGGGCGACGGCCTGCGCTTGCCTGGCGGTGTGGCCGTAGCCGCTGTGGTAGACGATGGCGAGCTGGGTGGCGGTGGCGTGCATGATGTTTTCCTCGATGATTGCGAAATTTTGAATCTTGGGAGTCTTGCTTTGGTTGGCTTCAGTGCCTGCCTGTGAAAGCAAGTTTAGGCAGTGCGAGCGCGCGCGAGTGGCCGCAAAATCAATAAGTTGTTGAATTATTTTGAATATCGCTGCCGGCAACTGGCGGCGAGCACACAGCAGCGCGGCCAAAGGCAGTGCGCGTCACGCGCGGTGCCGGTTTTGTGCGCTTGCGCGTCTATGCGGCCGGCGCCACGCCGGCCGTCGCCTACCATCAAGAGTGCGATTTCCTCGCCGCACGCCGCGGCGCGGATCCAGTGAGTCCCGGTATCCGCCCTTGCCCTGCCCCCGATCAAGTATCCCGGCCCGCGCCGCGGCGCTGCTCTTGCCGTTCGTGCTGGCCGGCTGCGCCACCACGCCCGCGCCCGCGGGCAAGCCGCCGGGTCCGGCCGTTACCGCCATCGCCGTGGTGGCGCGCGGCTGGCATACCGATATCTGCCTGCGCAGCGAGGATGCCGGCGAGTGGGTGGGCGCGCTGGCGCGGGGTTTCGATGGCGCGCGCTTCCTCTGCTTCGGCTTTGGCGACCGGCGCTACGTCATCACGCACGACCATAGCTGGACAGCGATGTTCTCGGCCATGTTCCCGGGCCCGGGCGCGCTGTTGATGACGGTGCTGCGCGACACGCCGGCGGCCGCGTTCGGCGCCGGCGACGTGGTCAGCCTCGGGGTGGACGAAGCCGGCCTGCGGGGCCTGCGCGGCTATCTGCGCGATGCGGTGGAGAAGGACGGCGCGGGCTTGCCTGTGAGGCTCGGCCAGGGGCCCTATCCGGGCAGCCTGTTCTTCGGCGCGACCGGCTCCTACGACGGCCTCTATACCTGCAATACGTGGACGGCGGACGCCTTGCGGTCCGCCGGGTTGCCCGTGGGCGGCGCGTTATTCGCGGGCGGCATCATGCGGCAGGCGCGCGCAGCCGCTGCCGCGCAGGGCAGGGACGCGCCGTAGCCGGCCGCGCGCCGTTAGCAGGGCGCGGGGCTGCAGTAGACGGAGGAGCCGGGCGGCGGCACTACCACGGGCGTCTTGTTGGGCGGATTGGGGTCGCTGCTGCTGAACGATATGCAACCGGCCAGCATAAGCGGCAGCAAGAGCGCGACGACGATGGAACGTTGCATGGCAGTCCCCCCAGCGGATCTTCAGGTCTTCGGTTACGTGGCCTCGCGGCGGGCTCCGGGATGCAAGCCGGCGCCAGGACCGAGGCTTCCAGTATAGGTAAGGCCACAGCGGGCGCTCCGCCGCCTGTGATGTTTCGTCCGCCGGTCCCGGACGGGCCGCCGCATTTTTACCCGGGTAATATTGACTGGGCTATTTTACCCGGGTATTATCGGCGTCATTGTTCATCTTTCGCGGCAACGCCAGACCGTCATGAGTGAGATCCAGCCAGCGCAATACACCGCCTTCGAAGGCAGCAGGCGCATCGCCGCGGGCGCGCTCGCGCTGGTGGCGCGGCAGGTCAGGGAGCGCTTTGCCGACGAGCCCGTCGCCGGCGTGCTGATCTTCGGCGATGACGACTGCCATCAGGTGGAGGTCGATTTCCGCGGCACGGCCGACGAGGTGGCCGCGCGCATCGCCGCCATGGAGCAGGCCGCGCCCTTCCCCGACGCGCAGCAGGCGCCCGAAGCCGAAACGCCGCGCGGTCCCGGCCGGCCGCGGCTGGGCGTGGTGGCGCGCGAGGTCACGCTGCTGCCGCGCCACTGGGACTGGCTTGCCGCGCAACCCGGCGGGGCGTCGGTGGCGCTGCGCAAGCTGGTGGAGGACGCGCGCAGGGCCGGCGCGGGCAAGGACCGTATCCGCAGGGCGCAGGAGGCAAGCTACCGCTTCATGGCGGCGGCGGCCGGCGGCGGCGCCAACTTCGAAGAGGTGGCACGTGCCTTGTTCGCGGGAGAGCGCGCGCGCTTCGACGAACTGGTCGCCTTGTGGCCGGCCGACCTGCGCGATTATCTCCGGCAGCGCGCCGAAGCCGCGTTCGCGGATGCGCGGGAGCAACAGGGCGGCTGAAGGCCGCCGGCACCGCGCCCTTGTCCAATCCGCATGGCCACTGCAGAATACGGCCACAACGAAGACAGACAACAAGAACGGGCGGGGTTACAGGGATGGGAATCACAGGGCTTGCCGGCCGGGCTTGCGGCTGCCTTGCAGGCGCAGCGGTGCGGCGCCCGGTTGCAGCCGCACGCTGTCCGATGCGGCCGCGCCGAGGCAATCGCCACGCTCCCTGTCCGTGCATCCCGGCTTTCCCGCATCCGGGTATCCCTGCTTTCCACTTCCAGTCCCACCCTATGACCACGCCATCGCACCGCATGCGCCGTACCGTGCTGTCCGCGTTTCCCGCGGCCTTTGCACTCGCCGCCGCCAGCGCCCACGCGCTCGACAGCGCACAGCTGCTCGCCAAGATCACGCCCAGCGTCTACGGCGTGCGCACGATGGGCCAGAACAACGCGCCGCTGTCTTCGGGCTCGGCCGTAGTGGTCGGGGCCGCGGGCAGCTCGTCACGGCCTGCCACGTGCTGGCCGGCGCGAGCGGCATCGCCGTGCGGCGCGACAACGTGAGCTATGACGCCACGCTGGAAGCGCCCGACGTCGAGCGCGACCTGTGCCTGCTGCGCGTGGCCAATTTCAGCGCGCCGGCGGTGGTCATAACCGCCGCGGCGGCGCCATCCTTCGGCCAGAAGATCGTGGCCGCCGCCAGCCCGGAAGCCGCGGGCGTCGCGCTGCAGGAAGGCAGCGTGGCGGGCCTGCGCGCCGGCGCGGACGGCAAGCTGGACCGCATCGAGATCACGGTGCAGATGCCGAGCGCGGCCAGCGGCGGCGGCGTCTTCGACGACAGCGGCCGGCTGGTGGGCGTGCTGGCGGGACGCGCCGATGCGGGCGACAAGCTGCTCAAGGCTGTGCCCGCGAACTGGATCGCGGCAGCCAGGGAACGCGGCACGGCGGCGATGGCCAGCTACAAGCCATCGCTGCTGGCGCCGGCAGCCGCACCCGCGCCCGCAGCCGCGGCTCCCGTTGCCACCGACGAGGCAGGTGGGATCGCAGCCGGGAAAYAGTCGCCGGCGGTGGGCGAGGTCTGGCGCTACGAGCTGGTCGACAAGCTGACCCACAAGCGCCGCCCGGTGGTCTACCGCGTCGACAAGGTCGAGGCCGAGCGCGTGAGCTTCAACCAGGGCGCGCGCATCGAGAGCCGGGATGGCCGCGTCGAGATCGCCACGCCTGCCGGCGGCGACTTCGATGCCGTCTCGCCGCCGCGCGGCTGGGTGCCGGAGAACGTCAAGCCGGGCATGCGCTGGAAGTACAGCTACAAGCAGCCCGGCACCGACCTGCCCACGGAGCTCAGCGGCGAAGCCACCGGCGAGTCCACCATCACCGTGCCCGCGGGCAGCTTCCGCGTGCTGCGCATTGATTACAAGGGGTACGTGATGCGCCCCTTCTACGGTTTCTCCGGCGGCGGCTCGCAAAGTTCGGTGCCCTACACGGCGGTGGCGTGGTATGCGCCCGAGCTCAAGCGCGTGGTGCGCTTCGATGCCAGCTACGTGGCGCGCTGGGACAAGGTGGACGAAAGCCTGGTGCTGCTCGATCATCGTTTCGACTGAGCGGCACGCCGGCGCCATGCGCCGCCAACGCCACGCCGCTGCGGCGCCATGCGTTTTTGGTAGGATGCAGGCCTTTCCATTGACGGCGGGCCGGCCGCGCGCCGGGCCGCGCCGCCGTCCAATGCTGCTTGCTTCATGAATCCGGACCAGATCAAAACCTTTGCCGCCGAGCGCCTTGCCCGACTGCGCCGCCCCACGCGGCGCGGCGTGCTCAAGGCAATTGCCGCCGTGCCGCTGCTGTTCCTGTTGTACGTGCTGGTGCTGGTGCCGTTCACGCCGGGCATCAGCGATATCCGCAAGGCCAAGTCCGACCAGCCCGCGCAGGTGCTGTCCGCCGATGGCAAGGAGCTGGCCGTGTACCGGTGGGCCAACCGCGAATGGGTCCGCCTGGCCGATATCTCGCCCAATGTGACCACCGCGCTGATCGCCACCGAGGATCATCGCTTCTACCAGCATTTCGGGCTGGACTGGCGGCGGCTCGGCTCGGCCGCGCTGCACACGTTCTCCGGCGACCGCCAGGGCGGCTCCACCATCACCCAGCAGCTCGCGCGCAATCTCTATCCCGACGAGATCGGCCGTGCCCCCACGCTCACGCGCAAGCTCAAGGAAGCCGTCACCGCGCTGAAGATCGAAGCCCTCTATACCAAGGACGAGATCCTCGAGACCTATCTCAACACCGTGCCGTTTCTCTACAACGCCTACGGCATCGAGATGGCGGCGCGCACGTATTTCGACAAGTCGGCGGGCAAGCTCGACGTGCTGGAAAGCGCCACGCTGATCGGCATGCTCAAGGGCAATAGCTACTACAACCCGGTCATCAATCCCGAGCGGGCGCTGCAGCGGCGCAATATCGTGCTGGCGCAGATGGTCAAGTACGAGAAGCTGGAGCCGGCCCGGTTCGAGCAGCTGAAGAAGCGGCCGCTGCGCATCGATTTCGAACGGCAGACCGAGCCGCCCGGCCCGGCCCCGCACTTCGCCCAGCAGCTGCGCAAATGGCTGATCAACTGGGCCGACCGCAACGACTACAACATCTATACCGACGGGCTGGTGGTGCGCACCACCATCGATTCGCGCCTGCAGGCGCTGGCCAGCCAGGCCGTGACGCGCCAGGGCAACCAGCTGCAGGGCATCGCCGATGCCGCCTGGGCGCCCCGCTCGGGCTGGGCCGCCAACCGCGAGCTGGTGCAGGCCTTCGTGCGCGAAACGCCGGAATACCGCGCCGCGCGCGAGGCCGGGCAGCCCGCCGACGCGGCCATGAAGACCCTGTTGGCGGACAGCGCGTTCATGCAGGCGCTGCGCCAGACCAAGACCCGCGTCCAGGCCGGTTTCCTGGCGCTGGACCCGCGCAGCGGCGAGATCAAGGCCTGGGTGGGCAGCCGCGATTTCAGCCAGGACGCCTTCGACCACGTGCAGCAGGCCCAGCGCCAGCCGGGCTCCACCTTCAAGCCCTTCGTCTACGGCGCAGCCTTCCAGCAGGGCGCCAGCCCCGACGACACCTTTGTCGACCAGGCCGTGGCAATCCCGCTGGCCGGCGGCGAAGTGTGGCGGCCCTCCGACGACGGCCCGCCGAGCGGGCGCGCCATGAGCCTGCGCGACGGCCTGGTGTACTCCAAGAACACCATCACCGCGCAACTGATGCAGACCGTCGGGCCGGACAAGGTGGCCAGGCTCGCGCGCGCCATGGGCGTGCGGCAAAGCCGGCTCGAAACCGTGCCGTCGCTGGCGCTCGGTACCAGCCCCGTCACGCTCAAGGAAATGGTCGCGGCCTACGGCACCATCGCCAACCAGGGCGCCTATCTAGAGCCGGTGATGGTCACCCGCATCGAAGACCGCAAGGGCGAAGTGCTCGAGACCTTCCGCCACGCTTCGCCCGAGCAGGCGCTGCCGGTCGCCACCGTGCAGACGCTGCTCGATGTCATGCGCGGCGTGATCGATCGCGGCACCGGCAGCAGCATCCGCACGCGCTTTGGCATCCGCGCCGACGTGGCGGGCAAGACCGGCACCACGCAGGACAACGCCGACGGCTGGTTCATCCTGATGCACCCGCAACTGGTGGCGGGCGCCTGGGTCGGCTTCAACGACAGCCGCGTGACGCTGCGCAGCGACTACTGGGGGCAGGGCGCGCACAGCGCACTGCCCATGGTGGGCGATTTCTTCCAGCGCTCGCTGCGCGCCCGCGTGATCGACGCCAACGTGCGCTTCGTCGAACAGGAGCAGACGGGATTCTGGGACACGCTCACCGGCACCGTGCGCGGCTGGTACCAGCGCCTGTTCGGCGCGGCGCCCAAGCCCGCGGCACCGCCGCCGCCGCCGCGCCGCGCGCCGCGCCCCACTGTTGCCGCCGAAGCCACGCCGGCGGCCAGTGATGCCAGCGTGGCAGCCGCCGCGCCGTCAGCCGGCGATGGCGGCCTGCCGTATGCGGGAGATGCCTCGGCGGCGGTGCCGGCACCGGCGTCGGCCGGCTTGCCCGCGGCGCCGCCGGCAAGTGCGCCGGCAGCCGCGCCCGCGCCGGGTTTGCCTGCCGCCGTGCTGGCGCCGGCGCAGAATGGCGGGACGGCCAGCGAAGGCGGTCCGCCACAGGCGCAATAGAGGCCCCGGTGGGGCCACCGGCGCCCACGGTCACGGAGCAGGGCGAGGCCGCGGCGATAGCTGATGAATATGGCCTTCGCGGCGTATCCGGAGCTGGCCCGGACGGGCGCCCGGCCAGCTCCGTTTCAACTGGCTACAGCCCCAGCACATTGGCCCCGATGCGCGGATCGATGGCGCGCTCGAGCTGCTGGGGATAGACCGTGACCGTCACCTCGAGCGAGCCGGTGCCGACCTCCATCGACAGGATGTGGCCGCCATAGGTGTCGAACTTGCTGTCGCCGGCGACGCCGTGTGCGTGGATCGACGGCTTGCCGTCCTTCCATGCCAGGCTGCCGACGATGCTGGCCATTTCCACGTTGCGGAAGGTCCTGGGGTTGAAGGCTTTCTTGTCCGCGTCCCAGAAGCCGAAGGTCACGTTGGTAAAGCCGATCGCGCTGAGGCTGGCGCTGGGCACGCGTTCGCAGATGGCAAAGGCTTCGATCTGCTCGAAGACGTTGTCGCCCATGCGCAGCACCAGCAGGTAGCCGGTCGGGGTCTTGATGTAGCGCTTGACGCTGGCGCTCGGGTAGGTGGGGTTCTGGGCCGTGGCTTGCGCCGCGGCGCATTCGCTCGACTGGGCGCTGGCGGGCGCGGCCGCCAGGCCAAGCGCAATGACGCCACCGGCCGCGAGGGCCTTGCCGAGCCGTGCGAGGCGGCGCCCAAGCGGGGCCGGCGCCGCGGCCTTGTCCATGGTTTTGTCCACGGCCTTGCCCGCGGTCTGCTTCATGTCTTTGATCATGGCTTCGTTCATCTCTGTCTCCGTCTTCGTTGTGTAAGGCTTCGTTGTGTAAGTGGTTGGTTTCGGTCAGGTCTCGAATCCGGGGTGTCGGATCAATTCGTCTTCGTTTCCGCCTGTGTGGCCGCCTTCGCTGGCATCGTGTCGCCGAGATCCCTAGCGCAGCCAGCTCGCCGGCACCAGGATGAGCTGCGGGAACAGCACGAACAGGAACATCAGCGTCGTCAGCGACAGCAGGAACGGCCACACGCCCGAGATCACGCTGTCCAGGCTGGCGCGCGACGTCCCCGCCACCACGTTGAGCACGGTGCCCACCGGCGGGGTCAGCAGCCCGATGGCGTTGTTGAGGATGAACATCACGCCGAAGTACACCGGGTCGATGCCGGCCTTGGTGATCACCGGCATCAGGATCGGCGTCATGATCAACACGGTCGGCATGAGATCCAGCGCCGTGCCGACGATGATCACCAGCACCATGATCACGAACATCAGCAGGATCTTGTTGTCGATGAAAGGATCGAGCAGCGCGGTCACCTGCGCCGGGATATTGGCGATGGTGATCAGCCACGCCGAGACCAGCGCGCAGGCCACCAGGAACAGCACGGTGCTGGAGGTCTTGGTGGCGGTGACGATCAGCCGCGGCAGCGCGCGCAGGTCCAGTTCGCCGTACACGAAGCGGCCCACCGCCATGGCGTAGACCACCGCCACGACGGCCGCCTCGGTGGGCGTGAAGGCCCCGATCTTCATGCCGCCGATGATCACCACCGGCAGCACCAGCGCCCACACCCCATCCATCAGCGCGCGCAGCAGGCGGCGCAGCTCGAAGCGCTGCGTGGCGGCGGCCGCCTTGTCCTTGCGCGCGCAGACGTACCACGTGGCGGTCAGCGTCAGCGCCATCATGGCGCCGGGCGCGATGCCGGCCAGGAACAGCTTGGTGATCGATACCTGCGCCACCACGCCGAACACCACGATGGCGATCGACGGCGGAATCACCGGCGCGATGATCCCGCCCGCCGCGATCAGGCCGGCCGAGCGCGGCACGTTATAGCCGGCCTTGCGCATCATCGGGATCAGCAGGGCCGCCACCGCGGCGGTGTCCGCCACCGCCGAGCCGGAGATGCTGGCCACCACGGTGGCGGCGATGATCGCGACATAGCCGAGCCCGCCGCGCACATGGCCCACGGCGGCTTCCGCCACCTTGACGATGCGGGTGGACAGCCCGCCCGCGTTCATCAGCTCGCCGGCCAGCATGAAGAACGGCACCGCCATGAGCGGATAGTTGTTCACGCCTTCGAGCATGTTCTGCGCGATGATCTGCGTGTCGAAGTTGCCCAGGTGCATCATCAGCGCGATGCCGGAGACGAGCAGTGAGAATGCGATCGGCATGCCGAGCGCCATGGCGCCGAGCAGCGAGCCGACGAATACAACGATGGTCATGACAGTCTCCAGGGGGTCATTCGCCGCTAGCGCCGGATTCCGGCACCAGTTCCGCGCTGGGCATGCGCCCGCTGAGCAGGCGCCACAGCGAGTGCGCCAGCAGCCCGGCCATGCCCACGCTGCTGAACAGCAGGCAGGCGTACACCAGGCCGATGGGCACGCCCGTTACCGGGGCCATGTCGTCCATGCCGATCACCACCAGCTTCCACGCGCCGTTGGCGAGCAGCAGGCAGCAGGCCAGCGCACCCAGGTCGGAGAGGAAGCGGCACAGTCGCTGGCCGGGCTCGCCGAGCCGTGACACCACGGTGGACATGCCGAGGTGGGCCTTGTCGCGCATCACCAGCAGCGCGCCGGTCAGGGTCAGCCACATGAAGACGAAGCGCGAGGCTTCCTCGGAAAACGCGATGCCCGAGTTGAAGGCGTAGCGCAGCACCACATTGGCAAATACCAGCACGATCATCACGGCCATCATGGCCACCATCGCGCCTTCCGCCGTCCGCACGAAGGCGCGGGTGACGGCGGGTTCTTCCGTTTCTGTCGTTGTATCGATCATGGCTTGTCTCGCTGAATTGTTGTCTGGCGATGCGGTGCCGGCGCTATGGCGCGGCTTGCGCCAGCTGCATCGACACCTCGGCGCGGTAGAAGCGCAGCGCGTTGCCGCGCCAGACCGCATCCGCCGCCGTGGCATCCAGCCCGCGCAGCGCTTCGGCCACCGTCGCAACCACTTCCCCCAGGCCCGCGCGCAGGCCCGACACCGGCAGGTTGCTGGCGAACATGCAGCGCTGCCAGCCGAAGATGTCCAGGGCCTGACGGATGACCCGCACGTTGCCGGCGCGGTCCCACGGCGCGCCGGGCAGTCCGAATTCGGACAGCTTCACGTGCACGTCCGGCAGGCGCGCCAGCGCCTCCATGCCGCGGCGCCATGCCGCGAGTCCCTGCTCGGAGCGGTCCCACGGCAGTCCGGTGTGTTCCAGCACCACGCGCAGCCCCGGGAACATCGCCACCGCATCGGCCGCTTCGTGCAGGTGCCAGAACGGCACGCGCAGATCCCATGAGAGCCCGTGCTCGGCCAGCAGCCGCAGGCCTTCGAGCCAGCGCGCGTCCTGCAAGGTGCCGGGCTGCCCGCGTACGCTCAGGTCGGCGCGTGCGCTGGTGCGCGGCTTGCACCGCACGCCGCGCACCAGCGGGAAGGCGGCCTGCGCCAGCAGGCGCTGCTCCAGCTCGGCGCCGTTGAAATCCACATGCGCCACGATGGCGTTGGGCAAGCCGTGCACGGCATGGATGCGGTGTAGCCAGCCGGTCTCGGCGAGGGACTCGGCGGGATGGCGTTCGGCTTCGACGTGGATGGTGGCCGCCAGGGGCAGCCCCGCCCACTGCGCCAGGTAGGCTTCCGGGCCGAAGTCGGTGCGCAGCGCGCTGTAATCGCCCAGGAAGAAGGCTTGCGCGTCGTAGCGTTCCTGCAGCCACGGGTAGCGCGCATCGTCGCCGAGCCGCCAGAGGTGATGGTGGGCGTCGACGATGGCCGACGGCAGGGTCAGGTTGTCCATGAGCGGTCTCAGCGCTGGCCGTCGATGGCGCGCAGCACGGCGTCGCCGTTCTTCTGCACGTAGAGCTGGCGCGTCTCTTCCTTGACGATCTTCCTGATGCTCGCCACGTCCGGATGCTCGTTGACCTGCATGCCCTTGGCGCGCAGTTGCGCGATGGCGGCCGCTTCGTTGTCGGCATTGAGCTTGCGCTGGTAGGTGGCGGCCGCGGCGGCCTCCTCGAGCAGGATCTTCTGGTATTCGGGCTTGAGCGAATCGAACTTCGCCTTGTTCATCAGCACCACCAGCGCGGTGTAGGCATGGCGCGTCAGCGAGAGGTACTTCTGCACTTCGAACATCTTGGACGAAAGCATCAGCGTGGGCGGGTTCTCCTGGCCGTCCACCGCGCCCGATTCCAGCGCGCCGAAGACCTCGGCGAACGGCATTGGCTGCGGGCTCGCGCCCAGCAACTGGAACGCCTTGATGTGGGACGGGTTGGGCGTGGTGCGGATCTTCAGGCCGCGGATATCGTCGGCCTTGCTGATCTGGCGCTTGTTGTTGCCCAGGCTGCGAAAGCCGATCTCCCAGAACGCCAGGCCCTTGATCTGGTGCGCGCCGAGTTCGTCCAGCAGCCCGCGCCCGACCGCGCCGTCCAGCGTGCGGTAAGCCTGCGGGCCATCGTCGAACTGATAGGGCAGGTCCAGCGCGTTGAGCTTGGGCACCAGGCCGGTGACGAAGGGGTTGCCGGTAGCGCCGATGTCGATGGTGCCGCTGCGGATGCCCGTGACCAGCGTGGTGTCGTTGCCGAGCTGGCTGTTGGCGAAGACCTGGATCTCGATCGCGCCCTGCGTGCGCTCCTTGACCTTCTTGCTGAACGACAGCGCGGCGAGGTGCTGGGAATCGGTCTCCGGCACGGTGTGGGCGAAGCGCAGCCTGATGGGCGATTGCGCGGCCGCGATGCTGGCTGCGCCGGCGAGCAATGCGGCCAGCACGGTATGCGAAATGGCGCGCGAGATTGCGCGCGAGATTGCGTGTCTCATGGTGTCTCCTAGGGATGGTTTGGATGGCGTGCCCGGGTGCATCCCGGGTCTTGCCGGATGGCGCGCGGCGCTCAGGCGGGCGGGACGGGCGGGGGGCGCGCGGCGGCCGCCGTCAGCGCCTGCTCCGGGGTGGTGCGGCGGTGCATGTCAGACCTTCACCTTGGCCTCTTTGACCACCTTGGCCCACTTGGTGGTCTCTGCGGAGATAAACGAAGCAAAGCGGTCGGCGCTGCCGCCACCGTCCTCGGCCCCGAACCCGGCGAGCTTGTCCGCGACCTCGGGCATCGCCAGCACGTTGTTCATGTCCGCGTTCATCTTCTGCACCATGGCGGGCGGCATGCGTGCCGGGCCCACCAGCCCGTACCAGGTGCTGGCATCGAAGCCGGGGAAGCCGGATTCGGCCACGGTCGGCACGCCGGGGAAGCTCTTCGCGCGCGTGGGCCGGGTCTGCGCGATGGCCGTCAGCTTGCCGCCCTGGATCTGCGGCGTGGCCGAGGTCATGGTCTCGAAGCTGAAATCGATCTGGCCGCCGATCAGGTCGGTCAGCATCGGCGCGGAGCCGCGGTAGGGCACATGCAGCGCGTCCACGCCGGCGCGCAGCTTGAACAGCTCCAGCGCCAGGTGCTGGGCCGCGCCGGCCCCTGACGAGCCGAAGGTGACCTTGCCCGGGCGCTTGCGGCACTGGTCGATCACGTCGTTGAGCGTCCTGGCGCCTTCGTGCGGGCTGCAGATCAGCAGGTTGGGCGTGACGCCCACCAGCATGATGGGCGTGAAGTCGCGCTCGACCACGTAGCCGAGCTTGGGGTACAGGCTGGGCGCGATGGCGTGGTTGCTGATGTTGGTCATCAGCAGCGTGGTGCCATCGGCCGGCTGCTTGGCGGTGTACTCCGCGGCGATCACGCCGGCCGCGCCGGCCCGGTTTTCCACGATCACCGAGGTGTGCCACATCTCGCCCAGCTTGTTGGCGATCACGCGCGCCATCACATCGGTGCCGCCGCCGGGCGGAAAGCCGACCACGATGCGGACCGGGCCGGCGGGCATCGCCTGCGCGAACGCCAGGGGCGAGGCCAGCGTGGCGGCGCCGGCCGCGGCTGCGGTGAGGAAGGTCCTGCGATGCATGTTGTCTCCAGTCTGTTTTTTTTATCGGACTGCTATGGACTGCGATGGACTGCGTTGGCCCGTGCGCGCCGCCGCCGTGCCTACATTGCCTCGTGCAGCATGGCCGCGTATTCGTCCGCGCTGGCCAGGCGTGGATTGGTCTTGTGGCAGTGGTCGGCCAGCGCGCCCTCGACGATGCGCGGGAACAGGGCAGGCGTGACGCCCAGTTCCGCCAGGCCCGACGGCAGGCCCAGGCGCCGGTTCATCGCGTCGATGGCCGGGCCGATCGACCCGGGGCCGTCGAGCTGCATGGCCTGCGCCATGCGCTCCAGGCGCTGCTCGCCGCGCACCGACGGCGCGGCCGCGTTGAAGCGGATCACCGCGGGCAGCAGGATCGCGTTGAGCGTGCCGTGGTGCAGCGACGGATCCAGCCCGCCCAGCGAATGGCTCAGGCTGTGCACGCAGCCCAGTCCCTTCTGGAAGGCCAGCGCGCCCTGCATCGAGGCGCTCATCATGTTGAGCCGCGCGGTACGGTCTTGCGGCTGCGCCGTCGCCGTCTCGATATGCATCCAGGCACGCCGCAGCCCGTCCAGCGCGATGCCGTCGGCCGGCGGGTTGAACGCCGGCGCCAGGAAGGTCTCGATGCAATGGGCGATGGCATCCATGCCGGTGGCCGCGGTCAGTTTCGGCGGCAGGCCGAAGGTCAGTTCGGGGTCGCAGATGGCCACGCGCGGCACCAGGTAGGGCGACAGCACGCCGACCTTGCGCCCGTCGTCGAGGATCAGCACCGCGCCGCGGCCCACTTCGCTGCCGGTGCCGGCGGTGGTGGGCACGGCGATCAGCGGCGCGGTGGCCGCAGTGATGCGGGCCGTGCCGCCCTCGATGGCGGCGAAGGTCTTGAGCGGGCCTTCGTGCGTGGCGCAGACCGCCACGCCCTTGGCCAGGTCGATCGGCGAGCCGCCGCCCACCGCGATGATGCCGTCGCAGCGGTGCTCGACGAACAGCGCCACGGCCTCGCGCATGGCGCGTTCGGTGGGGTTGGACGGGGTGCCGTCGAAGACCACGGCGCCGGCGCCGGCGGGCAGTTGCGCCAGCACGCGCTCCAGGATGCCGGCCGCCTTGACGCCGGCGTCCGTGACGACCAGCGGCCGGGCGATGCCGATGCGCTCGCATTCCTGCTGCAGCAGCGCGATCGCGCCGAAATCGATCTGGATCTGGGTGATGTAGTTGATGAGGGCCATCTTGTCTCTGTCTCCATGCGGGATTTGCTTCTTGCCGCTTCGCCGGGCAGCGCGGGCCGGGGCGCCGTAGCGCGTGCGCCGCTGCCGGAAGCTGCATTGGTGACGAAGTCTAGGAACAAGCCGCCAGCGCGACAACGTGGATTTACTTGAAGGCACCCCAAGTTTTTCTCATAGCCGTGGCGCTTGCCGCGCCCCGCGCACCACCCCTAGTTTTTCTTGAAATGGCGCTGAGTTTTTCTCGTTTGGCGCGCGCGGGGCCAGACCCTAGACTTCCGCAGGTCGAGAGGCTTCCCCGATCCTGCCCGTGCGGCAGGTGCCC
Source organism: Cupriavidus sp. 2TAF22 (assembly GCF_052115045.1). Lineage (NCBI taxonomy): Bacteria > Pseudomonadati > Pseudomonadota > Betaproteobacteria > Burkholderiales > Burkholderiaceae > Cupriavidus > Cupriavidus sp. 2TAF22. Next base: position 348,160 of record NZ_JBFRFX010000001.1, read on the forward strand.
ACCCACCATAAGCAGATCCTGAGCGAGACACAGGCGCACCATGAGACAAGCCATCCTGATCGAGTACGACGAGCGCGTTGCCACCATCACGCTGAACAACCCCGAAAAGCTGAACGCGCTCGACCTGGGCATGTGGCAGGGCCTGACCGAGGCGATGCAGGCGCTCTCGGCCAACGACGAGCTGCGCTGCATCGTGCTGCGCGGCGCGGGAGACAAGGCCTTCGCCGCCGGCGCCGATATCGAGGAGTTCACCCGCATGCGCTCCAACGCCGCGCAGGCCGAAGGATATGCACAGATCACGCACGCGGCGATGGAGGCCATTGCCGGCAGCCGCCATCCGACCATCGCCCTGATCCAGGGCGCCTGCGTGGGCGGCGGCCTGGAGATTGCGTCGATGTGCGATATGCGCATCTGCGGCGAATCGAGCCGCTTCGGCGTGCCGGTCAACCGGCTGGGGCTGGTCATGTCGTATGGCGAGCTCGGCGGCCTGATGGCGCTGGCCGGCCCCGCGGCAGCGCTGGAGATCGTGCTGGAGGGGCGCGTGTTCGGCGCCGCCGAGGCACTGGAAAAGCGCCTGGTCAACCGCGTGGTGCCCGACGCCGAAGTGCCGGCCGAAGCGTACGCGACGGCGCGCCGCATCAGCCAGGGCGCGCCACTGGTGGCGCGCTGGCACAAGAAGTTCGTGCGGCGCCTGCTGAACCCGGCACCGCTGGGCGCCGAAGAGCATGCCGAGGCCTATGCCTGCTTCGATACCGAGGACTTCCGCATCGGCTACCGGGCCTTCGTCGGGAAGGCGAAGCCGGCCTTCGTGGGCCGCTGACACGATCGTCAGCCCGCCCGCGCACTTCTTTCACTCCGACGCCACCAGCCCGAACCGCGGGCGGCCGTCACCAAGCCACAAGGTTTCCAATGAATTTGCCGTTGTCGAAAATCAAGGTCCTGGATGTCAGCCAGATCATGGCCGGTCCTTTCTGCTGCATGCTGCTGGGCGACATGGGCGCCGACGTGATCAAGGTGGAGACACCGGGCGTGGGCGACCAGACCCGCAAGGCCATGGGCTTCCGGCTCAAGGGCGAGGATAGCGGCGGCTTCCTCGCGCTCAACCGCAACAAGCGCAGCGTGGAGATCGACCTGAAGAACCCGGCCGGGCTGGAGGCCTTCTACGAGCTGGTGCGCGGCGCCGACGTGCTGGTGGAAAACAACCGCCCGGGCGTGGCCGCCCGGCTGAAGATCGACTACCCGGTGCTGCGCGAGATCAACCCGCGCCTGGTCTATGCCAGCATTTCCGGCTTCGGGCAGACCGGGCCGTGGTCGCGCCGGCCGGGGCTGGACCTGATCGCGCAGGCGATGTCCGGCGTGATGAGCGTGATGGGGCACCCCGACGCCGCGCCGGTCAAGTCGAGCGTGCCGATCGCCGATCTCGGCGCCGGGCTGTTCTGTGCCTACGGCATCCTGAGCGCGGTGATCGGGCGCGAGCACACCGGGCAGGGGCAATATGTGGACGCCTCGCTGTTCGAGACCGCGCTGGGCTTGTCGGTGTGGGAATCGGCGGAGTATTGGGGCACCGGCACGGTGCCGGTGCCGATCGGCAGCGCCAACCGCATGAGCGCGCCTTACCAGGCCGTGCGCGCGTCGGATCGCCATTTCGTGATCGGCGCGGCCAACCCGAAGCTGTGGACCGCGCTGTGCGAGGTGATCGAACGCCCCGACCTGCTGCAGGACGCGCGCTTTACCGACAACGCGGCGCGCATCCGCAACCGCGATATGCTGATTGGCGAGATCGAAGGGGAGTTCGCGCGGCACCCGGCGGCGCACTGGGTGGACGCGTTGCTGGCGGCCGGCGTGCCGGCCGCGCCGATCCTGAACTACGACGAAGCGCTGGTGAGCGAGCAGGCGGTCGCGCGCGAGATGGTGCTGGAGATCGACCATCCGGTGGAAGGCCGCGTGAAGGCGCTCGGGTTTCCCGTTAAGCTTGGCGGTACGCCGCAGCAGGTCAGGTATCCGGCACCGTTGCTCGGGCAGCACACGCAGCAGGTGCTGGCGGAGTTCGGGCTCGACGAGATGGCGATCCAGGCACTGCGCGAACGCGGGGCGTTCGGCCAGGCCGCCGCGCCGCAGGCGCCGCCCCTGGAGCGCCGCGCCGGCTGACCGGCGCATCCGGCAAGCATCCGGCAAGCATTCAGAAAGACAAGACAAGACATCACGGAGACAACCATCATGAAGTTCCATTCACAGCCGTGGCGCATGGCGGCGCTGGCCGCGTTCGCCACCAGTGCCGCGCTCGGCGTCATCGCAACCGCGTGGTCCGGCAATGCCGCGGCCGCCGCGCAGGCCGACGCCTATCCCAACCACCGCATCGAGCTGATCGTGCCCTGGCAGGCCGGCGGCGGCGCCGACGTGGTCGCGCGCGCCTTGTCGGCGGCGGCGGCCAAGCACCTGTCGCAGCCGCTGGTGGTCATCAACAAGCCGGGCGCCACCGGCGCGGTCGGCCTGGGCGAGGTGGTGCACGCCAAGCCGGACGGCTACAAGCTGGTGCTGTCGTCGAGTGAGCTGACCTTTCTCAACTACCTCGGGCTGGCCAAGTTCACCTACCAGGACCTGGTGCCGATCGCGCGGCTGAACGCCGATCCCGCGGCGGTGGTGGTGCGCGCCGATGCGCCCTATGCCACGCTGGAGCAATTCATCGCCGAAGCCCGCAAGCCGGATTCGAACGTGCGCGTGGGCAACGCCGGGCAGGGCTCGACCTGGCACATGGCCGCCGCCGCGCTGGCCGAGAAGACCGGCGCCAGGTTCAACCACATCCCGTATCCCGGCGGCGCCCCGGCCACCATGGCGCTGCTCGGCGGCCATATCGACGCGGTGACCGTGAGCACGGCCGAGGTCGCCACCTACGTGGCCGCGGGCAAGCTCAAGGTGCTGGCGGTGATGGCCGACAAGCGCGTCGCCGGCTACGAGAACGTACCGACCCTCAAGGAGCGCAATATCGACCTGTCGATGGGCATCTGGCGTGGCATCTCGGCACCCAAGGGCACGCCGCCGGAAGTCATCAATGTGCTCAAGGTCGCGGTGGCCAAGTCGGTGCAGGAGCCGATCATGCGCCAGACGCTGGAGAAGCTGCATTTCAGCACTGATACCTATGCCGACGACGTGACGCTGCAGGCCGTGATGGCCAGGGAATCGGCGCAATACAAACAACTCGCCAGCCGCATCGCGGTCAAGGAGTAGCGATGCCCGGCCTTCGCTTCGACCAGCCCTTCGTCGATGCCCATCACCACTTCTGGGACCTGGGCGCCAATCCCTACCCGTGGCTGCAGGGCGAGGAGGTGAAAGGGTTTCGCTACGGCGATTACTCCGCCCTGAAGCGGAACTACCTGCCGGAGGATTTCGCGCGCGACACGCAGGGCTGCGCGCCCGCCATGTCGGTGCACGTGGAAGCCGAGTGGGCGCGCGCGAATCCGGTGGACGAGACCGCCTGGCTCACCACGCTGGCGCAGGAGGTGGGACGGCCAACGGCGCTGGTCGCGCACGCGCAGCTCGACCGCGCCGACGTGGAGGCCATCCTCGCCGCGCAGGCCGCCTTTCCCATGGTGCGCGGCATCCGCCAGAAGCCCGTGACCAGCACCACGCACGCAGGCGCCGCGCGCGGGATGGCGGGATCGATGGACGACGAGCGCTGGCGCCAGGGCTACGCATTGCTGGCTCGCCACGGCATGTCCTACGACCTGCAGGCGCCCTGGTGGAACCTCGACCAGGCCGCCGCGCTGGCGCGCGATTTCCCCGCGACGCAGATCATCCTCAACCATACGGGCCTGCCTTCGGACCGCAGTGAAGCCGGACTGGCGGGCTGGCGCGCGGCGCTGGCCGCGCTCGCCGCGCAGCCCAACGTGGCGGTAAAGATCTCGGGGCTGGGCCTGCTCGGGCGGCCGTGGACGGCGGCGGACAACGTGCCGGTGATCCGCGATGCCATCGCGATCTTCGGCACCGCGCGCTGCATGTTCGCGAGCAACTATCCGGTGGACAGCCTGGTGGCCCGCTACGACACCATTCTCGCCGGCTTCCTCGAAGCGATCGAGATCTACCCGCGGCACGAGCAGCGCGGGCTGCTGCACGACAACGCGGTACGCATCTACCGGCTCTGAGCAGCCATGGGCGGCGCCGCGCAGGTGCCGCCACGCATGCCCGGCCACAACTGGAAAACGAAATGAAGAACAGCCTGATTGCCGGCGCGGCGACGTCGCGCACCCTGACCGTAGACCGCCCCCGCACCATCGACTTCCTTGGCGAGGCGCTGCGCATCTACGCCACGCCCGAGCTGGTCCGCGACATCGAGCAGACCTGCCTGGACTTCCTGGCGGACTATGCGCAAGCCGGCGAGAGCTCGGTCGGCACCGAGGTCTCGGTCCGGCACAGCGGCGCCACCCTGCTCGGCGGCGAGGTGACGATCCGGGCCGAAGTGAGCGCGGTGGATGGCCGCAGCGTTACCTTCCGCGTTTCGGCCAGGGACGGTATCGAGGAGATCTGCACCGGCACCCACAGCCGCTTCGTGGTGAACGTGGACAAGCTGCGCGCGCGGGTGGAGGCCAAGGCGGCGCACGGCAGGGAGCAGGCGGGCGCGGCGCGGTAGCCGCGGGAAAAAGCCGCGGGAGTTCAGGCGTGCGGCGCTTCGGCGCCGGCGGCCACTTCGGCGCGCAGCCAGTCCAGGAAGGTGACGATGCGCGGATCGTTCAGGCGATCCTCGGGGAACACCACGAAGTAGGAGAACTCCACCGGCAGCCTGATCTGTTCGAACAGGCGCACCAGGCGGCCCTGGCGCAGGTCTTCCTCGACCCAGTTCTTCTTGACCAGCGCCACGCCGAGGCCGCTGATGGCGGCGTTGATGACCAGGTGGCTCGGCCAGAACGAGGGGCCGCGCGTGGCATCGACATCGGTCACGCCGGCGTGGCTGAGCCACATGGCCCAGTCGGGGTTGCTGACGTCGGTGTAGGTGCTGTCGTCGTGCAGCAGCGTATGCAGGCGCAGGTCGGCGGGCTCCCTGAGCGGCCGGCTGCCGGCCAGCAGCCCGGGGCTGCAGACCGGGATCACCTCGACCGACAGGCACAGCTCCGAATGCAGGCCCGGGTAGACGCCGCGCCCGTAGCGGATGGCCAGGTCGAAATCGTCGCGGTCGAAGTTGATGGCGTGGTTCGAGGTCGAGACCTTGAGGTCGATCTCGGGGTGCTCCTTCATGAAGCGGTCCATGCGCGGGATCAGCCATTTGACGGCGAACGTCGGCGGCATGTTGACCTTCAGCGCCGGCAGGTCCTTGCTATGCAGGCGCAGGGTGGCGTCGGCAAGCTGCTTGAAGGCCTGCTGCACGCTCGGCAGGTAGGCCATGCCCGCGGGCGTGAGCACCAGCGACTTGGCCTCGCGCAGGAACAGCTGCACGCCGAGGCTTTCTTCCAGCGTCTTGATCTGGTGGCTGACCGCGGACGGCGTGACGAACAGCTCGTCGGCGGCGCGGGTGAAGCTCAGATGCCTGGCCGCAACCTCGAAAGCTCGCAGAGGATTCAGAGGAGGCATTTGTCGCGACATGCGGGTATTTCCAACGAATACGAAAGGCAGCGGATCGGAATGAGCGGCGCCGGCATGAGCGAACAGGGATGCGCGAACAGCGATGCGCGGATCAGGACGCTGGCGTGCCGCGGACACCGGCCGGCAGTGCCGGCCATGGGCAGGCAAAGCCAAGTTCGGCAGACTAGCAGTTAGCGCTCGCCGATGGAATAGGGAAGAGTCCGGACAGGCGCGATGCGTGACCGGACCTGGGCGGCAGGCAGGAGGCGCCCGGCCCGGTGCGGGCGTTCAGCCCGGCTGCCGGCAGAAGCGCAGGATGGCCTCGGCGACGGCCGCGGGCGCTTCGCGCTGCGGGAAATGGCCGACGCCGTCCAGCACCTGCCGTACGTAGCGCCCGGAGAAGAACGCCTCTTTGCCTTCGGAGCTGGCGGGCTGGTTGCAGGTATCGCGGCCCCCATGCAGGACCAGCGTGGGCACCGCCAGCACCGGCGCGGGTTGCAAGGCCTGCTCGTCCCCTGCATAGGCCGGATCGCCGGCGGCAAAGCCCCAGCGGTGGCGGTAGGAATGCAGCACGACTGCCGCCCAGTCGGGATTGTCGAAGGCCGCCGCGGCCTCTTCGAAATCGGCCTCCTGGTACCAGCCCGGTGGCGACCATGTGTCCCACATCAGGCGCGCGAAGGCGCGCCGGTCCTCCTCGACGCTGCGCTGCCCGCGCGGCGTGGCCATGTACCAGTGGTACCAGTAATTGCGCGCCTGCTGCAGCGAAATGGCTTGCTGCGGATCGTTGGTGCCATAGCCGACCGACAGCATCGCCAGGTGCGAACCCGCCCGCTGCCGCAGGCCGAAGGCATTGGCGACCGCGCGCGCTCCCCAGTCGTGCCCGACCAGCACCGGGTCCCGCAGCGACAGCGTGTCGATGAATTCGAGCAGGTCGCGCCCGAGCGCCGCCAGCTGGCCGCTGCGCATGGTGGCCGCGTCGCGGAAGCGGGTCGGGCCGAAGCCGCGCAGCGCCGGGCACAGCACGCGGAAATCCGCGTGGGCGAGTTCGGCCGCGACGCCGCGCCAGCTCTCCGGGCTGTCCGGCCAGCCATGAACGAGCACTGCCGTGCGCTTGCCGCGCGGGTTCCATTCGAGGTAGCCGGTTTCCAGCATGCTGGTGGCGGCAAATTGATAGGCGGTCATCGCGCGACGCTCCTTTTCGGGGCAGTGGACATGGCTTGACGATAGCATCGGCGTACTTCGTGATTCGTGATGTATTGGATATGATTATGAATATTTAAAGATGAATTGGTGGTGTGACCCATGGACTCCATGCCGGCTTCGGCGGCGGCCAGCCTCGACATTGGCCTGTTGCGGACCTACCTCGCCGTGGTGGATTGCGGCGGCTTCGCGCTGGCGGCCGAGTCGCTGAGCCTGACGCCTTCGGCCGTCAGCGGCCATGTCAAGCGGCTCGAGCAGGCCGCCGGCGCCGTGCTGCTGGAGAGGACGACGCGCAGCTTCACGCTGACCCAGGCCGGAGAGCTGTTGTACGCCTACGCGCGCAATATCGTCGCGCTGGAGCAGGAGGTGCGCGCGCGGCTGCACGGCGCGCCGGCGCGCGGGCGCCTGCGCATCGGCAGCTCGGAGGACTTCGCCGGCACCTGGCTGCCGCGCATGCTGCAGGTATTCCGGCGCGGGCATCCCGGTGTCTCGGTGGAGCTGAAGGTCGGTGTCACGGCCGACCTGCTGCGCCAGCAGGAGCGGGGGCGGCTCGATATCGTGTTCGGCAAGCAATGCTCGCGCACGACGGGCGGCGAGCTGCTGTGGGAGGAAGAACTGGTGTGGGTCTATGCCGCCGCGGAGCCCTTCGACCCGGAATCCGAAGTGCCGCTGGCGGCCTTCCCCGAGCCGTGCGTCTATCGGGAGTCGGCGGTGGCGGCGCTGACGCGGGTGGGGCGGCCCTGGCACGTGGCCTTCGAGAGCAGCAGCATGGCGGGGTGCCTGTCGGCGGCGCGCGCGGGCTTCGCGGTGACGCCGGTGGCGCGCAGCCAGGTCCGGGAGGGCCTGCGCGTGCTCGATTCGCGCGACCGCATGCCGGCGCTGCCCAAGGCGCGCTTCTACGCCTTCGTGCGCGAAGGAGCGCCCGCCGCCCGCACGCTGACGGACGCCGTGCGCGATGCCGGCCGCCAGCACCGCTTCGGCGAGACCAGGGGGTGATAGCGGTGACGCGGGTCCCGGCCGGTCGTCGCGCGACCGGCGCGCGGCCTGTTCGGTGTGACTTTTTCGGCATGCCGAGGCCGGGCGGTGCCGCGTAAGCAGGGCAGGCGCCGCCTGCGCCGGCAGGGCGGGTGTGCCGATGCGTGTCACATCGCTTACCATAGCGGTTTGGCCAGCGTTATCCGCATCCACCTTACGTGGCGCCGACGCCCCGCCGGCTTGCGCTCCCGCAATGCAGGGCGGGTGGCGTCGCGCTGGTATTCGGGCCTTGCGGCAGCGATGGGGTAGCTTGCGCTGCCCACTGTATCTATTCCAGATGAACGACAATCCAAAGATTTCCCGTGGCGAGCCTCCCGCGCCAAGTACCTGGGACGGCCGCCTTGCGCGCGCGCTCGTGCGCCCGCTGAAGGACTCCTGGATCACACCGAACCACCTCACCACCGTGCGCCTGCTGATCGGCCTGGCGGGTGTCGCCTGCCTGATGCAGGGCGGCTATGCCTGGACCAACTACGGCGCCTTCCTGATCGTGCTGTCCAATTTCGTCGATCACACGGACGGAGAGTTGGCGCGAATTAGCGGGAAATCCAGCAAGATCGGCCATTTTTACGACCTCGCCAGCGATGCGGTCATCACCGTGCTGCTGTTCGTCGGGATGGGCGTGGCGATCACCGGGCTGGCGCCGGCGGGCGCGTTCTCGCCGGTGCTGCAGGGTACGCTGGCGGGCCTGGCGGTCGCGCTGATCTTCTTCTTGCGCATGCGCATCGAGTCCGCGGTCGGCAAGAGCGGCACCAAGCAGGCGTCCGTGGCCGGCTTCGAGACCGAAGACGTGCTGTACCTGCTGCCGCTGGTGACCCTGACCGGTGGCATCGCACCGTTCCTGACCGTCGCGTCGATCGGCGCCCCGCTGTTCGCGGTGCTGGTGCTGATCGACTACTGGCGGGTGATGCGCAAGGTGCGCATGGCCGCGACTCATATCCGAGGAACGCGATGAGCGAGCAAGCCAACGACATCACCCTGGACGCGCCGCGAGCCGTGGCGTCGCCGGCGCCGCGCAAGGGCACGCCCGCGCGGCCCGATCCGGATGCCAGCGTGGCAGGGCAGACCGCCCGCCTGGACAACGCCGGCCTGCGCGCCGATTTCGAGCGCCAGGGCGCCTTCCTGAACCTGCAGGAATTCCTCGCGCCGGAAGTCACCGAGCAACTGGTGGCCAGCGCCCGCGCGCTGATGCCCGAGATCAACCGCAATTACCTGCCGGGCCACAAGCAGGGCGGCAGCGTCAGCCGCCACACCATCGACGAGAAGGCCCCGTTCATCGCCGAGCTGTACCGTTCGAAGGCGCTGATCTCCTGGCTCGAGCAGATGTGCGGCGACAAACTGCTGCCCTCGCCGGATTCCGACCCGCATGCGTATGCGCTGTACTACTACACGCGCCCGGGCGACCACATCGGCTGGCACTACGACACCTCCTACTACGACGGCCGCCGCTACACGCTGCTGCTGGGCGTGATCGACGAGTCCTCCTGCCGGCTGGACTACGAACTGCATACGCGCAACCCCGACGTGCCCGATGAGCCGGGCACCGTGCAGATCGCCCCGGGGGGGCTGGTGTTCTTCGATGGCGACAAGCTGCGCCACCGCATCACGCCGGCGGGCCCCGACGAGATCCGCGTCTCGCTGACCTTCGAGTACGTCACCGATCCGGGCATGCGCCCGTGGCTGCGCTTTATCTCCAACATGAAGGACGCGGTGGCCTATTTCGGTTTCCGCCAGGTGTTCAGGAACCTGATGTCCGGCAAGAAGAAGCCACGCGCATGACCCGTGCTGCAATGATCCTGCTGTCGGTCGGCGTGGCGCTGTTTGTCGCGCTGCTGGCCTGGCAGGGCTTCGGTTCCGTCGTGTCGACGCTGATGTCGGCGGGCTGGGGCCTGGCGCTGGTCGCCGCCTTCCATCTGCTGCCGCTGGCGCTGGACGCCGCCGCCATCCGCGTGCTGTTCGAGCGTGACGACCATTGCAGCCTGCGCGACACGCTGCTGGCGCGCTGGGCGGGCGAGTCGGTCAACAGCCTGCTGCCGGCCGGGCAGATCGGTGGCCCCGTGCTGATGGTGCGCTACCTGGCGCAGCGCGGCACGCGCATGCGCGATGCCGCCGCCGCCATTACGGTCAGCACCACCATGCAGGCGCTCGCGCAGATGGTGTTCGCCTTCGCCGGGCTGGCGCTGTTCGGCCTGTACGGCGGGCAGGATGCGCTGTCCGACCTGCGCACGCCCACCCTGATCGTCACCGCCGTGCTCGGACTGTGCATCGTCGGCTTCTATTTCGTGCAGAAGCGCGGCCTGTTCGGCCGCGTGCTGCGCGTGCTGTCCCGGCTGTTCGGCAAGCGCGACTGGAGCGGCCTGACCACGCGCGCCGACGCGGTGGACATGGCCGTGCAAGACATGTACCGCGACCGCGCCAGGGTGGCCAAGAGCTTCGTGCTGAGCCTGGCCGGCTGGGTGGTCGGCACCGGCGAAGTCTGGCTGGCCCTGCATTTCCTCGGCCACCCGGTGAGCTGGGTGGAGGCGCTGCTGCTGGAGAGCGTGGGGCAGGCCATCCGCGGCGCCGCGTTCGCCATCCCTGGTTCGCTGGGCGCGCAGGAAGGCGGCTACCTGCTGCTGGCGCCCATCGTGGGCCTGCCGCCGGATGCGGCGCTGGCCCTTTCGCTGGCCAAGCGCGCCCGCGAGATCGGCCTCGGTGCGCCGGGGCTGCTGTATTTGCATTTGAGTGAAAGAAGTTTCCAGCGACGGCGTGCCGCGGCCAGCACCACCAGTGCGGCCAGTGGGCAGGCCACTACCGATTGACCGAAGCTATTTGCATGGGTGCGGAGAAAGAATGCGAGCAATCATTCTTGCCGCAGGCCTAGGCCTGCGACTGCAGCAACAGCAAGGGGAGCAGTTCCCCAAGTGCCTGTTGCGTTTTGAGGGGATCACCCTGCTGGAGCGGCATCTGCGCATGCTGGATGCGGCGGGTGTCGACGAGATCGTGCTGGCGCTCGGCTTCCAGCCCGGACAGGTGGAAACCGAGCTCAAGCGCCTGGGCCGCCAGCCGTATCCGGAGATCGTGCTGAACCCGCGCTACGACCTGGGCAGCGTGCTGACCGTGCACACCGTGGCCGACGCGCTCACGCGCGGCGGCGATGTGCTGCTGATGGATGCCGACGTGCTGTACGACGAGCGCATCCTGAGCGCCCTGGTGGCCGGCACCACGACCAACCGCCTGCTGATCGACCGCGATTTCGAAGCCGGCGACGAGCCCGTCAAGCTGTGCCTGAAGGATGGCGTGCCGGTCGAGCTGCGCAAGCAGCTGGCCGCGGGCCTGGAGTACGACACCATCGGCGAATCCGTCGGTTTCTTCCGCTTCCAGGAACAGACCGCGCGCCGCCTGGCCGAGATCGTCAAGGGCTATGTGGACGGCGGCCGCGCCAACATGCCGCACGAAGAAGCGGTGCGTGACCTGCTGCTCGAAGGCGGCCATGTCTTCGACACCGCCGACGTGAGCGGCGCACCCTGGATCGAGATCGATTTTCCGAACGACGTCGCGCGCGCGCGCGACGAAGTCTTGCCTGAACTGCAGCGCCCCGTGGGAGTAGCACAATGAACGCGATTGACCCGATTTTCCCGCGCGCCACGCGCAGCGCCCGCCTGCGCCAGATGCTGGTCGGCAAGGAACTCGAATTCATCATGGAAGCCCACAACGGCCTGTCCGCGCGCATCGTGCGCGAGGCCGGCTTCAAGGGCATCTGGGCCTCGGGCCTGGCGATCTCCGCGCAGTTCGGCGTGCGCGACAACAACGAGGCGAGCTGGACCCAGGTGGTCGACAACCTCGAGTTCATGGCCGACGCCAGCGACCTGCCGATCCTGCTCGACGGCGACACCGGCTACGGCAACTTCAACAACATGCGCCGCCTGGTGCGCAAGCTCGAGCAGCGCGGCATCGCCGGCGTGTGCATCGAGGACAAGCAGTTCCCCAAGACCAACAGCTTCATCGACGGCGAGCGCCAGCCGCTGGCCGAGATCGATGAATTCTGCGGCAAGATCAAGGCCGGCAAGGACTCGCAGGCCGACGACGATTTCTCCATCGTGGCGCGCGTCGAAGCGCTGATCGCGGGCTGGGGCATGGACGAGGCGCTGCGCCGCGCCGAGGCCTACCGCCAGGCCGGCGCCGACGCCATCCTGATCCACAGCAAGCTGTCCAAGCCCGACGAGATCCTGACCTTCGCGCGCGAGTGGGCCGGCCGCGGCCCGCTGGTGATCGTGCCGACCAAGTACTACAGCACGCCCACCGAAGCCTATCGCAAGGCCGGCATCAGCCTGGTGATCTGGGCCAACCACCTGATCCGCGTGGCCGCGTCGTCGATGCAGGCCGTGGCCCGCGAAATCCACGACAGCGAGACGCTGGTCAACGTGGAGGACCGCATCGCCACCGTCAACGAGATCTTCCGCCTGCAGGACGCCGACGAATACTCGGCCGCCGAGAAGATCTACCTGTCCGGCACGCAGGTGCCGGGCGCGGCGGTGGTGCTGGCCGCGGGCCGCGGCAAGGGCCTGGAAGCCCTGACCGAGGACAAGCCCAAGGTCATGCTGCCGGTGGCCGGCAAGCCGCTGCTGCGCTGGCTGGTGGATGCGTTCAAGAAACAGTCGATCAACGACATCACCGTGGTGGGCGGCTACCAGGCCGGCGCCATCGATACCGCCGGCATCAAGCTGGTGGTCAACGAGCGCCACGCCCATACCGGCGAGCTGGCCTCGCTGGCGTGCGCGGTCGACGGCCTGCAGACCGACACCGTGATCGCCTACGGCGACCTGCTGTTCCGCAGCTATATCCTGCGCGACCTGCTGGAAAGCGAGGCGCCGTTCAGCGTGGTGGTGGACTCGTCGCAGAATGCGCCGTCCAACCAGAGCGTGCACGACTTCGCCTGGTGCTCGGCCGCGGACGACCGCGACCTGTTCGGCCAGAAGGTCCTGCTGCGCCATGTCTCGAGCAAGGCGGAACAAGCCGGCGCGGCCCCCGCCCAGCCGGCCAATGGCCGCTGGATCGGCCTGCTCAACGTGCGCGGCGAAGGGCGCGTGCGCCTGCAGAAGCTGATCGGCGAGCTGCGCGCGCGCGATGACTTCGACACGCTGGACCTGCCGGCGCTGCTCAACGCGCTGGTCGAGGCCGGCGAGGAAATCGAGGTCAAGTACGTGCACGGCCACTGGCGTGGCGTGAACGACCTGGACGACTTCCGCCGCGCGGGCGATTTCGCCCACACGCAGACGCAGTTCGCGGCCGACACCACGGACGGCGAGGAAGCCCGATGATCGAAGCGGCACAGTTCGTCGAGGCCGCGCGCGCGCGCGGCTTCGACTGGTATGCCGGGGTGCCGTGCTCGTACCTGACGCCGTTCATCAACTACGTGCTGCAGGATCCCACGCTGCACTACGTTTCGGCGGCCAACGAGGGCGACGCGGTGGCCCTGATCGCAGGGGTGACGCTGGGCGCGCGCGAAGGCCGCCGCGGCATCACCATGATGCAGAACTCGGGCCTGGGCAACGCGGTCAGCCCGCTGACCTCGCTGACCTGGACCTTCCGCCTGCCGCAACTGCTGATCGTCACCTGGCGCGGCCAGCCGGGCGTTGCCGACGAGCCGCAGCACGCACTGATGGGCCCGGTCACGCCGAACATGCTCGACACCATGGAGATCCCGTGGGAGACCTTCCCGACCGACCCGGCCGAGGTAGGCCCGGCGCTGGACCGCGCGGTGGCCCATATGGACGCCACGGGCCGGCCCTACGCGCTGGTGATGCAAAAGGGCAGCGTGGCGCCGTACGCGCTAAAGGAACAGGCGCGCCCCGCGCCGCGCCCGAAGGCCGTGCCGCGCACCGTGCCTGGCGGCGCGGGCGCACTGCCCACGCGCCGCGAAGCGCTGCAGCGCGTGATCGCGCATTCGCCGCTGGACAACACCGTGGTGCTGGCCTCCACCGGTTTCTGCGGGCGCGAGCTGTACGCGCTCGATGACCGCGCCAACCAGCTCTACATGGTGGGCTCGATGGGTTGCCTGACGCCGTTCGCGCTCGGCCTGGCGCTGGCGCGCCCGGACCTGCACGTGATCGCGGTGGACGGCGACGGCGCGGCGCTGATGCGCATGGGCGTGTTCGCCACGCTCGGCGCCTATGGCCCGTCCAACCTGACCCACGTGCTGCTGGACAACGGCGCCCACGATTCCACGGGCGGGCAGGCCACGGTATCGCACAATGTCTCGTTTGCCGGTGTGGCGGCCGCATGCGGCTATGCCTCGGCGGTGGAAGGCGACAACCTCGCCCTGCTGGACGAAACGCTGGCGCAGCCGGCCCGCGCCGCGGGCCCGCGCCTGGTGGCGCTGTCGATCAGCGCCGGCACGCCGGACGGCCTGCCGCGTCCCACCGTGACGCCGGTCGAGGTCAGGACCCGCCTGGCCCGCCAGATCAGCGCGGATCTCGGCGCAACCCAAGGAGCCAACTGATGCTGCTACTCAATCCGGGTCCCGTCACGCTGTCGGAGCGCGTGCGCCGCAGCCTGCTGCAGCCCGACCTGTGCCACCGCGAGAGCGAGTTCTTCGACCTGCAGGACGAAGCGCGCGCGCGGCTGCTGGATATCTACCAGCTCGATCCCGCCGAATGGGCCGCGGTGCTGATGACCGGCTCCGGCACCGCCGCGATGGAAAGCATGACCGCCGCGCTGGTGCCCGAGAACGGCAAGCTGCTGGTGGTGCAGAACGGTGTCTATGGCGAGCGCATCGCGCAGATCGCCGGCCAGTACCGCATCGCCCACGAGGTGGTGGCGCACGACTGGAAGGAGGCGCCCGACCTCGCCCGTATCGCTGCCGCGCTCGAGGCCGACCGCGCCATCACGCACGTGGCCGTGATCCACCACGAGACCACCACCGGGCGCCTGAACGACCTGCCGGCGCTGGACGCGCTGTGCCGCGCGCGTGGCGTGCGCCTGCTGGTGGACGGCGTGAGCAGCTTCGGCGCGGAGGCCATCGATTTCAATGGCCATATCGACGCCGTGGCCGCCACCGCCAACAAATGCCTGCACGGGGTGCCCGGTGCGTCCTTCGTCATTGTGCGGCGCAGCGCGCTGGCGCAGGCCGCGAGCCGCACCTATTACCTGGACCTGGGCCGCCTGGCACGCCTGCAGGACCAGCGCAATACGCCGTTCACGCCCTCCGTGCACGCCTACTACGCGCTGGTGGAAGCACTGCGCGAGCTGGCCGACGAAGGCGGCTGGCAGGCCCGCCACGCGCGCTACGCCAGCCTGGCCGAGCGCGCGCGCGTGGGGCTGGAGGCGCTGGGCATGCCGGCACTGTGGCCGGCCGGACAATCCTCGGTGGTGCTGCGCGCCTACCATCTGCCGGCGGGCCTGTCGTATGCGCAGCTGCACGATGGCCTGAAGGCGCGTGGCTTCGTCATCTACGCCGGGCAGGGCGGCCTGTCGGCCGAGCTGTTCCGCATCTCGACGATGGGCAATATCCAGCCGGACGATATCGACCGCCTGCTGCAGGGCTTCAGGGAACTGACGCAGTAAAAATGACAAGCGCCGCGGGAGCGGCGCGAATAGCAACACCCAAGGCGGCAGCGCGGGATTCCCGCGCTGCCGCCTTTTGGTTTTTGCGGGCGAAGCACTAGCATTAGGCAATGGAAGCGGCATGCCGGGGTTCCGGCCGCGCCGCAATCCGCTCATGGACGTACATCGGAGGTAGATCGCGATGCGTCGTAGCCTTTGTCACCGGGGCGGGCTTGCCGTGGCCGCCAGGATCAACGTGGCCGCGCTTGCCGCCCTCGGCGCCTGCGCCGCGCTGGCAATTGGCGCGGCCTTGGCGCCCGCCGCCCGCGCCGCCGACGCTCCGGCACCCGCCGTGGACCGCTCCGCACCGGACCGCATGGTGCGCGCCGCCGTGGAAGGCGTGCTCACCACCATCCAGGCCAGTCCCGATACCCGCGGCGGCGACCTGGAGAAGATCACGGCCGTGGTGCGCCGCCAGTTTCTCCCCTATACCGATTTCCAGCGCACCACGCGGCTGGCCGTCGGCAATGCATGGCGCACTGCAACACCCGAACAGCAGAAGCAGCTCTACGAACAATTCCAGACCTTGCTGGTGCGCAGCTACGCCCTGTCGTTGTCGCAGGTGCGCGACCAGGCGCTGAAGTTCCGCTACAAGCCGCCGCGCGCCGCCGGCACCGATACGGTGGTCGAGACCAGCGTCATCAACAACGGCGACGAGGTGCAGATCGACTACCGGCTGCAGCGCGGCGCGACCGGCTGGTCGATCTACGACATCAATATGAGCGGCGCGTGGCTGATCGAGGTCTACCGCCGGCAGTTCGCCGACATCGTGGCCAAGAGCGGCATCGACGGGCTGATCAAGTACCTGGTCAGCCATAACGCGGCCTGAGCCGGGCGCCGGTCCCCGGCCGCGGGGCGACGGCCGCGCGAACGCAGGCCATGCGCGTCGTCGCGCCCGGGCTAGGCAGCCGTTTCCAGCATGGCGTCGCGTGCCAGCGCGTCCATCAGCTGGTCCGCCGACATCGGCCGGCCCAGCAGGAAGCCCTGCAGCGAGTCGCAGCCCAGCCGGGTGAGGAACTCCTGCTGCGTGGCCGTCTCCACGCCTTCGGCGACGATGTTCAGGTTGAGCGTGCGCCCCAGTGCCACGATGGCCGAGACGATGGCGGCATCCTCGGTATCGCGCGCCAGCTCGCGGACGAAGGCGCGGTCGATCTTCAGCTCGCTGGCCGGCAGCCGCTTGAGGTAGAGCAGGCTCGAATAGCCGGTGCCGAAATCGTCGATCGAGATGCGCACGCCCATGTCGTGCAGCTGCTGCAGGATCTTCAGGCTGGCATCGGCGTCGCGCATGGCGGTGGATTCGGTGACTTCCAGCGTCAGGCAGTGCGGCTCGAGCGCATGGCGCGCCAGGGTCTCGCGCACGGTGCGGATCAGGCTGGCGTGGCGGAACTGCAGTGCCGACAGGTTGACCGCCACGCTCCACTCCGGGTGGCCGGCGTTGCGCCATTCCCGCATCTGGCGGCAGGCTTCGTCCAGCACCCATTCGCCGATCGGCACGATCAGGCCGGTCTTCTCCGCCAGCGGGATGAAGTGGTCCGGGCCGATCAGGCCGCGCGTGGGATGGGCCCAGCGCACCAGTGCTTCCACGCCCGTCACCGGACCGCTGGGCGCGGTCAGCTTGGGCTGGTATTGCAGCACCAGTTCGCGCCGCTCCAGTGCCTGGCGCAGGTCCTGCACCAGTTGCAGCTGCTCGTGCACGTTGGCGTTCATCGATGCCTCGAAGAAGCAGATGGCGTTGCGGCCCAGCGCCTTGGCGTGATACATGGCCGCATCGGCATTGGTCATCAGGTCATGCTGCAGGTCGCCGTCGCCGGGGTACATGGCGATGCCGATGCTGGTGGACACGCGCAGCTCGCGTCCCGCCGCCTGGAACGGCTCGCGGATGGCGCTCAGCACCTTGTCGGCCAGCGTGGCGGCGTCCGCCGGTTCGCCCACGGCGGCCAGCAGCACGAATTCGTCGCCGCCGAGCCGGGCGATGGTGTCCTGCGCGCGTACCGTGGCGCTCAGGCGCCGCGCCACTTCAACCAGCAGCAGGTCGCCGACGGGATGGCCATAGGCATCGTTGACCGCCTTGAAGCCGTCCAGGTCCATGAACATCAGCGCGAAGCGGCCCTGCTCCCACCCGGCGGCCTGGATCGCCTGTTCGAGCCGGTCTTCCAGCAGCACGCGGTTGGGCAGCTTGGTCAGGTTGTCGTGCAGGGCCAGGTAGGTCAGCTCTTGGTTGGCCTCGGCCAGCGAGCGCGCCAGTATCGAGGTGCGCGCCTCCAGGCGTACGTCCAGCACCGAGATGATCAGCGCGATCGCCAGCACCGCCAGCGTGGCGACGATGATCACCACCGCCAGCCAGCCGGCATCCACGCCGTCGCTGGCCGCGCCGCAGATGCTGCCGGGCGGGAACCCGGCCGCCGCCATGCCGGTGTAGTGCATGCCGACGATGGCCAGGCCCATCACCACCGCAGCGCCCGCGCGCAGGGGTCGCACCCAGACGGACTGCCTGCGCAGCCGGAAGGCGATCCACAGCGCCGCGCCGGCGGCCAGCACCGCCACGGCCACCGACAGCAGGAACAGGGAGGGAACATAGCGGATGCCCGGCTGCATGCGCAGCGCGGCCATGCCGGTGTAATGCATGCCGGAAATGCCGGCGCCGATCAGCAGCGCGCCACCCGTCAGCCGCCGCCAGGGCAGCGTGTCGCGGCCCACCAGCCACAGTGCCAGCGCCGAGGATGCGATGGCGATCAGCAGCGAGCCCAGCGTGATCGCCGGGTCATAGCCAAGCGGGATGGGCAGGTGCAGCGCCAGCATGCCGACGAAGTGCATCGACCAGATGCCCGTGCCCATGGCGCAGGCGCCGCCCGCCAGCCACCAGCGCGCGGCGTTGCCCTGCGCGGAGGCGATGCGCCCGGCCATGTCCAGGGCCGTGTACGAAGCCAGGATCGCGACAAGCAGTGAGAACAGCACGAGCAGACTGTTGTAGCTACTGGCAAGCATGGGATGCCCTTCCAAGACGTTGACTGGTACTGCATACCTCGCGAATCACACGTCACTCGTGCCGGAGGATGCAAAAAAATAAAAAACGCGCCAGTCCGTTTCATATCGACAGGCTGGCGTCCAACTTTAGGCGGGCGGCTGCGGGCGGCCGGCGCTTGCCAGGCCCGGACTCGCCGGCATGCATGAACACGCGCGCCTTGCCTGGTCCCGCGGCCACGCCGGGTGAAATCCCATTCATAAATGCATTGAAGGCATTCAAAACAGTGGGTTTACACCCGCAGGCGCACGCCCGAATATGGATTCCTGAATCACCGCGGCGTGTCGCTTGCGCGCCGGGGTCCCGGCGCCGCCCGAGGCGCGCGGGCAACCGCCGCAAGCGCCCAGCCGTCAGGGCAGCCGGACCTTGCCGAGGTCGGCCTGCAGCGTATTCACGAAGTGCAGAAAGGAGACTTTGTCATCGAAGCGCAGATTGACCACGGCCTGCCGGTAGAACTCATGGATCCGGGGCTGCAATGCTTCCCAGAAGTGGCGCCCCTTGTCCGTCAGCACCACGCGGCGGGCACGCCGGTCCTCCTCGCTGGCAACACGCGACACATGCTCGTCGCGCTCGAGCCGCTTCAGCACGCCATCGAGATTCTGGCGGCTGACCACGAGATATTCCGCCAGCTCCGAGAACGACATCCCATCCTTTGCCTTGGGCCGGGATAGGGCGCCCATTACCGCCCACTGCACGCCGCTGATGCCGAGTTCCTTGGCGGTCTGCCGCTGCAGGACATTGCCGATCTGAAACAAGCGGAAGAAGAGCCGGTTGGTGACATCGAGCCCCGATTGAGGGGCTCCCGTTTGCGTGCTTCCAGATTCCATTTTGGTCTTTCTCTTCTGATTCGAACTGCGGCACGCATGCCGCTGGTGGCCGCTGGTGGCCCCTGTCATCCCCGCGCCGTGAGCCGCGGGCCGGCATGGCGAGCCTCGCGGCCGGCGTCCACATCGTACCCGCGCGCGGACCGGCGCGAGAGCGGATGGCAATGATACCGCCCCCTGGCCGGCTGCCCGTTGCCAGGCCCCGCCCCGGCTTGTCCCGTTTTACGCATATAGAACAATACATTGATATACATGTCAGTTCATCAAGCGAGCCATTCGGCAGTTTTTCCGGCAAATAATCCAGTTTGCTACGTATTTTCCCTAGGCCGCGAAACGAACATACATCAACATGTTTACACAATAGGCCGACTGAACTAGACTCAGTACAACCACTTCGTGGACTACCAAAACGAGGAGATCATGAATCCATACCCCCATTTGATGGCCCCGCTCGATGTCGGCGCCCTGACCCTTCGCAATCGCATCGTGATGGGCGCAATGCATACGCGCCTGGAGACGCTGGACAGGCCGCACGAGCGCCTGGCGGCCTTCTACGGCAGGCGCGCCGAAGGCGAAGCCGGCCTGATCCTGACGGGCGGCTACGCGCCGAGCATCGAAGGCATCTTCGAGCCGGGCGCGCCGCTGCTGTGCGAGCGCTCGCAGCTGGCCGAACACCATGCCATCACCGGCGCGGTCCACGCCGCGGGCGGGCGCATCGCCTTGCAGATCGTTCACGCGGGGCGCTATGCCAAGCACGAGCACTGCGTCGGGCCATCCGCCACGCGCGCCAGGATCAACCCGATCGCGCCGCGCGCGCTGTCCACGGAGGAAGTCTGGAAGACCGTCGAAGACTTCGCCTTTACTGCGCAGCTGGCGCGCGAAGGCGGCTACGACGGTGTCGAGATCATGGGCTCGGAGGGCTACCTGATCAATCAGTTCACGGCCCGCGTCACCAACCAGCGGACCGACGAATTCGGCCGGAGCTTCGAGGCACGGATCCGCTTTCCCCTGGAGGTCATCAAGGCCATCCGCAAGCGCGTCGGCGACACATTCCTGGTCATCTACCGCATTTCGGCGGTCGACCTGGTCGACGGCGGGATGACCGGCGAGGAGGTCGCGGAACTTGCGCGGCGCGCCGAAGCCGAGGGCGCCAACATCATCAACACCGGGGTCGGCTGGCATGAGTCCGCGGTGCCGACCATCGCCGCATCGGTGCCGCGCGCCGCCTGGGCCTACGCCATCGAGAACGTCAAGCGCGCGGTCCGCATTCCCGTGATTGCCTCCAACCGGATCAATACCCCGGAAGGCGCCGAGTCGCTGCTCTCCTCGGGCTGCGCGGATATGGTCTCGATGGCGCGGCCGCTGCTGGCGGACCCGGACTTCGCCAGGAAGACACGGCTTGGCAACGTGGCGGAGATCAATACCTGCATCGGCTGCAACCAGGCCTGCCTGGACCGCATCTTTACCGAGCGCACCGCCACGTGCCTGGTGAATCCGCGCGCCGGCAGGGAGATCGAATTCGTTGCCGCGGCATCGGTGGCCAGCAAGAAGATCGCGGTCGTCGGCGGCGGTCCCGCCGGCATGGCCTTTGCCATCAATGCGCGGGAGCGGGGGCACGAGATCACCTTGTTCGAAGCGGGCGCCGAGCTTGGCGGCCAGCTCAACATGGCGCGGGTCGTGCCGGGGAAGAACGAGTTCAATGAAATGCTCAGGTACTTCCGCACGCGTATCGCGAACCTCGGCGTGGACGTTCGCCTGGGTTGCCGCGTGACGGCAGCGCAGCTCAGGGACGAAGGCTACGACCAGATCGTCGTCGCGACCGGCGTTCGCCCCCGCTCGCCGGGTTTCCCGGGCGTGGACCACCCGAAGGTCGTGTCCTACATCGATGTGCTGGCCGGTGGCGCAAAAGTGGGCGACAGGGTCGCCATCATCGGCGCGGGAGGGATCGGCTTCGACGTGGCGGAATTCCTGCTGGGCGACGCCGAGGAGGCGCTTGCCCCCGCGCATTTCCTCCGGGCATGGGGCGTCGATACGTCGTTGTCCACTTCCGGGGGCTTGCAGGCATCGGCAGAGGCAGGCGGCAAGCCCCGGCGGCAGGTCTTCATGTTCCAGAGAAAGCAGGAAAGCCTGGGCAAGCGCCTGGGCAAGTCCACCGGATGGATCCTGAAGTCGAGGCTCAAGCGCGCGAACGTGGTCATGACGGGCGGCGCGGTCTATCGCTGCGTTGACGACGACGGCCTGCACTACTCGGTAGACGGCAAGGATCATGTGCTCGACGTCGACCACGTCGTGCTCTGCGCAGGGCAGGAATCGGAGCGCAGCCTGTACGAGGAGCTCCGCGCCAGCGGCGCGGCGGTGGATGTCATCGGCGGCGCCGATGTCGCCAGCGAGCTGGACGCCCTGAGGGCGATCGACCAGGCGACACGGCTTGCCATGACCGTGTAGCGGTTCCCGCAGCGCAATCAATTCAGAACGCCATTACGCCAATAAGAGCAGGGATTTCCTGGAGACGCCCCATGGTGACCAAGTTCAACAACGAGCTAGACCAGCGCGAAGCCAACTTTCAGCCGCTGACGCCGATTCATTTCCTCAGCCGCGCGGCCGATGTGTATCCGCAGCGCACCGCAGTCATCTACGGCGACCGCTCGTACTCCTGGGCGGAGTATGCGAGCCGCTGCCGCAAGCTCGCCGGCGCACTGATTGCCCACGGTATCGAGAGAGGCGACACCGTGGCCATCATGGCGCCGAACACGCCGGCAATGCTCGAAGCGCAATTCGGCGTGCCGATGGCGGGCGCGGTCCTGAACTGCATCAATACGCGCCTGGATGCGGCAGCCATGGCGTTTATCCTGCAGCATTCCGAGACCCGCCTGCTTCTGGTCGACCAGCAGTTTTCCACGGTCGCCCGCGATGCGATCGAACGGCTCGGGTTGCCCATTGCGGTAGTGGACATCGCAGACCCGGCGGCAGAGGGCGGCGCGCGCATCGGCAGCATCGAGTATGAAGCGTTCCTGGACAGCTCGCCCTCCCGGCCGGAGCTCCGCTTCCCGGAGAACGAATGGGATGCGATCGCGCTCAACTACACCTCGGGGACGACCGGCAACCCGAAGGGCGTGGTCTACCACCACCGCGGCGCTTACCTGAACGCGCTGGCGCAGCTTGTCAACGCGGAGCTGACCGGCCCGGTCCCGGTGTATCTCTGGACCTTGCCATTGTTCCACTGCAACGGCTGGTGCTATGCATGGGCCATGGCCGCGATCGGCGGCACGCAGGTGTGCACGCGAAAGGTGAGCGCCGCCGTCATCTACGACGCCATCGAACGATTCGGCGTGACGCATTTTTGTTGCGCGCCGACGGTGCTGGCCTTCCTGATCGAGGGGGCGCCGGATGGCTGGCAGCCGCCGGAGAACCCGATACGGGTGCTGTCGGGCGGCGCCTCGCCACCGCCCCAGGTATTCCGCAGGCTCATGGAACTCGGATTCTCGGTCCTGCACGTATACGGGATGACCGAGATGCATGGGGTTGCCACCCTGTGCCAGAGCCAGGAAGCATGGAAAGCCCTCCCGGGCGAGGTGCATCTCAAGCACCTGACCCGGCAGGGCGTGCGCACCGTGGT
This sequence comes from Cupriavidus sp. 2TAF22, assembly GCF_052115045.1. Classification (NCBI taxonomy): domain Bacteria; kingdom Pseudomonadati; phylum Pseudomonadota; class Betaproteobacteria; order Burkholderiales; family Burkholderiaceae; genus Cupriavidus; species Cupriavidus sp. 2TAF22. The sequence continues at coordinate 370,988 of NZ_JBFRFX010000001.1, forward strand.
GCTCAACGAGATGCGCGTTGTCGATCCGGCGACGCAGTCGCCGGTTCCCAATGACGGCGCGTCGATCGGGGAAATCCTCTTGCGCGGAAACCTCGCCATGAAGGGCTATTTCAAGAATCCCGCGGCCACGGAAGAAGCGTTCGCGGGCGGCTGGTATCACACCGGCGATCTCGCCATCGTGCACGCCGATGGCTACATCGAGATCAAGGACCGGTCGAAGGACATCATCATTTCCGGCGGCGAGAACATCTCCTCCGTCGAGGTCGAGGATGTCCTGTACGAGCACCCGGCAGTGGCCAATGTCGCGGTGGTCGCGGTGCCCGACCAGCGCTGGGGGGAGGTGCCGTGCGCCATCGTCGAGCTCAAGGCGGATGCCGTCGGGCGCATCGATGCCGATGAAATCATTCAATTCTGTCGCGCGCGCCTGCCGGGCTTCAAGACGCCGCGCCATGTCATTTTCGATGAACTTGCCCGCACCGCGACGGGAAAACTACAGAAATTCAAGTTGCGGGCTTCAGCGGCAGAACACCTGGCGGCGACCGGCGTCATCACGGTGAATCAACAATGTGCGGAGTAGCGTCATGCGGGAACTGAAAGGAAAGATCGTCGTGATCACAGGCGCCGGCGGCGGCATCGGCGCGGCCATCAGCCGGCGCTTTGTCGAAGAGCAGGCGCAGGTCATCGCCGTCGACAAGAACCAGGCGTCGCTGCAGCGTCTTGCCGACAGCCTGGCGGGCCTGGGGCCGCGGCCGCTGCAGGTCGCGCTCGATATCACGGATCATGCCGGCGTCACGCGCGAGATGGCCGCCGTGGGCGAGAGATTCGGCCGTATCGATGCACTGGTGAACAACGCGGGGTGGGACGTACCGGTCCAGTTCCTGGAAAGCACGCCCGCGTTCTGGAACCAGGTGATCGCGATCAACCTGATCGGGCCATTGAATCTCCATCATGCCGTGCTGCCCCATATGGTGGCCGCGGGCGGCGGCATGGTGGTGAACATCGCGTCGGACGCCGGGCGCGTGGGGTCCTCCGGGGAGGCCGTCTATTCCGCGTGCAAGGGTGGCGTGATCGCCTTCTCGAAGACGATTGCGCGCGAATGCGCCAGCCAGAACATCCGCGTGAACACCGTCTGCCCCGGACCGACGGACACCGCGCTGCTGCAGTCGTTCGGCGGCGACGGCGAGTACGGGAAAAAACTGTACGAAGGCCTGAAGCGCGCCATTCCGCTGAAGCGGCTCGGCAAGCCGGACGATATCGCCGGGATCGTGGCCTTCCTTGCCAGCCAGGAAGCGGATTTCATTACCGGACAGACCATCAGTGTGTCCGGTGGACTCACCATGCACGGATAAGAGGGAAGACAATGAGCAACTACACAGATATCCGCCTGGAGAAGACGGACGGCGTGGCACGCATCACCATCGACCGGCCGGAGCGCTACAACGCGTTCCGGGGCAAGACTTGCGATGAACTGATCGATGCGCTGCACGACGCGGGATGGGATCCGTCCATCGGCGTGGTCGTGCTGACCGGCGCCGGCGACAAGGCGTTCTGCACGGGCGGGGACCAGTCCGCGCACAGCGGCAAGTACGACGGAAGGGGCATCGTGGGCCTGCCCGTCGAGGAACTGCAGAGCCTCATCCGCGAGGTGCCCAAGCCGGTGATCGCCAGGGTGAATGGCTATGCCATCGGCGGGGGCAACGTGCTTGTCACCTGCTGCGACCTTGCCATCGCCTCCGAATCCGCCATCTTCGGCCAGGTCGGCCCCAAGGTGGGCTCGGTGGACCCGGGTTTCGGCACGGCCTATCTGTCGCGCGTGGTCGGAGAAAAGAAGGCCAGGGAAATCTGGTTCCTGTGCCGCCGCTATGGAGCCCGGGAGGCGCTGGACATGGGCCTGGTGAATCGCGTGGTCGCGCCCGAAGAGCTTGACCAGGAAGTGGCGCGCTGGTGTGACGAGATCCTTGCCCTGAGTCCCACCGCGATCGCGATCGCAAAGCGCTCTTTCAATGCCGATTCCGATTCCATCCGCGGCATCGGCGGGCTAGGCATGCAGGCGCTGGCGCTGTACTACCAGTCCGCCGAGTCACGCGAAGGCGTGGCCGCGTTCCTGGAAAAGCGCAAGCCGGATTTTCGCCGCCATGCCGGCGCCGGCCGGAACGATTCCTGACCCGGCATGCCATCCGCGCCCCCGCACCGCAGGCGGGGCGCCCGGGCGCGGCGCGCACTCGACAGACCGGACACACACCATGGCAATCAAACTACATTACGACGGCCCCCTGGCCGTCATCACGATCGACCGGCAGGACCGTCTCAATGCGTTGAGCCTGCCGCTGATCGAAGACATCGGCCGCGCGCTCGACCAGGTATCGGCGTCACGGGCGCGCATGCTGGCGCTGGTTGGCGCGGGCGACAAGGCGTTTTCCGCCGGCGCCGACGTGGCGGGCCTGGCCGACCGGGATTTCTGGGCGCAGCGCGACGGCATCGGCATGGGCCAGGAGACGTTCATGCGCCTGGACCGCCTGCGCATACCTTCCGTTGCCGTCCTGCATGGCTATGCACTCGGCGGCGGGCTCGAACTGGCCATGGCGTGCACGTTCCGGGTAGCCACCACCAGCGCACAGATGGGGCTGCCTGAAATCAAGCTTGGCCTGCTACCCGGCTACGGCGGCACGCAGCGGCTGCCGCGGCTGGTTGGCGAATCGCGCGCGCTGGAACTGGTGATGTCGGGACGGATCATCGATGCGCGGGAGGCCAGGGAGATCGGACTGGTCAACGAGCTTGTCGAGGACGGCGACCCCGTCGCGATCGCCCGGAATTTTGCGCAACGCTTTACCGGCTACAGCCAGTGCGCTTCCGTACTGGCAAGGGACGCGGTGCAGCGCGCGCTTTCCGTGCCGCTGCCGCAGGGGCTGCGCATCGAGGCGGACCTCATCGCACAGGCATTCCAGACCAGAGACGCAAGGGAGGGCATGGCCGCCTTCCTGGAAAAGCGCGCGGCTGTCTTCAAGGACTGCTGACCACCCGCCGGCAGGGCGCAGGAACGGCCGCGCCGGCCGGATGCCATGCGCCATATGCGGGTCGAGCCAATAAAGGAGGAGACAAGACATGAAGAAAAAAGCGACGGCCGCCGCTGCCGCCATGGCGCTTCTGGCCTGGTCGGCGGCACATGGCGAGACGCCCGCGCAACCGGTCAGGATCGGCGTGATTGCCGACATGACCGGTGTCTACTCGGCGCTTGGCGGCCGGGGCATGGCGACGGCGGTGAAGATGGCGGTCAAGGACTTCGGCGGCAAGGTGCTGGACAGGCCGATCGAGATCCTCACGGCGGATTCCCAGAACAAGGTCGATGTCACCGCCACCCGGGCGCGGGAATGGTATGACCGCGAGCAGGTCGGCATGATCCTGGAGGGCACGGATTCGGCCTCGGCCATCGCGCTGCAACGGCTGGGGCTGGAGCGCAAGAAGGTGACCATCTTTGTCCAGGCCGCCACCTCGGCGCTTACCGAGTCCGAGTGTTCCCCGTATGGCATCCACTATGTGTACAACACGCAGGCCCTGGCCAACACCGTGGGGCGGGCGATCGTCGACGGCGGGGGAAGCAGCTGGTACTTCATCACCGCAGACTATGCATTCGGCCAGGCACTGGAGAGCGACACGTCCGCGGTGGTGAAGAAGATGGGCGGGGTCACGCTCGGTTCCTCCAGGCATCCGATCGGCGCGCCGGATTTCTCGTCCTTCGTGGTCGCCGCGCAGAGTTCGAAGGCTTCGGTGATCGGRTTGGCAAACGCCGGCAAGGACACRCAGAATGCCATTCGCCAGGCCGCGGAGTTCGGCCTTGGCCGCGGCAAGCAGGTGATCGCGCCATTGCTGATCTTCGAGACCGATATTCGCGGCATCGGCCTGAACCTGGCGCAAGGGCTGCAGTTCGCCACCGCCTTCTACTGGGATGCCAACGAGGCCACCAGGGCGTTCTCGAAGCGCTTTTTCGAGGCGCACCAGGCCATGCCGACCATGGTGCAGGCCGGCGCCTATTCGGCGACGATGCATTACCTGAAGGCGATCAAGGAGGCAGGCACCGCCGACAGCGACAAGGTGGTCGAGAAGATGAAGGCAATGCCCGTCAACGACTTCTTTGCCAGCAACGGAACAATCCAGAAGAACGGATTGATGGTGCACGATCTCTATCTGGCCCAGGTCAAGACGCCGGGCGAATCGCGCAACGGCTGGGATCTGCTGAAGATCACCAGGACCATACCGGGGGCATCCGCATTCAGGCCGCAGGCGGAGAGCACGTGCAGGTTCCTGAAGGGCTAGGGGTGCCCGCGCCGGGCAGCCTTGCGCAGGGCCCTTCCGGGAGAGAGGGGAGGTGAGAGGGGGAGGGGAGACGCGCGCGGCGCCGGTCAGGCGCCGCGCGCCGCATCCCGTCACCGCCGGCATGCCGCGTGCGCCGCATTTTTCCGGATTTGCTACTGCGGAAACATTCGTGGACCGCGGAGCGGGTGCCTGCCTAGACTGCATCCCCTGGCATCGCGCCACCGCCGTCAACGCAAACCGACCCCGAGGTAGACCGCTCATGAACCTGCGCACGATTCTCTCCACCCTGCTGGCCGCTTCGGCCGCGCTCGCCATCGGCTCGGCTCCGGCGCTGGCCGCCGACAAGACCATCAAGGTGGGCGTGCGCGGCGGCGTCGACGAAGAAATCTGGGAGGTCGTCACCCAGGTGGCCAGGAAGCAGGGCCTCAACGTACAACCCATCGTCATCACCGGCACCGCCAGCCCCAACGAGGCGCTCAACAACGGCGACCTCGATGCCAACGCTTTCCAGCACAAGCCTTTCCTGCGCGACCAGGTCACGCAGCGCGGCTACAAGATCGTGGCGGTGGCCGATACGCTGATCTCGCCGATCGCTTTCTACTCGAAGAAGTACAAGTCGCTGGAGACGCTGCCGCAGGGTGCGCGCCTCGGCATTCCCAACGATCCCAGCAACCAGACCCGGGCGCTGGTGATCCTGCGCGACCACGGCCTGATCAAGCTGCGCGACGGCTTCGACCCGTTCACCGGTACCGCCACGCTGGCCGACGTGACCGCCAACCCGCGCAAGCTGGACCTGGTCGAAAGCGCGTCGGTGGTGCTGGCGCGCTCGCTGCCCGACGTGGATGCCGCCGCCGTGGTCAATACCTTCGCCTACCAGGCCGGCCTGGTCGCCACGCGCGACGGCATCGCCGTGGAGAAAAAGGAGAACAACCCCTACGTGAACGTGATCGCCGTGCGCGAGCGCGACAAGGCCGCGCCGTGGGTGGCGCCGCTGATCAAGGCCTACCACTCTGAGGAAGTGCGCAAGTTCATCCTGAGCAAGTACCAGGGCTCGGTCATCCCGGCATTCTGACGCCAGCCACAGTTCCTTGATGCCGATGCCGTTCCAGGAGGATCCCGCCGTGCCGCAGGCGTTCCCGCACTCATCCCCGCAATCGTCTCCCGTGCCGCATATCGTGTTCGACCGGCTCGGCAAGCAATATCCCGGCGCGCCGGCCGCGGCGCTCGCGGAGGTGTCCTTCACCGTGGCGCGCGGGGAGATCTTCGGCATTATCGGCCGCAGCGGCGCCGGCAAGTCCACGCTGCTGCGCACCATCAACATGCTGGAGCGGCCGAGCACGGGCCAGGTGCGCGTGGACGGCGTGGATGCGGGCGCGCTCGACGAAGACGGGCTGGTGGCGCTGCGCCGCCGCGTCGGCATGATCTTCCAGCACTTCAACCTGCTGTCGGCCAAGACCGTCTTCGAGAACGTGGCGCTGCCGCTGCGCGTGGCCGGTGTGCCGCGCGCGGAGATCGCGCCGCGCGTGACGGCACTTCTCGAACTCGTTGGCCTGGGCGGCAAGGCGCAGGTTTATCCGGCCACGCTCTCGGGCGGGCAGAAGCAGCGCGTGGGCATTGCGCGCGCGCTGGTGCAGCGCCCGGAGATCCTGCTGTGCGACGAGGCTACCTCTGCGCTCGACCCGGAAACCACGGAATCGATCCTCGCCCTGCTGCGCGACATCAATCGCCAGCTGGGGCTGACGGTGGTGCTGATCACGCACGACATGGCGGTGATCCGCCAGGCCTGCGACCGCGTGCTGGTGCTCGACCACGGCCAGGTGGTGGAGCATGGCACGGTCGAGCAGGTGTTCGCGCAGCCGCAGGCTGCCGCCACGCTGGCGCTGCTGCGCCCGCTGCAGCTCGCCGGCGGCATTGCCCGCGCAGCGCACATGGCGAACCTGGCCATCGAGTCCGCGGCAGCCAATGCGGCCCATGCAAGCAAGCGCGCCAGCGACAACGAGGCAAGCGACCATGTTTCCGCCGTTGGCTGACAAGTATGTGAAAGCGCTGGGCGAGACCCTGCTGATGACCGGCTCTGCCTGCCTGGTAGTGTTCGTGTGCGGCATGGCGCTGGCGATCGTGCTGACGCTCAGTGCGCCGGGCGGACTGCGCCCGCGGCCCCGCCTGCACCGCACGTTGTCGGTGCTGGTCAACACCTTCCGCTCGATACCCTTCATCATCCTGCTGGTGGCGATGCTGCCGGTCACGCGGCTGATCGTGGGCACCACCATGGGCACCTGGGCGGCGGTGGTGCCGCTGAGCGTGCACCTGATTCCGTTCTTCGCCCGCATCGCCCAGGTCAGCCTCAACGAGATCGACCCCGGCCTGATCGAAGCCGCGCGCGCCATGGGCTGCCGCCGCTGGCACATCGTGCGCCACGTGCTGTTGCCCGAAGCGCTGCCGGGCATCGTGGGCGGCGCCACGGTCAGCGTGATTGCCATGATCGGCTCGTCGGCCATGGCCGGCGCGGTCGGTGCCGGTGGCCTCGGCGACCTCGCCATCCGCTATGGCTACGAGCGCTACGAGACCGCGGTGATGTTCAACGTCATTGCCATCCTGATCGCACTGGTGACGCTGGTGCAGTTCGGCGGCGAGCGGCTGGCGCGCCGCTTCGATCACCGCCGCTGACGCCTCAGCGGCCTCAGCGCACGCTCGAGGCGTCCTGCCCGAACAGCACGCTCCTGGAATCCTCGCTGACCACCGGCGCGGTGTTGACGGTATTGGCCAGCGCATAGGCCCGTTCGGTGGCGGGACGCGCGCGCACGCGCGCGAACCAGCGCTGCAGGTGCGGGAAATCGGCGAGGTCCTGCCGTTGCCGTTCGTGCGGCACCACCCATGGGTAGCATGCGATGTCCGCGATCGAATATTCGGTGCCGCAGATGAAATCGCGGCCGTCCGCCATGTGCTTGTTCAGCACGCCATACAGGCGCGCCGTCTCCTTCACGTAGCGCTCGATGGCGTAGGGCAGCTGTTCCGGCGCGTACTGCACGAAGTGATGATTCTGCCCGGCCATCGGACCCAGCCCGCCCATCTGCCAGAACAGCCACTGCAGCGCCATATTGCGCCCGCGCAGGTCCTGCGCGATGAGATGCCCGGTCTTGTCGGCCAGGTACAGCAGGATCGCACCCGACTCGAAGGTCGAGAGCGGTTCCCCGCCATCGGCCGGCGCATGGTCCACGATGGCCGGGATGCGGTTGTTGGGCGAGATCTTCAGGAAGGCTGGCTCGAACTGGTCTCCGCGGCTGATGTTGACCGGCACCACGCGGTAGGGCAGTCCGGCCTCCTCCAGGAACATGGCGATCTTGTGGCCATTGGGCGTGGTCCAGTAGTACAGGTCGATCATGGCGCAGGTCCTTTTCCCGGAGGGAGCGGTGAAGGCCGGTCGATTATAGGAGCGCGCAGCCTTTCCTGCTGGCCGTGCCCGGGGATTCTTGAAGGTTCAAGGATATTGACTGATTCCCCACTATGGGCTGGGGGTGTTCTTCGTGCTGAGCCATATTGCCTGCGGCCTGCGCACGGTGATGCTGGCGCACGGCACGCCGCCGGGGCGCGCCAACCGGGTTTGCCGGATCCTGATCGCGGCGTCGCTGGCCTGGACCGTGGCGATCGTCGCGGGGATGCTCGGCGTGCGGATCTAGCGTCGCGCTACTGGCGGTACGCCTTGTCGCTGCGCTCGAGCTGACGCAGCAGCGCGGCCCAGTGCTTGCGCGTGACCGGGCCGCCGGCATTGGCGATCACCACATCGGCCACCTTGCGGGCCACCGCATCGGGCGCGATCACCAGCGGCGCACCGCCCGACTGCGCGGCCAGCTGCGCCACGCAGGCGCGTTCGAGCATATGCAGTTCCTGGAAGGCCTGGGCGACGGTCGGCGCGCAGGTCAGCAGGCCGTGGTTGCGCAGGATGAAGATGTCCCTGTCGCCGAGATCGGCCACCAGCCGCGCGCGTTCGTCGAGGTCGATGGCGATGCCTTCGTAGTCGTGGTACGCCACCCGTCCGAAGAAGCGCATGGCGTGCTGCGAGATCATCAGCAGCCCGTCGCGCTGCGCGGAGACGCCGATGCCGGCGGCGGTGTGGGTATGCAGCACGCAGCCCACGTCGTGGCGCGCGCCGTGGACGGCGCTGTGGATCGTGTAGCCGGCCGGGTTGATGCCCAGGCCGGTGTCGTCGCGGATGATCTCGCCGTCGATATCGACCTTGACCAGGTTGGATGCGCTGATCTCGTCGAAGGTCAGTCCGTAGGCATTGATCAGGAAGTGCTCGTCGGGGCCGGGCACGCGCGCGGAGAAGTGCGTGTAGATGTGATCGGTCCAGCGGAACTGCGCGGCCAGCCGGTAGGCGGCGGCCAGTTCCACGCGCACCGCCCATTCCTGCGGCGAGACCTCGGCCCGGACCGCGGGGAAATGCAGCGCGGGAAGGGACAGGCCGGGATCCTGCGATGCCAGCGGCGGCTCGGTGACGGCGTTCATGCAGCGCTCCATGATGTGGGGTGGGTGCCGCGACATCATACGGCGCCCGCGCAGCCCTGCCAACGCAGCGAACCACATAAGGAAATGCGCGGCGCGGCATCCCGTAGAATCCTCTCCTGCGCGCGGTGGGCGGCAGGTGCCGGACGCCGCGCCATGCCACGCCGCAGAACAACAAGACAGAAACAGGAGAGCCCCTTGAAGACTACCCGCGCCCTGGTCGCCGCCGCTGTCATGGCAGGCGCCACCCTCGCCCACGCTGCCTATCCCGAGCGGCCCGTCAAGCTGATCGTGCCGTTCCCGCCTGGGCAGGCTACCGACATCTTCGCGCGCGCGCTGGCCGAGAGGCTCGGCAAGCAGCTCGGCCAGCCGGTGGTGGTGGACAACCGCGCCGGCGCCGGCAGCAACCTCGGCATGGAGATCGCCGCGCACGCCGCGCCCGACGGCTACACGCTGGTGATGGCCGGCAGCGCGATGGCAATCAACCAGACCCTGTACAAGAAGCTGGCCTATAACCCGCGCCAGGACTTCCAGCCGATCTCGGGCGTGTTCTCGGTGCCGCTGGTGTTCCTTGCCACGCCGGCTTCCGGCATCGTCTCGCTGCGCGACCTGATCGCCAAGGCGAAGGCTGCGCCGGGCAAGTACAGCTATGCCAGCGCCGGCATCGGCGGCACGCAGCACCTGTCTGCCGAGATGCTCAAGGCGCAGGCCGGCATCTTCATGGTGCACATCCCCTACAAGGGCAGCGGCCCCGCGCAGTCGGACTTCCTCGGCAATCAGATCCCGCTGATGGTGGACTCGGTCACCGCGGCGCTGCCGCTGATCCAGTCGAAGAAGGCCGTGCCGCTGGCGGTGACGGTCGCGCAGCGCACGCCCCAGCTGCCGTCCGTGCCGACCGTGCGCGAAGAAGGCGTGCCCGGCTTCGAGGCGCTTGGCTGGGCCATCCTGATGGCGCCGAAGGGCCTGCCGCCGGCGCTGGTGAGCCAGCTCAACGCGGAGACGGTAAAGGCGCTGCAGTCGCCCGAGCTGCAGAAGTTCATCGTGGACCGCGGCTCGGAGCCGATGCCGATGAGCCCCGAGGAAACCGGCAAATTCGTCGACAGCGAGATCCGCAAGTGGGGGCCGGTGGTCAAGCGCTCGGGCGCGCAGGCAGACTAGCCCCGGGGCTGGCGCTCCGGCTTCACCGGCCTGGCAGGGGCAGGAATTGATGAATCTGCGCGACCACGGCCGCGCCTTCGCCGACCGCCGATGCGACTCGCTTGGTGGAGCCCGAGCGGACGTCTCCGATCGCGAAGACGCCGTCGACGCTGGTCTGGAAAGGGAGCTTGGGCACGGATGCCTGCGCGACGTCGGCGCCGGTCGATACGAAGCCGTTGCCGTCGAGCGCCACGCCGCAACTCTTGAGCCATCGCGTATTCGGCTGTGCGCCAATGAAGACGAACAGATGATGCGTCGTCATGCTTCCCTGGATGCCGCCGGCGCCGCGATAGTGCACGCGTTCAAGACGCGCGCCGCCCTCGAGCGCGGTCAGTTCGATCCGCGTATGAAGCGTCACGTTCGCAAGCGAGCCGATGCGTTCGACGAGGTAGCGTGACATGCTGTCGGCGAGGCGCGATCCGCGAATGAACATGTGCACGTGCTCGGCGTGCGATGCCAGGAATACCACCGCCTGGCCCGCCGAGTTGCCTCCACCGAGCAACAGCACTGGCTCCTTGCGGCATAGTCGGGCCTCGATCGGCGTAGCCCAATAGTAGACGCCACAGCGCTCGAAGCGTTCGAGTCCGTCGACAACCGGGCGCCGGTATTCTGCGCCGCTGGCGATGACGACGGTGCGCGCGGGGATACGGCGGTCGTCGGCAAGCTCGACGACCAGCGGGAGCTGGTCGCAGTACAAGGCCTTCACCTCGCACGGTATGCCGATATGGGCGCCGAACTTCTGTGCCTGGATAAATGCGCGTCCCGCGAGGTCCTGCCCGGTGATGCCGGTGGGGAAGCCCAGATAGTTCTCGATGCGCGCGCTGGTACTGGCCTGGCCCCCGGGGGCGCGACAATCAAACACGGCCACGGACAGGCCATCGGATGCCGCGTAGACGGCCGCCGCCAGTCCCGCCGGGCCGGCGCCGATGATGGCCACATCGTAGACATGCGCCGGATCGAAGTCGGGGATCAGTCCAAGGCAAGACGCGAGCTGCCCCACATCGGGGTTTCGCAGCACGGTGCCGTTCGGGCAGACAACCAGCGGGAAGTCATCGGGCTGCGGCGTCAGGCGCTGCAGCAGCGCAATCGCTTCAGCGTCCTGTTCGGCATTGAGCGTCGTATTCGGAAAGGAGTTGCTGCGCAGGAAATTCTGCAGTTCGAGGAGCCGCGCGTTGCTGGGGGTCCCGACGATGACGACACCGCGTCCGCGTTCGATCGCCAGGACACGCCTCAGGATCAGGGCGCGCATGATCTTCTCGCCAAGATCGGCCTCGCTGATCATCATGGCGCTGAGATCGTCGGGGCGTATCAGCACTGCCTCGACATCTTCGATGACATGCGCGTCAACGACCGCCTGCTTGCTGGAGAGTTGCGTGATATCGGAAGTGAACTCTCCGCGTTGTGTGTAGGTGTGGAGGATCCGCATGTGGGACAAACCGTCGCGCGTGACTATCCGCACCTTTCCGGACAGGACGACGAACACGCCCGGGCAGATGCTTCCGGCGCTGTAGAGCATCTCGCCCCTGGCGTGGTGGCACGGGCTGCCGAAGCGACGCACCCTGTCGACTTCTTCCTCGCCAAGGACGGGAAACATTTGCTGATAGCGCGGATGCTGCCGCACGATCTCGTCGTCGTCGATCGCGCCGTCGTCGATACCGCCCGGATCTGCTGCCGGCTGATGGGTAGCGTCCCCGGCCCCCGGCTCTGCCTCGTTGCTCATCGCCGAATCTCCTCCGGCGGCTGATGGCGCCGCCACTTCTCCGTCCACTTCTCCGTCGACTGCGGTCAGTGACGGACAGCCAGGACTTCCCCCCATGTCAAGGCAAGTCGGCTGCAAGGTACTTCAGCACGCCCCGCGCGCAAGCTGACGGGTCGCAGGGGAATAGCCGGGCACCAGGGTTGGAGGCGCGGTTGCATTGACGAGAGTAATTGACCTGCCGCGGCCAGCCAAGAACTCTTGCATTCGTCCCGGGGCGCGAGCTCGAGAGCCTTCTGGCCAGGGCTTCATCCGGTACCGGTCCGCGGCTAGGGCTTGCTGACGTCGATCACCGCCTGCGCGAATGCCCGTGGCGCTTCCTGCGGCAGGTTGTGGCCGATGCCTCCCGTGAGGTCGCGGTGCTCATATCTGCCGGTGAACTTGCTTGCGTAGGCAGAGGGCGCCGGATGGGGGGCGCCGTTGGCATCACCTTCCATGGTGATCGTGCGCACGCTGATGACGGGGGCCGCCGCGAGCTGCTTCTCGACATCGTCGTATTTCGCCTCGCCTGGTGCAAGACCTTGCCGCCAGCGATAGTTGTGAACAGATATGTCCACGTGATCGGGGTTGTCGAAGGCCACCGCACTGCGCTCGAAGGTGGCGTCGTCGAATTTCCACTTGGGAGACGCCTGCCGCCAGATCAGCCTGGCGAAATCGTGCGTGAACTTCTGATAGCCAGCGCGTCCGCGCTCCGTTGCCAGATAGAACTGGTACCACCACTGGAACTCGGCCTCGGGCGGCAACGGCACCTTGCCCGCCGCCTGGCTGCCAATCAGGTAGCCGCTTACGGATACCAGCCCGTTGCAGCGCTGCGGCCACAGTGCGGCGATGATGCAGGCCGTGCGTGCGCCCCAGTCGAACCCTGCCACGACGGCCTTCTGGATACCAAGCGCATCCATCAGTGCGACGATATCGAGAGCGACGGCCGCCGGCTGGCCGTTGCGCATGGTTTCGCCCGACAAGAAGGTCGTCGAACCATAGCCGCGCAGATACGGGACCACCACGCGATACCCGCGCGATGCCAGCAGAGGCGCGACTTCGACGAAGCTGTGGATATCGTAGGGCCAGCCGTGCAGCAGGACGACCGCTGGCCCATCGGCAGGACCCGCTTCGGCGTAGCCGACGTTGAGCAGCCCGGCGTTGATCTGCCTGATCGACGTAAAGGCCGTCGGGCTAACCGGCGTGGCCCGGGGCCGGGGTGCCGGCTTCGGCTGATTGGTCTGGGCCTGTGCGCGAGGCAGCAGCCCGAGTTGTGCGGCAGCGAGTGCCGAGGCTGCCGTGCCCAGGAAGCCTCGACGAGGCAAATCGATCTTCTCCGTCATTTTCGTCTCCTGGCGCGCTTGATGCGGTCCTGTGGCGGAATCGTTCCATCAGGTGCGCTCTATCCTGGGGTGGAAGCAATTCCGCTGGCAGCATGAGCGCTTGCGTCACACGCCGATACCAGAGCCGACACGACGATGGTTTGCAGTGCGATCAAACCAATGTATGCCGGATGGGAGGTATCGCCAAGATGCCGGCGAGCCAGTGCGTGAACAGGCCGGAAGCCGTCGGGCGCCGCGGGAACAGCGAGAACGAGGGTTGGCGGAAAGAAGGCGGGTGTGGTTGATTGCGCGCGGGTGGGCCGTGGCTGGCATCGCCGATGCCGGGGCACCCGTGGTGCGCAGCGCGTTCGTGAAGATGCGCGGTGGCTGTGCGTTCGGTCAGGAGGCTGGGCAAGGCTGGCCGGCTGTGGCGCCCTTCGGGCCGGACGCCACGCCAGGGCGCGGCGTCCGGCGTGCCCCGCGCAATGCTGCGCGGGGCCGGTGTCCCTGGCTCAGGCGAGCGCGGGATAGTCGAGATAGCCCTCGGCGCCCGGGTGGTAGAACGTCTCCGGCTGCGGCACGTTGAGCGGCGCGTCGATCTGCAGGCGGCGCGGCAGGTCCGGGTTGGCGATGAACAGCTGGCCGAAGGCCACCGCATCGGCTTCGCCGGCTTCCAGCACGTGCCCGGCCGTGGCCTTGGTCATCCTCTCGTTGGCGATATAGACGCCGCCGAAGGCTTGCTTCAGTGCCGGGCCCAGGCGGTTGTCGCCGAGCGCTTCGCGCGCGCAGATGAACGCGATCTTGCGCTTGCCGAGTTCGCGCGCCACATAGCCGAAGGTGGCGGCGGGGTCGGAATCGCCCATGGTGTGGGCATCGCCGCGCGGTGCCAGGTGCACGCCCACGCGCGATGCGCCCCATACGGCGATGCAGGCGTCGGTCACTTCCAGCAGCAGGCGGGCGCGGTTCTCGATGGAGCCACCGTAGGCGTCGGTGCGCTGGTTGGTGCTGTCCTGCAGGAACTGGTCGAGCAGGTAGCCGTTGGCGCCGTGCACTTCCACGCCGTCGAAGCCGGCGGCCTTGGCGTTTTCGGCGCCGTGGCGATAGGCGGCGACGATGCCGGGGATCTCATCGGTTTCCAGCGCGCGCGGGGTGACATAGGGGCGCTTGGGGCGGACCAGGCTGACGTTGCCGCCAGCCGCGATGGCGCTGGGCGCCACCGGCAGGTCGCCGTCGAGGAAGACCGGGTCGGAAATGCGGCCTACGTGCCAGAGCTGCAGGAAGATGCGGCCGCCCGCGGCGTGCACGGCATCGGTGACCACCTTCCAGCCGGCGACCTGTTCGTCGGACCAGATGCCCGGGGTGTCGGCGTAGCCCACGCCTTGCGGGGTGACGGCGGTAGCCTCGCTGAGGATCAGGCCCGCCGAGGCGCGCTGCACGTAGTACTCGGCCATCATTGCGTTGGGCACGCGGCCGCCGCCCACTGCGCGCGAACGCGTCAGCGGCGCCATGATGACGCGGTTGGGAAGATCGAGGTCGCCGATGCGGATGGGATCGAAGAGTGTGGTCATGTACGTGTTTCGGGTCGAGGTGAGAAGTGCACCGTGGTGCGGGTTCCGGCGTTCGCGCCGTTTGTCGGTCAGGCGGCGCTTGCGCGCCGCCAGGGGTCAGAGATCGCTATGCATCTGGTCGAGGAAGGCCTGGATGGTCTGCTCGTTGCGCTTGAAGAAAATCCACTGGCCGACCCGCTTCGATGTCACCAGCCCGGCGCGTTGCAGCGTGGCGAGGTGGGCCGACACGGTGGACTGCGACAGCCCGGTGCGCGCGTCGATCAGGCCGGCGCAGACGCCGATGTCAAGCGGGTGGTCCTGCATGGCGAAGTGCTCCTCGGGGGACTTCAGCCAGGCGAGGATATTGCGCCGCAGCGGATTGGCCAGGGCCTTGTGAATGGCGTCGATGTCGATGGCGTCGGTGTCCATGGGCGGGTCTGCATGCGGGCGGAGTGGGACTTGTTTCGTCTTTCTACGAAACATATATCCGCTTCTCACAAAATTAAGATCGCAACTATACGATATACATGGAAGGTTTGCTGGGCAGCCTTTGGCAGCACATTTACGATGCAGCGTGATGTGCGGCTTTCATCGCGTGGTTGCTTTAAAAAACCATAGTGACTAAACTCCATCTGGTTTTCTAATGCAACCAGAAAGACCGGATGGAGCCGCAGATGACCGTGAATGCCGCCACCGCCGCCACCGCCGCCACCACGCCCGACGCGTGCGCAGCGCCCCCCGATGCCTCGGTGCCGGCCCGCATGCCGCCCGCGCTGGTCTGGCTGTTCGCGCTGGCCTGCGGGCTGAGCGTGGCCAATGTCTACTACGCACAACCGCTGCTGGACGCCATGGCGCGCGAGTTCGGCTTTGCCGAAGGCGCGGTGGGCATGGTGGTGACCGTCACCCAGGCCGGCTGCGCGCTGGCGCTGCTGTTGCTGGTGCCGGTGGGCGACCTGGTGGACCGGCGCCGGCTGATCCTGCTGCAATCGCTGCTGCTGGCGCTGGCGCTGACACTGGTCAGTCTTGCCGCGACGCGCACCGCGCTGCTGGCCGGCATGCTCGCCGTGGGTTTGCTGGGCACGGCCATGACGCAGGGGCTGATCGCGTTTGCCGCCACCCTGGCCGCGCCGGCCGAGCGCGGGCGCGTGGTGGGCGCGGCGCAGGGCGGCGTGGTGACCGGCTTGCTGGCTGCGCGCGCCATGGCGGGCGCGCTGGCCGACCTGGGCGGCTGGCGCGCGGTGTACGCGGTATCGGGCCTGCTGGCGCTGCTGCTGCTGGCGGTGCTGGCACGCCGCCTGCCACGGCAGGCGGTGGCGCCGCTGCGCATGAGCTATGCGGGGCTGCTCGCCTCGATGTTCGCGCTGCTCAAGAGCGAGCGCACGCTGCAGATCCGCGGCGTGCTGGCGATGCTGATGTTCGCCGCCTTCAGCGTGTTCTGGACCGCGCTGGTGCTGCCGCTGAGCGCGCCGCCGCATGCCATGTCGCACACCGCCATCGGCGCCTTCGGCCTGGTGGGCGCGGCGGGCGCGCTGGCGGCCGCGCGCGCCGGCCGGCTGGCCGACCGCGGGCTGGGCCAGCGCACCACCGGCGTGGCGCTGGTGCTGCTGCTGGCATGCTGGCTGCCGCTGGCCTTCGCGCCGCGGTCGCTGTGGCTGCTGGTGGCCGGCGTGATCGTGCTCGACCTGGCCGGGCAGGCCATCCATGTCACCAACCAGAGCCTGGTGTTCCGCGCGCGGCCCGAGGCCCATGGCCGCCTGGTGGGCTGCTATATGCTCTTCTATGCGCTGGGCAGCGGCGCTGGCGCGATCGCCTCGACCCACGCCTACGCACACGCCGGGTGGAGCGGCGTGTGCATGCTGGGCGCGGGCATCAGCGCGGCGGCGCTGGCGTTCTGGCTGCTGACGCTGGCGGCCATGCCGCCCGAAGCCGGCAGGCCCTGACGCAAGCCGGGTGGCGCGCGGGTTGGCGCGGCAATTGGCGGCCGGTGCTTTCGTTTTCCTTGCGGATGCCGGCGCGTTGCCGGCGCGTTGCCGGCATGACTTCGGGTAAATCGCGTATCGGCTGCGTCAACCAAAGTACGCCTCCTTGCGTAAGAGCGGTGTCACCCATGCCCTCGTGCGAGACGAGACAGGACCGCCATGCCCTTTCGCTTTCCACGCCTGACGACAGCCTGGTTCCTGGGCGCGGCCGCCGCGCTGCTGGGCGCCTGCGCGCAAGTCGGCATGCCTGACGGCGGCACCCCCGGCGCCGCGCTCGGGCCCGCCGACCTGCACTGGCTCAACAGCGTCACTTTCGGCGCCGACCAGGCCGGCATCGACCGCTTGCGCAAGCTCGGCCGCGAGCGCTATCTCGACGAACAGCTCAAGGCGCCCGCCGCCGACAGCGGCGAACTCGCCGCCACCATCGGCGCGCTGGGCATTTCCCAGCAAAGCGGCGAGCAGCGCCTGCGCAGCGTGCGTGCCGAGCAGCAGCGCATCAACACGCTCACCGACGAAGACGACAAGCAAAAGGCGCGCGACGCGCTCAACCGCACCGGCAACGAGGTGGTGCTCGACACCGGGCGCCGCCACCTGCTGCGCGCGCTGTACTCGCCGGCGCAATTGCGCGAGCAGATGACGTGGTTCTGGATGAATCACTTCAGCGTGTACTCGGGCAAGGGCGCGGTGCGCTGGGTGCTGGCAGACTACGAGGACAAGGCCATCCGAGCGCGTGCGCTCGGCAGGTTCCGCGACCTGCTGATGGCCACCGTGACCGCGCCGGCCATGCTGGAGTACCTGGACAACGCGCAGAGCGCCGCCGGCCGCATCAACGAGAACTACGCGCGCGAACTGATGGAGCTGCATACGCTGGGCGTGTCCGGCGGGGCCAGCGGTTCGCGCTACACGCAGCAGGACGTGCAGGAACTGGCGCGCGTGCTGACCGGGCTCGGCATCAATGCCACCGGCCAGCCGCCCGGGCTGGCGCCGCAGAGGCAGGCGCAATACCTTGCCGACGGCGTGTTCGAGTTCAATCCCGGCCGGCATGACTTCGGCGCCAAGACCCTGCTCGGCCATCGCATCGAGCCCTCCGGCTTCCACGAGGTGGAGCAGGCCGTGGATATCCTCAGCCGCGAGCCGGCCACGGCGCGCTTCGTCTGCGCCAAGATCGCCGCGCATTTCGTCGGCGACACGCCGGCGCCGGCGCTGGTCGAGCGCATGGCGGCCACCTTCGCGCAACGCGACGGCGATATCGCCGCCGTGCTGCGCACGCTGTTCCTGTCGCCCGAGTTCAACGCCGCGCTGGCGTCCGGCCCGCGCAAGTTCAAGGACCCGATGCAGTTCGTGGCGTCGTCGCTGCGGCTGGCCTACGATGGCCGCATGGTGGCGAACCTGCGCCCGGCCGTCGGCTGGCTCAACCAGCTTGGCGAGCCGCTCTACGGCCGCGTCACGCCGGACGGTTTTCCCGCCGCGCAGGGCGCCTGGGCCAGCTCGGGGCAGATGATCAAGCGCTTCGAGATCGCGCGCGCGATCGGATCCGGCCAGGCCGGCCTGTTCTCGAAGGACGACGGCAAGCCCGCCGGGCGCACCGGTTTCCCCCAACTGGGCAACCGCATCTACTACGACAGCATCGAAGCCACGCTCGGCTCCGCCACGCGCACGGCCATGACGCAGGCGGCGTCGCAGGCGGAATGGAACACCATCCTGCTGTCATCGCCCGAATGGATGCAGCCGTGATATCCGCGAGTGCCTGAACAAGGAGCGTCCCATGCAACGACGTGAATGGCTCAAGCGTGCCGGCATGGCCGGCCTCGCCACGCTGGCCCCCGGCATCGCCTCGCGCGCCTACGCGCTGCCGCAGCAGGCCGAGGCGCGCTTCCTGCTGGTGTTCCTGCGCGGCGGCTACGATGCCACCAATGTGCTGGTGCCGGCCGGCAGCGATTTCTACTATGCCGCGCGGCCCGGCATCGCCATCGCCCGCCCGCCCGGGCAAGGCATGCCGGCCGATCCGCGTGCGGCCTTGTCGCTGGCGGCGGCCTTCGACGGCGGCGGCAGGGGCATCGACACCTGGGCGCTGCATCCCGCGCTCAGGGACAGCATGCTGCCGCTGTGGCAGAGCCAGCAGCTTGCCTTCGTGCCGTTCGCCGGCACCGATGATCTCTCGCGCAGCCACTTCGAAACGCAGGATGGCATGGAGGCGGGCCTGCCGCAGCCCGGCGGCAAGGGCGTGCGTATCGACGCATCGCTGCGCGGCACGGGCTTCCTCAACCGGCTGGCCGTGGCCATGGGCGGGCGCGCCGCGCCGGTGGCTTTCACCGATGGCTTGCCGGTGGTGCTCGGCGGCTCGCTCGGCGTGCCCAATGTCTCGCTCAAAGGCACCGGACGCACGCCCTTCGATGAACGCCAGGCGCGCGTGCTGGCGCAGATGTACCGCGGCACGCGTTTCGAGTCGCTGATCGACGAGGGTTTCGAGCTGCGCCAGACCGTGGCGCAGGAGGCCGAGGCCATGCAGCACCGCGACAGCATGCAGAGCGCCGGCATGGCGGCGCAGGGCGACGCCGACCCAGCCACGGCCGGGCGCATGCAGGAGATGCAGGCCGCCAGCCGCCGCGCGCTCAGCGCCAGGGGCTTCGAGCTGGAAGCGCGCCGCATGGCAGGCCTGATGCGCGAGCGCTTCAACCTGGGCTTCATCGATGTGGGCGGCTGGGATACGCACGTCAACCAGGGCGGCGCGCAAGGGCAGATGGCCAGCCTGCTCGACAACCTCGGACGCGGCATTGCCGGTTTTGCCGGGGAGATGGGCCCGGCATGGAGCAAGACCACGCTGGTGGTGGTATCCGAGTTCGGCCGCACCTTTCGCGAGAACGGCACGCGTGGCACCGACCATGGCCACGGCACGGTGTACTGGGTGGCCGGCGGCACGGTGCGCGGCGGGCGCATTGCGGGCGAGCAGGTGGCGGTGGAGCAGCGCACGCTGAACCAGAACCGGGACTGGCCGGTGCTCAACGAATACCGCGCGGTGCTCGGCGGCATCTTCAGGCGTCTCTACGGGCTGGACGATGCGCGCCTGGCGCAGGTGTTTCCCGGCACGCGCGCGCTGGACATCGGGCTGGTCTAGCGATTGCGGGAGCCGGGGCCCGATCCCCCGCGAACGCGAATCGCCCCCCGGTTCGCACCGCTTGGCCGATCTGGACGCGCTGCGCCGCCGGTACGAGCGGATGTCAGTCGCCTGGCGCCGCCAGTTCCGCCCGCAGCTTTTCCATCTCCCGCGTCACCTCTGCGGTAAATGCCGGACCGTCCCACGCGCGGTAGTTCTGCTGCGCGTAGGCCAGCGCGTTCTTGTAGTACAGGAAGGCGTTGAGGCGGTTGCGCACGTAGTTGTTCTGCGTGCGCGTGACCTTGCCGGGGCTGCCCATCACGATGGAGTTGGGCGGGATCACGGTGCCTTCCTTGAGGAAGGCATGGCCGGCGACGATGCTGTTGTCCCCGATCACGCAGCCGTCCATGATGGTCGCGTTGATGCCGATCAGGCAGTTGTCGCCGATCGTGCAGCCGTGGATGGTGCAGTGATGGGTGATGGAGCAATGGCTGCCGATGATGGTCGGCGTACGGTCGCCGACATGCAGCATGGCGAAGTCCTGGATGTTGGTGTACGCGCCGATCACGATTTCCGTGTGCTCGGCGCGCGCGGCCGCGTTGATCCAGATCGAGGCGTTCTCATGCACCGTGATCTTGCCGTAGAGGTAGGCCGATTCGTGCACGTAAGCGCTCGGGTGCAGGCTCACGTCCGGTCCGATCACTGCCATCGCTGTCTCCTTGGGGTTATGGTTGGCATCGGCCGATTGTAAGCGCCCCGCCTGGCCGCGCGGGCAGCCTTCATCTCGCCCCGCGCAGCGCCTATGCTGGGCGCAGGTCACCGCGATTTCCGGAGCCCGCCATGCCTGAGCCGCTCTTGCCTGCCGCCGCCAATGCCGTGTCGGTCGTGTTCGCCTGCGCCGTGCTTGCGGCCGCGCCTGCCGGCGCCGCCGACGCCAGCGCCGCTGCCGGCCGCTATCAGAACCGCGACAACGATCCGTTCTTCCAGGTCTCCGCGAAGATCGCCAATTGCCCCGAGCCGCTGGGCCCGCGCGTGGACGAGGCCGAATGGCTGCGCGATTCGCACCACCGCATCGAGCACGGCAACCACTGCTGGCTGGAGGGGCGCTGCCGCCTGCCCAGTGCCTACCAGTACGACCGGGAGATTGCCGAAGGCGCGCGGCGGCGCCTGCAGGCGATATCGACCGCCATGCCGGGCTGGCGGGATTCGACGCTGTGGTTCACGGTGCGGCAGCGCTGGCTGCTGGTGCAGGGCTGCGTGGGACGCGGGTTCGCGCGCGAGGACTTCTTCAAGGCGCTGCGCGAGGTGGCTGACGTGGAACGCGTGATCGACCAGACCACGGCGGACCCGGCGCGCGGGGTGCCGTATCCCGTTTTCGGCGGGCCCTAGTTGTGCGGCCCGCGCAGCAGTGCTACCTTGCGTGCAGACCGGCGGCAGGTGCCGCCATAGCCCGCTTGCCCGCTTGCGATACGACATGACTGTTCACCCCCACCGGCCGGCGCCCGCCAGCGGAAGGCCTGGCGCATTGCGACTGGCGTGCCTGTCGGCGCTGCTGCTGTGCGGCACCCCGCAGGCCGCGCAGGCACAGGCGCCCGTGCCGGCCGATGCGGCGGCAATACCCGCCGCCGCAACCCCCGCCGAGCCGCCGCCGCGCGCGCCCGGCACCATCTGCGACACCGACTGGTTCCAGTCCGGCGCGCGCACGCAGATGGAGGCCAGCGGCGACATGCCGATGTCCATCACCATGGTCATCCGGCATCCGGTACGAACCGAGACCGGCTGCAGCGCCTGGCTGTCGATCCACTCGAAATCGGCGCTGGCAGCCATGATGGGCCCGCCCGTGGTGATGGATCAGGTGCACCGCATGAACTTCGACCGCGACGCCAGCGGCACCGGCGGCTCGGTGAGCAGCCAGCGCGCCACCATCAACGCGCAGGCGCGCTATACCAGGCTGTTCGGCGAAGCTTCGTTCCAGGGCCACGGCGTGCTCAGCTATGCCGGGCTGACCGTGCGCGAGGGCATCGTTCTGCCGGGCCAGACGCTCACCTCCAGCCTCGACCTGGAGATCCACAGCCTGGCCACCGGCGAGTTCGTCACCACCATCCGCGCACCGGCGGCCTCTGTGACCATCGGCGAGCGGCGCGTCGGGCGCGCGCGGTCCATCGAGACCATGATGGGCCGCCGCCAGTGCATGCCGATCACTTATCAGAAGCGCAGCGCGCTCGGACCGCTGATGATGGGCGACGACGTGATCCAGACGGAACCCGCCGTCATGGAAATCACCGACTGGTACTGCCCGACGGAGGCGTTCGTGATGCGCACCGAGGTGCGCCAGAAGGGCAAGGTCGAGCGGATCGACACCACTGCGCTCGGCGACCAGGGCGAGGATCCTCCCTGAGGCCTGCGCATGCCGTTGCGGCAACATCTTGTGCCGGTAAAAAATAGCTTGCAATTAAATCGCGCACAATCTAAATTACGGCCCATGGACACGAAACGCACCTCCCGGAACAAGCAGGCAGCGCCCGGCGCCGGCATCGACAGCGCCTCCTCGCTGTTGCTGGACCACCAGTTCTGCTTTTCCGTGTATGCCACTTCGCTGGCCCTGAACAAGCTTTACCGCAAGTTGCTGGCACCGCTGGGCCTGACGTATCCGCAATACCTCGTGATGATGGTGTTGTGGGAGGCCGATGGCCTGACTGTGTCGGATATCGGCGCGCGCCTGCATCTGGATTCGGCCACGCTGACGCCGCTGCTCAAGCGCATGGAGGCCCAGCAACTGCTGCGCCGCGAGCGCGCCGTGGAGGACGAGCGTCAGGTCATCGTCACGCTGACCGCGCAGGGGCGCGCGCTGCGCCAGCAGGCGGAGGCCGTGCCGCGCGCGGTCTTGTGCGCGGCGGATTGCGGCATTGACGAGATCGTGTCGGTCAAGGCGGAACTGGACAAGCTGCGCGGGCGGTTCGCCGACGCGGGCGGCTGAAGCGGAACAAGGCGCGGCCGCACGGGCGGCATGTGCGTGATCCGTGTGATCCGTGTGATCCGTGTGATCCGTGTGATCCGTGCGATTCGTGCGATTGGTTCGAGTCGCGGGTCAAATGAATAGTGTGCTATTTAATAGATCGCGATGCAAAATGCAACGCGAGGAGCAGGCAGCAGCAAAGTCGCAAAGCCGGAAACACGCAGTAGGCAGCAACCCCAAAAAGGCTCCATGAGCCGGCATTTCCACTCTCATCACCAAACCGGAGAATCAACATGTCGATCGAACAAGTCCTCTATCGTGCCAGCGCCACCGCCACCGGAGGCCGCGACGGCCGCGCGGTGTCTTCCGACAACGTGCTCGACGTCAAGCTGGCCACCCCGCGCGAGCTGGGCGGCGCAGGCGGTGCCGGCACCAACCCCGAGCAACTCTTCGCCGCCGGCTACTCGGCTTGCTTCATTGGCGCAATGAAGTTTGTCGCCGCGCGCGACAAGATCGCGCTGCCCGCCGATACCAGCATCACCGGCCAGGTCGGCATCGGCCCCATCCCCAATGGCTTCGGCATCGAGGTGGAGCTGACCATCGCGCTGCCCGGCATGGACCGTGCCGCCGCGCAGTCGCTGGTGGACAAGGCCCACATCGTCTGCCCGTACTCGAACGCCACGCGCGGCAATATCGACGTGCGCCTCACGCTGGCCTGAGGCAGGCAGCGGGGTTGTTCTAGAATCGTGGCGCGGCCTTGCCGGATGGCGGGCCGCGCCACGAAAACAGAACGGAGACACCTTGCGCTACGAATTGACCGACCTGCGCCTGTTCCAGGCCATCGCCGAAGCGCAGAACCTGTCCAACGGGGCATCTGCCGTCCATATCACCGCCTCCGCCGCCAGCTATCGCCTGAAGAACCTCGAGCATGCGATGGGCACGCCGCTGTTCGTGCGCAACGCGCGCGGCATGGAGCTCACGCCCGCCGGCGAGACGCTGCTGACCCATGTGCGCGAACTGCTGCAGGGCGTGGAGCGCATGCACGGCGAAGTGGGGCGCTTCTCGGCGGGGTTGAAAGGCCATATCCGGCTGCTGGCCAACAGCAGCTCGCTCAACGGCTTCATCATTCCCAGCGTCAGCCGCTTCCTGGCGGGCAACCCTGACGTCAACATCGATCTCGAAGAGCGCGCCAGCCAGGCCATACCTTCCGCGGTGGCGGCGCAGGAAGCCGACATCGGCATTCTCGCGGGCGACATCGACGCGCGCGGCGTGCGCATCGAACGCTATGCCGTGGACGAGTTGATCCTGGCCGTGCCCGCGGACCATCCGCTCGCCAGGCAGGACGAACTGCGCTTCGGCGCGGCGCTGGATTTCGATTTTGTCTGCATGAGCCGCGCCAGCAGCAACTTCCTGTTCCTGCGCGACATGGCGCAGCGCGCCGGCAAGAGCCCCAACGTGCGCCTGCACGCACACAGCTTCGAGGCCGCGCTATCGCTGGTGGAGGCCGGCGTTGGCGTGGCGCTGGTGCCGCGCAGCGTCGCCGCGCAGGCCTTGCGCGAAGCCCGCGTGGCGGGCGTGCGGCTGGCCGAGCCGTGGGCGCGCCGCGAACTGAACCTGATCGTGCGCGCGGACCGCAAGCTGCCGTCCTTCACTGCCGCCTTCGTGCAGTTCCTGCTCGATGACCCGCGGGTGGCCGCCACGCGCGAGCGTGTTTGAGCCGGGCGCATGGCCGATGCGCCCGTGGCAGCCTGCGGTCATGAAAAAAACGACTTGATATTTAGCTTATATATCATTTTTAGAATGCCATGGGCATGGCTACACTTTCCTCGTGTACCCAGGACGACACGGGTAGGCACAAGGAAAAGCAATGATCACGAAGCAAAAGCTGGCCGCCGCGCTGGCTCTCTCCCTCCTCAGCATGTCGCCGGCGTGGAGCGCCGGCATCCCCGCATCCGCCTCTGCGCCAGCCACCGCGCCCACCGCCATTGCCAGCCGGGTCGCGGCCTTGTTCGGCAGCCCCGCCGAGTTGCGTACCACCACCCGCACCGTGACGCTGACGCCGGGCATGAACTACATCGAGGTCGCCTCGGGCGAGTCGGTGGCCTTCCGCGCCGGCGACAAGACGGTTGGCTGGACCTTCCTGCAGGCGATCGGGGGCACCTCGCTCGACCTCAGCCTGATCGCTCCCGAACTGGCGCAAGCCAGGGGCATCCGCGTGTACGTGGGCGCCAGCGAAATCTTCAAGGGAGGCTGAAGACGGCGGCGCGCCATGCGCCGCAAGCCTGTTCCCCGCCTCGCCCCGGCCCGTCAGGGCCGGGCACCCGCGCCATCCAGCCTGCCCGCAGGCGACCGATGGCCGCCCGCCGATAGCACCCGCCGATAGCCCCCATCGATAGCCCCCATCGATAGCCCGCGACAGCGCCTCGCGATGGCGCGCATTTCCCGCGGCACCAGGGCAGCGTTCCAATTCCGCGAACCGCCGGTTCGAATTTTTCGGATGGCCTGACGCGCGCGGCCAAAAATATACTGGCCCCCAGCCTCAGGCTGTCGGTGGCGGATCCTTCGTCTCGCGACGGTCCTTCGGCGACATACAAAAACGAACGATCCGGAGACCGCCATGAATTCCATCCAGGGCCGCGTGCGCCTGCCCGTCTTGTGTTGCAGTGTCCTTGCTTGCCTCCTGGCCGCCGGCCACGCGCACGCGCAACCGGCCAAGGCCGACGCCTATCCGGCCAAGCCGGTCACCATCGTGGTGGCATTCGCGCCCGGCGGCATGACGGATATCGTGGGGCGGCTGCTGGCGGCGGAATTGTCGCAGGCGTTCAAGCAGAGCTTCGTGGTGGAGAACCGCCCCGGCGCGGCCGGGCAGGTCGCGACCGAGTACGTGGCACGCAGGCCCAATGACGGCTACACGCTGCTGCTCAGCGCCACGGGCCATGTGATCGGGCCGGCGGTGCAGAAGAGCGTGCGCTACCAGCCGGTGAAGGATTTCGAGCCGATCGCCCTGATCGCCAAGGCGCCGAACATGCTGGTCGTGAATCCTTCGGTGCCGGCCAGGACCTTGCCGGAGTTCATCAAGTGGGCCAGGGCGCAGCCGAGCGTGCCGTACGGGTCCGCCGGCGTGGGCGGCTCCACCCACCTGGCCGGCGAACTGTTCCGGCAAGTGGCGGGCGTGCCGCTGGTGCATGTGCCGTACAAGGGCGCATCGCCCTCCACCAACGACGTGGTGGCCGGGCAGATCCCGATGGTGTTCCAGGATTCCATGAGCGTGTCCGCCTTCATTGCCGCCGGCAAGCTGCGGCCCCTTGCGGTCACCAGCGCCGAGCGCAGCAAGCTGTTCCCCGACCTGCCCGCCATCGCCGAAGCGGGCTTCAAGAACTACGACCTCTACACCTGGCTCGGCCTGTACGCGCCTGCCGGCACCGCGCCGGAGATCGTGGCGCGCCTGAACCACGAGGCCAACCGCATCATGGGCTCGCCCGAGATGGCCGCCAAGCTGCGCAAGCAGAGCGCCGAGCCCGGCGGCACGCTGGACCCGGCGGCATTCCGCCAGTACGTGGAGGCCGAAGTGGCCAAGTGGCAGCGCACGGTACAGGTCACGGGCGTGAAGGTGGACGAATGACGCCGGCGGAAAACACCAATCGCGCAGCGAATGCCCTGCGTGACGATCCGAATGGCCCCGGCGCCCCTGCAAGCGAGGCGGCCCAGGGCGCGGACGCCTTCTATTTCGGCAAGCTGGCCCAGGGCAGCTTTGTCATTCCCCGCTGCGAGGACTGCCGCCGCTGGCATTTCTTCCCGCGCGTGCTGTGCCCGCACTGCGGCTCGGACGCGCTGGCCTGGCACGCGCCCGCAGGCAGCGGCACGGTCTATTCCACCACCACGGTGCGCCGGCCGGAAGGCGACTACAACGTCAGCCTGGTCGATCTCGACGAAGGGCCGCGCATGATGAGCCGGGTTGCCGGCGTTGCGCCGGATGCCGTCAGGATCGGCTTGCGCGTGCAGGCGCGCGTCGCGCAGGAGGCGGCCGGGCCGCTGCTGGAGTTCATTCCCATGGAGTCGCAATGACGGGCAGCACACAAGCGAAGCGGCGCGGCGCCATCGCCATTCTCGGCACCGGGCTGGCGGGCATGGGCCACGCCGGCGGCCGCACCGAGCAGGAGATCATCGCGCAGGCGGCGCGCGCGGCGGTGACAGCCAGCGGCCTGCGCATGCGGGATATCGACGGCATCATCACCTCCAGCCTGACATCGCCCTGGTGGGTGATGCGCATGGCCGAGTATCTCGGCATCCGGCCGCGCTTCTCCGACAGCACCATGTTCGGCGGCTCCTCCTTCATCGCCGACCTGAACGTCGCGGCGATGGCCATCGAAGCCGGCCAGTGCGACAACGTGCTGATCTGCTACGGCAGCACGCCGCGCAGCGTGCCGAGCAGCTCGCGCATCAACCAGATGCGCGCCGAGCTGGACCCGCAGCCCTACGAGCATCCGTACAAGCCCTTCAACCCGGCGAGCAGCTACGCGCTGGCGGCGGCGCGCCACATGCACCAGTACGGCACCACGCGCACCCAGCTGGCGGAGGTGGCGGTGGCCGCGCGCAAGTGGGCCCGGCTCAACCCGGATGCCTTCTCGCGCGGGCCGCTGAGCGTGGACGACGTGATCAGCGCCAAAATGATTTCCGACCCGCTCACGGTGCGCGATTGCTGCCTGGTCACCGACGGCGCGGGGGCTTTCGTGGTCGCGCGCGCCGACCGCGCGCGCGGCCTGCATGCCAGCCCGGTCTACGTGCTCGGCTGCGGCCATGCGCACTGGCACCGCCAGATCTCCTGCATGGATGACCTGACCGTGACCCCGGCCGCGGCATCGGGGCGCACCGCCTTCGCCGAAGCCGGGCTGACGCCGGCCGATATCGACGTGGTGGAACTGTACGACGCCTTCACCATCAACCCGATCCTGTTCCTGGAGGACCTCGGCTTCTGCGCCAAGGGCGAGGGAGGCGCCTTCGTTTCCGGCGGGCGCATCGAGCCGGGCGGGGCCTTGCCGATGAACACCAACGGCGGCGGGCTGTCCTGCACGCACCCGGGCATGTACAGCATCTTCCTGGTGATCGAGGCAGTCACGCAACTGCGCCGCGAAGCCGGTGCCCGCCAGGTGCGGGACGCCGAGGTCGCCCTGGTCCATGGCAATGGCGGCGTGCTGTCGAGCCAGGCCACGGCCATTCTTTCCACCGCCCTCTGATCTCTCCCTGGGTCTTTCCGAGCCTGACATGACTTCGCATTCCGCCGGTACCACAGCCCCCGCCGTCCTTGCCCCGAGCCCGGACTTCCTCGCCCTGACCCCCGCCGTGCGCTACGGGCGCCATGGCCGCGTGGCGGTATTGCTGATCGACAACCCGCCGGTCAATGGCCTGGGCGACACCGTGCGGCGCGGGCTGTTCGAGGGCCTCGGCATGGCCGCGCAGGACGAAGCCGTCGCGGCGGTGGTCATCCTCGGGGCCGGCAAGGTCTTCTGCGGCGGCGCCGATATCCGCCAGTTCAACACGCCTGCCGCCGCGGCACGGCCCACACTGCGCGAGGTCATCGCGCGCATCGAGGCGTGCGCCAAGCCGGTGGTGGCGGCCATCCACGGCGTGGCGCTGGGTGGGGGCATGGAGCTTGCCCTCGGCTGCCACTACCGCATCGCCACCGCCGATGCCAGCCTGGGCCTGCCCGAAGTCAACCTCGGCCTGGTGCCGGGCGGCGGCGGCACGCAGCGGCTGCCGCGCCTGATCGGCGTGGCCGCGGCGCTGGCGCTGATCCAGTCCGGCCAGCCGGTGCGCGGCGACAAGGCCGTGGCGCTGGGCATGGCCGACGCACTGATCGCGGGCGAGCCCCTGCCTGCCGCCGTGGCGTTTGCCGGGCGCGTGGCGGGTTTGCCGGGCGCCCATCTCGTGATCTCGCGCAAGCCGTGCGCCGATGCCGCGGGCGTGGACTTTGCCGCGTGCCTGGCGGCGGTGAGCCCCAGGGCGCGCAATGCACGGGCGCAGCGCGCCGCCATCGCCTGCGTGGAGGCGGCGGCGCGCTTGCCGGTGGAAGCGGGGCTGGATGCGGAACGCGCGCATTTCGACGAACTGGTGGCGGGGCAGGAATCGAAGGCGCTGCGCCATCTGTTCTTTGCCGAGCGCACGGCGCCCAAGGTCGCCGCCCTGCCTGCCGGAGTCGCCCCGCGCGTGGTGGCGCGCGTGGGCATCCTGGGGGCCGGCACCATGGGCGCGGGTATCGCCATGGCCTTCGCCAACGCCGGCTTCCCGGTGGTCCTGTGCGAGCAGCAGCAGGCCGCGCTGGAGCGCGGGCTGGCACTGATCCGCCACAACTACGGGGTCAGCGCCGCCAGGGGCAAGCTCACGGAGCAGGAGGTCGCGCAGCGCATGGCGCTGATCACGCCAACGCTCGCCGACACGGACCTGGCGCATGCCGACCTGGTCATCGAGGCCGTGTTCGAGGACATGGCCGTCAAGCAGGCCGTGTTCAGCCGGCTCGATGCCATCTGCAAGCCGGGCGCGATCCTGGCCACCAATACCTCCCGCCTGAACATCGATGTCATCGCGGTGGCCACCGCGCGCCCGCAGGACGTGATCGGGCTGCACTTCTTCAGCCCGGCCAACGTGATGAAGCTGCTGGAGGTGGTGCAGGGCAAGCGCACCGCGCCAGAGGTGATCGCTGCCTGCATGACGCTGGCCCGGGCGGTCGGGAAGATTCCAGTGCTGGTGGGCGTATGCGAGGGCTTCGTCGGCAACCGCATGCTCACGCCATACTGGCGCGAAGCCGGCTTCCTGCTGGAGGAAGGTGCTTCGCCGCAGCAGGTGGACGGCGCGCTCACGCGCTTCGGCATGGCCATGGGCCCGCTGGCCATGGCGGACCTGGCCGGCATGGATATCAACTGGGCCACGCGCAAGCGGCTGGCGCCCGCGCGGCCCGCGCACTTGCGCTATTCCAGCGTGGCCGACCGCATCTGCGAGATGGGCCGCTTTGGCCAGAAGACCGCTGCCGGCTACTATCGCTACGAACCGGGCAGCCGCGTGCCGCTGCCCGATCCGGTGGTCGACGAGATCATTCGTGGCTGCGCCGCCGAGGCCGGCATCCGGCGCCGCGATATCAGCGACGAGGAGATCGTGGAGCGCTGCATGCTGGCGCTGGTCAACGAAGGCGCGCGCATCCTGGAGGAGGGAATCGCGCGCTGCGCGGCGGATATCGACGTGGTCTACGTGCACGGCTACGGCTTCCCGGCATGGCGCGGTGGCCCGATGTTCCATGCGCAGTCCGCCGGCCTGGCGCCGACGCTGGAGAAGATCCGCGCGCTCGAGGCCGCCCATGGCGCGCACTGGGCGCCGGCACCCTTGCTGGCAAGGCTGGTAGCGCAGGAACAGCGTGCGTTCGACGCCGGCTGACGGCCTGCCGCGGCGATACCGCGCCCATACCGCGCCCATACCGCGCCGCGCCTGGCTGCTGACCGATCCCCGCGGCCGGGAGCGCTGGCGCGTGCGCGGCGCCGGCCTTCGGTGGCCGGGTTGCCTTCCCGCGCAAGGCGCGCGACACTAGCAGGCATCTTGCTGGTTCATCGTCGTCCGGGGAGACACAATGCAGCGCGCCGCCATGACCGTGGTCCTCTGCCTGTTCGCAGGCATCGCCTCAGCGCAGTCCACCGGCGAGTCGTGCCGGGACAAGATGCAGCGCATCAGCCGCCAGATCGACGCCGCGCGGGCGCATGGCAACCAGGAGCAGCTCGCCGGGCTGGAAACGGCGCTGGCGCAGACCAGGAAGCACTGCACCGACGCCGCGCAGGAACACAAGCACCAGCAGAAGATCGCCCGGCTGCGCGCCAAGGTAGGCGAGCGGGAGGCTGACCTGCAGAAGGCCCAGGACAACCACAGCAGCGCATCCAAGATCGCCTCGCGCCAGCGCAAGCTCGACGATGCGCGCGCGGAGCTGGCCCGCGCCGAGGCGCCCGGTGCGCATTGATCCGCGGCGCGCGGGCCGTTGCCGCGTGCCGGCATGACGGCGTCGCCGCTGCACTCGCGCCTGCCGCCGCCGCTGCGCCGGCTGCTGCGCCCCTTGCTCGATCCGGCCAGGCGCTACCGCCATGCCCGCCTGATCCACGCGGTGCGCGTGGCGCTCGGGCTGCTGGCGTCCATCGTGCTGACCACCGGCATGCGCATCCCGCACGGCGAGTGGGCATCGATCACCCTGCTGGTGGTCATCGGTGGCCTGCAGCACCACGGCAATATCCGCCGCAAGGCGGCTGAGCGCGCCCTCGGCACGCTGATCGGCGCGGCCGGGGGGCTGGCGATCATCGTGCAGCAATCCTATTTCCACATGCCGGTGCTCAGCTATGCGCTGATCGTGATCGCCTGCTCCGTCTGCGCGTATCACGCGATCGGCAAGGGCGGCTATGTCGCGCTGCTGTCGGCCATCACCATTTTCATCGTCGCCGGCCACGGCGAGAACGCCGTCGCCGACGGCCTGTGGCGCGCGGGCGATGTGCTGATCGGCATCGCGGTGGCGCTGCTGTTCTCCTTTGCCTTGCCGCTGCATGCCACCTATACCTGGCGCTACCAGCTGGCCGAGGTGCTGCGCAGCTGCGCGCGCATGCATGGCGCCATCGCCACGGATGCATGCCTGGACCAGGCCGCCCTGCAACGTGCGATGGTCCTGCAGGGCGGCTTGCTGGTGCAGCTGCGCTCGCTGATGCCATCGGTGGCCAAGGAGACCAGGATGCCGATGGCACAGCTGGAGTCGATCCAGCATGCGCTGCGGGTGTGCATCAGCCTGCTCGAGGTGCTGGCGGCGGTCCGCCCGCCGCTGGACGGGGGCGCCGATGACGCGGCCGCGGTCCGGCGCCAGCTGCGCGCGCGGGCGCGGCGCATGCAAGCCATGCTGATCGGGATGGCGCGTGCCCTGGCCTACGGGGTGACCGGGCGGCTGGAGGCGCGGGGCAAGGCCGTGCGCGAAGCGCCGGAAGCAGCGGGCCCGTGGGCGGGCTATATGTCGCTGAACTCGCGGCTGGAGCAGGAGTTTGCGTTGCTCAGGGACGCGCTGGCGGCGGACGCGGACAAATGGAATATCTGAGCGCGGCCGGCGCTCAGTCCACCTGGTCGAACAGCAGCTTCCCGTGCTCGTGCAGCAGTCCCACCAGCCGGTCCGCCACCGGAGAGAGCGCGATGTCCTTGCGGTAGGTGATGCCGAAATTGCGCACCAGCGTGGCAGCCCCCAGCCTGACTTCGACGAGGTCGCCGCCGCTGGCGCGCAGGGTGCGCCGGGAGACGAAGGTCAGCAGCTCGGTGTCCGCCACCACGCGCGGAATCAACGGAATCGAGTTGGTTTCGATCTGCACCACGGGCCGCGGCAGGCTGCGCGATTCCAGCGCATGGTCGAGCCAGGCACGGCTTGCCACGGCCCGGTTCGGCAGCGCCCACCGGTAGCCGGTCAGCGACTCGGGCACCGGCTTGCGGATCCGGAAGATCGGATGCCCCTTGACCGCCGCGACCACCACGGTGTCTTCGAGCAAGGTCTCGCAGTGGAACTCGTCTTCCTGTTCGGGAACGAAGCCGAGCACCACGTCGAGCCGGCCTTCGCGCAATTCGTCGCGCAATTCGTAGTTGTTGCGAATGGTCAGTTGCAGCACCACGTCGGGGGCCTGGCCGAGCAGCATCTTGCAGATGCGCGGCAGCAGGTACTCCGCGCCCAGCGGCCCGCTGCCCAGCCTCACCGTGCCGGCCACGCCACGGGCGATGGCGCCCACCTCGTCGCGCAGCAGGTCCGCTTCCTGCAGCAGGGAGGCCGCGCGGGCGCGCAGCGCGATGCCGGCGGCGCTCAGCTTCTGGCCGCGGCCCTCACGCTCGAACAGCGCCGCCCCAAGGGACGATTCGAGCCGGTCGACGGCCTTGGTCAGGGTTGGCTGGCTGCGATGCACCAGCTCGGCGGCGCGGCGGAAATTGCCGGCATTGGCCACGGCAAGAAAGTACTTCAGGTCGCGCAGATCCATCTCGGCACCTCGGTTGCAGCCGCGGGGGCGATACCCCAACTGATTACTTTTATTTAACAAACGACAAAAATTATAAGCTGGACGGCATCGGTCTGCGGGACAAGAATTCAGCATCGATCCAACGTTCGCTGCCATGTCCTACACCATCCTTGTCACCGCAACCCGTCTCGCACCCGCCGGCGTGCGCCTGCTGGAGGCCGCAGATGCCCGCGTGCACTACCTGGCCAATGCCGACGATGCAGGCGAGGTCGAACGCTTGCTCGCCAGTCTTCCCGTCGACGCCGTCATCTCCCGCACCGTCACGCTCGGCAGGGCTGCCATCCGTTCCTGTCCCACGCTCAAGGTGATCTCCAAGCATGGCGTCGGCGTCAGCAATATCGACGTCGATGCCGCCACGGAGCTGGGCATCCCGGTCTATGTCACGCCCGGCGCCAACGCGCAGTCCGTCGCGGAGCTGACGCTTGGCCTGATGTTCGCCGCGGCGCGTCGCCTCGCGTGGATGGACCGCGAGCTGCACGCCGGCCGCTGGTCGCGTGCGCAGGACGGGATGGAGCTGCACGGCCGCACCATCGGCCTGGTCGGGTTTGGCCAGGTCGCGCAGCGGGTCGCCCGCGTGTGCCTGGCGCTCGGCATGCAGGTCGCTACCTTCGATCCGGGCCTGGTCCGGGGCCCGCTTCCTGTCGGCGACGTGGTGCGCTGCGAGGCGCTCGATGCGCTGCTCGACATCAGCGACGTGGTGAGCCTGCACGTTCCCCTGAACCGCCACACGCGCAATATGCTCGGCGCGCCGCAGTTCTCCCGCATGAAGCGCGGCGGCATTCTCATCAATACCGCGCGTGGCGAAGTCGTCGACGAAGCGGCGCTGGTCCACGCGCTGCGCGGCGGCCAGCTCCATGCGGCCGGGCTGGACACCATGGCCGTCGAGCCGTTGCCCGCCGACAGCGCGCTGCTGACGCTCGACAACGTGGTGCTCACGCCCCACGTGGGCGGCTCCACGCCGGCGGCGCTGGCCGCGATGGCCAGTGAAGCGGCGCGCAATGTACTCGGCTTCCTGCAGGGCACCCCGCCGCCGATCCACGCCTGCGTCAACCCGGGCGCGCTCGACCCGCAAGACCTGCTTTCCGCATGAGGCCGCCGCCTCTGCCAATCCCCACGCAATGCATTCCAAGGAGACCCCGATGAACGCCGAACAGAACCCCACGCCGTCATGGCCGGCCGGATACCGCATCAACCCGGTTGCCGATGGCCCCGCGCCCGCGCTCGTCGCGGCCTTCCGCGAGATGCCGGTGGCAGCCATCGGCGATGCCATGAGCCGCCATATCGGCACCATCGGCCTGCGCCCCTATCACCGGCGCCCGGAGACTGTGCTGTGCGGCCCCGCCGTGACCGTGCGCGTGCGCCCCGGCGACAACCTGATGATCCACAAGGCCCTGATGATGGTCCGGCCGGGCGACGTGCTCGTCATCGACGGCGGCGCGGATGTGACGCAGGCGCTGGTCGGCGGCCTGATGCGCACCACCTGCCTGGCAAAGAAGCTCGGCGGACTGGTCATCGACGGCGCGATCCGCGATGTCCTCGAATGGGCAGAGGACGGCATGCCGGTCTTCGCGCGCGGCAACACGCATCGCGGCCCGAGCAAGGACGGCCCCGGCGAAATCAACGTGCCGGTCTCGTGCGCGGGCATGGCGGTCATGCCGGGCGACCTGATCGTGGGCGACGCGGACGGCGTGATTGCCGTGCCGGCGGCGCAGGCCGCCGACATCCTGCTGCGCACGCGTGCCCACCTGGAGAAGGAGGCGAAGATCCGCGCCGGCAATGCCGCCGGTACGTCGGACCCCGAGCGCTTCGACGCCACCTTGCGCGCCAAGGGCTTGCCGGTCTGAAGGCAGTCCGCCCCCGCAGAGGGGCGCATCCAACACAAGCGGAGACACTCATGCAACGCCGTCGATTTCTTCAAGCAGGCGCCGCGGTCGCGCTGGCCGCCGCGGGCC
This sequence comes from Cupriavidus sp. 2TAF22, assembly GCF_052115045.1. Taxonomy (NCBI): domain Bacteria; kingdom Pseudomonadati; phylum Pseudomonadota; class Betaproteobacteria; order Burkholderiales; family Burkholderiaceae; genus Cupriavidus; species Cupriavidus sp. 2TAF22. Next base: position 405,639 of record NZ_JBFRFX010000001.1, read on the forward strand.
TGGCTCGCGCGCAAGGCCCCTGGCCGCAGAAGCCCCTTCGCCTGGTGGTGCCGTTCCCGCCGGGCGGCGGCACCGATGCCACTTCGCGCCTGATCGCCGAGAAGCTGACCGTGCTGGAGCGCTGGACCCTGGTGGTCGACAACAAGCCCGGCGCCGGCGGCAACATCGGACTGGACGCGGTCGCCAAGGCGGCAGCCGATGGCTACACGATCGGCATGGGCCAGGCGGCCAACCTCGCCATCAATCCGGCGCTCTATCCGAAGATGCCCTTCGACCCGCTCAAGGACTTCACGCCCATCGTCGGCGTGGCGGCGCAGCCCGTGGTCCTGGTGGTGCGCCAGGACTCGCCGCTGCGCACGCTGGCCGATTTCGTCAAGGCCGCGAAGGCGCGCAATGGCGAGATGGGCGTTGCCCAGGCCGGCAACGGCACGGTCGGGCATCTTGCCGGGGAGATGCTGGCACGGCGCGCCGGGGTGCGGGTCCTGCAGGTGCCATACAAGGGGGCGGGCCCCGCCATGACCGACCTGCTCGGCGGGCAGGTGGACGCGTACTTCGGCAATACCGTGTCGGTGATGCCGCAGCTGCTGGCAGGCAAGATCCGCGCGATCGCGGTCACCTCCGCGCAGCGCCTGCCTGCGCTGCCGTCGGCTCCCACGATCGCCGAGCAGGGCTTCGCCGGCTTCGAGGCGACCACATGGCTGGGGCTGGTCGGCCCCTCGGGCCTGCCGGCCGAAATCACCGCAAGGCTTTCCGCGTCGACCATCAAGGTGCTGGCACGCCCCGATGTGCAGCAGAAGCTGGCGCAGGAGGGCAGCATCGCCACGCCCACCACGTCGTCGCAGTTCGCCGCCCATATCCGCGCGGAACACGCCAAATGGGGCGCGCTGATCCGCGAGGCACAGATCAAGCTCACCTGAAGCGGATGCCGGCGACACGGCACCACAAGGCAATTGAAGAAGCCAGAAAGGAGACAGACCATGCAACGCACACACGCCAACGCACCGACGCCGCAGCGCCACGCGCCTGCCCGCATCGGCGCCGCCCTGCGCCGGTTCTTGCTGGGCGCGATGCTCGCCGGTCCGGTATTCGGCGCCGCGGCCGCGACGGATCCGATGCCCACCGCGCAGGACCCGCGGCTGGTCGAGGTGGCCAGCTCGGACCGCGTCGTCAACGCCGTGGCGACCACGCCGGATGGCCGCCTGTTCGTGTCGATGCCGCAGGTGGAGGGACCCGGCGCGCAGGTCGCGGAGCTGAAGGACGGCAAGTTCCTGCCCTACCCGAACCTGGAATGGAGCCTGTGGAAGGACGCCGCGGATCCCCGCACTACGCTGCTGCACGTCAACACGGTGCGCATCGGCCCCGACGGCGACCTGTGGGTGGTGGACGCCGGCGGCCCGCGCGTAGGCGGCAAGGCCGTGCCCGGGGCCGCGAAGATCGTGCAGATCGACGTCGGGACCAACCGCATCCGCCGCATCTACCAGGCCGACCCCGCCGTGGTCCGCGAATACAGCTACTTCAACGACATCCGCTTCAACGGCAACACGGCTTATATCAGCGATGCCGCCGCCATCCATCCCGCCGTCGTCGTGCTGGACCTGGCCAGCGGCAAAATGCACCGCACGCTGGAAGATCATCCGTCCACCGTGGCCGCGCACGCGATGATCGCGGACGGCGGGCGCGTGATCACGCTGAAGGACCCGATCCCGGACAGCACCGGCAAGCCTACCAGCAGCAAGTACGTCAACATCGACCAGCTCGAAGTCAGCCCCGACGGCAAGTGGCTGTACTTCCAGCCGATCGGCGGCCCGCTGGCACGGGTGCCGACCGCGCTGCTCGACGATCCGGGCGCGCCCAAGGCGGCCGTTGCCGCGGCCGTGGAAAAGGTGGCCGACACATGGATGGCGGCGGGCAGCGCGATCGATGCCGCCGGCAACATCTATATGTCGAAGGTCACCAACCGCAGCGTGATGAAGATCGCGCCGGACGGCACGGTTTCCACGCTGGTCGCGGACCCGCGGCTGACCTGGATCGATGCCATGTGGGTTTCCAACGACGGTGACCTCTACATGCCGGCGGCCCAGCTCGACCGCACCTCGGCGAACCTGGCGGGCGCCCCGGCGCAGATCACGTATCCGGTGAAGATCTACCGCCTGGCCATCCGGCAGAAGCCGGCCGGCAACGACCACAAATAGCAAGCCGCCGGACTGCGGACTGCAGATTGCAGACAGCAGATTGCAGGCAGCGGCATGGCGGCCCGGCGCGAGATGCACCATGCGCGCGCCGGGCCGAAGCACCGAAGCACCGAAGCAGGAGATCCCTATCCATGGACAGAATCGATTGCGCCGTCATCGGCGCCGGCGTGGCGGGCCTCGCCATCGCCAGGGCCCTGGCGGCCGCGGGGCGTGAGGTCGTCATCCTCGAAGCGGAGGCGGCCTTTGGCACCCACACCAGCGCGCGCAACTCGGAAGTCATTCACGCCGGCATCTCGTATGCGCCCGGATCGCTCAAGGGGCGGCTCTGCGTGGCCGGCAAGGCCGCGCTCTACGCGTATTGCCGCGAGCGCGGCATCGGGCATCGGCAGATCGGCAAGCTGATCGTCGCGGTGGAGCCGCAGGACCTGGGCGAACTGCCGAAGTACGTGGAGCTCGGCCGCGCGCAAGGCGTGACCGACCTGCGCATCATCGGGGCCAGCGAGGCGCGCGACCTGGAAGCGGAAGTCCGCTGCGCCGGCGCATTGCTGTCACCCTCGACCGGCATTGTCGACAGCCATGGGCTGATGCTCTCGTACCTGGGCGATGCGCAGGGCGACGGCGCCGCGCTGGCGCTCAACAGCCCCGTGCAGGGCGGCGAAAGCACGCGCGACGGCATCGTGTTGCGGGTGGGCGGCGCCGAGCCGATGGAGGTGCTGTGCAGCACGGTGATCAATGCCGCCGGGCTCGGCGCCCAGCGCGTTGCCGCCGCCATCGCGCAGATGCCTGCGGAGCGGATTCCCCGCCTGTACTACGCCATCGGTCATTACTTCACGCTGGCGGGCAGGTCGCCGTTCCGGCGCCTGGTCTATCCCACGGGCAGGGAGGGCGCGCTGCGCGCCCATGTCACGCTCGACCTGGGCGGCCAGTGCAAGTTCGGCCCTGACCTCGACTGGCGCGACGGGGTGGACTACCGCTTCGACGAGAGCCGCAAGCCGCGCTTCCTGGAGGCCGTGCGCCACTACTACCCGGGCCTGCGCGACGAGGACCTGCAGCCCGGCTACACGGGCATCCGTGCGCGCCTGGCAGGGCCCGGCTCGTCCATGCACAACACCGCGACGGACTTCGTCATCCAGGACGCATCGGCGCACGGCGTCCGCGGGCTGGTCAACCTGTTCGGCATCGAGTCCCCCGGGCTGACCGCCTCGCTGGCGCTCGGCGACCATGTCCGGGAGCTGGCGGGCGCGTGACGGGGGCCTGGCCACCGTGGTGCCGGCAGGCCGGCCCCGCGCGCATATGTTGGCGCTGCCTACCGCTTGCGCTGCAGGAATTCGTTCATGAAGCGCTGCGGCTCCCCGGTATCGAAGGCGCTGCCGAACTCGCCCACGCTGTCGTTGATGGAGACATCCAGCGGGGCGTCTTCCCATGCGCGCAGCAGGCGCTTCTGCTGGCGCACCGCGGTCGGACCGAAGCTGGCAAGCAGCGAGGCGACGCGCTGCACTTCAGCATCCAGCTCCGCCAGCGGCACGACCTTGCTGACCAGGCCCCAGGCCAGGGCTTCCTTCGCATCCGATATCTCGCCGGTCAGCAGCATCCATGCGGCGCGCGCGTTGCCGATCAGGCGCGGCATGAGGGCGGCGTGGATCACCGAGGGGATGCCCACCTTGACCTCGGGCATGCCGAGCTGGGCGTTGTCCGCGGCGATGCGGATATCGCAGGCCAGCGCCAGCTCCAGGCCGCCGCCCAGGCACCAGCCCGGCATGCGGGCGATCACGGGCGCGGGAAAGTGCCGCAGCGCGTCGCACAGGCCGCGCAGGCCGCTGATGAAGGCCTCGCCGCTGGCGCGCGTCAGGCTGGCCATTTCCTTGATGTCGGCGCCGCCGATAAAGCCTTTTTCTCCCGCGCCCTGCACGATCAGCACGCGGATATCGGCGCGGCCGGCGAGCGTGCCGACGGCTTGCGTGAGCGCCGCGATCACCGGCGTGCCGAGGATGTTCAGCGAGCCGGCTTCGCGGATGGTGAGGGTGGCGATGCCGCGCTCGTCGACCTCGACGCCGGCGTGCTTGCCGGTGGTCTTGTCCTGGGTGGTGTCTGTCTGTGTCATGGGTCCGGCTTACTGGAGTTTGGTGAAATGGATCTCTTCGACGACCTTTTTCCAGTGCGCGTTCTGGCCGCGGATCAGGTCGCCGAAGGCCTTGCGGGTCATCGGGCTGGGGATGGCGCCCTGTTTTTCGATGGCGGTGACGACTTCCGGATCGGCCAGCACGCGGCGCACCGCGTCGTTAAGCTGGTCCAGGATCGGCGCGGGCGTGCCCGCGGGCGCGCCGAGGCCGAACCACGACGGGTTGTTCATCGCCGGCAGCCCGGCCTCGGCATAGGTCGGCACATTGGGCAGCGCCTTGAGGCGCTGCTTTGCCGCCACCGCCAGCGGGCGCAGGCGGCCGCCCTGGATCAGGCTGGAAGAGGAAGGGATGTTGTCGAACACCACCTGGATCTGTCCCGCCACCGCATCGTTGAGCGCGGGGCCCAGGCCCTTGTAGGGCACGTGGAGCATCGTGGTGCCGGTCTCGTTCATGAACAGCTCGCCGTTCATGTGGCTCAGGCCGCCGTTGCCGGAGGAGCCGAACGAGTATTTGCCCGGGTTGGCCTTGAGCAGCCTGACGAAGGCGGGCAGGTCGGCGGCCGGGAAGGCGGGATTGACCACCAGCACGTTGGGCACGTCGGCCAGGTTGCTGATGGGGTCGAAGTCCCTGACCGGATCGTAGGCGTTCTTCGCGTACACATTGGGATTGACCGCGTGCGAGCTTTCCACCTCCATCACCAGGGTATAGCCGTCCGCCGCTTGCTTGGCGGCGTAGGCGCTGCCTACCGCGCCGCCTGCGCCGGGACGGTTTTCCACCACCACGGGCTGCCTGAGCACGGCGCCGAGGCGGGTGCCGACGATGCGCGCGATGATGTCGGTGGTGCCGCCGGCGGCGTAGGGCACGATCAGCTTGACGGGCTTGTCGGGATACGTGGAGGCGCCGGCGCCGCTGGCGAGGGCAAGGCCGCCGACCAGGGTGGCGGCGAGGATATGTGTGTTCAAGCGTTGTCTCCGGATAAGGGTGTGTCTTGGTGTTGTGGCGCCGGTGTCCGGCGTTGCCCGCTGCCGCGCGGTGTCGCGCATCATGCGTGGGCCGGCATGTCGTGCTCGCCGAGCAGGGGAGGTGCCGCGCGCGCAGGTGCGCCGTCACTGGCCAGCATGGGATTGCGGATCATCGGCACGGGCCCGAGCGTGGGGTGCTCGGCGGTCTGCACCAGCCGGCGGTGCACTACCTGCGGATGGGCGAAGACCTCCTCCATCGAGTTGATCGGTCCCCACGGCACGCCGGCGGCGTCGAACGCATCGGTCCAGGCCTGGCGTTCGCGCGTCGGGAAGACATCGGTGAGGACCTGGCGCAGCGCGGGCAGGTTGGCGATGCGCGCGGAGTTGGTGGCGTAGCGATCGTCCGTCGCCAGCGCGCCGAGCCCGGCCACTTCGCAGAAGCGGGCGAACTGGGCATCGTTGCCGATGGCCAGGATGAGATAGCCGTCGGCGCAGCGGAACACTTCGTACGGTGCGCAGTTGGGGTGGGAATTGCCGCTGCGCCGCGGTGCGCGACCCGACACCAGGTAGTTCGAAGCCTGGTTGGCATTGAGCGCCACGGCGACATCCAGTAGCGCGATGTCCAGGTATTCGCCCGCGCCGGTGGCGTGCCGGCGAAACAGCGCCGCCAGCACGGCCGAGGTGGCGTACATGCCGGTGGTCAGGTCCACCACCGCCACGCCGGTGCGCAGCGGGCCGGCGCCGGGCTGGCCGTCGGGGTGGCCGGTATAGCTCATCAGGCCGCCCATGCCCTGGAAGACGTAGTCGTAGCCGGGCTTGTCGGCCATCGGGCCACTCTGGCCGAAACCGGTGATCGACAGGTACACCAGGCGCGGATTGAGTGCCCTGAGCGTTTCGTAGTCCAGCCCGTAGCGGCGCAGCGTGCCGACCTTGTAGTTCTCCACCAGCACGTCCGCTTCCAGCGCGAGCTGGCGGATCTGCGCGGCGCCCTCGGGCGTGGTGTAGTCGATGGCAACGGAGCGCTTGCCGCGGTTGCAGCAGATGAAGTAAGCGGAGAGGCTGTCGTCGCCGGCGGGATCCTGCAGGTAGGGCGGCCCCCAGCCGCGCGTGTCGTCGCCGTGGCCGGGGCGTTCCACCTTGGTGACTTCTGCGCCGAGGTCGGCGAGGTTCTGCGTGCACCAGGGGCCGGCCAGTATCCGGGACAAATCCAGCACCTTGATGCCGGCCAAAGCCTGATGAAGCATGGGTTCTCCGCAAGACTGATGGTGATGATGCGGGCGAGTGTAGCGACGGCCCCGCGGGCGGGCCAGTTCATAGTTTTGAAAGAAGCGTTCGCGGAATTCGAAGGAAGGCGCGCCTGCAACCGGGCACAGCCGGGCGCCCCGGACGCATTCATTTCCTAGCCTTGTGCGGCACGCGCTACACTTGAGCTGCCGCGCCCGCGATCTGGGTGCGGCAAGCCTGCGCCTGGCGCGGCTCATTTCCCGACCTCACCCCCCCTTGCGAGGAGATGCACCATGGCTACGACCTCAAATCCGTTTACCGATTTCAGCAAGTTGCTAGAGCAGTTCAAGCTTCCCGGCGTCGACATGACCTCGGTGATCGAAGCCCGGCGCAAGGATATCGATGCGCTGACGGAAGCGAACAAGGTTGCCTACCAGGGCATGCAGGCGCTGGTGCAGAAACAGACGGAGATCCTGAGCAAGACCATGCAGGAGATCCAGACGGCCGCGCAGCATATGTCCACGGGCGGCAATCCGGCGGAAGCCATGGCCAAGCAGGGCGAGTTCGTGCAGCAGGGACTGCAGAAGGCCTTCAACAATATGCGCGAGCTGGCCGAGATGGCGCAGAAGTCGCAGGCCGAAGCGCTGGCGGTGATCACCAAGCGCGCCGAGCAGAATATCGAAGAAGCCAAGAACCTGATGAAGGGCAAGTAAGCACGGGCGGATGCCGGCGGGCGCGAACCAGGTTCCCGCCCGGCGCCTGCCGCCGTGTCCCGCGCACGGCCTTCCCGGCGCGGATCGCGCCGGCCCCGGCGGGCCGGTCCGCGTGCTCAAGGAAAGGCAAGCCACATGCTCGCGATTACTGGTGCCGACCCCCGATGGGGCTGGGCGCTGGCATCCTGATCACGCCGCGATTGCCGGGCTACACCGTGGCGGTCTGCCTGAGCGTGACCGGTCTGCCGGGTTTGTCCGGCGGCCGCGGGCCAGGGCAGTCGAAGCAATTCCTCAGACCAGGCCAAGAGCGCGCAGCTTTGCGTCCGCCGCCGAGTAGGGCCGTTCGCAGATGATCTTGTCCGAGTTCGCGGCAAACTCGAACGTCGCCGCCATTCGCACGCGGAACTTCCGGCCGGTTGGCTCGAAGACCTTGCCGTTCGCCTTCAGCGGGCCGAGGTGCGTGCCAGATAGCCAGAATTCAACGAGAACAGTGTCATCGTCCGCGGCGATGGCGATGATCTCATTGGCAAGGTCGGGGAAGGGGATGCGCGAGGAATCGAAGTAACCCCGGACCTGCTCCTCGCCGTCAAACACGACCCCCGTAGCGTGCATTTCATACCGGGGGTGCTGGAATGTGTTGATCACGGCGTCCCACTCGTGGGTGCATTCCAGTGCCATGTGGTCGCGCACGGTCTGAATGCGCGCGGCGCTCAAAGTATCGGTCATCCTTGTTCTCCGTCGGATATGTCTAGGGTAATGATGGGCGGCTCGAGTCGGGCCGCCGCGAGAATTGGTGCTGAACTGCCCGGGCGTTGCCTGTCGGCCGATCGCGCGACGGCATGGCCCTGTCCGGCTTTTAGCGAAGCAGACGCCACCCGCCATCCACGGTGAACTCCCCGCCGGTGATATAGCCTGCTTCGTCCGATGCCAGGAATGCGATCAGATTGGCGACATCCTCGGCCCGTCCCTGGTCGCCGAGCGGAATCTGGCGTCCGTTCGGCCTGGGGTCTGCGCCGCCCGCGGCCTGGCGTTGCTGGTATTGGGTGAAGATGCTCTCAAGCATCGGCGTGGACGTCTTCCCGGGATGCACTGAGTTGCAGCGGATCTTGTTGCCGTTTTCCGCGCCGGCCAGGGCAACCGTCTTGGTCAGCTGTGTGACCGCCCCTTTGCTGGCGCCGTACGCGACACTTTGCGTTGTCGGGTAGTAGGCACCCACTGAAGCCAGGTTGATGATCGAGCCTGCACCGGTCTGCCGCATCGCGGCCATCGCCTCGCGGCATCCCAGGAAGGTCCCGTCGAGGTTGACCGAAAGCACGCGGCGCCAGTCGTCGAGCGTGGTCTTGGCCAAGGTGCCATTGACGACGTCGCCAACGATGCCTGCCGCGTTGACCAGCACATCAAGCCTGCCATGCCGGTGCAGAATGGCTTGGACGGTGTGCGCCCAGCTCGATTCGCTGGTCACGTCGAGCGGCACGAACTCGCCGCCAATTTCCGCGGCGACCTTTGCACCGTTGCTGCTGGCCAGGTCGGCAATCACCACTGTTGCCGCGCGCTGGGCCAGCAAGCGCGCCGTGGCGGCTCCGATGCCGGACGCGCCACCAGTGATCAGGGCTACTTTCTCCGCGAACTGCGCCATTTTCCTGTCTCCTGTTTGTTGTTCTGCAGTCTCTTTCCAGTTTGCGAGCCTCGTTTTCGTCAAACTGAAGAAACGTTTCCACAGATGGATTGCATTGTTGTTCCGGGTTTAAATCGCAACAATCATGGTAAACACTAGCCTTGTTGGCGGGCCTGTTGATGATATATTGTAAAAACGTTTCTGCAAGGGCAGGGCAGACTTTTCAAGATCACTAGGAGACACCGATGAGTTATCTGTTTGGCGCGGTTCGGCAGCTTGGTTACGTCGTGAACGACATTGAGAAAGCAATGGCGCACTGGACGGAGAAGCTCGGTGTCGGGCCCTGGTTCTACAAGGAAGACGTTGGTACGACCGAGTTTCGCTACTACGGCAAGAATTCGACGCCGCCCAAGCTCTCCATCGCCCTGGCAAACTCGGGGGATCTGCAGATCGAACTGATCCAGCAGCGAGATGACGCGCCCTCGCTCTACCTGGACTCATTGAAGCGAAGCGGCGAGGGCGCGCAGCACATCGCGTACTGGACGGAAGACCGCTTCGACGAGATCGTCGGCCGGCTTCTGGACGCCGGCTACGTGGAGGGGCATGGCGGCCGCATGGGGTCGCGGGGTCGCTTTGCCTATTTCGTCAACCCCGACCTGCCTAGCGGGATGTTCGAGATCTCGGAAATGGCCGGCGGCAAGGCCGAATATTTTGCCGAGGTGAGGCGTGCCGGCCTCGCCTGGGACGGCAAGGGCGAGGCCATCCGGCTGATCGGCGCCCCGCGATAGTTGCCATCCGGGGCTGGAGCGTTCCGCGAGGGGCGCTCTGACCTCGGGGCGGGACGATCTCTGCCTCCACGAGTGCGCGTCATCCGGTGAGCTAGAATGCTCGGCATTCATATAAGACGTTACTCAGCCTGAACCCGCTGCCTCGCGGCGCACGTTGGGGCAAAAGGAGAGAATCGATGTTGCAGTCCCGTGCACTGCCTGAACATGTGTGGCGCAGCGTGTCGCACCAGACTGTGTCGGGTGTTTGGTCGAGCATGCGCGTGGCCCCGGGCGCTTTGGCCAGCCAGCGCACAACGATGCACGCCAAATGAAGCCGCGCATCACGATCCGGGAGGTGGCAAAGGAAGCGGGCGTCTCCATTGGCACGGCTTCGCGCGCGCTCAATCGTGCAGGGCGGGTGAGCGAAGCCGCCATTGCCGCTGTCACCAAGGCCGCGACCCGCCTGGGGTATGAGCCGGACGCCATTGCCCAGAGCATGCGCACGCGCTCGTCGGGAGCCATCGGCATCCTGGTCTCCGATCTGTCGAACCCGCTTTACGCACGCATCATCATCTCCATCGAGGCGTCCCTGCAGGCCGCGGGCTACGCGCTGCTGATCGCGAGTACGCATAACGATGGCAAGCGCGAGAAGAACCTGATCGACCTCTTTCGCCGGCGACGGGTGGACGGGCTGATCCTTGCCCCTTGCGATGCAGAGAATCCAAGGATGCTGGAGCAGCTTTCGCAGGAAATGCCGGTCATCGCCCTTGACCGGGACCTTTCCGTGGTCGGAACCGGTGTTCATGTCGATCACTATGGCGGTGCCATGCAGGCGACCCGCTATCTGCTGAACCTGGGGCATACGCGCATCGCGTTATTGACGCCTGGGAGTGCGCTTCGACCCGGGCGGGAGCGGATTGCCGGATTCACGGATGCGTACAAGGAGCGCGGGCTCAAGCCCGCGCCCAAGCTCATCCGTTCGGAGAAATCGGCGATGGAATTCGCTTTCAGCGAAGCGCTGTCGCTATTGTCCGGTCCGGATGCCCCCACCGCATTCCTGTGTCTCGGGACGCGGATCCTGTCGGGCGTGCTCCAGGCGCTGCGGCACACCGGCAGGGTTGTGCCGGATGACGTGAGCGTGATCAGTATCGGCGATACCGATCTCTCGCAACTGTTCAGCCCATCGATCACCTCGTTGACCTGGGACCTCGACGTAGTCGGCACGGTCCTCTCCCAGATCATGCTCAAGCGCCTGGAGAAGGATGCGGAGGTCGAGCCGGAGACGATCGCCATCACGACCCAGCTCGTTCTCAGAGAGTCTTGCGGGCCCGTTGCCGCCAGCCGCAAGAAGACCACGGCATAGACATTCCCGACCCCGACGGAACCCGGACAGCGCCGCTTCGAACTGAAGCGGTTTTTTTGTCCTGCATCCACTTGCCCAAACGGTAGAAACGTTTCTACAATGATCATGCCAACGGCGTCGTAGCCTTCGGACACGAGGTCGCGCCAGAACTATTTCGACAGGAGACATGCATGAAAGCTGCGATTCGCAACGAGACCGGACTGGTCATTGCAGATATCGAGATCCCTCGCCCCAAAGCCACCGAAATCCTTGTGAAGGTGCGGGCGAGTTCCCTGAATCGCGCAGACCTGTCGCTCGTCGATGGCAAGTCGCACGGCTCCGTCGGGGGCCCCGGCACGGTCCTGGGTCTTGAGTGGTCTGGTGACGTGGTCGAAGTGGGAGAGGCGGTCACCGCATACAAAGCCGGCGACAAGGTCATGTGCTCCGGCATCGGCGGGTTCGCCGAGTATGCCGTCACGGACTGGCGTCGCGCTTTCCCGTTTCCGGCGGCCGACATGGACTATGAAACCGCCGCCTGTCTCTGTGTCGCGCTGCGAACGACGCACACGGCGATGCGGCAGACCGCGCAACTGGAAGCGGGCCAGTCGGTCATGGTGCTGGGGGCATCGTCCGGCGTCGGCCTGATGAGTCTCCAGGTGGCCAGGCACTTCGGCGCGAGCCTGGTGATCGGCACCTCGACCAAAGCGGACCGGCGTGATCGGCTGGCCGGGTTCGGTGCCGATGTCGCGCTCGACAGCAACGATCCGGGCTGGGTGAAAAAGGTGCTCGAGCTCACGGACGGCCGCGGCGTCGACCTTCTCGTCGACTTCCTGGCGGGGCCGCTGATCAACGACAGCATGCGCGCCGTGGCCATAGGAGGGCGGATCGTCAATATCGGCCGGATGGCGGGAGAGAGCGGAACCTTCGATTTCGATCTTCACTCGATGCGCCGGATCCAGTATCTCGGCATGACGTTCAGGACCCGCTCGGTCGAAGACGTGGGGGCGATCGCAGAGCGCGTGCGCAAGGACTTCTGGCCCGCACTCGCGCGTGGGGAGCTGCGCCTTCCCATCGATGTGCGGCTGCCGCTCGATCGCGTGGCGCAGGCGTGCGAAATGATGCGCGAGAACACACATTTCGGGAAGATCGTCCTCACCCAGGATTCCTGAGCGACCTGGCTGGCAGACGTCCCGAATGCCGGTCCGCCGCCGATAGTCTCCGGACCCAGGCCGGGCGGGGATACCGGATCTCCCTGGCCGCCTGCACCGGAGTGCCTTTGCGCACCCGGCATCAAATTCCCCGCGGGTTTACCACCATTTGATCGTAAAGGCTGTCACCGCAAAATATGTGGAAACGTTTTACCTTGTTCCATCGACATGATAAGTGCCACGATCAGAAGTCTGATCAGAAATCTGAAAAGAGTGGTGCACCGCCCCACAAGTTGGAGACAGAAATGAAGAAGCTCAGCGCCCTCACCTTGCTCACTGCGATCACCCTGTCCGTTGCGGCTCAAGCACAGGGCGAAGTGGCGTATCCCAGCAAGCCGATCCGCCTGATTGTTCCCACGGCGCCAGGCGGCGGTGGCGATGTGTTTGCCCGCATCCTGGCGGACCAGGTCGGCCGTCGCCTGAAGCAGCCACTGGTGGTCGAGAACAATGCCGGCGCCGGCGGCACGATCGCCATCGGGCAACTGGCGCGCGCCACCCCGGATGGCTACACGATCGGCCTTGGCACGATGACCACGACCACGCTCGCGCCCGCCGTGTACCAGGCCTTGCCATACGACCCGGTCAAGGACCTGACCACGATCGCTCGCGTTGGCACATCGCCAATCATCCTGGTCGCCACCAAGGACTTTCCCGCCAACAACCTGAGGGAATTCGTGGCGGTAGCGAAAAAGAGCCCGACACCCATCCAGTTCGGCACGTGGGGGCCCGGCTCCACCGGGCACTTCTGTGCCGAGGTCCTTGCCCAGAAGACTGGCATCAAGCTCGACCATATTCCGTTCAAGGGGACCTCCCCGGTGGTTACCGCAATGCTCGGCGGCATCGTGAAGGTGGGCTGGCTGGACATTGGCAGCGGCACTTCCGCGGTCAGGTCCGGGAAGATCAAGGCGCTGGCCATGTGCACCCGCCGCAGCGCGAATTTCCCCAACGTCGCGACGTACAAGGAGCAGGGCGTCGATTTCGACCAATGGACCGGCTGGGCCATGTTTGCTCCGGCGGGCCTGCCCAGGGCGATCGCAGACAAGCTTGCCGCAGCGGTTCAGCAAGCGCTGAAGGATCCGGCCGTGACCAGCAAGATGGCCGATCTCGGCATTACGCCGGACTTCGTGCCAGGCAGCGAGCAAGCCGCGATCAACGCCCGCGATATCGAGGTCTGGAAGCGGATCGCGCGCGAAGCAAATATCACGCTGGAGTAGGCAGGCGCCGGATGCGGTGGCCGGGCCGCCGGGTGGCTGGCCACCGCCATGTGCTGCACCAGCAGGCGATCATTCCATAGGAGGTTGAGATGGCACTACCGAAGGTTGTTACGCATCAGGACCGTTTGCTGACGGTCAATATCCATGAGTCGCAAGAGTTCCCGGGATCCGAACCGGGCTCCACGATCATCCCCTTGTTTCTCGACCGCGAGAACGGCGTCTGGGTGCTGTATGGCAAGTTCGAGCCGGGCACGACGCTGCCGCCGCACTTCCACACCGGCACCGTGCATTTCTTTACGACCAAGGGGCAGTGGAACTATGTAGAGTACCCGGCCGACCCGCAAACCGCGGGTAGCTACCTTTACGAGCCCGGTGGCTCGGCGCATACGTTTTCAGTGCCGGCCGATGCCAAGGAGCCGGCCGAGGGCTTCATGGTGGTGTACGGCGCCAACGTCATCTTCTCCGACGGGGAATACCAGAGTGTCCGGGATGCCGGAGCCATCGAAGAAGGCATTCTTGCCGCGGCCCGGCAGGCAGGCCTCCCCGTGCCCCGCTATATCCGGCCCAAGGGCGGCGCGGAGTTTTCGCGGGACTGACTCTCGATAGTTCGAAATGCGCTTCCCCATGCGTGCCCTGGGACAGGGCATGCGCGGTCGGCGCACGCTGCGCAAGGCGTGGTCGATCGATCCTCACCGATAAGAAAACAACGGAGACAAGTGTCATGAAGAAGTCCCTCTGCTTGGGTCTCTTGGCCTTATGCGCGGCGTTCGCTGGCACTGCCATGGCCGAAACCCCCGATGAATACCCGGCGCGTCCCGTCAAGCTGATCGTGCCGTCGGCGGCGGGCGGCGGCGCGGATGCGTTCGGTCGGCTGCTCGGCGAGCAGCTCGGCAAGCGACTCAGGCAGTCGTTCGTGGTGGAGAACATCGCAGGGGCCGCAGGCACGATCGCGATCGCGCAGCTCGCTCATGCCAAGCCGGATGGCTACACGATTGCGCTGGGGACGATGACCACTACCACGCTAGCGCCCGCGGTCTATCATCAGCTGCCCTACGATCCCGTCAAGAGCCTCACCACGCTGGCGCGGGTTGGCACGTCGCCGATCATTCTCGTGGCGACAAATGATCTGCCTGCAAACAACCTCAAGGAGTTCATCGAGCTGGCCAGGAAGAGTCCCAGGCCCATTCAGTTCGGTACCTGGGGTGCGGGCTCGACCGGCCATTTCTGCGCGGAGGTGCTTGCGCAAAAGACCGGCATCAAGCTCGATCACATTCCGTTCAAGGGCGGCGCCGCCGTCATGACGGCGATGATGGGCGATGTCGTGAAGGTGGGCTGGCTCGATATCGGCTCGGGAACCGCGGCAGTGAAGACCGGCAAGATCAAGGCGCTTGCCATGTGCACCCGGCGTACGTCGAACTTCCCGAACGTGGCGACGTACAAGGAGCAGGGGGTTGATTTCGACCAGTGGACCGGCTGGGCCATGTACGCCCCCGCAGGCGTCCCGAAGCCGTTCGTCGAAAAGCTCTCGGCTGCGCTCAGGGATGCGCTGCAGGACCCCGCCGTCAAGGCCAGGATGCTTGACTGGGGCATTACCCCGGACTACCTGGCCGGCGAAGAGCAGGCAGCCGTCAATGCCCGCGAGATCGAAGTCTGGAAGCGGGTTGCCAGGGAAGCGAATATCACGCTCGATTGATCGACATCGGCAGGCGCAAGTCAGGCCGGAAATCAGGCCGGAAATCAGGGCGAAAATCAGGTCGAAGACGCCGGATCGACCACAAGCGGGCCGCAGCTCTCCGGGGGTGCGGCCCTATGCTTTGCGGCGCGTTCCAGTCAGTGCGCTGGGGTATACTTTCGGCATGAAGCGACCTGTCCAAATCCGCGATGTGGCCAAGCTAGCCGGGGTATCGGCGAGCAGCGTGTCGCGCGCCCTGAATCGTGACCGCTACGCCAGCGAAGAACTCCGCGCCCGGGTTGCGGACGCCGTGGCAACGCTGGGGTACGAGCCGAATTCGCTGGCCCAGAGCCTGCGCAACCAGTCCAGTCGTACCATCGCATGCATGGTTTCCGACGTGACCAATCCAATGTACGCGGAGATCGTCGGCGCGGCGGAGCTTCGGTTCCAGGAAGCCGGATACCTGATGATCGTGGCGAATTCGCGCAATGGCACGAAGGAACTCGAACTCCTGAACATGTTCAGGCGCCGGCGCATGGATGGCCTGCTGCTGACCGTGGATGACGATACGCGTGAGGATGTGCTCGATGCCATGCGGGGTGCGGAAGCGCCCCTTGTGCTGCTGGATCGCGACAGTCCCCTGTCTTGCGATCGCGTCACGGTGGATCATCGGCAAGGCGCGCGTTCAGCGATCGCGTTTCTTCTCAGCCTCGGGCACCGGCATATCCTGCTGGAGACGCCGCCGGCGAGTGTCCGGCCGGGCCGCGAGCGCATCGCGGGCGCGCAAGAGGCAGTTCAGGCGGCCGGCCTGCCGTTGTCGGTACTCACGGTCATCGAGCATGCCGACCCTTCGCAGACGCGCGTATTCAGCGACGTTCTGCACGAGTTGTCGAAGCCAGCGCGGCCGACCGCCATCGTTTCGCTCGGCACGGAGATGCTCGCGGGTGCCCTGGCGGCAGTGGAAGCGAGTCGCCTCAGGATTCCGGAGGATATCTCGGTCATCAGTATCGGCGACACCGTCCTGGCACAGTTTGCCGCGCCCGGCATCACCGCGCTGCGCTGGGACTTGAAGCAGTTCGGCCGCACGGCGGCGGAACTGCTGCTGGATCGCATCGAGGGCCGCGGCGGCGACAGCAGGACGGTGATGTTCCCGACCGAACTCCTGCTGCGACGCTCGTGCATGCCGCCGCCGGAAGCTCAGCGCATATAGGCGCCCCCGTTCACATCGAGCGTGCTGCCGGTCATGTACGACGACAGGTCCGAGGCAAGGAACAGGCACGCGCCCGCGATCTCGCCGGCGCTCCCGGCGCGGCCGAGCGGCCAGCTCCCCGCCGCGGCATGCAGGACATCCTCCGGCGTATTGGTGCGAGAGAAGTCGGTGACGATCAGCCCAGGCGTGATCGCATTCGCGCGGATGCCGTCGGGACCCAGTTCCCGGGCGAGTGCACGGATGTAGCCGAGCACGCCGGCCTTCGCCGCGCAGTAGTGCGCGCCGCCAAATACCCCGCCGCCTTGCTGCGCCGACATTGACGACACGGCGATGATCGAGCTGGCCTTCTGGCTCCGCATGGCCGGGATCGCCGCCTGGGAGAGCTGCATGGTGCCTCTGAGCACAACGTCGGTGACCCGCAGGTAGTCCTGCAGCGTGATGTCGGCCGCGCAGACCTTCTGCGTGAGGCCGGCGTTGTTGATCAGGACATCGATGTGCCCGCCCGAAGCACCCCATTCCCGCACCTCGCTGATAGCGGCGAGGCAGGATTCCATGCTCGTAACGTCGCAACGAACCCCCAGGGCCACCGGCTCGCCCCGGGCGACATCGCGCGCGGCCTCCCTGACCTCGTCCTCGTCGAGGTCGAGCAGCGCCACCCGCGCGCCGTGTTCGATGAAGAGCCTGGCAGTTGCCCGTCCGATTCCCTTGGCGCGGCCCGCGCCGGAGATCACGGCGGTCTTCCCGGCAAGCAGTTTCCCGGTCATGGTTCTGGTTTCAATGCGGTTCATGCTGGTCTCTGGCTGTTCAAATACTTAGCGGTGGCCGGCGGGGACGCCCATGGAGGCGGCGATCCGTTTCGACGGCCACAGGATGATCTGCATCACGACGCACGCCAGGAGCAGGGTGCAGGACAAGATGACGAGGCTCCATCCGAATCCGCCCGTGGCCTGGCGGATGGTCGCCACCAGCAGCGGTCCGACCAGGCCGGAGCAGTTCGAGCAGGTGGTGATCAGCGCGATGGAAGCCGCGAGCCCCTCGCGCGGCAGCACTTCCCCGACGCTCGCCCATACCAGCGTGAGTGCGCTTGCCAGGCCGGCACCTGCAAACACCAGGCCCACCATGGCGATGAACAGGTGCTGTTGCATCAGCGCCGCCGTCGTCAGGCCCGCCGCGCCCACCAGCGCCGCAACCGCGAAATGTCCGCGGCGCTCGCGCGTTTTGTCGGAGTGGGAGGCCATCCAGAACGAGGCTGTCGCGCCGGCGATGGCGGGCAGCGACGACAGCAGGCCGATTTCCATCAATGACAAGCCCATGCTTTTCAGCAGCGTCGGCTGCCAGAAGGCAAGGGCATAGATGCCCAGGACGGTCAGGAAGCAGACCAGGCCGAAGCCCCAGGCCCTCGGCTGCCGCAGTGCGGTGCCAAGGTGGCCGGCGGCCCGGCCTTCGTTGCCGGAGCGCGCCAATGCCTGCACGCGCGACTTCTCCTCCGGCGCAAGCCAGTGCGCGCGGCCGGGATGGTCGTCAAAGCGCAGCAGGGTGACCGTGGCGAGGGCGAACGCCGGGAGGCTTTCCAGCGCGAACAGCCACTGCCACCCTTCGAGCCCGCCTTTGCCGTGCAGCCAGGTCATGACGCCGCCGGCAATCGGCCCGGAAAGGATCGGCGCAAAGCCGGCGCCCATCAGGAAGATGGCGTTGGCGCGGCCCCTGCGTTCCGGCGGATACCAGAGCGTCAGGTAGTAGAGCGCGCCCGGCACGAGCCCGGCCTCGAACATGCCGAGGAAGAATCGCGCCACGTAGAACTGGGTGGGTGTGGTGACGAACGCCGTCGCCGCGGACGCCACCCCCCACAGGACCATGATCCGGACCAGCGTGCGCTTTGCCCCGATACGCGTCAGCAGCAAGTTGCTGGGAATCTCGAACAGCACGTAGCCGAGAAAGAGCACGGTCGCGCCCAGCCCGAAGACGGTGTCCGCGAACCTGAGCGTTTCCTGCATCTGCAGTTGCGCGTACCCGATGTTCGTGCGGTCCAGGTAGTTGATGAAGTACGCCAGGAACAGCAGCGGCAGCAATCGCCAGGATATGCGCCGGAAGAGCGCGTCGTCTGCGGATGGCGTCGAAGCGCTTGCCGCTTCGCTGGGGCCGGCGCCCGATGTTGAGTGCATGAATTGTCTCCTCGTTTTGGTACCAGCCCGCACTGTCGGGGGCTTGTCCGAGGCAAGTGTAGTTCGACTGGAATCGATTGCACATAGGGATAACCATGGGCGCGCATCGGACGAACCGATCTGCGGTCGCCGGATGCGTGCTCATGTCTCGATGGCGGCCAAAACCCACAAAAATGCGGCGTATTTCGCAATCGCTGCACTATCCGTTCGCCAGCGAGAGGAATGCCGGTCTCTCATCCTAGGGTTATCCCTATTGGGAATCGATTCCAGAAACGAACTAAACTCGCCTCACTTCGAGCGGCAACGGCGGGCGGTCAGGGCCGGCCGGTGCGTGCCGGGGGCGAATCAACGAGGATCGAGGAGACAAGGAATGAGTCAGAAATTCGGCGGCGTCCGCCAGGTCGGGTACGTCGTGCGCGACATCAAGGCCGCGATGGCGCATTGGGTCAACCTGGGGATCGGGCCCTGGTTCTACATGGACGACGTCGGCACCAGGGAGTTTCGCTACTTCGGCGAGAACTCCCGCTTGCCGAAACTCTCGATCGCGCTGGCGAACTCGGGCGACCTGCAGATCGAACTGATCCAGCAAAGGGACGATGCGCCGTCGCTGTATAACGATTCCCTGAAGCGCAACGGGGAAATCGCGCAGCACGTCGCCTACTGGACGGAGGACCGCTACGACGAGATCGTCGCAACCTTGCTCGGACTTGGCTATGTGGAGGGGCATGGCGGTCGCATGGGTGGCGCCGGCCGCTTTGCGTACTTCGTGCACCCGGACTTTCCGAGCGGGATGTTCGAGATCTCGGAGATGGCGGGCGGGAAGGCGCAGTACTTCGAGGCGATCAGGCAGGCCGGGCTGGCGTGGGACGGATCCGATCCGGTGCGCATCGTCGAGGTTCCGCCGGCAGCGGCGCAGACCGGTGCGGGGGACTGATCCCGTGGATGCGCTCTCACTCAAGAACGAGCAACGGACGCTGGGCGCGTGCCTCGCCATGCAGGCGGCACTGCGCCCCGACAAGGTATTCCTTGTCTTCGAAGACCGGACCTATACCTACGGCGAGTTCGATGCCTGGGTGACCCGCCTGGCGCGCGGACTGACCGGGCTCGGCCTGCGCAAGGGGGACAAGCTCGCGATCATGCTGCCCAACTGCGCCGAGTTCATGGGCTTGTGGTTCGCGTGCGCGCGTCTCGGGCTGCTGGAGGTGACCGTCAACACGGCCTACCGTGGCCCGCTGCTGCGGCACGTGATCGAGCACTCGGATGCGCGCATGGCCGTGGTCTCGAAAGCGTTTGTCGAACGCTTCCAGGATGCGCACGTCGGCTTCGGCAAGCTCGAGGCCATGATCGTGCCGCGGGCGGACGGCGAAGCGCTCCCGGACTTGCCGATCCCGGGCGTCCGCTTCGAAACGCTGGAATCGTCCGGCGTGCCCCTGCCCGATGTGCACGTCTCGAACCGGGACCCGCTGGCAATCATGTACTCGTCGGGGACGACAGGGCCATCGAAGGGCATCCAGCTCTGCCACAACTACTTCTGGTGGCATGGCAGCAAGACCGCCGACGGGCGGCACATCGGCGACGATGACCGCCTCTACACCTGCCTGCCGCTGTTCCACGCCAATGCCCAGCTGGTGACGGTCACGCCGGCGCTGATGGCCGGCGCCACGCTGATCGTGGACGATCGCTTCAGCGCGTCGAATTTCTGGGAGCGTCTCAAGGGCTTCGGCGCAACGCAGATCAACTACATCGGCGGCATGATCCCGATCCTGATGAAGCAGCCCGACAGCCCCGCCGATCGCGACCACGCCGTCAGGTTTGCCTCGGGCGGCGGTGCGCCCAGGGACCTGTGGGAAGCATTCGAGCAGCGCTTCGGCCTGAAGCTCTACGAGGGGTATGGCCAGACCGAGAACTGTGTCGCGCTCGCAAGCCCCATCGACGCGCCGCGCGTGGGTTCGGTGGGATTGCCGATCTGCGGCTATGACGTCGATCTTGTCGACGGCAACGACGAGCCGGTTGGCGTGGATGCGATCGGCGAGCTCGTGTTCCGGCCCCAGGAGCCGTACATCATGATGGACGGCTACTACAAGAATCCCGAGGCGACGCTGGCGCAGAGCCAGAACCTGTGGTTCCACACCGGCGACCTGATGAAGCGGGACAGCGACGGCTACTTCTACTTCGTCGACCGCAAGAAGGATGCGATCCGCCGTCGCGGCGAGAACATCTCCGCATTCGAGGTCGAGATGGTCGTCAACGCGCACCCGGCGGTTCTCGAGTCCGCTGCCATTGCCGTGCCATCCGAGGTTGGCGAGGACGAGGTCATGGTTTGCGTGGTGCGCAAGGAGGGCTCGGCGCTATCCGCGCTCGAGCTGATCCAGCACTGCGAGAAGCTCATGCCGTATTTCTCGGTGCCTCGTTTTGTCGACTTCCGCAGCGACTTTCCCAAGACGCCGACGCATCGCGTTGAAAAGTATCGCTTGCGCGAAGAAGGGATCACGCCTTCGACCTGGGACCGGGAAAAGGCGGGCTATACGCTGCGCCGCTAGCCGGCGCGGGCCGGCCCGGATCGTGTGGATTGCCGGCATGGCCATGCGCGGCATAGCCCGGGCCAAGGCAATCGGAACTTCATGTCACAAGGAAAACCATGCGTGCATTTTTATCTGACGGCGACAGTGTCGTCCCGGCCGACGTGCCTCGCCCTTCGCCGGCCGACGGGCAAGTGCTCGTCAAGGTCCGCGCCAGCGCGTTGAATCGTATCGACCTGACGATGGCCAAGGGCAAACGGCATGGCGCGGCGGGTGGCCAGGGCGTGCCTCTGGGTGTCGAATGGGCCGGCGAAGTCGTCGCTGTCGGCAGCCAGGTCAAGGCCTGGCAAATCGGTGACCGGGTGATGGGCGCCGGCATCGGCGCATTCGCGGAGTACACGCTGGCCCATCCGGCCATGATGTACGCCATCCCGCAGGGCATGCCCTTCGAAGAGGCCGCGGCATTGCCCGTAGCCATGCAGACCATGCACGACGCCATCTCGACGCACGGCGCCATGCAGGCCGGCCAGTCGGTCCTGATCCAGGGGGCGAGTTCAGGGATGGGGCTGATGGGGATGCAGATTGCCAGGCTGCTTGGCGCGGGCCTGGTGCTGGGCTCCTCGACCTCCGCGGCGCGCCGGCAAAGGCTGCGCGACTACGGTGCGAACCTGCCGGTCGACACCGGCAGGAGCGACTGGGTCCAGGAGGTGACCAAGGCCACCGCAGGGATGGGCGTCGACCTGCTGGTCGATCTGATCGGTGGGCCGTTCGTGAATGGCGGGATGTCCGCAACCCGCGTGGGCGGCCGCATGGTGAATGTCGGGCGGGTCGCCGGCGAGAGCGGCGACTTCGACTTCGACCTGCATTCGATGCGCAGGATCACCTACATCGGCGTGAGCTTCCGCACCCGGACCCCGGCCGAGGTGGCCGCCGTCGTGGCGCGCGCCAGGCACGACCTGGAGCCGGCATTGAAGCTGGGCAAGATCAGCATGCCGGTGGACAAGGTGTATCCGCTCGCCGACCTCGCCGGCGCGCTGGAGCACATGGCGCAGAACGGGCATTTCGGAAAGATTGTCGTCACCGCCGGCTAGCGCGGTGACCGGGACGAGAAACAGGAGACAACATGGAAAACGTATATGTCATTGGCGTCGGGATGACGCCATTCGGCCGCTTGCTGGATCTGAGCATCAAGCAGATGGCAAGCGCAGCCGTCGACGCGGCGCTCAAGGATGCCGGCGTTGAAAAGGAAAGACTGCAGGCGGCATTCTTTGCGAATTGCGTGCAGGGCCATATGGAAGGGCAGCATATGATCCGCGGCCCCGTGGCACTGCGCCATATGGGTATCGGTGGCATCCCGGTCACCAGCGTCGAGAATGCCTGTGCCAGCGGCAGTACCGCGCTGAACCTGGCGTACAACTTCGTCAGGTCGGGGGAGGGGGATATCGCGCTCGCCGTCGGCGCCGAGAAGATGTATTCGCAGGACCGGGAGCGCATGTTCTCTGCGTTCGACAGCGGCTGGGACATCGCAGAGGTCGAGGCCGCCAGGGAGCGGCTGCTCAAGCTCGGCCGGGGCGTCGAAGTCCCGCCGGGCAGCACCTCTGCAAAGCCGTACAGTGTGTTCATGGACATCTATGCGGCTTCGGCACGCGAGCACATGAAGCGCTACGGCACCACCCAGCGCCAGATCGCAGCCGTCGCGTCCAAGAACCACAAGCACTCGCAGTACAACCCGCTCTCCCAGTACCGGAACCCGTACTCCGTCGAGGAGATCCTGGCGGCGCCCCCGATCGTCTATCCGCTGACCGCGCCGATGTGCTCGCCCGTGTCGGACGGTGCGGCCGCGGCGATCGTCTGCAGCGAGAGCGTCTTGCGAAGGCTCGGCCTGAGCCGCTCCCGGGCGGTGCGCATCGCCGCGTCGGTCGTACGCACCGGGGCCGATCGGGATGTGAACGATGTCGAGAACGCCTGCACCGCGATCGCGGCCAGGCTAGCTTACGAAAAGGCCGGCATCGCTCCGTCGGACGTATCGGTGGCCGAAGTTCACGACGCCACCGCGATGGGCGAGATTGTCCAGACCGAGAACCTTGGCCTCTGCGCGTTCGGCGAGGGCGGGGCGCTGGCGGAGCGCGGCGACACGGCGCTCGGCGGACGGATCCCTGTGAATCCCTCCGGCGGACTGGAGTCCAAAGGGCACCCCATTGGCGCGACAGGCCTGGCACAGATACACGAACTGGTGCTCCAGCTTCGTGGCGAGGCGCAGGGGCGGCAGGTTGAACATGCCGCGGTGGGCATTGCCGAGAATGGTGGCGGACTGATCGGCGTGGAAGAGGCAGTTGCCTGCGTGACGATTCTTTCGCGCTGAGTCCGAAGGGCTCTTCTTCTTTCTCGTCCAGGAGAAGGATGACAACAGGAACGCTGCGCGTTCCTGTTGTTCCCGGCAGGACGATCAGGCGGGTCGCGGCGTCGTCGCGCGACGCCTGCCACCTGAGCGTCTGCTGCCGCGCGGCACGAGAGCTGTGCCGCGCGATGCGCCGTCAGGCTACCTTGACGGCGCGGCGGGCGCCTTGCTGCACGGCGCCGGAGGCTACCGCGGTCGAGGCCTCGAAGTTCGACTTGACCGTCTCGGCGGCTTGCTTGGTTGCCTTCTGCACCGATTCATAGGTGTTGTTGGCGGCCGCGACCGTCGACTGCAGGAGCGCGGTGAGGGCTTCCGAGCCGGCCGGCGC
Source organism: Cupriavidus sp. 2TAF22 (assembly GCF_052115045.1). Lineage (NCBI taxonomy): Bacteria > Pseudomonadati > Pseudomonadota > Betaproteobacteria > Burkholderiales > Burkholderiaceae > Cupriavidus > Cupriavidus sp. 2TAF22. Next base: position 429,285 of record NZ_JBFRFX010000001.1, read on the forward strand.
GTTCTTCACGAAGGTGTCGACGAAAGCCTGCACGCGGCGGGTGTGTTGTTCGTACTGCGCTTCCACGGCCTTGGCGAGTTCGGTCTGCGTGTCGGAGGCGATCTCGTACACGTGTTGCACGTACGACAGCGCCTTGTCGGCCGCCGGTTGCGCCAGCGTGCCTCGCGTGGTGAAGACGTCGCGCAGGTCGCGGCCCGACAGGGCGGCCTGGATATTATCCTGGCTTTCGGCGATCGACGATTTGACTGCCTGCAGGTTCAGCTCGGCCAGTTTCTGGAAACCGTCGAAGGCCGTATTCGTCAGCGCGAACAGGTTGGCGAAATGGGCTTTCTGGGCTTCTGCGAACTGGTCGGACGAAAAAACGAACATGCGTGCTCTCCTGTGAATCGCCCGGCCGCTTGGCCGACTCAGGGCCGGCATGCACTGGATGTGGATGCCGTGCGGATCGGGTCGAGGGTCTGGTTCGGAAGGGATGGGCGTCACCGGTTTGCGCAGTGCACCATCCAAGGGCAGATTCTAGAGGGGGCTATTTGGATAGCCCCTAGGGACATACCCGGACATCTGGCGCTTATCGCTGTTGCTGTGCAGCATGGTCGACATCAAGCGCACCCCCGTGACGTGGGGAGCGGTTTCAACCGGCGGGCTTATGTTGGCTACCGCACGTCGCGCTGGCGGAATCGGCGGCTACCATGCCGCTGTTCTTCCCGACGCACGGACCTGCCATGCGCCACTGCGCCGTCCAGCACGAAGTGATCAGCGATACCCAGGCCTTTCACGCGCTCGCGCCGGAATGGGATGCGCTGTGGCAGAGGGCCAATGGCGCGCATTTCCAGTCGTTTGCCTATTGCGCAAGCAGCCTAGGGGTGGCCGCCACCATGGCGGGCCGCAAGCTGCAGTGCCTGGCCGGACGCTCGCAGGGCCGGCTCGTGGTGCTATGGCCGCTGGTCGTCTACCGCAGGGCGGGCTGGCGTTTCATGCAGCCGCTGGGGCCCGGCTACAACCCGCCTCACGACATCCTGGTCGAACCCGGCGCCGATGCCGCGGCGATCGTGTCTGCCGCCTGGCACGCCATGCTCGCCAGTGCCAGGCCGGACCTCGTCTACCTGCCGCGCGTGCGCAGCAGCTCGCTGCTGCACCGCTGCGCAAGCGAAAGCGGCCGGGTTGCCTATCGCCTGGACGAGATCACCCCCGTGGCGCGGATGCGCGAGCAGGCCGGGTGGACCGCATTCTGCCGTTCGCGCACCGGCCGCTCGCGCAATCCGCCGGACTACCTGCTGCGGCGATTCGAGGGGCAGGGCAAGGCCGAGGTCCTGATCGTCGATCACAACGACAGCCGGGCCGCCTTCTTCGTCGACTGGTTGCTGCTGCACAAGCGGCGCTGGGCCGAGCGCGGCGAGATAGAAAGCGCGTGGCTGTTCTCCGACGACAGCCACGCGTTCCTGATGCGCCTGATGGCGGTCGGCGACATGCATGCCAGCCGGCATGCCCAGCCCTTCCGCTTCTTTGTGCTGACGCTCGACGGCGTGCCGGTAGCGCTCAACCTGCTCGCCATCCAGAACCATTGCGTCGACCTCGTCATCAACACCTACGACGCCGCGTACGCGAAGTTGTCGCCGGGCACGGTGCTGATCGACTGGTGCGTGAAATGGGCCTTCGACCATCGCTTCGATTTCGACTTCGGCTCCGGACGGCAGCACTACAAGCAGTTCTGGAGCAATGGTGTCGCTTACGCCACGGCCAGCCTCCATGTCGCGCATACGCAATGGGGGCTGGCGGGCTACAGGCTGCTGCAGGGCGCGCGCTGGGCGCGCGGGCGCATCGCCCGGCTGCGCGGGCATGCAGAGGATGAGGACGGCCGCGACGGCAGCGCGTCCGCTCGCGCCACCCGGTCCGCGTGAGCCCTCTTGCAGATGGACGGCGCGGGCCGGTGCGCTGCTAGGCGTGCGTTCCGGCTTCGCGCAGCTTGGCCACTTCCTGGTTGCGCAGGATGAAGCGCTGGACCTTGCCGCTCGGCGTCTTGGGCAGTTCGGCTACGAACTCGATCTCGCGCGGATAGGCGTGGGCCGCCAGGCGGTTGCGCACATGCAGGCGCAGTTGCTCGGCCAGTTCGGGTCCCGCGCGGTATTGCGGGTCCAGCACGACGAAGGCCTTGATCAGCTCCGTGCGTTCCGGATCGGGTTTGCCGATCACCGCGGTCTCGATCACGGCCGGGTGCTCGATCAGCGCGCTCTCCACGTCGAAGGGGCCGACGCGGTAGCCCGAGGTGGTGATGACATCGTCGTTGCGGCCGATGAAGCTGATGCTGTTGTCCTCGTTCAGCTCCGCCGTGTCGCCGGTCAGGTAGTACTTGCCGACGAAGGCGCTGGTGTGCGTTTCGTGATAGCCGCCGAACCAGCACATCGGCGACTGCGCCAGGTCCAGCGCCAGCGTGCCTGGCTGGCCCGCCGGCAGTTCGCGCGCTTCGTCGTCGAGCACGACCACGCGATGGCCGGGGCTGGCGAAGCCGGCCGCGCCCAGGTGGACCGGATGACGCAAGGCGTGGTGATTGCATAGCACCATGCCAAGCTCGGTCTGGCCGTAGTGGTCGTGGATGGTGACGCCGAGCTGGTCGGCGAACCAGCGGATGACCTCGGGGTTGAGCGGCTCGCCGGCGCTGCTGACCGCGCGCAGCTTGCCGCGCAACGGACCGGACACCGCCTGCCCGGCGGCGATCAGCAGCCGGTATGCGGTGGGCGAGCCGGCGAGGTTGGTGATGCCGTATTTGTTGATGACGCGGCAGGTGCTTTCGATGCTGAACGGGCCGTCGTAGAAGGTGGTCGGATGGCCCAGGGCCAGCGGGCCGGTGACCGCGTAGTACAGGCCGTATGCCCAGCCGGGATCGGCCAGGTTCCAGAACGCGTCATCGGGGCGCAGGTCCACCGCGTCGCGCATATAGCCGGCGAATGCGGCCACGGCCTTGAGCGGCACCAGCAAGGGCTTGGCGGGGCCGGTGGTGCCGGAGGTGAACATCATCAGGAAAGGGTCGCTGCCCTTGCGCATGACCGGCGCGAAGTCCGCCGGCTGGCGGTCCAGCTCGGCCCAGAAGCTGAAGTCCCCGCGCACCAGGCCGCGGCCCTTGGCGCCGGCCACGGTGAGCACCGCGGGGCAGCCCTGCACGTCGTCGAGCTTGCCGCGGTTGGCGCCGTCGGTGACGACCAGGCGCGCTCCCGATGCCTGCAGGCGGTGCTCGATGGCTTTTGGCCCGAAGGCGGTAAACAGCGGCTGGTAGACCGCGCCTGCGCGCCACGTGCCGAGGATGGTGGCCAGCAGCTCCGGCGTGCGCGGCAGCAGCCCCGCGACCCGGTCTCCGGGGCCGATGCCCTGCGCCTTGAGGAACCCGGCGAACTGCGCCGAGAGCTTTTGCAACTGGGCGAAGGTGTAGGTTTCGCTGCTACCGTCGCGGCCTTCCCAGAACAGCGCGATGCGTCCGGGCAGCGCATGGCGGTCGCAACATTCGACGCAGGCGTTGAGGGCGTCCGGCGTGCCGCTCAGGCGCTCCGCCAGCGATGCCTCATAGGAAAAGCCTGCGATGGCCTCGGCGTAATCGCGCATGGTGGTCTCCTTGGTGTCTCTCGTGATTGGCGGGCGTGCGTGCGGACCGCGTCTGGCGAAATTCTGGGCCAGGCCCGCGTGCGCGGCAATGGCCTCGCCGCGCACGCTGACTGAACCCGTTTGCCAGTGCGCGTTTGCCGCGCCGCCGTCGGACGAGACTAGTGGCTGCCGCCGTGACCGTTGCCGTGGCCGTTGCCGTGGCCACCGCCGCCACCGCCGCCACCGCCGCCACCGCCGCCACCGCCGCCACCGCCGCCACCGCCGCCACCGCCGCCACCGTGGCCGCCACCACCTCCGTTGCCACCGCCGTGACCGCCACCGCCTCCGTTACCGCCTCCGTTACCGCCGCCGTGGCCACCACCGTGACCACCACCGTGACCACCGCCGCTACCGCCGCCGTGACCACCTCCGCCGCCACCATGCCCGCCGCCGTAGCCCGGCGGACGCTCTCCGTGCGGAGGACCGCCGGGCGGGCGCGCATGCGGCGGCGCATAGCCGGGGCCATGTCCGTACGGTGACGGGCGCGGCGCCCAGCGTCCCTGGTCGTGATACCAGGGACGATTGCGATAGTAGTTACCCCAATACGAACCGATGGTGAAGCTGACGATGGGCAAGCCGATCATGGTGCCGTAGTTGAGCACCGGTACCTGGCTGCCCTGGTAGGGGTAGCTGAGCATGCCCGCATAGACCCAGCCACGCAGGTTGGGCAAGGCCACGTCGCACCAGGTGTACTGGGCGATGCAGCCCATGACCGAGAGTGGCGTGCCGCCCGCGAGTTGGGCAACCACCGGGTATTCCTGTCCCGGTCCGGCCAGCAGGTTGACGGGGCCGGCCGTGAATGCCCGCCCGGGTTGCGCATGGACCGCGCCGGGCAAGGCCGCCGCGGTGGCGAATACCGCCAGGGCGCATTGCACTATGCTGCGGTGCATTGTGTGTCTCCTGCTCGAAGCCGGGCGCAGGCGAAGACCGCGGCATGGATCATGCCGCTGCAGTGCAGCGGACAGCGAATCGGGGCCGTGCTAACGGCTTGCCCCGTTCACCCCATGGTGTGCCATGGCGAGACCGAGAACGCGACCATCAGGGCCGAGACGATGGCGGGGGCGCCGAATTTGATGGCGCGGGATTGCGCGAGCGTGCCGAGCAGGACATAGAGGCACACCAGGACAATAGCGCACACGAAGACAAGGCTTTGATAATCTTGCATTTGATGTCTCCCTTAGCCGTTATATCTTTAACGTTATATCTAATGACACCGTCCGTACGCAGAGCTGCCTTGAGCACGTTCGAGTTCATGGTATGCCTGTAACCTCCGCGCTGCAATCGGGACGGCCAGAGGGTATACGCGCACATTCCTCGCGCGCGCCGCACGAAATCACGCGCATTCCCGTTCGCGCGGATCCATGCATTTCACTTATCTGATCGGCAGGGGACACGAATGGAATTCAAATGCAGATGGCACGCGCCGGCCGCCGGCGCACTGATCGCGATTGGCCTCGCCTGCGGGCTCGGCAATGCTCGCGCGGCGGGAATGCAGGTGTCTTCTTCCTCGTATGCGGAAGGCACCTCCATACCCTCGCTGCATGCCAATGACACGCAGAATTGCGGCGGCAAGGGGGTGACACCGCAGGTCTCCTGGTCCAATCTTCCCGCCGGCGCGAAATCGGTCGCGGTGCTGTTGTTCGACCCCGATGGCGCAAACGGGCTCAGCGTCTCGCACTGGGTCGCGTACAACATCGCGGCCGAGCGCGGGCAGCTCAAGCAGGGCGAAGGGAGGAGCAGCGGGGATGGCATCACGGTGGGCAAGAACGTGACTGGCGACATGGCCTACCGGGGCCCCTGTCCGACGGTCGGCGACGTGCCGCATCACTATGTGCTGAGCGTGGTCGCCAGCGACCTCGCGCCTGGCGCGCTACCGCAGGGACTGAGCCGGGACGAATTGTTCTCTGCGCTCAAGGGGCACGCGCTCGGCGCACAGAGCGTGGTCGGCAGGTACGGGCGCTGAGTGCGCCGTCAGCGGGATATGGCGCCGGCACCGTGACACCAGGTGCCGGCGCCGGTTGCGCATCACAGCGGGACGACCTTGGGCGGCGGCGATTCCGCATGACCCATGCCGGGCAGGGTCACTGGCAGTGGCATCGACTTGAGCAAGTCGCGCATCTGCGGCGGCAGCCATGGAAAGCCACAGGACGCCGATGGCGGGGAAAAGCCGGGGTCGAGGTCGCGGTTGAGATAGGCGATGCCGCCACGCGTGGCGGCCATGGCGTGGCGGTCCATGCCATCGGCACGGGACAGGTCTCGGATCAACAGGGTTTGCATGACAGTCTCCAGACGGTTTGATTGCGAGCGGCAGAGGTGCGCTCACAGGCAAGACGCATGGAATGTGCCATCGGGAAATCGGCCGCACTGTGCGCCGCAGGCGGCAGCGCCGCGGCAAGGTGGTGGCTCGCGGCAGACATGGTGTGCCAGGGTGTTCGCGGGCTGCCGACGACGTGGCGGATGTGCCGTTGCAGCCGGCGATGTCGATGCCCGGCTTCTGCATCGATCGCGCAGCCCGCCAGTTGCCGATGGCACGCCGCGCCACGCTCAATCAAGCCAGCCGCAAGTTGCGCGAGCCATGCGGTCGTCCGGCCTGAAGGGCGGGCGCTTCCGGCATGGTGTCATGCGCCGGCGGGCCGGACCCGCGCATGTTCGGGTTGCGAAGAGGGCCAGGCAAGATCGCGCCCGGCAAGCAGGCGGCCGCCTTCGGCACCCCTCGTTCCCGGATGGCCGGCGGCGCCTTCGGCGGCCGGGCTCATGGTGCGCGCCGGCGCCGCCGACACGCCGCTCTGGTCCTGGCCGGCGACGATGCGTGCCGGGTCCGCGGCAGGTGCGGCCTTGCCGTCGTGCATCCTGTCGGTAAAGGCATCCGAGGCCGGCCGATGCAGGTTGTAGCCGTACCTGTCCCCGGGATGCGTGCTTTCGCGCGGGCCGGTGGCTTGTGCCGCGCCCGATAGACAGGCGGCCACGAGACTGCCCGCGATCAGCAGGTCCTTGAAAATGAGATGCTTGTTCATGATGAAGATACTCTCCTTGCTGCTATAGATCCGCCTTGCCGGCGGGGTTGCGGGCCCCGGAGAGGTCCGGGTTCCGTTTCAAAGTCCGCTGCCTTCGCTTCCGCTTCCCTACTTCTTCTTGCCGAACTTCACGAGGTCCGTTTCCTTGGTGTCGGCAATGAAGATGGCAAGCATCTTCGCCGGCTCGGTGTCGCTGGCGTTCTCGCTCATGCGGTGGTCCACGCCCGGTGTTTCCGTCCAGCTCTCGCCGGCGTGGAAGACGTGCTCCTTGCCGTCGTCGATCTTGCTGCGGATGGCGCCTTGCAGCACATAGCCCACCACGAAGGCACCGCCGTGGCGGTGGCCGGGCGTCTTGCCGCCCGGCGGGTAGTCCACCACGATGGTCGTGATGGTCTTGCCCTGCACGTTGGCGATCGGATAGCGGAACGCCGGGGCGATGGTCTCGCGCGGCGCGGCGACCTCCGGCGCGGCGGCCGCGGGCGCGGGCGTCCCGCCCAGGCCGTAGCCGGCCAGCACTATTGCCAGCACATTCGCCAGCGTCACGGGTTGGAATTTCATGGTCTCGGCTCCTTGCTGCAGCCTTGAAGCGGGTTCGGCTGCTCCATAACTACGACTCGAGGTATCGTAGTTATGGAGCGTAGTCCGTTTCTGCGGACCGCGCAAGGCGATTTTCTTGCGTGCTGTCGGCGCGTGGGCCCACCGGATCACCGGGATCGCGAGCAGGACGCGCCACCTTCATGCGGGGTGCAAAAAAATTCTTGAATCTTTAAACTACGACAATTAGAATCGGAGTTATGGAAGGGCCCGCGGCAAAGCAGTGTTCCGGGCCAGAGTCCGAAGGGCGGCCGGCGCACCGGCTGCCCGGACGAGGGAAGGCTACGGACGCAGGCGCGAAACCGGTGCGGCCCATCCCCAACACCCTTCCAAGGCGGATCGGGCATGCGCGAGGCGCGGCTGCAGGTCCGGCGCAGTGACACTTGCAAACATCAATGGAGATGCATATGAGCAAACGTATCCTGGTAATTGGCGCCGGCTTCGCCGGCATGTGGGCCGCACTGAGCGCGGCGCGTCTGCTCGACCAGCAGAAGCGGACGGACGTCGAAGTCGCGCTGATCGCGCCGGCGCCGGAACTGCACGTCCGCCCGCGCCTGTATGAGGAAGCCCCCGGCCAGATGAAAGCCCCGCTGATGGATATCTTCAACTCGGTTGGCGTGAGCTTCATCCAGGGCACGGTGGAACGCGTCCACCACGATCGCAACGAAGTCGAAGTCGTCGGCGCGGATCAGGCGAAGTCGGTCCTGGCCTACGATCGCCTGGTGCTGGCCACCGGCAGCCGCCTGTTCCGCCCGGGCATCCCCGGCCTGAAGGAGCATGCGTTCAGCGTGGACCAGGTCGATGAAGCGGCGGAGCTCGAAGCCCATATCAAGGCCCTCGGCGAACAACCTGACACGCCGGCGCGCAACACCATCGTGGTGGCCGGCGGCGGCTTCACCGGCATCGAGACCGCGGCGGAAATGCCGGCGCGCCTGCGTGCCGCGCTGGGCGCAAGCGCCGACGTGAACGTGATCGTGGTCGACCGCAATACCGAAGTCGCCGCCGAACTCGGCGCCGGCCCGCGACCCGTCATCTCGCAAGCGCTGGAAGCGCTCGGCGTGAAGTGGAAGCTCGGCTCCGCGGTGGCGTCGGTCGATGCCACCGGCCTGACCACGGCCGACGGCGAGCGCATCGACGCCAGCACCGTGATCTGGACGGCCGGCGTGCGTGCCAGCTCGCTGACCGAGCAGATCCCCGCGCAGCGCGACAACTTCGGTCGCCTGCACGTGGACCGCAACCTGCAGGTCAAGGGTGTGAAGAACATCTTCGCCACCGGCGACGTGGCCTACGCCGCCACCGATGACGAGGGCAACTACGCCGCCATGTCGTGCCAGCACGCCATGAACCTCGGACGCTCGGCAGGTCACAACGTGACCGCCGACCTGCTCGGTGTCGAGCCGATTCCCTACAGCCAGCCGAAGTACGTGACCTGCCTGGACCTGGGCCCGTGGGGGGCGGTCTATACCGAAGGATGGGAGCGCGAGGTGAAGATGGCCGGCGCCGACGCCAAGCAACTCAAGACCAGGATCAACACCGAATGGATCTACCCGCCCAGCGCCAACCGCGCCGACGTGTTCGAGGCGGCGGATCCCCTGCGCATCGTGGTTGCCTGAGCGCGGGTGCTTGTGTAGCGGGTTGGGTGTTCGCCCGCGGCGGTGCGCAGAGCCTTCGCGCCGCCGCGGGCGAAGCAAGTAGAAAAGCCGGCCGGTCCATTTGCGTGGACTGGCCGGCTTTCGTGTTCATGGCGCTTTCGCCGCGTAGCGGCAGCGGGGTGTGCGGGCCGGCCCTTGCCGGCGCCGCACCAAGCGGGTCTTACTTCCTTGCCTTGGGGGCCGCTTCCGCGCGGTCCCCCCGCCGGTTGACCGAGCGGTCGGTCAACCACTGCACCACATGCGGGCCGAAGCCGGCCGATGCCTTGGCCAGCGTCTTGTCGGCAAGATCCGCGAGCGTGTGCCTGGCCAGCTCCTGCCGCATGGTTTTTTCCGCGGACTGCATGACCGCGTGAATGGAGCAGACCCCGCGGGTCGCCCACGCAGGCGGCGCATCGGGGTCGAACAGGGCGCAGCGGGAGCGGATCTCGCGGCAGTCGAACAGCGGCTTGTCGCCGTCGATGGCTTCCACGACGTCCTGGACCGTGATCCTGGACGCGGGCCGGGCCAGCGCGAAGCCGCCCCGTATGCCTTCCGTGGCGACCACCAGCTCGGCCTTGGCCAGCTTGGTGAAGAGCTTGGCCAGGTACTCGACCGGCACGCCCTGCAACTCGGCGAGGTCGCGCACGCTGGCTTCCTTCACGCCGGCGGGGGTATCGGCAAGAAAGAGCATGCAATGCAGCCCGTACTCGACCCCTGTGCTGATGAATGACATGGCTTAACTAAGATGAATTGAATCGTAGTTTAAGCCTATACGGAATCGGGGCAAAGGGCAAGACCGCAGGCGACAAGGGGCCTGCCCGAGCACAGCGATGTGCGGCGCGCTCCGCCGGGCGAAACACATCGAGTCCGTTTGCGCAACGCGCCGGGACGGGGATCCGCCCTGGCCGGATGCGACGGGCCTCTAGCCCGCCAGCCCGGCGGCCAGGAAGTCGATCAGGGCCGCCACGCGCCGGCTCGGCGCGGTGCCGGGATACACGGCATAGAGATCCACGCGCTCGGCGATAAACTCGTCGAGCGCGCTTTCCAGTTCGCCGGACGCGAGTTCGCGGTGTCGATCAGGTCGACCACGCTGTCGTCGAACAGCAGGGTGATGCTGACCGCAGGGTGCAGTTCGAGGAAGCGGTCCAGCAGGGGAACGACGTGCGCGCGGCCGAAATCATTGGTGGCGGTCAGGCGGATAGGCCCGCGCAACGGGCCATCTTCATGCATGGCGCTGACCGAGGCATCCCAGTCCGCCAGCAGGCGGCGGGCATGCGCGAGGAAGCGCTCGCCTTCGTGGGTGAAGGCCAGGCGGCGGGTGGAGCGGGTGATCAGGCTGGCGCCGAGCTCATCCTCGAGTTGCTGCACCGCCAGCGTCACGGTGGACGTGGCGAGCGTGCGCTTGCGTGCCGCAGCCGAGAAGCTGCCAGCCTCCGCTACGTCCACCAGCAGGCGCAGCGCGTCCAGTCTGTCCATGGTTTCTTCGCCGGAATCCGAGTCCATGATGGTAGCGGATTCCCGGCAGGCATCCCCGGCGCAAGCGCACCGGGCCCCTCGTCGATACTTGTCAGGCGATGGTGTCCACCACGCCGCCATCGACGCGCAGCGCGGCGCCGGTGGTGGCGGAAGCCTGCGGCGAGCAGACATAGACGATCATGTTGGCGACTTCTTCCACGGTCGCCGCGCGCTGGATGATCGACGTCGAGCGGTGCGCCTTGACGAAATCCGCGGCGACCTGCTCGGGCGAATGGCCGGTCTTCTGCACCTCGTCCTTGAGCATCTGCGCGACGCCTTCGGACAGGGTCGGGCCCGGGAGCACGGCGTTGACCGTCACGCCGGTGCCGGCCAGCCGCTTGGCCAGGCCACGCGAGACGGCCAGTTGCGCGGTCTTGGAGAAACCGTAGTGGATCATGTCGGCGGGGATGTTCAGGCCCGATTCCGACGAGATGAACACGATCCGTCCCCATTTGTGCGCGACCATGGAAGGCGCGTAGGCGCGCGACAGCCGCACGCCGGACAATACGTTGACTTCAAAGAAACGCGTCCATTCGCTGTCCGGCGTTTCGAAGAAGTCCTGCAACTGGAAGATGCCCAGGTTGTTGACCAGCACATCGACGTGCGGCTGTTGCGCCACCAGCCGTGCGCACACGTCCGCGTCCGCGAGGTCGCCCGCGAAGCCGGTGACGTCCGCGCCGGCCACCGCGCCGCGCAAGGCTACCAGCGCCTTGTCGACGCCGGCCTCGCTGCGGCCATTGATAATGACGCGGGCACCCGCCTCGGCGAGCCCCTTGGCCGCGGCGAAGCCGATGCCGGCGGTCGAGCCAGAAACAAGGGCGATCTTGCCCGAAAGGTCGATCTTCATGGAAACTCCTGGTCTGGTGGCGTCCGGGTTGGAAGCCGTCTGACACAGTGTATTTGCCACATGCCCTTCCTCCAAGGCAGCGCCGGACAAAGCACCTTTCGGCTGCGTTGAACGATGGCTGGCCATGCGGCGTGCATGCGGGGCCGGGGCTACGTCACGCCGCTCGGTCCGGCGAACCCGTCCGGGTGCGGCGAGCCATCCTGGCAGCAGGAAGTCCGCAAGCGCATCCGCAGATCGGCGGGCGCCGGCCCACGCCGACGTACAATTCCGCTTTTGACTCGCTTTCGACGCTCTCACATGACCACTCTCGGCACCCCTCTCTCGCCCAACGCGACCAAAGTCATGTTGCTGGGCTCCGGCGAACTCGGCAAGGAAGTCCTGATCGCGCTGCAACGGCTCGGCGTCGAGACCATTGCGGTGGACCGCTACGACAACGCCCCCGGGCAGCAGGTGGCCCACCACGCCCGCACCATCGCGATGAGCGATCCGGAGCAGCTCAAGGCGCTGATCGAAGCCGAGAAGCCTGACCTGGTGGTGCCGGAGATCGAAGCCATCGCCACGCCGATGCTCGAGGCGCTGGAGGCCGGCGGCGCGGTGCGCGTGATTCCCACCGCCCGCGCCGCGCGCCTGACCATGGACCGCGAAGGCATCCGCCGCCTGGCCGCGGAAACCCTTGGCGTACCGACCAGCCCCTACAAGTTCTGCGACTCGCTGGAAGAGCTGCAGGCCGCCATCGACGGCGGCATCGGCTACCCGTGCGTGGTCAAGCCCGTGATGAGCAGCTCCGGCAAGGGCCAGAGCAAGATCGACGGCCCTGAAGGCGTCAAGGCGGCATGGGACTACGCCATGGCCGGCGGCCGCGTCAGCCACGGCCGCGTGATCGTGGAAGGCTTCATCGATTTCGACTACGAGATCACGCTGCTGACGGTGCGCGCCGTCGGCGCCGGCGGCGAGGTCCAGACGCAGTTCTGCGAGCCCATCGGCCATGTGCAGGTGAGCGGCGACTATGTGGAGAGCTGGCAGCCGCATCCCATGCACCCGGCCGCGCTGGAGACCGCCCAGCAGATCGCGCAGGCCGTCACCGCCAACCTCGGCGGGCAGGGCCTGTTCGGCGTGGAGCTGTTCGTCAAGGGCGAGCAGGTCTGGTTCAGCGAGGTCAGCCCGCGCCCGCACGACACCGGCATGGTCACCATGATCACCCAGTGGCAGAACGAGTTCGAACTGCACGCGCGCGCCATCCTCGGCTTGCCGGTCAGCACCGCGCTCAAGAGCCCCGGCGCCAGCGCCGTGATCTATGGCGGCGTGGACGCCGCCGGCGTGGTCTTCGATGGCGTGGACGAGGCGCTGCGCGTGCCGCAGACCGAGCTGCGCCTGTTCGGCAAGCCGGAAAGCTTCGCCAAGCGCCGCATGGGCGTGGCGCTGGCCTACGACGCCGACGTGGAGACCGCCCGTGCCCGCGCCAAGGACGCGGCCAGCCGCGTCAAGCCCCGCATCGCCGGCTGACGGGCCGCACGCGCGACGCACCGCGCGCGGGCGCGCCGCGCACAGGATATGCCGCACCTTCCCACGGAGCCGATCCCCATGCCTGGCCATATCGGAATCGTCGCCTGCTCGGCCGAAGGCGCCGCGCTGTGCTACCGCACTATCTGCATGGAGGGCGCGGCCCTGCTCGGGCCGCACGCGCATCCCGAGATCTCGATGCACACGCCATCGCTGGCCGAATACGTCGGACACCTCGGGCGCGGCGACTGGGAGGCCGTGGGTGAGTTGATGCTCACCTCCGCCAGCAAGCTCGCCGGCATGGGCGCCGACTTCCTGATCTGCCCCGACAACACCATCCACCAGGCCATGGCGTACGTGGCGCCGCGCTCGCCGCTGCCCTGGCTGCATATCGCCGAGGTGGTCGCCGCCAGCGCGGCCGAGCGCGGCTTTTCCTGTCTGGGCATCACCGGCACCGCGTGGCTCATGGACAGCGAGGTCTACCCCGGGAAGCTCGCCGCGCGCGGCATGCGCCATATGCTGCCCGATGACGCCGAGCGCGACGAGATCGGCCGCATCATCATGGATGAACTGGTGAACGGCGTCGTCACGCCGCAAGCGCTCGCTTGCTTCCTGCGGGTGATCGCAAACATGAAGGCGAAGGGATGCGACGCGGTCGTGCTCGGCTGCACCGAGATCCCGCTGATCGTCAACGACGCCAACTCGCCGCTGCCCACGCTGGACTCGACACGCTTGCTCGCAAGGGCGGCGCTGCGGCGGGCGGTGGGTTGCCCGCAGCCTGCAAGCCCTGGACCCTGAACCCTTGCGTTCCTGAGTCCTTGATTCCTTGATTCCTTGGCGCCGCCAAGGCGCCAAGACGCCGGGGCGCTATTGCCCGGGCGCGTCGTGAACAAAGCGGCCGGCGCTGAGCGTGTTGACCTGGTCCGCCGAAATATCCATCAGGATCCGGCTTCGCTCAGGCGACATCTGCACCGTGATGTACAGGACCGGCCGCGACTCGGGATCATGCATCAGCCGCACCAGCTTTAGCAGCGGCGCTCCCACCTCGGTACGCAGCCAGCCGGCGAAGGCGGGATCGGCCGCCTGCGCCGTGATCTCCTGCACCACGCGGCCGAACTTCACGCCCTGGGCCTGCAGGATCTCGTAGAGCGCGTGCTTGCGCAGCGCCGCGGCCGTCACGCGCTTGCCCAGCGTGGCGGGCACCCAGGCATCGGTCAGCATGACCGGCGTGCCCGCCATGCTGCGCAGGCGCAGCGCGTGCACGGCGCTCTCGCCCGGCTGGAGTTGCAGCAGGCCGGCAATATCCGGCGGCGGCACGGCGGTGCTCACGCCGAGCACTTCCACATCGGTTTCCAGCGCGGCCTTGCGCAGGCCGTCGATCACGCTGAGGCTGGGGCTGCTGCGCCCCACCGGCGCATCGGGACGCACGAAGGTGCCCAGGCCGTGCCGGCGTTCGACGATACCCAGCGCGGCCAGGTCCGCCAGCGCGCGCCGCACGGTGATGCGCGATACCCCGAAGCGCTCGCACAGCGCTTCTTCCTTCGGCAGCGCGCCGGTCTGCGCATAGACGCCGCGCGTGATTTCGTCACGCAACACGATGAACAACTGGCGATGCAGCGAGGTGCCGGGCGCATGGCCCAGCGGCGAGGCGGTAGAGGTGGTGCGCGACATGGGATGGCGGATGGGTGGCGTGGGGAGCATAGCACAAGGACCTTGCGGGTTTTTCCCCTCCTTGACGCACCCGAGTAGTTGTATCTAGAATATAAACACATAAACACGAACCGGACAGCAGCCGCTGATCCGTCACCCACCGAACGGCAGAACAGGATCCACCCGATGACTCCCGCAGCCACCCTCCGCCAGCGCCTCCAGGCGCCCGGCATGATCATCGCCCCGGGCGCCTATGACGCCATCGGCGCACGCCTGATCGAGCAGGCCGGCTTTGCCGCCTGCTACATGACCGGCGCCGGCACCTCGGCCGCGCGCGGCTTTCCCGATTTTGGCCTGCTGACCATGAGCGAGATGGTCGAGAATGCCGCGGTGATGGCGCGCGCCACGGGCATCCCGCTGATCGCGGACGCCGACACCGGCTACGGCAATGAACTGAACGTCACCCGGACCGTGCGCGAGTACGAGGCGCGCGGCGTGGCGGCAATCCATATCGAAGACCAGGTCGCGCCCAAGCGCTGCGGCCACCTCGACGGCAAGGAAGTGGTGTCGCGCGAGGCGTTCGTCTCCAAGATCCGGGCCGCGGTGCAAGCGCGCCGCACGCCTGACTTCGTCGTCATCGCGCGTACCGATGCGCGCGCCGTGCTGGGCCTGGACGAAGCCGTGTGGCGGGCCAACGCCGCGCTCGAGGCCGGCGCCGACATGGCCTTCGTCGAGGCCGCGCAGACCCTCGAGGAAGTGGCCGCGGTACCAAGGCTGGTGCGCGGCCCCTGCCTGCTCAATGTGGTGCCCGGCGGCCGCACGCCGATCTTCGACCTGCGCGAGGCCGAGGCGATGGGCTACAAGCTGGCGATACTGCCCGGCCTGATGCTCAAGGCGGCCATCGAGGCCGGGGACGCCGCGCTGGCCGAACTCAAGTCGAGCTTCACCGCGCCGGCCGTATCGGCCAGCGTGGGCCAGACCTTCCGCCGCTTCGGCGCCGACGAATGGGACGGCCTGCGCCAGCGCTTCAACGCCGGCGCGCGCGCCACCAGCCCCGACGCGCCGGCCGGCGCCAGGGCAGCCTGACCATGGCCCGCACTCTGTTCGACAAGCTCTGGGATGCGCATGTCGTGCGCGAACTGGGGGACGGCTGGGCCCTGCTGCATATCGACCGCCACCTGCTGCACGACCTGTCCGGCCCGCCCGCGCTGGGCGAGGTGGCCGCGCGCGGCTTGCCGCTGCACGATCCGGCGCTGGTGTTTTCCACGCCGGACCACGCGGTATCCAGCCAGCCGGGGCGCGACGGCCATACCTTCCCCCTGGGCGGACGCTTGTGGACCGCGCTGCGCGATCAGTCGGCCGCGGCCGGCGTGACGATGTTCGATCTCGGCCAGCCGGGGCAGGGCATCGTCCACGTGATGGGCCCCGAGCTGGGCATCGTGCTGCCGGGCCTGACCGTGATCTGCGGCGACAGCCACACTTGCACCAACGGCGGCCTGGGTGCGATGGCGTTCGGCGTGGGCTCGTCGCAGAGCACGCATGCGCTCGCCACGCAGACGCTGCGCCAGCAGAAGCCGCGCCGCATGCGCATCCGCTGCGACGGCGTGCTGGCCGAGGGCATCACCGCCAAGGATCTGGCGCTGCATATCATCGCCAGGCTCGGGACGGCCGCCGGCGTGGGCCATGCCATCGAGTTCGCCGGCACGGCCATCGACGCGCTCGATGTGGAAGGGCGCCTGACGCTGTGCAACCTCAGCGTCGAGCTGGGCGCGCGCTTCGGCATGGTGGCGCCGGACGAACGCACCATCGAGTGGCTGCGCGGCCGCCCCCATGCCCCGGCCGGCGACGCCTTCGAGGCCGCCGCCGCCTACTGGCGCACGCTGGTCAGCGACGACGGCGCGGTCTTCGACCACGAGGAAGCGATCGATGCCAGCGAGGTGGCGCCCACCATCACCTGGGGCACCAGCCCCGAGCACGCCATCCCGGTCGGCGGCACGATCCCGGACCCGGCCACCGCGGCCGACCAGCCGGCGCGCGATGCCATCGATGCCGCGCTCGAATACATGGGCCTGGCAGCCAACGCGCCGATTGCCGGCACGCCGGTCGACTGGGTCTTCATCGGCTCGTGCGCCAACTCGCGCTTGTCCGACCTGCGCGCCGCCGCCGCCGTGGCGCGCGGGCGCCGCGTGGCGCCAGGCGTGACCGCCTGGGTGGTGCCGGGCTCGGAGAACGTCAAGCGCGCGGCGGAGGCCGAAGGCCTGCGCGCCGTGTTCGAGGACGCCGGCTTCGCGTGGCGCGAGCCGGGCTGCAGCATGTGCGTGGCCGCCAACGGCGAGCAGGTCCCGCCGGGGCAGCGCTCGGTGTCGACCTCCAACCGCAACTTCGTCGGGCGCCAGGGACCGGGCGCCCGCACCCACCTCGCCAGTCCCGCCATGGCCGCCGCGGCTGCGGTGACCGGCTGCATCACCGATGTGCGCAACCTCCGATGACAATGCAACCTTTCACCGTGGTAACGGGCGCCGCCGCGCCCCTGATGCGGGCCAACGTCGACACCGACGTGATCATCCGCATCGAGCGCCTGACCAGCCTGTCGCGCGAGGCGCTGGGTCCGTACGCGCTGGAGGCGCTGCGCTATCGCGCCGACGGCAGCGAGGACCCGGACTTCGTGCTCAACCGGGCTGTGTTCCGGAGCGCGCCGGTGCTGCTGGCCGGCGCCAACTTCGGCTGCGGCTCCTCGCGCGAGGGCGCGGTGTGGGCGCTGATGGCCATGGGCGTGCGCTGCGTGATCGCGCCGAGCTACGGCGACATCTTCTACAACAACTGCTTCCAGAACGGCATGCTGCCGATCCACCTGCCGGCGCAGGCGGTGCAGGCGCTGGCCGCCCAGTGCGCGCGCGGCGCTGCGCTGCGGGTGGACCTGGTGACAGCCACGCTGACCGCGCCCGACGGCACTGTCATCGCCTTTCCGATCGACCCGCTGCGGCGCGAAGCATTGCTGCACGGCCTGGACGATATCGGCCTCACGCTCAAGGACGATCACCTGATCCGCGCCTGGCAGCAGGCGGACCGCGCGCGCAGGCCATGGGCGTGGACGGTGGAACGCAAGAGCGCGCCATGACAAGCCGGATGCCGCCCCCCTGGGTAGTGCGCTGGATCGGCCTGCTGCTGCGCGGGCGCCATGCCGGCGATACCGCGCTGGCCTGCAACGATGCATCGCTAGCGGCGCTGCCCGCCACGCTGGCGTTGCGCAGCCCCGCGTTTTCCGATGGCGGCGCGATGCCGCTGCGCAGCGCCGGCACCGGCGTCGGCGCCAACCGTTCGCCCGCGCTGGACTGGAACCCGCTGCCGGGAGCCGCCACGCACTGGCTGCTGCTGGTGGAAGACCCGGACGTGCCGCTGGCCCGCGCGCTGGTGCATGCGCTGGCGTGGGGACCGGCCGCGCGGCGCGGCCTGGCCGAAGGCGCGCTCGCCGGCGGGCAGGCGCCGGCAGGCGTGACGCTGGCGCTCAACGGCCTGGGCGCGGCGGGCTATGACGGCCCGCGTCCCCTGCACGGGCACGGCCCGCACCGCTACGTGTTCCAGCTCTACGCGCTGTCGGCTTCGCCGCCCGCGGCGCTGGAGCGCGCCACGCTGGTGGCGTGGCTGCGCCGGCACGCCGTCGCGCGTGGCCGCCTCGACGGCGTGTTCCAGCGCGACTGGCGCGGCCGCGTGCTGGCGCCGGCCGCGGCGTTGCCGTGAGCGCCCGGATGTACCCGACAAAAACACAAGGAGACGACATGCAACCCAGTACCGAACAACAAGCCGGCCGCCGGCGCCCGGGGCCGGCGCCGGCAGCACTCGCCTGCGCGGCATGGCTGCTGGCCTGCGCCGAGGCACCGGCGATGGCCGCCGCAGCGCAGGCAGCCTGGCGCCCTGAGCGACCTGTCACCCTGGTGGTGCCCTACGCCGCCGGCGGCGGCACCGACGCCACCGCGCGCGCCGTCTCGAAGCAGCTCGGCGTGCTGTGGGGACAGCCCGTGGTGGTGGAGAACCTGCCCGGCGCCGACGGCCTGATCGGCACGCGCCGCGTGATGGAAGCCAGGCCCGACGGCTACACCCTGCTGCTGCAGGTGCCCGCCATCGTCGTCACCAAATACACGCCGGGCCTGAAAGGCATCGACCCGCTCGCGCGGCTGGAGCCTGTCACGGCCATCTCGCAGTCGCCCGCCGCCGTGGTGGCGAGCGGCAAGCTGCCGGTGAGGACCATGGCCGAGTTCGTGCAGTACTGCAAGGCAGTGGGCAGGGCGTGCTCGCTGGGCACCGGCGAAAGCGTGGCGCGCATCTCCGGCAGGCAACTGGCGGAAGAAACCGGCCTGCCCAATCTCATCATCGTCAACTACCGCGGCACCGGACCCATCGTCACGGACCTGATCGCCAACAACGTCAACCTGTCGTTTACCGGCATCACCGCGGCGCTGCCGCACTACAAGGCCGGCACGCTGCGGATCCTGGCCACCCAGGGGCAAAAGCGCGCGGCCGCGCTGCCGGAAGTGCCCACCACCGCCGAGGCCGGCTACCCGCAGTTCCAGTCGGTCACGTGGTACGGCCTGTTCGCGCCGAAGGGCACCCCGGCCGCGGTCACGCAGGGCGTGGTGGCCGCGCTACGCGAAGCCGTGAAGGACCCGGACGTGCAGAAGACCATCGCCGCCGCCGGCGCCGAGCCGGTGGTCAACTCGCCCGCCGAGTTCGCGACCCAGGTGCGCCAGGACAGCGAGCGACTCGGCGCGCTGGTCAAGCGCTACCCGTTCGAGTAGGCATGCCGCACGGCAAGGCAACGACCAGGAGCAAGACATGAAGCATTCAACCGACCGGCGCGCCGCAATGACGCGCGCCGCCGCGTGCCTGGCGCTCGCGCTGGCGGGCCTGCCCGCCTTTGCGCAGCCACGGTGGCCAGCCAGGCCAATCCGCCTGGTGCTGCCGTTCGCGGCCGGCGGTCCGGGCGACATCACCACCCGCATGATCGCGCGCGCGCTTGGCGCGCAGCTGGGCCAGAGCGTGATCGTGGACAACAAGCCGGGCGCGGGCGGCATCATCGGCACCGAGTTCGTCGCCAAGAGCGCGCCGGACGGCTACACGCTGCTGATCGCCGGCAACGGCGCGGTGGCCAACGCGCTGTTGCGCCCGAAGATGCCCTATGCGGACAGCGACCTCGTGCCCGTGGTCAGCACCAACGCCGCGCCGTCGGTGATGGTGGCGGGCAGCGCCGCGCCGTTCAGCGATCTCAAATCCCTGCGGGCCTATGGCAAGGCCAGGGGCGGCATCACGTTCGGCACCGCGGGCGCGGGCAGCACCGGGCATTTCGTCGCGGAGATGGTGCAGGCGGCGCTGGGCGTGCCGGTCACGCTGGTGCACTACAAGAGCGGATCGGAGACGCTCAACGCGGTGATCGGCGGCCAGATCGACCTGGCTTCGGAAGCGCCGGTGGGCGTGATGGGCTTCGTGCGCGGTGGCAAGCTGCGCGCGCTGGCGGTGGCCGACGACCAGCGGGCGCCGTCGCTGCCCGATGTGCCCACCACGGTGGAGCAGGGCTTTGCCGGCATCCGCATGGAGCATTGGGGCGGCATCTACGCGCCCCGGGGCACGCCGGGGCCGGTGCTGGACCGAATCGCGCAGGCCACGCAGGCCGCGTTCCAGGGCGACGCGGCCCTGCGCGCGCAGTTCGAGACCTATGGCTACCGGCCCGTGGCCGGCACGCGGGTCGAGTTCACGCGCTTTATCCAGCAGGAGAAAGCGCGCCTGGGCAAGATCGTGCACGATGCGCAGATGCGCATCGACTAGCCGGCATCACTCGCTACCTCCGCCGCCACTTTTTCGCGCGCCGGCTGGCGCACGGTGTTGTCGCGCATCAGCAGGCGCACCAGCACGGCACTCGTCAGCGCCGCCGCCGCGGCCACGCACAGCACCCACGAAAAGCCGCCCGCGAACGCGCCGCGCGCGAGCGGCGCCAGCGTGTCGCGCAGCGGCGGGGCGAAGGCGGCCAGCGCGCCGTCGAGGTCGCCGGCCGCCACGCGCGCCACGACGCGGGCAGCGGCGTCCTGCGGCAAGGCGCCGGGCGCCAGGGCGCGCAAGGCCGCATCGAACAGCGCTTGCATGTGCCAGGCCAGCAGGCCGGCGAGCAGGCCGAACGACAGCACGATGGCGCTGAAGCGGGTGGTGGTGCTGATGCCCGACGCCATGCCCGAGCGTTCGCGCGGGATGCAGGCCATGATGTTCTTCTGCGTATCGCCGTTGAGCAGGCCCGCGCCGCTGCCGGTGACCGCCATTGCCAGCGCGAATGGCAGGTAGCTCATGGTGGTGGCGGCCCACGCGCTCAGCAGGTTGCCCAGGCCGACCAGCACCAGGCCGGTCACCAGCATGGTGGATGCGTCGATCCGGTGCGACAGGCGCACGCCGATGCGCGGAAAGACCAGCATGGTCAGCGCGAACGGCAACATCGCCGCGCCCGAGGCGATGGCCGAGAAGCCCAGCCCGGTCTGCAGGTAGAGCGGGATCAGCGTCATCATCACCTGCGCGCAGCCGGCGTAGGCCGCCATCGCCAGCAGCGCGCCGATCAGGCGCGGGTTACGGAACAGCGACAGGTCCAGCATCGGCCGGCGCTGCACGCGCTGCGTGACGATAAAGAGCGCGAACAGCGCCGCGCCGCCGGCCACGCGCAGCAGCGTGTGCGGATCGCCCCAGCCGATGCGGTTGGCCTCGATCAGGGCCCAGATCATCAGGAACAGGCTGCCGCTGAAGGTGAGGGCGCCGCTCGCATCGATGCGCGCGGCGCCGGCATCGCGCGAGTTCTCCACATGCCGGATCACCATGGCGCCCAGCAGCAAGCCCACCGGCAGGTTCAGCAGGAACACCCAGCGCCAGCCCATGGTCTGGCTGATGATGCCGCCCAGCCCGGGCGCCACCAGCGTGGCCATGCCCATGCACGCGCCCCAGAACGCCCAGGCGCGGGCGCGCTCGCGCTCGTCGTGGAACGCATGCGCGATGGTGGCCAGGGCCGAGGTCAGCAGCAGCGCCGCGCCCACGCCCTTGGCCGCGCGCGCCAGGTTCAGCTGCAGGCTGGTGGCGGCAAGGCCGCAACCCAGCGAGGCCAGCATGAACACCGCCAGTCCCACCAGCAGCATGCGCTTGCGGCCGAACTTGTCGGCCAGGCTGCCCGCCGGCAGCAGGCCGCCGGCGAAGGTCAGCATATAGGCGCTGACCACCCATTCGATATCGGAGAACGTGGCATGCAGGTCCGCCGCGATGCGCGGCAGCGTGACGGCCACGATATTGGTGTCGAGCACGATCAGGGCGCAGGCGCCGGACGCCGTCAGGAGCGCCGCGCGGGAGCCGGTGCCGCCGCTCATGCTATTGCCCCCGATGAAACAATTGCGCCACTTGTGCCGCGCAGGCGGCCTTTTCGCCGCTGGTTCGCCGTATACCGCATGTCGTTGCTTCCTGTCTAGAGGAGCGCCAGCATACGTCTGGCCGTGGCCGGCGTTGTTGCGCTGGCCATGCTATTTTGTTGCCTACTAGCTAACAAAGCCTTGGGAGTGGTTGGCAACCAATGGAACTGCGTCATTTCCGCTACTTCATCGCCGTTGCCCAGGACCTGCATTTCACGCGGGCCGCGGCCCGGCTTGGCATTTCCACGCCCACCCTGACCAGGCAGATCCAGGAGATGGAGTCCGCGCTAGGGATCCGGCTGCTGGAGCGCAACCAGCGGTCGGTGGCGCTGACGCCGGCCGGCGAGGTGCTGCTGGTGGAAGCGCGCGCGGTGGTGGCGCAGTTCGAGTCAGCGCAACTGCATGCGCAGCGCGAGGCGCGCGGCGAAACCGGCGAGATCCATATCGGCTATGTGGCCTCGGCGGCGTATTCGGGCGTGCTGCAGCGGCAGGTGGAGGCCTTCCGCGCCGCTTGCCCCGATGTACGCCTGCTGGTGCGCGAGGCGCCGATGGACAGCCTGCCGGACCAGGTCAGGGATGGCCGGTTCGATATTGCCTACGTGCGCTCGCCGGTGCGCGTGCCCGAGGGCGTGGACGCGCTGCCGCTGGCCCCCGAAGGCTTCATCCTGGCGCTGCATGCCGCGTCCTGGCTGCGTGGCCTGCCCGAGATCCAGCCTGCGCATCTCAAGGAAGAGACGTTTATCCTGCCCGAGCAGGTCTCGGGCACGCTTTCCACCGCGGAGCAGGGCGGCTTCGCGCCGCGGCTGGGGCCGCAGCCCGGCGGGCTGGTCGCGGTGCTGACGCTGGTATCGCTGGGCGAAGGGGTGGCGATCGTGCCGAACGCGGTGGCCGGCCATATCAGCCTGCCCAGCCTGGTGTACCGCGAGATCGCCGGGCTCGGGGTGACTTCCTACCTCTCGCTGATGTCGCGCAGGCACGAACGGGGTGCGGCGATCCGGCGCTATATCGAACTGGTGTCGCGGCCGCCGCCCGGCCCGGAACCCGTTCGATGATGGCAGCCTCGGCGGCGCGGCAGACCGCCCGATGCGCGCCGGCGGGGCGGGCGGAGGCAGGCACTCACTCCATCGACAGCCGTGCCGCAAACGCCAGCAGCACCGCCGAGAACGACCAGCGCTGGACCGCCTGCGCGCGCGGGCTGCCGCGCAGCCAGGCGGCCATGCGCGCGGCGCCGAACACGCAGGCCAGGTCGAAGGCGATGCCGGTCAGCACCAGCACCACGCCAAGTTCCACCACCTGCGACCACACCGGCGCGCCGTGCGGATCGACGAACTGCGGCAGCAGCACCGAGCAGAACAACAGCGCCTTCGGGTTCAGCAGGCTGCTCAGCGCGCCGCGCGCGACCGAGGCGCGCAGGGGCGCGGCCGCGCCGGCGCCGCCCGCGCCGGTGTCGATGCCGAAGGCGGGGCTGCGCAGGATCTGGATGGCCACCCAGGCAAGGTAGAGCCCGCCCGCCACGCGCACGCCCTGGTAAAGCCACGGCGCGGCGCGCAGCAGCGCGGCCACGCCACAGGCAGACAACGTGACATGGGTGGCGCGCGCGAGCGCCAGCCCGGCCGCGTTGGCCAGGCCATGGCGGACGCCGCGGCTGGTGCTGGTCTGCAGCACCAGCGCCATGTCGGGGCCGGGCAAGGCGTAGACCACGGCCAGCGCGCCAATGAACGTGAGCAGCAGGTGAAGCGAAACCATGATGCACTCCTGTCGGGGATGGCGTCATGATGACGCACGGCGCGGAGGGATTTTTGGCGTTTTTCCACGGAAAAGTTATGGAAATTGGGGGAATGCGCTAATCTTCCGGGATTCCGTGGAGGCAGGACGATGGAACTCGATAAAGTGGATCGCGCGATCCTGATGGCGGTACAGGCCGACGGCCGCGCCACCAACGCCAGCGTGGCGGAATCCGCAGGGCTCAGCGAGACGCCCTGCGCGCGCCGGCTGAAGCGGCTGGAGGCGGAGGGCTATATCGAGGGCTATCGCGCGTTGCTGTCGCGGCAGGCGCTCGGGCTTGGAGTGATGGCGTTCACGCAGGTGCGCTTCGGCGTGCACAGCCGCGAACTGTCCGACCGCTTCGAGCGCGAGGTGCAGGCGATTCCGCGCATCATTTCCTGCCATAACGTCTCCGGCAGCGCGGACTACCTGCTGCTGGTGGTGTCGCGGGACCTGGACGACTACGGCATCTTCATGCGCGATGTGCTGCGCACCTTGCCCGGCGTGACGGCCGTCGAGTCGATGCTGTCGCTGCGCGAGGTCAAGCGCAACGCGGGTTTGCCGTTGCTCTGAAGGCAGGCGGGGCGCCCTTCAGCCCTCGCTGTCCCCGCCGCGATGCCGGGCCGCCAGCGCTACTTCGCGCGCCACCGCGAAGCACAGCAGGGCCGCCGCCGTGGCCAGGATCGCCAGCGTGATCGCCAGTTGCCTCCCGTGCCACAGGCCGCCGAACCACTGCGAAAACTCGGCCGCCAGCACCGCTGCCTTGCCGCCGATGCGCTCGAGCTGGAAATCGTATTGCCGCTGCCAGCCCGGGCCGTACAGCAAGTCGGCGGAGGCCTCTTCGCGCGCGGCGTTCAGGTAGATCAGCGCAGCACCGATCCAGCCCGCGCCGAGGATGACGGCGCCCAGCAGGTAGAGCCGGGCCGGCAGGGTCAGGCGCTTGCGCGCGGGCGGCGGGGTTTCGGTCTCGTTCATTGGGGCGCGGGGTCGTGCCTGGATGTTCCAGGCATTGTAGGCAAAGTCCGCCTAAGCCTCCGCCCCCGCCTCCGTCCCGGCCGTGCGCCGGGGTAAATATCGCTGCCGGCGCGCCGATATAGGGAGTGGGCTAGCAAGGCTTGCGGGTGCGTTGCATCGGCGCGCTGCCGTTTTTCTAGCCAGAGCCAGACCGGCGCGCATGCTGCGACCTGGTCTGCCCCGAACAAGACAATTGGCAGGCACCCCTCCTTGCCCCATTCCATGGCTACTGACCCAGGCGATGCGAGCAACCGCTCGAAGCGCTTGCGCCGGCTTCTTCTCTTGCGCATCGTGCCGGCCCTGTTCGCGGCGCTGCTGTGCGTGCAGCCGCCCGGCGCCGCGGCCGATACGGCCCAGCCGCGCTCCGAGGCGGTGATGCGCACCGTGTACAGCCTGCTCGGCTATGCGCGCTGGCCCGTCGAACGCGAGGTGCTGCGCCTGTGCGTGGACAGCTCGGCGCGCTACGCCGGCAAGCTGTCCGACGGCGGCACGCTGGCCAGCGGGCGCCCGATACAGTCGCGGCGCATCGATGTCATGGCCGCGGGCTCGATGACAGGCTGCGACTCGGTCTACCTGGCCGCGATGACCGACGCCAGCCGCAAGAAGGTCGCGGCCGATCTGGGCGGGCGCCCCGTGCTGGTCATCACCGAAGAAGACTTCGAGTGCGAGGTCGGCAGCATGTTCTGCCTGAGCGTGGCGGACAACCGCGTCTCGTTCCGCGTCAACCTCGATTCCGTCGCGCGCAGCGGCATCCATATCCATCCCGGCGTGCTGCAGCTCGGGCGCCGGCGGGGGGCGGCGTCATGAGGCCGCGCTCCCGCCCCGGCGCGGCGGCCGCGCGCCCCACGCTCTACCACAC
This sequence comes from Cupriavidus sp. 2TAF22, assembly GCF_052115045.1. NCBI lineage: Bacteria > Pseudomonadati > Pseudomonadota > Betaproteobacteria > Burkholderiales > Burkholderiaceae > Cupriavidus > Cupriavidus sp. 2TAF22. The sequence goes on from NZ_JBFRFX010000001.1 coordinate 454,724, forward strand.
GCTGCGCCGCATCCACCTGAGCGTGGCGCTGATCGCCGTCTGCACGGCGGGGCTCTCGCTCACGGCGCTCGGCCTGGCCGCACTGCGCGTCTACGCCGACCACAACCTGCACCTGATCGCACGCTCGCTCGCCTACACGCTGGAGGCCCCGGTGGTGTTCCGCGACCCGGCGGCGGCAAGCGAAGCGCTGGTGGCCATCGCCACCGCCGAGGTGGCGCAGGCCAGCGTCTACGACCGCGACAACCGGCTGCTGGCCGAATGGCATCACCCGGCCAACAAGCGCCTCGCCGGCCTGCAGCGCATGGCGAGCAGGCTGATGGCGCCAGGCCCGGTGGAACAGGTCATCCTGCACGAGACCCAGGTGGTAGGCACCGTGCGCCTGTCGGCCGATCCCGCCAAGCTGTTCCAGTTCGTGCTCAGCGGCCTGCTTGGCCTGCTGGCCTGCCTGTTGCTGACCGCGGTGAGCGCGCACTACATGTCGAGCCGCATGCTGGTGCATATCATCGAGCCGGTGCGCAACCTGATGCGCGTGGCCCACGCGGTGCGCTCCGGGCGCGCGTTCGACCAGCGCACGCCGCCGGCGCGCATTGCCGAGCTCAATGCGCTGGGCGAGGACTTCAACGGCCTGCTCGACGAGCTCGAAAGCTGGCAGGACCAGCTGCAGCACGAGAATCGCTCGCTGGCGCACCGCGCCAGCCACGACAGCCTGACAGGGCTGCTCAACCGCGGCGCGTTCGAGGATGCGCTGCACCGCGCCGTGCGCTTTGCCGCGATTTCCCGCTCGCACGTGGGCGTGCTCTACCTGGACAGCGATGCGTTCAAGGAGATCAATGACACCTTTGGCCATGCCGCCGGCGACGAAGTGCTGGCCGGCATCGCCCAGCGCATCCGTGCCTGCCTGCGCGAGGGCGACCTGGTCGCGCGGCTGGGTGGCGACGAGTTCGCGGTGCTGGTCACGCCCCTGCGCCGGCCCGCCGACATCGTCCAGGTGGCCGAGCACATCCTGCAGCGCATGAAGGATCCGGTCCGGCTCAGCGGCGGCACCAGCATCGAGGCCTCGCTCAGCATCGGCCTGTCGGTGTTCCCGCAGCATGGGCAGAGCGCCGCCGAGTTGCTGCACAAGGCCGACGAGGCGATGTACGAGGCCAAGCGCGGCCGCGGGCGACGCTGGCAGATCGCGGAGCCGGGACTGGTTGCCGGCGAGCCCGTCGCCGAGCCGCAATAGGCCAGTGCCGGGAGCAGGGTGCGCCGGCGCCGGCGCGAAAGCAGCGCCATGGGCGCCGTACAAATCGCAAAGAGGATAGGAGAAGCATCGTGTCATCGAACCTGTCGGGAAGCGCAAGGCGATGCCTGGCCGCCGTCCTGGCCGCCGCCACGCTGGCCCTGGGCGCCTGCCAGAGCACGAGCGGCGCCGGGCTCAGCGTTCCGCAGATCGAGACGCTCAAGGAACAAGGCTTCACGCAGACCGAGAGCGGCTGGGAGCTGAACCTGTCCGAGAAAGTGCTGTTCGGCCTGAACGAAGACACCATCGGCACCGACCACGAGGCGATCGTGCTGCGCATCGGCATGGCGTTGAAGAGCGCGGGCATCGGCCGTGTCCGGCTCGACGGCCACACCGACGACTCCGGCCCGGCCGACTACAACCAGCAACTCTCGGTGCGGCGCGCGCAGGCAGTGGCCAGGGTGCTGGCCGTGAATGCCTTCGCGGCGCAGGACATCGAGGTGCGCGGGCTGGGCAAGAGCCGCCCGGTGGCGGACAACCGCACCGCCGCGGGCCGCGCGGAGAACCGGCGGGTTGCCATCGTGGTGACGGTGGAGTAGGGGACGCGCCTTGCGTGAAGTTTGCGTGCAAGCCTGCCCGCTGATCCGGCGATTGCCCGCCGCGCATTGCGCCTAGACTGGCGGCTCCGCATCGACAACGCAGCAGCATGGACACACAACCGGCACCACATCCGGCCGGCCAGGGCGCCGCCCAGGCCGCCGCCCAGTTTGGCGCGCTGACCGCACGCCTGCAGCAAGGCGGCGTGCTGCCGCCGGACGATATTCGCCAATGGTGCCAGCTCGGCCTCGAACAGGGCTACGCCGCCGCCGTGCAGCAGGTCTGCCAGAACCTGCTGGCGGCGCCGCAGGCGCATCCGGCGCTCCTGCCGTACTGGTTGTTCTTCCTCGGCACCGCATTGCTGCATCAGCAGCGCATCGAAGAGGGCGTGCTGGTGGAGCGGCAGGCGCTCGAAGCCTTGTGCGCGGCGCCGCTGGTCCACAATCCGCAGCCCGCCATGCGCAAGCTTGCCGATCCGCAGGTACAGGCTCTGCTGTGGCAGGTGCTGGCGCAACTCGCGGGCAGCGGGGTGCGCGCCTTCGCGCATGCCGGCACCCTGCTCGGGCTGGTGCGCGAAGGCCGCCTGCTTCCGTTCGACAAGGACCTCGACCTGGGCCTGCTGGTGGCGGAACTGCCGGCCGCGCACGCCATCCTGAGCGCCCACGGCTGGCAGCGCCCGCAGCCTGTCTTCGCCATCGACAATATGGCGACCTACCATCATCCGCGCCTGGACGTGGTGCTGGACCTCTGCGGCCTGCAGCCGCAAGCGGATGGTGCCACGCTGCTGGGCGGCTTCTGGACCGGCGGCGGCACGCCCGCCAGCCACCAGCGCGTGACCCGCTTCCCCGGCCCGCTGCAACTTGAACAAGCCGGCAGCCCCGCCGGTCAGGTGTGGCAGCTGCAGGATCCGCATGGCTGGCTCGAGGCGGTCTATGGCAAGGCCTGGCGCGTGCCGGATCCGGCCTTCGACACCATCATCGGCGCGCATAACCTGCTTGGCTTCTCCGCCCTGACGCAGTGGTATGCCTACTCGCGCATCGCCAATGCCTGCCTGAACGGCTACTGGGAGAAGGCGCTGCGGCTCGTGCGGCTGGTGCTGGAGCGCCATACGCCGGAAGACAGGCTGCTGCTGCGCATCGGCGGGGTGCTCGAAGGCCGGCTGGCCGGGTTGCGCCCGCCAGCCTGAAGCGCCGCGCCCGCACCGCTACGCACCGTTAAGCGGCGCGCTCCAGGCTGGCCAGAATGCGCTCGCGCAGCGCCGTGGTCGAGACCTCGCTGGCGCGCGGCGTCCAGCTCAGCCCGATGCCGAGCGCCGCCAGCCGTGGCGCCAGCCGCTCCCAGCGCGCGCTGCCGCGCCAGTCCTCGCCGATGAAGACGTGATCGACTCCCAGGTCCGCCACCCAGCGCACCGCGCCTTCGGTGTCATCCAGCCCGCCCGGCTGGAGCAAGGCCTCGTCCACCCACCCCAGCCCCCGCACGATTTCCAGCCGCTCGGCCTCCGGCACGGCCGGCGTGCGCCCCTTCCTGGCCAGCACGGTGGCATCGCGCGTGACCACCGTCACCAGCGTGGCGCAGCGCGCGCGGATGTATTGCAGGTAGCGCAGGTGGCCGACATGGAAGAGATCGAACACGCCCACGGCCAGGCCGCGGGCCGGGAGCGCGTAGAGAGGCAGGGTGGTTGCGCCGTGCGTGTGTGGCAGGTTGTCGGTCATGGGTGAACGCTGTCGGGGATGGCTTGCCGGCGGGGACCGCACGGCGGGATCGCCCGCGATGATAGTGCGGTGGGGCGCAGGGCAATCGAGGGAATAAGGGGGGGATTGGGGGCGGCGTGTCCCGCCTCTACGCGGAATGCCCTTTCAGCGGCAGTGCCACCACCGCTTCGAGACCGCCGCCGTCGCGCGCGCGGAACCGCAGCGAGCCGCCATGCAGGCGCGCGATGCGTTCGACGATCGCGAGTCCGAGCCCGGTGCCGCCCGAATGGCCGCGCGCGTTCCTGCCGCGGCTGAACGGCGCCTTGAGCTGTTCCAGTTCCTCCGCGCCGATGCCGTTGCCCCGGTCGCACACGGCGACGTACGCCGTATCGCCTTCGGCCCAGGTGCGCACGGCAAAACCCGCCCGTCCGTAGACGACCGCGTTCTGCATCAGGTTCATCAGCAGGCGCATCAGGCTTACCGGCCTGAACGGGAACACCGGCATGCCGCCGAGCGACAGCTCGAACTCGTGCCCGAGCCCCGCGAAATCCGCCGCGAGCTGGCTGATGAGCGCATCGACATCGCCGGGCTGCGGGACCTCGCGCTCGCCGCTGCCCGCGTAGTCCATGAACTGCTGGAGGATGGTGTCGATCTGGTCGAGATAGCCCTCCACCGATGCCACGAAGGTGTCGTCGGCGCCGCGCGGGATCGCCATCGCCATGGCGAGGCGCAGCTTGGTCAGCGGCGTGCGGATGTCGTGCGACACGCCGGCCAGCATCAGCGTGCGGGTCGCTTCGGCCTGTTGCAAGGCCTGCGTCATCTGGTTGAACGCGCCGCTCACCTGGGCGATCTCGGTCGGCCCGTCCGTGGGCAGCGGCACCGGGGCTTCGCCGGCGCTGACGTGGCGCGCCGCCCGTGCCAGGTCCTGCAGCGGACGGTTGATGTGCAGCTGGATCAGGTAGCCCGTGAGTGCCGCGAGCAACGCAAAGGCCGCCGACAGCGCGAGCGCGGCGGCGATGCCGCTCGCGCGCGCGTCTTCGGTCATCGGCAAGGCGATCCAGCTGGGCGCGCCGGCCACATGCACGCGGATCCATAGCCGCTCCGCGTCCCCCTCGCCGGTCTGCCATCGTACCGGCATGTCCGGCGGCAGATAGCGCTGCAATGCTTCCATGAAGACATCGCGCTGGTACGTACGAAAAATGCGGACCGGACTGGGCGGCGGCTCGAGTGCGACTTGCCCGGGCGGCTGCGCCATGGCGCCAAGCCGCGCGGCCGCCGCGCGGCCCTCGTCGGCCGGCATGGCGGCAAGCACGCCATCGAGCGTCTTCACGTAGTTGGAAAAGATGACCGCCGCGCGTTCGATGTGCGGGCGCTGCACGAAATGCAGCAAGACAGTGAGCGAGCAGACCTGGGTGAGCGCAACGAGCGCCACCAGCAAGGCGATGTTGCGCGCGAGCAGCGAACGGGGCAGCGCGAGCCGCATCACGACTCGATGCCGGCGATCAGCATATAGCCTACGCCCCACACGGTCTTGATGAAACGCGGCTTCGAAGGATCTTCTTCGAGGATCTGGCGCAGCCGCAGGATCTGCACGTCGATGCTGCGGTCGAGCGCGTCGTGGTCGCGGCCGCGGGCGCGCGCGAGCAGGTTCTCGCGGCTCACCGGCCGGTTCGGCGACGACCCCAGGGCGTGCAACAGCAGCATCTGCGCGGAATGCACCTCGACCGGTTCGCCGCGCAGCATCAGCGTCTGCTTGCCGACGTCGAACTGGAATTCGCCGAAGCGCAGGGTCTGCGAGGTCACGGTCGGCTCGCCGGCCGCCATTCTCTGCCTGCGCAGCAGCGCACGGATGCGCGCGACCAGCTCGTCCGGCACGAACGGCTTGGCGAGGTAGTCGTCGGCGCCGGTCTCCAGCCCGGCCACCCGGTCGACCGGATCGCCCTTGGCGGTCAGCATCAGGATCGGCAGTGTCTGTCCTTCGGCGCGTAGCCGGCGGCAGATGGTCAGGCCGTCTTCCGGCTCCATCATCAGGTCCAGCACGAGCAGGTCGTACGGCTCGCGCTGCAGGTAGCGGTCGAGGCGCTTGCCGTCGGCGACCACGCGCACCTGGAAGCCGTGCCCGGTCAGGAACCGTTGCAGCATATTGCGCAACTCGGCTTCATCATCGAGCACGATGATCCTGTTCGACTGCTCCATGGTGCGTCTCCGGCGATGATCGGGGAATCAGCGGGCCATCGATTTCTGTCTCATGAATTCCTCGATCTGCGCCAACGTGACGTAGCCGGCGCGCTGCGTGTCGATTTCGTCGAAGCGGCTGGCGACCATCGGCATGCCGGCCGCCGCCTGGTCCCGGGTCAGCTTGCCGTCGTGCGTCGTGTTGGCGCTGGCGAAGCGCGCCTGCAATTGCTGCATCGCACGCTCGATCCGGGCACCGCCACCCGCGGGCGGCGCGGCGACCTGAGCGGACGCGCCTGCAGAAACAATACACAAGATAAGAACTGCGATCATCTTCTTCATGATGGACTCCGTGGTGTAGCCGACACTCGGTGCCGGCCTGGTGATGGATGCCGAAGGGTTGAAAGGGCTGGAAAGACCGGAAGGACCGGAAGGACCGGAAGGACCGGATACCGGGTGGATGATGGTGCCGTTACGCCCAGTGCGCGGGTACCAGGACGCCGCCAGCCCAGTGCGCCGGTACCCATACCGCCGCACGCGGCGCCCGCGCGAAATAGACCGCGCGCGGCGCGACATAGACGACCCTCGGCGGCGGCGGTGCGACGTACACGACCTTGGGCGGCGGGGGCGCGACATACACCACCTTGGGCGCCGGCGCGACGTAGACCGGCTGCGGGGGCGGCGGCGGCACATAGGCCACCGGCGCCGGGGCGACCGCCACCGGCGTCGGGGCGACTACCACCGCCGCCGGGGCGACCACGGCCGGGGCGGGCGCGACGACCACGGGCGCCGGGGCGATGACCGCCGGCGCGGCACCGACTGCAACCGTGGCCCCTACCGTCGTCACCGTACCGCCGGTCGTTACCGTGCTGCCGTGTACGACCGTGGTGCCGCCGGTGGTCGTCACGACACCCGGCGCCACGCGGGTCGCGGTGCCGCCGTGCGTGACGGTGCCGCCGTCCGCACCCGTCACCGTGCCCGAGCGGGCACATGTCGACCCGGCGCAACTGGTCGATGCCGCATGGCTGACAGTGTTGCCGTTCGAACGGGTGACCGTGCCGGATGAGGAATACTGGCCCGGCGCCTCGCGCGTCACGCTGCCCGCCGTGGCGGCGGTCTGGCCATTGGGCCCGGTGACATCGCCGGTGTGCGAGCAGGTGCCGCCTGCGCAGCTGGTGTCGCCGGCATGCTGGACCGAACGACCGTTCGGCCCGGTCGCGGTGCCGGCGTTGGAGAACTGCCCCGGCGCGGTACGGGTCACCGTGCCGGTGTTGGTCGCGAGCCCGCCGTAGGGGCCGACGACACCGCCGGCGTGCGAACAGCTGCCGCCTGAGCACGATCCGAAGTGCGCGCCGTTATAAGTGCCGTGCGGCGTGTAGGCCGTGCCGTGGCCGGACCAGCCCGCGAAGGCCGGGGTGCTTGCAAGGATGATCAGCGAGGCGGTGGCTGCGAAGACGTAACGGGATGTCATGGGATGTCCTTCAGGTTCGGGTCTGGCCGCGCACTGCGACGTGGCAACGGGACGAACTATAGGAGCGGGGCGCGAAATAATCGCGGTGGAAAACATGTCGCGGTGTTACACCGGCGTGACTGGGCGACGGGCGGCGAATGCCGCGCCTGTCGGCGGCGCAAGCGCGCCAGGCACGCACGGCAGGGCATCCGCGCCACGTAAAAAAGGGGAGGCACGCCTCCCGGCGTGCCTCCCCTTTCTCCTTGTCAGCCCAGCCTTGTCAGCCTTGCCTGCGCCGACTGCCCCGGGCGCCTCAGAACGGCAGGCGGAGCTTCACCGAAGCGGTCTGGTTGGTGAAGCGGTCACGCACCTCTTGCGCTGGCCTTCGTTGTGGCCGGTGCCGAAGTCTGCCTGCACGCTGACGTCGGTGCGCGCATCCAGGCTGTAGCTGCCGTAGCCGATCAGGCGATAGCCGTCGACGCTGGCGCTCTGCGCCGCCACCGGCGAGTTGCCGTAGGTGCCTTCGTTGCTCAGTGTCAGGCAAGCCGCTGAAGTAGACTTGCCGCTTGTTTGTGTTCGCGACTTTCTTGCTTTCTTGCTTTCTTGTTGTTATGTGGTGCTCAAGGTGCCGGGGAACCGGTACCGCCTTGATTTCTTCCTTACTTCAATCCGTGTGTCTTTGCGTGTGTCGCCTCCCCGTTATTCGCCTGGTCTTTCATTCGTGCGGACCAAGGTCCTGATCCTGCTGGCGGCCCTGCTGCTGGCCGCCTGTACCCATTTCTCTCCTGCCGGGCGCCGGCAGGCCGCCGACGCGCTGGCGCTCACCCATGGCTGGCAGAAACTCCGCCTGCCCACACGGGATTTCGTGCTGACCGCCTATGCGCCGGCACCGGCCGTCGCGGCCGCCGCGGCCGATACGCTGGCCGTCTACATCGAAGGCGACGGCCTGGCCTGGCTCAGCCCGACGCAGCCCTCCGACGATCCGACCCCGCTGCGCCCGGTGGCCCTCGAACTCGCCCTGGCGCATGTCCGGGGCGCCGCGGCATACCTTGCGCGTCCGTGCCAATTCGTCGACGACCAAGACCTGCGCGGCTGCGGCACGGCCTGGTGGACCGGGCGGCGCTTCTCCACCGAGGTGGTCGAGGCCACCGGCCAGGCCATCGACGCGCTCAAGCAGCGCTTCGGCGCGCGCCGGATCGTCCTGGTGGGCTACTCGGGCGGCGGCGCGGTGGCGGCGCTGGTGGCGGCACGGCGCCAGGATGTCGCGCGCCTGGTGACCGTGGCGGGCAACCTGGAGCCGCTGGCGTGGACCACCCTGCACGGCGTGCCGGCACTCGAAGGCTCGCTCAACCCCGCCGACGACTGGCGCCGGCTGCAGGACATTCCGCAGCTGCACTTCGTGGGCGCGCAGGACACCAATGTCACGCGCGAGGTGGCCGCGGCCTATGCCGCGCGCTTTCCCGCCGCCCGGCGACCGCCCGTCCATCTGGTGGAAGGCGCCACCCATGCCTGCTGCTGGGCGCAGAAATGGCCGGCGCTGTGGCCGCTGGCCTTTGCGCCGGACGCGGGTAGCCCGGGCGAGCAGGCTTTCCTGCCCTCCCTGTTATCTGTCGGTCTTGTGATTTATTAAGCGGCGGGAGAGGAAGCCGGGGGCGCGGCGGGTGCGCCCGTGCCGCCGGTCCAGTCCAGCACCACCTTGCCGCTGTTGCCCGAGAGCATGGCAGCGAAGCCGGCCTGGAAGTCGTCCGCGCGGAAGCGGTGGGTGATCATGGGCGTCAGGTCGAGCCCGCTTTGCAGCATGGCGACCATCTTGTACCAGGTCTCGAACATCTCGCGGCCGTAGATGCCCTTGATCTCTAGGCCCTTGAAGATGACCTGGTTCCAGTCGATCGCCATCTTCGACGGCGGGATGCCGAGCATGGCGATCTTGCCGCCATGGTTCATGTGCTCGAGCATGGTGGCGAAGGCGCTCGGCACGCCCGACATCTCCATGCCGACGTCGAAGCCCTCGGTCATGTGCAGCGAGGCCGCGACATCCTTCAGGTTTTCCTGCCCGATGTTGACCGCGCGCGTGGCGCCCATCCTGCGGGCCAGCTCGAGCCGGTAGTCGTTGACATCGGTGATCACCACATTGCGCGCGCCCACATGGCGGGCGATGGCGGCGGCCATGATGCCGATCGGGCCGGCGCCGGTGATGAGCACGTCTTCGCCCACCAGGTTGAACGACAGTGCAGTATGGGTGGCGTTGCCGAACGGGTCGAAGATGGCGGCGATCTCGTCAGGGATGTCGTCGGGGATGCGGAAGGCGTTGAAGGCCGGAATCACCAGGTATTCGGCAAAGGCGCCCGGGCGGTTCACGCCCACGCCCACCGAATTGCGGCACAGGTGCCGGCGTCCGGCGCGGCAATTGCGGCAGAAGCCGCAGGTGATGTGTCCCTCGCCGGAGACGCGGTCGCCGATCGACAGTCCGCGCACCTCCTGCCCGATGGCGACGATCTCGCCCACGTATTCGTGTCCCACCTGCATCGGCACCGGGATGGTGTGCTGCGCCCACTCGTCCCATTTCCAGATATGGATGTCGGTGCCGCAGATGGCGGTCTGGCGGATGCGGATCATCACATCGTTGTGGCCGACTTCCGGCTCGGGCACGTCGGTCAGTGTCAGGCCGGGCGCGCGTTCGAGTTTGGCGAGGGCTTTCATGGCTGGGTTCCTGTGCTGGCGCGGGTTGCGGCTTCAGGCAATGGCGCCGAATTTCCTGCCCACCTTGGCGAAGGCGGCCACCGCGCGATCGATCTGCTCGGCGGTATGCGCGGCGCTCATCTGCGTGCGGATGCGCGCGCGGCCCTTGGGCACCACGGGGAAGGAAAAGCCGACCACGTACACATGCTCGGCCAGCAAGGCATCGGCCATGCCGGTGGCCAGCGCGGCGTCGCCCAGCATCACCGGGATGATGGGGTGCTGGCCGGGCACCAGCGTGAAGCCCAGCGCGGTCATCTCGCGGCGGAAGTGCTCGCCGTTCTCGCGCACGCGCATGCGCAGCGCGGCGCCTTCCGCGCTGGCCAGCAGATCGAGCACCTTCAGCGTGGCGGCGGCGATGCTGGGCGCCAGCGAGTTGGAGAACAGGTAGGGGCGCGAGCGCTGACGCAGCAGTTCCACGATCTCGCGGTGGGCCGCCACGTAGCCGCCGGAGGCGCCCCCCAGCGCCTTGCCCAGCGTGCCGGTGATGATGTCCACGCGGCCTTCCACGCCGCACAGTTCCGGCGTGCCGCGCCCGTGCTCGCCGACGAATCCCACCGCGTGCGAGTCGTCCACCATCACCAGGGCGCCGTACTTGTCGGCCAGGTCGCAGATCGAGCGCAGGTCGGCGATGATGCCGTCCATGGAAAACACGCCGTCGGTGGCGATCAGCTTGAAGCGCGCGCCGGCCGCGTCCGCCTCGCGCAGGCGGGTTTCCAGGTCGGCCATGTCGTTGTTGCGGTAGCGGTAGCGCTTCGCCTTGCACAGGCGCACGCCGTCGATGATGCTGGCGTGGTTGAGCTCGTCGCTGATGACCGCGTCCTGGTCGTCGAGCAACGTCTCGAAGAGGCCGCCGTTGGCGTCGAAGCAGCTCGAGTACAGGATGCTGTCGCCGGTGTGGAGGAATTTCGCCAGCACCGCCTCGAGCGTCTTGTGCACCGACTGCGTGCCGCAGATGAAGCGCACCGACGCCATGCCGAAGCCGTCCTGCTCCAGCCCGCGGCGCGCCGCCTCGATCAGGCGCGGGTCGTCGGCCAGGCCGAGATAGTTGTTGGCACAGAAATTCAGCACATGCTCGCCGCCGGCCAGCCGGATATCGGCCGCCTGCGGGCTGGCGATGACCCGCTCCGCCTTGTGGAAGCCGTCGGCGCGAATGGTGTCGAGGGTGTCGCGGAGATGGGAGAGATAGCGGTCGCGCATGGGATTCCCTGAGGTGGTGGATCGATGGCGTGTGGCGCCTCATGCGCCGTTGCTGTATTGCGTTGCAGCATGGGGAGGTGGGGTTTTGTTATGGTATGCCTGATGTGCTGTGGGTGGGGGAAATGGTTTGTTATCGGGTTTGTTATTGGTTTCTTGGGGGGAGGGATAGTCTTGGCTTCAGGGTCAACGTCTAGGGCGTAAAGGCTTTGGTTTTAATGTCGAAGACAACTTCGAAGGCGAATTCTCAAAGTCAACGTCAACATCAAAGGCAAAATCTTAAGGTCAACGTCAACGTCAACGTCAACGTCAACGTCAAAGGCTTTCGCGCCCCCGGCGCGACCTACTTTCTTTTGTCCGAAAAGAAAGTAGGCCAAGAAAGCGGACTCCTGGCCGGAGGGGCAGAAGCATCCAGGGGTTACGGGATTTGCGGATTCGTGGTGGGTGTGTCGGTTCTGCTGGAATCTGCCGGTACCGGCGCTGACGGCCACTACACTGCGAGAGGTGCTTGTTTCGTGGTGATGCCCCTGAGCGCTGGTGCACTGCTTGTTCGGGCATCTGCCGTTACCGGGTCGGGCGGCCACGGCATTGTGGCCTCGCTGGTTTCGTGGTGGGCGTGGTGGACCGGTGGTCGAGTCAAAGCCGGCAGCTGCGGTGTTCGTCGCGCTGGCGCTGCTGCGCGCCAGGCGTGATCCTGTTCAAGGCGGTGGAATGGGCGGAAGAGCGGCTGCCTTCCAGCGGGCGTACGCCACTGGCATGCACGCCGCGCACGGCCGGTAGCCTGCCGCGATGGCATGTGCCTCGTCGAGAAAGAACACGCGTTGCGGCGCATAGCCGCCGCGGGCGATGGCGCGCAGCGCGCTGCGGCAATCGAGCCGGCCGTACAGGCGCCCGCCGCGGTGGCCGCCCAGCGTGCCGGGCGCCGGACTTTGGTATGGCTTGCCGTCCGGCCCGACCAGGGTCCAGTTGCGCGCCGCGGTCAAGCCTGCCCCTCGCGCTCCAGCAAGCTCCGCTTGCGCTCCACGCCCCAGCGATACCCCGATAGCTGGCCGTCGCTGCGCACCACGCGATGGCAGGGAATCGCCACGGCGATATGGTTCGCGCCGCATGCCTGCGCCACCGCCCGCACCGCCTTCGGCGCGCCGATGCGCGCGGCAATCTCCGCGTAGCTGGCGGTGGAGCCGGGCGGGATCTCCCTCAGCGCCTGCCACACGCGCTCCTGGAAGGCGGTCCCGCGTACATCGAGCGGCAGGTCGAAGCCCAGCGACGGCGCTTCGATCAGCCCGACCACCTGCGCGATCAACTGCTCGAAGCCGGCGTCGCCGCCGATCAGGTTGGCCTTGGGGAACTGGTCCTGCAACTCGCGCGCGAGCGCATCGGGGTCGTCGCCGAGCAGGATCGCGCAGACCCCGCGCTCGCTCTGCGCCACCAGGATGGAGCCGAGCGAGCACTCGCCCACGGCAAAGCGGATATCCGTGTTGGCGCCGCCGGCGCGGTAGCGGCTTGCGGTCATGCCGAGCATCTGGCCGGAGGTTTCGTAGAAGCGGCTGTTCGAGTTGAAGCCGGCGTCGTAGATGGCTTCGGTGACGGAGCCGGCGCGCCCCAGCCGGTCGCGCAGCTTGCGTGCGCGGTGGGCGCCGGCATAGGCCTTGGGCGTAAGCCCGGTGACGGCCTTGAACACGCGGTGGAAGTGGAACGGGCTCAGGCGGGCCTGGCTGGCGAGTGCGTCGAGCGCGGGCGGCTCGTCCGCGTTCTCGATCTGGCGGCAGGCCTCGGCAATCAGCGCGGCATGCTGGGCCGCCATTGCTGACTGGTCCGCCGCGGCCCGCTTGCTCGGGCGGTAGCCGGCAGCCTCGGCGGCTGCCGGTGTATCGAAGAACTCCACGTTTTCCGGGCGCGGCAACCGTGAAGGACTGCTCGGGCGGCAGTAGATGCCGGTGGTCTTCACCGCATAGACGAAGTCGGCGTCCGCCGCCGGGTCGCGCGCCAGCACGCGGGCCCAGCGCGGGTCGTGTTCGGTCGTTGCCTTCGTTGCCGCCGTTGCCTTCTTTGCTTTCATGATGCTCACTGTATGCCGATGCCGCGCGTTGCGCACGCCGTGGCTTGTGCCGCATGCCGCATGCCGCTAGGCGGCGTCGTGGAAGATGATGCCAAGCACATGCCGGTGTCCCGAACGCAGCCGGCTCACGCCGTGGCGCAGCTTGACACGATAGCTGCCGCGCGTGCCCTGCACCGGGCGCTGGTTCACCGCGAACACCACGGCGTCGCCCTTGCGCAGCGGCACCACCTCGGCGCGCGACTGCATGCGTGGGCGCTGTTCGGTCAGCACGAATTCGCCGCCGGTGAAATCCCTGCCCGGCTCGGACAGCAGGATGGCTACCTGCAGCGGAAACACATGCTCGCCGTACAGGTCCTGGTGCAGGCAGTTGTAGTCGTCCGGCCCGTATTGCAGGATCAGCGGGGTGGGGCGCGCCTGGCCGGCATCGTGGCAGCGGCGCAGGAAATCGGCGTGCCGTGCCGGATAGCGGATGCCGATGTCCATCGCGGCGTTCCAGCGGTTGGCCACGGGCACGAGATGCGCATAGAGCGCGCCGCGCAAGGCCTCGACCAGGCCGGGCAGCGGATAGCTGAAGTATTTGTATTCGCCACGGCCGAAGCCGTGGCGGCTCATGACCACGCGTGAGCGGAACAGGTCCTCGCGCGGGTAGAGCGCGGCCAGCGCATCGCAGGCCTGCGGTGCGAGCAGCCCGGCGATGACGGCGCAGCCCTGGCGCTCCAGTTCTTCGCCGATGGCATCCCAGGGCAACGTATCGGCATGCCGGCCAGCCGCCTGCGCGCCGCCCGTCAATGCGCCGCCGCTATCTGCCATTGCATGGTCTGCCTTCATGCCCGCGCCTCGCGCTGCAGCAGTTCGCGCTTGCGTTGCACCCCCCAGCGATAGCCGGAGAGCGCGCCGTCCTGCTTCACGATGCGGTGGCAGGGAATGGCGATGGCCAGCAGGTTGGCTGCGCAAGCACCGGCCACGGCGCGCGCCGCTGCGGGCCGGCCGATGCGTGCGGCGATGTCGGCATAGCTTGCCGTGCTGCCTGCCGGTACCGCGCGCAACGCCTGCCATACCCGCTGCTGGAAGGCGGTGCCGCCAATGTCCAGGGGCAGGTCGCAGGCACTTCCGGGCGACGAAGCCAGGCTGGCGGCCCGCGCCAGAAGCCCCGCCAGGTCTGGTTGCGCCCGCCGCAGCGTGGCGGCGGGGAAGGCCGCGCGCAGTTCGCCGTGCAGCGCCTGCTCATCCTCGCCGAGGAGCAAGGCGCAGACGCCGCGTTCGCTTTGCGCGACCAGCACGTAGCCAAGCGCGCAGGCGCCGATCGCGTAGCGGACTGGCGCGAGGCCAGGACCGGCGATCTTGCCTTGTGAGGTGGATGGCATGCCTTGCATGGCGGACTCCTTTGCATAGATGGCGATGAAGCCAACTCTAGGCCAGGATTCCTCGCCGATCACTCCGTGTCTTGCTGTCGAATTCCATGCCGGCGCGCCGCCGCGCCGGTGCGGTGGTGCGATTTCGGCGGGGCACTTGCATTTGCCCCGCACTCGCCTATCATCCTGTAAATCGTTTTAGTAAACCGTTTTACTGAAACACTTAAGACCTTGATTCCACCCACGGCCGTTGCGGCGCACCATAAGCAAGAAGCGTGGCAGGTGCCGAACAAGATCATCAGCGGCGCCGCGACCAGGACGAAGGCGCCACTGCCGTCGTGGGCGGCCAGCCCGGTCAGGGCCGCCTGCATCAGCGCGGGCAGCTGCTGCACCGAAAGCGAGAAGGCCAGGCTCGAGGCAGTGGCAAACACGAAGAGGATGCCTCCGGCCATGGCCGCGGCGCGCACGAACAGCCGCACCACCGCGCGCGCATCGAGTTCGCGGAACACCAGCACGCCGGCCAGCAACGCATGGAAGCTGGCCTGAGAACCCGAACATGGCAACCATACAAGATGTGGCCAGGCTGGCAAACGTATCCGTCAGCTCCGTCTCCAACGTGCTCAACGGCCGTACCGAGCGGCTCAATCCCGCCACCTTCGCGCGCGTGGAGCAGGCTATCCGCACGCTGGGCTTTCGCCCCAGCCAGGTCGCGCGCCAGCTCAAGACCGGGCAGACGCCGATGCTGGGCTTGCTCGTGCCGTCCACCGCCAATCCCATGTACGGGCAGTTCGCGGTCCTGATCGAAGCCGAGGCGCAGCGCCAGACCGGCTTCCGCGTATTGCTGGGCAATACCAACCGCGACCGCGACCAGGAAGCGAGCATGCTCGACGACCTGCTCTCCTTCGGCGTGCACGGCGTGATCATCGTCTCCTCCCTGACCGACGAGCTGCACTTCGAGGCGCCCGCGCGCCAGGGCCTGGCGATGGTGAGCTATGACGGCGGCGTCGATCCCAGGGTGCCGGCGCGCATCGACCACGTCCAGCCCGACAACTTCCAGGCGGGCCATCTCGCCGCCTCGCACCTCATTGCCCTGGGCCACCGGCGCATTGCCTTCGTCATGCCTGCCGGGCGCACCGTCAGCCGCGCCTGCAAGATCGATGGTTTTCTCGCCGCCGCGCGCGAGGCCGGCATTGGAGACGGCGCGGAGGTGCTCGAGTGCCCGCCAAGCGCTTACTATGGCGACGCCGAGCTGGCCGAGCTCGGCCAGCTCGAGGGCATGCGGCTGGCACGCAGCAAATCGCGTCCCACCGGGCTGATCGCGGTCAACGATATGATGGCCATCGGGCTGATGTCGGGCCTGCACCAGGCTGGCTTGTCGGTGCCGGCCGACGTTTCCGTGATCGGCATGGACGATATCGGCATGTGCGCCTACACCAATCCCGCGCTGACCTCGGTGGCCATGCCCTTCGGCGAGATGGCCGAGGCCATGGTGCGCCGGGTCGTGATGCGGCTGGCACAGCCGGAACTGGCGCCGACCCGCATGTGTTTCCCCAGCGGCCTGGTGCAGCGCCAGTCCACCGCGCCGCCGCTGGCGCCACGGCGCTGACGCAGGGAGCGGGTGGCCGGCACAACGGTTTTTACGCTCGAGGCACGCGGGGGAGCCGCGCGCCGCGGGACGCAGGTCGCGCGCGCCATGCCGTGCGCGCGGTGGTTGTCCGAGGTTGATTCTTGGAGCCGATTCATGGAGGAAACTGGAAATGGTGGTGGACAAAGAGGAACGCCGGCCGGCAGGAACGGCCAGGATCCACGTCGAGGCGGGCTACGCCATCGAGGTGGACATCATGCGGGTGGAGGACGGCTCGTGGGGGGCACTGGTGCGGTTGTCGAAGCTGGCCGACCGCGGCGCGCCCGCGGCCCATTTCATGCTCAACCGCACCTTCGGGGATCGCGCCATGGCTTTCTCCTACACGCTGGCGCTCACGCGCGAATGCGTGCTGCAGTTCGCGCCGGCCGAGGCGGTGGCCATTGCCCGCATGCTTGGCACTAGCCAGGCTCCGGCGAGCGGTAGCAGCGAGGACTAGCGGAGCGCCGCGCGAGGCAAGCGCGGATGGTTTTTTTCCACAAGGCGCAGATCGCGGGGAGATGACCAAGACGACACGCACGCCCCCGGCAAGAAGGGGCAGCGGTACGTCGTGGTGTCACGAAGGAGGGGCCGCCCGGCAAGGCGAGGGGGGCGACGATCACATTTCTGCCCGACGGCGAAGGACTGGCTGGCGAGGCGGGACAAGGGGCTGCACGCCGCGCGTGCGGCCCCTTTGCATTGGCGCGGCAGGTCCGGGCATAGCCCGCCCGCGCGGATCGGGGTGACGTGGAATGCAAGTGGGCGAGGGGGGCRCACTAAGCGTTTACCCCGCCTCATTTTTCTTTGACGTCCCTCTGTGACATGTCTACTATGATCGTGACATGTCAGCAAACGCTGGCGCTGATGATCCCATCCCAGGAGCCGAAATGGTCGCCGCGCGCAAAATGAAGTCGGGGAAAGTTGACGGAGCCCGACGCAAAGTCATCCACCAACTCGCCGGGGCGGCCGTTGCCGGCCTGGCGTTTCCCTATATCGGAGGCACGGCGCGTGCGCAGGAAAAGCGCATCGTCGTCCGGGACCCGGGCGGCCCGTATGCGGACGCGTTCGCCGAAGCCTTCTACAAGCCCTTCAAGGCCGCGACGGGCATCGAGGTCGTGCCGATCGTGGCGCAGTCCGATCCCACCGCGATGATCAAGGGCATGGTCGAGGCCAGGAACTATGCGTGGGACCTGGCGCTCCTGAACCGGCAGTCGCAGGAAGTGCTGACCGACCCCAGGACCGGAGTCTTCCTGGAAGAGGTCAGGGTCAAGGCGCCGGAGATCCCGGACAAGTACAACAGCCAGTACATGATCGCGACGCTGTTGCTGCAGACCGTGCTGGCGGTGCGCACCGACAAGTTCAAGGGCCGCGCCGTGCCCGCATCGTGGAAGGACTTCTGGGACGTGAAGAACTTCCCCGGACGCCGCGCGCTGCGCCGCCATCCGCAGGACACGCTGGAGGAAGCCTTCCTCGGCATGGGCGGCAACGCCGGGTCGGTCTACCCGATCGATGCGAAGGCGTCCTTCGAGGGGCTGGCGCGCATCAAGAAGGATATCCAGGTGTGGTGGACCAGCGGCGCGCAGACCTCGCAGATGCTAAAGAGCGGCGAGGTCGACATGTGCCCCACCTGGAACGCCCGTGCGCAGGCCGCCATCGATGAAGGGGCGCCCGTCAAGATCATCTGGAACCAGGGCCTGTGGAGCACCGAAGGCTTCTGCATTCTCAAGGGCTCGCCCAAGGCGGAGCTGTGCCGCGAGTTCATCAAGTTCACCTGCGACGCGCAGCGGCAGGCCGAATACACCAGGCGCCTCGCGTACGGGCCTTCCAACCCCAACGCCTACAAGTACATCGACCCGGTGCGCGCAAAGTCGCTGCCCACCCATCCCGACAACCTGGCCACCGCGATCCAGATCGATGCGCGCTACTGGGGCAACAACAAGGACAGGATGACGGAATCGTTCAACACCTGGCTGCTGGCATGAACCCGGCTGCGAGCAAAGGATGCAGAGCATGAAAATGGTAGCCAGGAAAGACGCCGGCGACGCCGCGCACGACCATCAGGCACCGGGCCAGGCCGAGGCCGGCGCCACGCCGCCGCAGGCGTGCCCGCAGCGCGCGGAAAAGCTGCGCATCGAATGCCTGTCCAAGCACTACGGCGATACCTGTGCGCTGGAGCCGACCGATCTCGCCGTGCGGCAGGGCGAGTTCGTGACCTTGCTCGGGCCGTCGGGTTCGGGCAAGACGACGCTGCTGATGATGATCGCCGGCCTTGTGCCGCCGACCTCGGGCAGCATCTGGATCGAGCAGAAGGACGCCACGCGCGCACCGCCCTACCGGCGCGATATCGGCATGATGTTCCAGAGCTATGCGCTGTTCCCGCACATGACGGTGGGCGAGAACATCGCCTTCCCGCTGCGCATGCGCAATATGGGCAAGGAGGCCATCGCCCGCGAGGTCGATGCGATCCTGGCCCTGATCAAGCTGCCGGGCATCCGCGACCGCTTCCCGGCGCAGCTCTCGGGAGGGCAGCAGCAACGCGTGGCGCTGGCGCGCGCGATCGTGCACAAGCCGTCGATCGTGCTGATGGACGAGCCGCTGGCGGCGCTGGACAAGTCGCTGCGCATCCATATGCAGGCGGAGATCCGGCAATTGCAGAAGCAGCTCGGCATCACGGTGCTGTACGTCACCCACGACCAGGAAGAGGCGATGACCATGTCCGATCGCATCTGCCTGATGAACAATGCCAGGATCGAGCAGATCGGCACGCCGGAATCGCTCTACTTCGCACCGCAGAGCCTGTTCGCCGGCCAGTTCCTCGGCGAGTCGAACTGCCTGCGTGGGGTGCTTGAATCGGTCGACGGCGAGCGGCAGCTTGCCTGCCTGCGCACCGCGTCGGGGCAGCAGCTGCGCGGGCGGCTGGCGCAAGCGGTCGAGCCGGGCCATGAGGCGGTGATGCTGGTGCGACCGGAGTCGCTGCGCGTCTCCATGAGCGTGGCCGACAGCAGCGCCAACCACCTGCCCTGCCGCATCGAGGACAGCGTGGTCATGGGTTCGCTGTCGCGCCAGCACGTCGTGCTCGCCGATGGCCAGCGCCTGGTGGCGGTGGGCCTGACGCGCGCGGGCCGGGCCGAGGGCGCGGGCAGCAGCAGCGCGGTTCATTTCAACGAGGCGGATGCCATGATCTTCGGAGCCCAGCATGGCTAGTCAATCGCTTGCCGCGCGGCAATGGACCGGCCCGGCGCTGGTCACGCCGACGCTGCTGTTCCTGGCCGCCACCGTGTTCGTTCCCGTGGTCCTGCTGCTCTGCGCGTCGCTGTTCGGCGCCGGCGGATTCTCCTCGTCCGCCTTCACGCGGCTGGCGAGCACGCCGGTCTATATGCAGGTACTCGGCCACAGCCTGTACCTGTCGGCAGTCGCGGCCACGGTTGCCGTGATCGCCGGGTTCCCCGTGGCCGCGGCGATCTCGCGGGCGTCGGGCGGATGGCGCCAGTTGCTCTGGCTCGGCGTGCTGCTGCCGTTCTGGACCAGCTTCCTGGTGCGCACCATCGCCTGGATCGTCATCCTCGGCCGCACCGGCGTGGTCAACAGCGTGCTCACGTCGAGCGGCATCAGCCAGGAGCCGCTCGAACTGCTCTACACCAACTTCAGCGTCATCGTCGGACTGGTGCATGTATTGCTGCCGCTGGCGATCCTGACCATGCTGCCGATCCTGGAGTCGCTCGACCGGCGCCTGCTGTCGGCCGCGCAGACGCTCGGCGCGCAGCCGGGCGTGACGTTCTTCACCGTGTACCTGCCACTGAGCGCGCCCGGCGTCACGGCGGCGTGGCTGACCACGTTCATCTCCGCGCTGGGCTTCTTCATCACGCCGTCGCTGCTGGGTTCGCCCAGGCAGACCATGATGGCGCAGCTCATCATCCAGCAGGTGCAGGAGATGCTCGACTGGGGCCTGGCCGCGGCGCTGTCGGTCCTGACCCTGGTCGCCACGCTGATCATCTACTGGTGCTACGACAAGCTGGTGGGGCTGTCCACGGTGGCGGGCGAGGCCGCCGCGCCGAAGGCCGGCGCGCGTGCCGGGGGCAGGCTTCGCAGTGCCGCCTATGCAGTCTGCTGGTTCCTCGGCAAGTCGCTCGACCGCGTGGTGGTGCCGCTGGCGCAGGCGCTGCCGCAAGCGCGCAAGGGTGCCGCCGATGGCCGGGGCCGGTTGTCGGCCACCGTGGCGGTGATCGTCATCGTCGCGCTCAGCCTGCCGGTGCTGCTGCTGATTCCGGAGTCGTTCACGTCCAGTGCGTTCATCGACTGGCCGCCCACCGGCTTCACCCTGCACTGGTACGAGGAGATCTTCGCCTCGCCGCTGTGGATGGGCGCGATCCAACGCTCGCTCGGCGTGGCGGCCGGCACCGCGGTGCTGGCCAGCGTGATCGGCATTCCCGCGGCCTTTGCCTTTGCGCACCAGCGACTGCCGCTGCGCTCGCTCGTGCTCGGCGCCATCCTCGCGCCCATGATCCTGCCGCGCATCATCGTTGCGCTGGGCCTGTTCTACGTGCTGTCCCGCCTGGGCTGGCTGGGGTCCTCCCTGGCGCTGGTGATCGGCCACACGGCGCTCGCGCTGCCGTACGTCGTGATCACCGTTTCGGCGTCCCTGCGGTCGTATGACCGCCGCCTCGACGACGCAGCCAGCATCCTTGGCGCCAACACGCTGACGCGGCTGCGCCGCATCACGCTGCCGATCATCGCGCCGGGCGTGCTGTCGGCCTTCATCTTTGCCTTCGTCACGTCGTTCGACGATCTCACGCTCGCGCTCTTCGTCAGCGGCGGGCTGTTCACCACGCTGCCCAAGCAGATGTGGGACGACGCACTGCTGAAGGTCAGCCCGTCGCTCGCCGCGGTATCCGTGCTGCTGTTCGGCGCGGTGCTGGCGATCATTGCCGTGTCTTACCTGCTGCGCCGCAAGGCTGCCGGCGCCGCGAGGGCATGATGAAAGAACAAACCATCGAGCAGGACGACGTGCTGGTCATCGGCGCGGGCATCATCGGCGTCACCGCCGCCTACAACCTGATCCTGCAAGGCCGGAAGGTCACGCTGCTGGACCGGCAGGCACCTGGCTTCGGTTGCTCGTTCGGCAACGCCGGCGGACTGAGCCCGGGCATCAGCTTTCCGCTGGCCACCCCCGGCATGTACCGTCACCTGGCCGGCTGGCTGCTGGACCCGGAAAGCCCCGTCACCGTGTCCTGGCGGCGCTTGCCCGCGGCGTTGCCCTGGCTGGCGCGCTTTCTTTTCGCGGGCACGCCGGCCCGGTCGCACACGGCGGCGGCCGGCATGCGCAAGATGATGCGCAATTCGCTGGAGGACTATGCGCCGATCATCGCATTCGCCGAAGCGCAGGACCTGATCCATCGCGTCGGCCAGCTGTACCTCTACAGCACCGATGCCGCGTTCGAGGAGGAGGCCGCCGCCGTCGCGGCGCGGGAACGGCTGGGAATCGCGCAGACGCTGCTGTCCGCGCAGGCGCTGGCGGAGTACGAGCCCGAGTTGTCGCCCGTGTTCCGGCACGGCATCTTTTTCCCGGGGCACGGGCATTGCTCGAACCCGCAGCAGTTCGTCGCCCGCATCGCCGATGCCTGCGTGCGCGCCGGCGGGGCGCGCCTGGTGCGCGATGAGGTAGTGCGTATCGCCGGTGCTGACGGCGGCATCCGCGTCTTCACGGCCAATGGCGAGCGGCGCGCGGCCCAGGTGGTGGTGGCGGCGGGCATCCATTCGAATGCGCTGATCCGCCCGTTCGGCTGGAAGGTGCCGCTCGAAAGCCATCGGGGCTACCATCTCCAGGTAGCGCAGCCGGGCGTCAACGTCACGCGCAACGTCATGTGGGCGGAGCGCAAGACACTGGTGACGCCGATCGGCGGCGGCTTGCGGGTGGCCGGGACCGCCGAGATCGGCGGGCTCGCCGCGCCGCCGACGCCGGCGCGCTTCACGCAGCTGGCGCGCACGCTGCAGGAAGTCTATCCGCGTGCCAATATCGGGCAGCGCTCGGAATGGATGGGGCACCGGCCCTGCACGCCGGATTCGCTGCCGGTGCTCGGGCCGCTGCCCGGCGCGGAGCGCGTGATCTGCGCGTTCGGCCATGGCCACGTCGGGCTGACAGCCGCCTCGTTCACGGGCCGCGTGATCGGCATGGCGGCAGCCAACGCGTCGATGTCCGATGCCTGGCAGGAATTCTCGATCGCACGCTTCGGTTGACGGCACGCGATCCACTACAAGGAAAACACAATATGAACGTTCGCGATCCCCTGCTGGACCCCGAACTCGGGGACAGCAAGAAGCCCTTGCAGCACCAGATCTTCGACGATATCAAGCGCCGCGTGATCACCTGCGACCTGCTTCCCGGCGCCGAGGTCACGGAAAAGGCGCTGGCCGACGAGTACGGCGTCACCAAGGCCCCGATCCGCAGCGCCCTGGCGCGGCTGACCGAGTCCGGCTGGCTGGTGAGCGCCCCGCGCAAGGGGCATGTGGTCTCGCCATTGACCGTCAAGGACGTGATGGAGATCTTCGATGCGCGCGAGCTGGTGGAGCCGCATACCGCGCGGCTGGCCGCGGGGCATGTGTCGCGCGCCACGCTGGTCAAGCTCAACGACGCCTGCACGCGCGAGTACGACCTGGACGACACCGAAGCCAAGCGGCAGTTCCTGCTGGCCAACGCGGCGTTCCATATCGGCATCGGGCGCGCATGCGGCAACGGCCGGCTGGCGCTGATGCTCGAGCAACTCCATGAGCAGGCGCTGCGCGTGCTGTACCTGAGCATCAGCGCGAGCGACCGCTCGGCGTCCTGGCGCCACGGGCACGAGTCGATGATCGACGTACTCGTCTCGGGCGACGCGGAAGAGGCAGCGGCGCGCACCCTGGCCGGCATCAGGCGCAGCCGCCAGTCGGTCATGGACATCGTCAGGCAGCACGAAGGCAGGATCTTCGTCTGAACGATCCTTGCCTTGCGCAGAACCAGTTTTTACCAACGGCTTAGCCATGGAGAAAGAGCAGGAAATGAGCACGTCTTCCATCACACGAATCAACACCGGCCCGCGCCTGTCGGACGTCACCATCCACAATGGCCTGGTCTACCTGGCCGGGCAGGTGCCCCGCGGCACGCTGGAGGGCACCATCGAGGAACAGACCGCGGAAGTCCTCGCCACCATCGACCGCCTGCTGGGCGCCGCGGGGTCGGGCAAGGAGCGCATCCTGTCGTGCCAGATCTTCCTGGCCGACATCGGCGAGATTGCGCGCATGAACACCGCCTGGGACGCCTGGGTGCCGCAAGGCAAGTGTCCGTGCCGCGCCACCGTGCAGGCGAAGCTGGCCAATCCCGCCTGGCGCATCGAGATCGTGGTGGTCGCGGCGCTCGCCGCGCAGCAACAGGCCGCCTGACATTCCCCTGGCCGGGCATGGCGCGGTCCGGCCACGTCATCGACGCTGGCTGTCTCCCGGCACCGGACCCGCTCCGATGACGCTGGACAGCACGGGCGGCAACAACGAATAGCAGCAACCGGTGCCCGGTGGCCCGCCACCGGCAAGGGCGGCGCTCGTCCTGAAAACCCGGGGCGGAAGGCTTTCCGCCCGGCAACAACCTGGTCGCCTCGCGCGCCGGCCACCGGCTGGCGTGCGGCGGCCTCCACTGACAAAATTGGAGCGAACGTGATCTCCCACCTGAAGCAAGCCGCCATCCAAACGAATATTTCCCAATCGTCCTCGCCGCAGGTGCGCCAGGTGGTCGAGGACGCGATCGGCCAGATCCGCGCCCGCGGCGACGCCGCGGTGCGCGATCTCTCGAAGCAGTTCGATAGCTGGGAGCCGGCCTCGTTCCGTCTCAGCCAGGCGCAGATCGAGGACGCCATCGCCAGGCTGCCAGCGCAGACGCTGGCGGATATCCGCGAGGCCCAGGCCAATGTGCAGCGCTTCGCGCAACTGCAGAAGGCGTCGATCACCGATTTCGAGGCGGAAGTCCAGCCCGGCATCGTGCTGGGCCAGAAGAACATCCCGATCAACTCCGTGGGTGCCTACATCCCCGGCGGGCGCTATCCGCTGCTGGCTTCGGCCCATATGATCATCACCACGGCGAAGGTCGCGGGCGTCAGGCGCGTGGTCGCCTGCACGCCGCCGAACCGCGGCCGCATTCCGGACGCTTCGGTGGCGGCGGCGCACCTCGCCGGCGCCGACGAGATCTACCTGCTGGGCGGCGTCCAGGCCGTCGGGGCCATGGCCATCGGTACCGAGACCATCGCCCGCGTGGACATGCTGGCCGGACCCGGCAATGCCTTTGTCGCCGAAGCGAAGCGCCAGTTGTTCGGCGAGGTCGGCATCGACCTGTTTGCCGGCCCGACGGAGGTACTGATCATCGCCGACGAGGCCGCGGATCCCTTCGTGGTGGCCACCGACCTGATCAGCCAGGCCGAGCACGGCCCGGACTCCCCGGCGGTGCTGGTGACCACGTCCAGGGCGCTGGGCGAAGCCGTGCT
Organism: Cupriavidus sp. 2TAF22; assembly: GCF_052115045.1. NCBI lineage: Bacteria > Pseudomonadati > Pseudomonadota > Betaproteobacteria > Burkholderiales > Burkholderiaceae > Cupriavidus > Cupriavidus sp. 2TAF22. The sequence continues at coordinate 479,325 of NZ_JBFRFX010000001.1, forward strand.
CAAGGAGATGGAAACCCAGTTCTCGAACCTGGCGACGCGCGATGTCGCGCAGGCGGCCTGGCGCGATTTCGGCGAGATCATTCTCGCCGATACGCTCGACGAAGCGTTCGCGGTATCGGACGAATACGGCAGCGAGCATGTCCAGGCGCTGATCAGGGAGCCGCGCCTGGCGCTGGAGAAGCTGACCACCTACGGCGCGCTGTTCATGGGCGAGAACACCTGCGTGTCGTTCGGCGACAAGGTGATCGGCACCAACCACGTGCTGCCCACGCGCGGCGCGAGCCGCTATACGGGCGGGCTTTGGGTGGGCAAGTTCCTGAAGACGGTGACGTACCAGGAAATCACCTCCCTGGAGGCCAGCGCCGCGATGGGGGCGCTGTGCGCGCGCGCCTCGCGCGCGGAGAACTTCGAGGGGCATGCCCGCTCGGGCGATGTGCGCGCTTCGCGTGCCAGCGGCGCCAGGCCGGAGTGGGCGGCCATGGCCGACGCCTGATGCCGCGCGGGCGGGGCAAGCGCGCGTGCATCGATGCGCCTGGGCCCCGCCAGGCGCGGGCGGCGCCGCGCGGCAGCCGGCAGGCGCCTAGCCAGGGCCCTCGCTAGGGCCCTCGCCCGGCGGTTGCCACGTCCCACCAGCCCGGCAACAGCGCCAGCACCTCGGGCCGCGCGAAGCGGTCGTCGATCAGGTGGACCACGCCGCGGTCCGCCTCGGTGCGGATGACGCGGCCCGCGGCCTGCACGACCTTCTGCAAGCCGGGATAGAGGTAGCCGTACTCGTAGCCGCTGCCGAACTCGGCTTCCATCCGTTGCCGGGTGAGTTCGTTGACCTCGTTGAACTGCGGCAGGCCGAGCGTGGCGATGAAGGCGCCGACCAGCCGGTCTCCGGGCAGGTCGACGCCTTCGGCGAACGCGCCGCCGAGCACGGCGAAGCCGAGCGCGCGGCCGCCCGGCTCGAAGGCACCGATGAATTCGGCCTGTGCCGCCTCGGTCATGGCGCGTGCCTGCCTGCGCACGGGGATATCGGGCCAGCCGAGCTCGAAGGCATCGGCCACCTGCCGCAGGTAATCGTGGCTGCTGAAGAACGCCAGGTAGTTGCCCGGGCGCGCGAGGTACTGCGCGGCCAGCAGTTCGGCGATGGGGCGCACCGAGCGCGCGCGGTCGCGGTAGCGCGTGGAGATGCCGCCGGCGATGTGCACGGCGAGCTGGCCGGCGCTGAACGGCGACTGCACTTCCAGCCATACCGTGTCGCGAGGCAGGCCCAGGGTGTCGCAGACAAAGCGTGCGGGATAGAGCGTGGCCGAGAACAGGGTGGCGGAGCGCGCCGCGGCGAAGCGCGGCGCGAGGAAGGGCGCGGGGATGATGTTGCGCACCGCCAGGCGCGCCCTGGCGGGGCGGGCCTTCGCGATGCCGGCGGGCGCGCCGGCGTCGTCCCTGCTGATGTCGAACACGGAATGCTTGTCGAGCGATCCGGCCAGGCGGGAGAAATGCAGCGCATCGAAATAGAAGCGCTGCAGCGCCGGGGTGACGCTGGCGGGCGCATCGGTGAGCTGGTCCAGGATCGCGGCGGCGGCGCGCTCGAGCGCGGCCATGAATGCCGGCGGGATTTCCGCATAGGCGGCGTAGGCGCCCTCCTGGTCCTTTGCCAGCCGGCTCCATTGCGTGCCCAGCCGGCGCAGCGCGCCCGCCAGCGGTTTCGGCGCGCCTTGGCGCAGCTCCGGCAGCACAGCCGGGTCGAGTTCGGCCGAGTACATCTTGCGCGCACGCTCGAGCAGGTTGTGGGCCTCGTCCACCAGCACCGCCACGCGCCAGTCGCCGGCGGCGGCCATGCCATGCAGCATGGCGCCGCGGTCGAAGTAGTAGTTGTAGTCGCCCACCACCAGGTCGGACCAGCGTGCCATCTCCTGGCCGAGGTAGTAGGGGCAGATGCCGTGCGCCAGCGCGACCTGGCGCAACGCGGCGCGGTCCAGACGGGTTTGCGCGGCGGCCTGCTCGCGCGCGGCCGGCAGGCGGTCGTAGAAGCCGCGCGCGAGCGGGCAGGCTTCACCGTGGCAGGCCTGGCCCGGATGCTCGCAGGACTTGTCGCGCGCGGCGAGTTCCAGCACGCGCAGGGGCAGGCCGGGGTTCGCGGCGCGCAGTCCCTGCGCGGCATCGAGCGCCATCTGGCGGCCGGTGGTCTTGGCGGTGAGGTAGAACACCTTGTCGAGCTGGCCCTGCGGCGCCGCTTTCAGGGTGGAGAAGAGGGTGCCGCCGGTCTTGCCGATGCCGGTGGGCGCCTGTGCCAGCAGGCAGCGGCCCGAGCGGCCGGCGCGATAGACCGCCTCGGCCAGCTCGCGCTGCCCGCGCCGGAAGGCGGCGTGCGGGAATGCCATGGCGGCCAGCGCGGTGTCGCGCGCCGCGCGGTGGTCGGCTTCCTGCGCGGCCCATTTGACGAAGCGCTCGCACTTGTCTTCGAAGAAGGCCTGCAGCTCGGCTGCATCGCGGTCTTCGCTGAACACCGACTCGCGCTGGCTCGTCATCTCGAAATACACCACGGCCACGCGCATGGCCGGCAGGCCGAGCCTGCAGCACATCAGCCATGCGTAGATCCTGGCCTGCGCCAGGTGCAGCTGCCGGTGGTTCTCCGGCAGCGCGGCCCAGTCGCCGCGCACGGTCTTGATTTCCTCGAGCTGGTTGGCGTGCGCGTCGTAGCCATCGGCACGGCCGCGCACCAGCAGGCCCTTGTACTCGCCCTGCAAGGGGATTTCCGCCTGGTAGCCGGCGCCGCGGCGTGCCTGCACCAGGGTGTGCGCGGCCTGGCCTTCGGCCGCCGTGGGCGAGGGCGTGAAGCGGATGTCGAGATCGCCTTGCTTGGCGGTGAACTCGCACAGGGCACGCACGGCGATGGCATAGGTCATCGGCGTGGCAGGCGCGGCGGGGCGCACTTATGGACGGAGATCACGGCGGTACGGGCATGGCAGAGGGGGACTGTATGAATATACAGTATCGCCCTTCGCTGCCGCCAGCCCGGCATGTCGTCCTCGCGTCCAGGACCCGTGGCATGCGCCATGTGGCCTGGCTGGCATCGCCGCCGCGCAGGACTGCCATGCATGCGGATCTGCGGGGGCTGCGCGAAGGGGCGCCCGATATCCGCGTGCGGCCTGCCGACGCGGCAGGCCGCACGGGTACGGCGCGCATCGTAGAATTGCACTGTTACCATGCCGGCGGCCGCGCGCGCCGCCGCGCATTCGCCAGCGCCGGGCCGCTGCTACGCGGCGGCGCAAGGACCAACGAGATGACCGAAAACTTCCTGAATATCTATTCCCACGGCTTTGCGCGCGTGGCGGTGGGCGTGCCCGTCTGCCGCGTGGCCGACCCCGCCTTCAACGCTGCCGGGACGATCGCCCTGGCCCGCCAGGCCGCGGGCCAGGGCGCGGCGCTGGTGGCCTTCCCCGAACTGGGGCTGTCCGCGTACACCTGCGACGACCTGTTCCACCAGCGCGCCTTGCTCGATGCCTGCGAGGCGGCGCTCGGCGAGATCGTCGAGGCCTCGCGCACCCTGGCCACCACGCTGGTGGTGGGGCTGCCGCTGCGGGTCGAGCACCTGCTGTTCAACTGCGCCGCGGTGGTGGCCGGCGGGCGCATCCTCGGCGTGGTGCCCAAGACCTACCTGCCGAACTACTGGGAATTCTACGAGGCGCGGCAATTCAGTTCGGCGGACAACGCCACGGCCAGCGAGGTGACCTTGCTGGGCAGGAAGGTGCCGTTCGGCGCAGGCCTGCTGTTCGAAGCCGAGGACATCGGCGGGTTCCGCTTCCACGTGGAAATCTGCGAGGACGTGTGGGTGCCGGTGCCCCCTTCGTCGTTCGCGGCGCTGGCCGGCGCGACCGTGCTGGTCAACCTGTCGGCATCCAATATCGTGGTGGGCAAGTCGGGCTATCGCCACCAGCTGGTCAGCCAGCAGTCGGCGCGCTGTCTCTCCGCCTATCTCTACAGCTCGGCGGGCAAGGGCGAATCGTCCACCGACCTGGCCTGGGACGGGCAGGCGCTGATCTACGAGAACGGCGAGTTGCTGGCGGAGTCCGAGCGCTTCGCCGACGATTCGCACCTCACCTTCGCGGATGTCGATCTCGAGCGCCTGTCGCGCGAGCGCATGCACCAGACCACCTTCGGCCATTCGGTGCGGCGCCATGCCGGCGAGGTGGAGAAATTCCGGGTCATCGGCTATGCGGTCGGCATCGGCGCGCAGGACGCGCTGCCGCTGCGCCGCAAGCTCGAGCGCTTTCCCTATGTGCCGTCCGACGCGCGGCGGCGCGACGAGCGCTGCCACGAGGTCTACAACATCCAGGTGCAGGCGTTGGCCCAGCGCTTGTCCGCCAGCGGCATCAGCAAGGTGGTGATCGGCGTATCCGGCGGGCTCGATTCGACCCATGCGCTGCTGGTCTGCGCCAAGGCGATGGACCGGCTCAAGCTGCCGCGCACCAATATCATCGGCATCACCATGCCAGGCTTCGCCACCAGCGACCGCACACTGGTGCAGGCCAGGAAGCTGATGGAGGTGGTGGGCTGCGTGTCGAAGGAAATCGACATCCGTCCAAGCTGCATCGAGATGCTCAAGGACCTCGGCCACCCCTACGCGGCGGGCGAGCCGGTGTACGACGTGACCTTCGAGAACGTGCAGGCCGGCGAGCGCACCAACCACCTGTTCCGCTTCGCCAATCACAACCAGGCCATCGTGATCGGCACCGGCGACCTGAGCGAACTCGCGCTGGGCTGGTGCACCTACGGCGTGGGCGATCATATGTCGCACTACAACGTAAACGGCAGCGTGCCGAAGACGCTGATCTCGCACCTGGTGCGCTGGGTGGCGGAGACCGGGCAGATCGGCGATGCCGGTTCCGGTGTGCTGATCGACGTGCTCGAGACCGAGATCAGTCCGGAGCTGGTGCCGGGCGCTTCGGCCAATGCGCCGCAGCAGAAGACCGAGCATTTCATCGGCCCGTACGAGTTGCAGGATTTCAACCTGTACTACACGCTGCGCTTCGGCTTCACGCCGAGCAAGATCGCCTTCCTGGCGCTCAGCGCCTGGGGCGACCGCGACCAGGGTAACTGGCCGGAGGGCCAGCACGTGGCCCGCAACGAGTACACGGTGGCGGACATCAAGCGCAACCTGCGCATCTTCCTCGACCGCTTCTTCCGCACCAGCCAGTTCAAGCGCTCCTGCGTGCCGAACGGGCCCAAGGTGGGCTCCGGCGGTTCGCTCTCGCCGCGCGGCGACTGGCGCGCGCCGAGCGATTCCGAATCCGTGGTGTGGCTCAGGGACCTGGACAAGGTGCCGGATTCGGTCTGACGCACGGGCGGGGCGCTATGGCCTGGCGGCGAGGACCATGTCCGCGCAGTTGCCGGACTCGTCGAGGATCAGCCTGACCGCGTGCCGCGCCGCCAGCACGGCCCCGGCTTGCGCCGCTTCTTCGCGCGTGTCGTATTGCAGAATCGCGGTGGCTGCGCCTGCCACCTTGAGCACCCAGCCGGTCTGCGTGGGCAGCACTATGAAATCCCGGAGCATTGCCTGGCCTCTGCATGCCCTTTGCGGGCGAGTCCGTCATGCATGAAGCCTAGGCGGGCCAGGCCTGCGCTGAAATCCGGCGGCGTCCTACATGACGTGGATTTCGTCCGATGCCCGCGCCTGGCGGCCGCGCAAATCGATGCGCGACCAGGCACGGGCGTCAGGCTGCCGCTGCATGATGCGGGTCTCGGACCCGTGGTTCCGCTCCGTGCCTCATCGCTGCGCCATCGCGCTCGCTATTCGCTGTTCGCTATTCCGCCTGCCTGGTCAGCGATGCCGAGCTTGCCATGGCCTGCGGCACCGCCTCGCGCATGGTTTCGACGAAGCGGCGCAGCTTGGCCGGATAGAAGCGCGCATACGGATAGATCAGCTGCAAGGGCAGCGGGGGAGGCTGCCATTGCGGCACAAGGTGGAGCAGGCGGCCCCGGGCGATATCGTCCGCCATCATCCACGCCGAGCCCATGCAGACGCCAAGGCCCGTCACCGCGGCGTTGCGCAGCGCATAGAGGCTGTCGGTGCTTACGCGAGGGCGGAACGACAGCCGCCGGGTCTCGCCGGTGCTCACGTGGGTGAGCGACACCTCGGTGCGATAGAAGGTGCGGATCGACAGCCACGGCAGCGCGGCCAGCGTGTCCGGTTGCGTTGGCGGCGCGGCACCCGCCAGCACGGATGGCGCCGCGACCACGATGCGCGGCACCTCCGCCAGCCGGATCGCCACCAGGGACGGGTCGCCGACCTCGCCCACATGGATGGCGCAGTCGATGCCGTCGGCGATGAAGTCGGGGGTGCGGTCGTGCAGCAGCCATTCCACGTTCACGCGCGGGTGGCGTCCCAGGTACTGCGCGAGCGGGCCCACCAGCTGTTCCTGGCCGAAGGCATGGGGCACCACCACGCGCAGCGTGCCCTCCGGCTCGTCACGCGCGCCGCGCAGGTCCGCCTCGAACGCCTCCCAGCCGGCTACCAGTTCCTTGGCGCGGTCATAGCAGCGCACGCCGTCCTCGGTCAGCTTCATCGCATGCGTGGAGCGGTGCAGCAGGCGCACGCCGAGCGAGCGCTCCAGCACCTGCAGGCGGCGGCTCACGGTGGGCTGCGTGGTGCCCATCTGCGCGGCGGCGGCGGAAAGGCTGCCGGCCTCCACGATGCGCACGAAGGTCTGCATCAGTTCGATGCGGTCCATGGCGGCCGCGGGCGTGGCAGCGCGGGGAGATGCGGGCAGGGCGGCTTTTGTCATACGCGAAGCGTATATCAGTTGTGCGGAGGGCGGTACTACCGCGGGACACGCCGCAACGGCAAACTCGGGTCTCGATTTCAAGTCAAGGGTAAACACCATGTCCTCCACGCAAGCCATGCCCGCAAGCGCCACCAGCCGCGCGGCAGACGGCGCCGCCCCCCATCAAACGAGCGATACGCCACAACTTCCGGCCAGGCTGATCCTGCTGCTTGCGGCGGGCGCCGGGCTGGCGGTGGCATCGCTCTATTACAGCCAGCCCATGCTGGGGGTCCTGAGCGGCGATATCGGCGCGTCCGATTCCATGGTGGGCCTGGTGCCTACGCTGACCCAGCTGGGCTATGCACTGGGGATCCTGCTGCTGGCCCCGCTGGGGGACCGCTACGACCGCCGGCGCATCATCCTGGCCAAGGCGGCGGTGCTCAGCGCCGCGTTGCTGGTCAGCGGCGCGGCCTCGGGCATCTGGCTGCTGCTGGCGGCCAGCCTGGCGACGGGCCTGGCCGCAACCATGGCGCAGGACATCGTGCCGGCCGCCGCCACGCTCGCGCCCGAATCGCATCGCGGCAAGGTGGTCGGCACCGTGATGACTGGGCTGCTGCTGGGCATCCTGCTGTCGCGCGTGGCCAGCGGTTTCGTGGCGGAGCATTTCGGCTGGCGCATCATGTTCGTGATGGCGGCGGCGAGCATTGCGGTGATCGGCGCCGTGGCCTGGCGCGCCCTGCCGCGTTTCAAGCCCACCACGCACCTGTCGTACCGCGCGCTGCTGGGCTCGCTGGGCAAGCTGTGGCGCAAGCACGGCGCATTGCGCCGGGCGGCGCTGGCGCAGGGGCTGCTATCCGTGGGTTTCAGCGCGTTCTGGTCCACGCTGGCGGTCATGCTGCACGGCGCGCCGTTCCACCTGGGCAGCGCCGCGGCCGGCTCGTTCGGCCTGGCCGGCGCGGCCGGGGCGCTTGCCGCGCCGCTGGCCGGGCGCCTGGCTGACCGCAAGGGGCCGGAACTGGTGACGCGCCTGGGCGCCGTGCTGACCGCGGTGTCCTTCGCCGGGATGCTGTTCTCGCCCCTGCTGGCGCCGCATGCGCGGCTCTGGCTGATCGCAGTCAGCGCGCTGGGCTTCGACCTCGGCGTGCAGGTGACGCTGGTTGCGCACCAGACCATCGTCTACAGCATCGAGCCGGGCGCGCGCAGCCGTCTCAATGCGGTGCTGTTCGGGGGGATGTTCGTCGGGATGGCTACCGGCGCCGCGCTGGGCAGCATGCTGCTCGCGCATTGGGGATGGATGGCCGTCACGGCCCTGTCCACAGCCACCGCGGGCGCCGCGCTGGCCGTGCGGCTGTGGCCCGGAGCGCGGCTGGCGGAGTGATCGCCTGCCGGCGCCTGGCGCCTGCAGCCAGATGACGGCGAGGGAAAGGCTCAAGCCGGGGCGAACGCCTCCTGGTAGTCCTGATAGTCCTGGTAGTCCTGGTAGAGCAGGCACTGGTCGCAGATGCGGCCGTCCATCTCATGGATCAGCAATTCCACGTGCTCGCGGCGCGCGTCCCGCGTGCCAGCGCGGATGGCGGCTTCCTGCGTGTCGTGGTGGGAATTCGCGTAGCGGGCGCCGTCGTGGATCACGTCCCAGCCATCGCCGTAGGGCCTGACATGAAGGTAGTGCGTTGACATTGCGTCTCCCGGAAACCGCGATGGCTCCATTTTGCGCAGGTGCCGCGGCTTTGCCATCGGTGCTTGTCTGACACGACGCGGCATGCGTCGCGATGCCGGCAGCGCCCGCGGCGTCTGGCGAGGGGCATGCGCCGGCCGGGCGCTCGCCCGGCGACCGAACTGGGGACTTCGGACGTCGAAGGCGCTGCGCGCCGCTCTCGCTGGCGCGCAGCGAGGATCAGCGTGTCGAGGCTTTCGCGGGTGGCCAGTCGTCGCCGATAGTCCTCGCCATTGAGGTCGGGTCCGCCGTTTCCACGCCATTTTTCTGCCAGGCCCGCGCCGGCACGTCTTCTTGTATCGCCTTGTATCGCCTTGTATCTACCGGGCCGACAGACAAACAAGGTTTCAATTTCTCTCGCTTGCGGAAACAGGGCGGATACACGCCCGCCGTCAAATTGCACGTGCCCCGGCACGCGCGCACGGCATGGCTCGCGCCTGCCTGGCCGCCGCGTGGCCGGCGGGCAGGAACAGGGCGGGCATGCACCGCCGCGGCCATCCGGAGCCGGATGGCCGCGATTCCTGCCGGCGATTCCTATCGCCTTTTCCCGAAATGAAGAGCCACAGACGACAATTGGAAATCCGATGAAGAAGACACTCGCGGTAGTCGCCGCATCCGCGGTAGCCAGCGCCGCATACGCCGAATCCGGCGTCACCCTGTACGGTGTCGCCGATGCCGGTATCGAGTACAACAGCCACGCAGGACGCGCGGGAGACAGTCTCTGGCGGCTGAGTTCCGGGAACCAGTCGGGATCGCGCTGGGGCGTGCGCGGCGCGGAGGATCTGGGCAGCGGGCTGAAGGCAGTCTTCGTGCTGGAGAGCGGCTTCGACCTGGATACCGGCAACGGGGGCCAGGGCGGCCGCCTGTTCGGCCGCAATGCCTACGTCGGCACCGAAAGCCGGTATGGCTCGCTGCTGCTGGGCCGGCAGCAGACGGCATTGCGCGACTTCGGCAACCTCTATGACCCGGCATCATTGGCCGACCACTACGGCATCCTGGGGATCGCGCCCGAGTTCGGCGCGCGCGCGGACAATGCCGTGAAGTATGTCGGCCGGTTCGGGGGGCTGACCGCCTCCGCCTTGTATTCGTTCCAGTCCAATGGCAGCGAGGTGGGCGGCAGCGCCGTATTCGGACGCGATTACGGCGCCTACCTCAGCTATGCCGAGGGCCCCGTTTCCGTGGGCGTGGCCTATGACGACGCGCATGTGGGCACCCCGGGCAATCAGGCGCCGGTCCTGCGGCGCTATGCGGTGGCCGGTACGTACGCGGCGGGCCCCGCCAAGGTCTTCGCGGGGTATCGCCTCGCCAAGGCATTCAATGGTGCCACCCTGCCCGGCGCGCAAGCGGCCAATGCCGGCTCGAGCTTCTACTGGCTCGGCCTGGGGTACAAGCTGACGCCGGCATTCTCGGTGACCGGCGCGGCCTATTACCAGGATTTCCGCCAGACCGGATCGGACCCGTGGCAGTTCGTGGTGACGGGCGACTACGCATTCAGCAAGCGTACCGACCTCTACGCGTCGGTGTCGTATGCCCTCAACAAGGACAAATCGTACCTGGGCGTCAACGGCTACAACAGCGGCTCCGGCGCGACGGCGGTCTATAACGTGCAGCCCGGCATGAGCCAGCTGGGCGCCGTGGTCGGGGTGCGCCACCGGTTCTAGGGCCTTGGCCTTCGGGGCACGGCGGGAGTCTCTGCCGCGCGGCAGAGATGGTGCCCTGGCGGGAAGCCGCCGGCTGGCGGGCCTCCCCATGCGTGGCTATCGTCGAGCGCGCCCCGGGACCATGGCACGGCCATCACGGCCTCCTGTTGCCGCAGCACTGCCACCGCAGAGCGCCTTTTCGACGGACATCGCAGGCTCCGTTATCGAGGCGGGATGCACAGGCGCCGGACAGCGGCGCCCGGGAACGCCTTAGTGACCGGCGCTCTGGCCGCCGTCGAGTCGTCCGGCAAGAATGGCGTCACGGAAACGCGCGGTCCCGCCCTCACGCTCCGCCTGCTGCACTTCTCTTCCGCACGCCCCTTCTGCGTTGCTCGTCGGGCAACGAAACGTAAGCATAGTTGCTCTTGCTGGATCAACCCGGCCTTGCCAATATGGATGGACCCGAAGGGCCCAGAAGAACATTGATGATTGGAGACAGGCATGCAAGCAATTCAGACCGCGAATGGACGGGACGATGTCGTGGCCCTCTACGACAAGCTCAACTGGCGATTGCTGCCATTTCTGCTGATCTGTTACCTCTTCGCCTACCTTGATCGCGTCAATGTCGGCTTTGCCAAGCTGGAGATGCAGAGTGCCCTGGGCTTTTCCGATGCCGCCTACGGGGTTGGCGCCGGCATCTTCTTCCTGGGCTATGTGCTGTTCGAACTGCCCAGCAACCTGATGTTGCCGAGAGTCGGGGCAAGGAAGACGTTCAGCCGCATTCTGATCCTGTGGGGTATCACTTCGGCGTGCATGCTTTTCGTACGCAACGTGCCGATGTTCTATGCCATGCGTTTCCTGCTTGGCGTTTTCGAGGCGGGTTTCGCGCCCGGCATGATCTATTACCTGTCTTGCTGGTACGGCCCGGCGCGCATGGCCCGTGCCATCGCGATCGTATTTCTCGCGGGTCCGATCGGCGGCATTGTCGGCGGGCCGGTCTCGGCGTGGTTGATGACCACGCTCTCCGGTAGTGGCGCTCTCGCCGGCTGGCAGTGGATGTTCCTGATCGAGGGACTGCCATGCATACTGCTCGGCATACTGGCGCTCTTCCTTCTGTCGAATCGACCCGCGGATGCCGCCTGGCTGAGCGCAGACGAGAAGCGCATGCTCGCGGCCGAACTCGGGACGTCGGCGGCACGAGGCCATTCCTTCAAGGCGGTTGCGCGGGACCCGAGAGTCTACATGCTTGCGTTCGCGTACTTCTGCATCATTGCGGCCATCTACGCCATCAGCTTCTGGCTGCCGACGATGCTGAAAGCGCAGGGCATCAACGATACGATTCAACTCGGCTGGTATTCGTCCATCCCCTATGTGGGGGCCGCCCTCGGGATGTATTTCATCGGCCGCCGGTCGGACAGATACGGCGAGCGGCGTTATCACAGCGCGGTGCCGGCAATCCTCGCCGCGATACTGCTCGCTTCGTCGATCTTGTCGGACGGCAATCTGCTGGTGACTCTTGTTCTGCTGACACTCGCCACGACCATGCTGTTCATGGCGTACACGGTGTTCTGGGCCATTCCCGCCGAGTACATCAAGGGTGACGCAGCAGCGGGCGGTATCGCCCTCATCAATACCATTGGATTGTCCGGTGGCTTCTGGGGGCCAGCGATCATCGGATGGACCAAGACAGCGACCGGCAACATGCATCTCGGCCTGCTGGTCCTGGCGTGCATGTCCATGATCGGCTCGATCCTGCTCGTCGCCAACCGGCTGCCAAAAAGGCAGTGAACCGTTCACTGCCGCCGGAAAACCAATGCGCCGCGTTTCAGTGGGAACCGGCTGAACAGAGGACTTCAAATGCTTTTACACTTATCCACCTGGGCTGAAATAGGGCAATTTCTGGAGCGCAGCCGCACAATCGTGGTGCCGATCGGTTCGAACGAGCAGCACGGCCCCACCGGCCTCCTGGGTACCGACTGGCTGTGCCCGGAGATCATCGCGCACGAAGCCCAGAAGACCGCCGATATCCTGATCGCCCCCACCTTCAATATCGGCATGGCCCAGCATCATCTGGGCTTTCCCGGCACCATTTCGCTTCGCCCTTCGACCTTTATCGCCGCCATTGGCGACTGGACGCGCTCACTGGCCGTCCATGGATTCGAGAGAATCCTGTTTCTCAACGGCCACGGCGGCAACATCGCGTCGATTGAAGCGGCCTTCTCCGAGATCTACGCCGAGGCCAGCTTCGCCAGGCGCCGATCGGGGGTCGCGCTGAAGCTGTGCAATTGGTGGGACCTGGATGGCGTCAGCGAGCTGGCGCGCGAGCAATTTCCAACCGGTCATGGCATCCACGCCACGCCTTCCGAGATTGCAGTCACGCAATGGGCTTTTCCCGACACCATCAAATCGGCCAGCTACACGCCGCAGATTGCCGCCTCGGGCCCGATCCGCGAGGCGCTCGACTTTCGCGCGCGCTACCCGGACGGACGAATGGGTTCCGACCCTGCTCAGGCGACGCCGGAAAAAGGCGCTGAACTGGTGAAGATGGCGGCGGCGAGCCTGGCAAGGGAGCTGGATGCCTTTAGCCGTGAGCCGCTACCGGACTGACTCGTCACGACGACAAGGCATCCTGGCGCGTTGCGCGGGGATGCCGGCTTTACCGATATCCGTTTCCGTGGCGAGCGCACCCGCATGTTCCTGACGGTTGTTGCGCGCCGGCCACTCTGCCGATTGCCGGGAGACCAGGCTGCATCTTTCGATGCGTGAGGTCGATCGGCAACCCCTGCGCTACCTTCGTGAGGTCCTCGCCGTGGCCCGGTTCTGTCGGGCCGTGCGCGTGCGCCAGCGCATGAGCCAGCGCGATTCGCGCTGGCGACCGGCGCGCCGGGCCTGAGCCCGGCGAATCCCCTCGTCATAGAAAGAGAAAGCATGGCACGGCGCCGCTCGCGCCGTGCCATGCAATCACGCCACTTCAACGATCAGTTCGATTTCCAGGCAGGCGCCGAGCGGCAGCTGCGGTACGCCGAACGCGCTGCGCGCGTGCTGGCCGCGCGTGCCAAACACCTCGGCGAACAGTTCACTGGCGCCGTTGGTCACCAGGTGCTGCTCGGTGAAGTCGGCAGTCGAATGGACGAGGCTCGTCAGCTTGACGATCCGCACGATCGCATCGAGATCGCCGGTGGCGGCATGCAGCGTGGCGAGCAAGTCGATGGCGACCAGGCGTGCCGCCGCGATACCGTCGGCGGTGCGCAGGTCGTCGCCGAAGCGGCCGGTGCGAACCTGGCCATCGAGGCGAGACAGATGGCCGGACAAATGGATCAGGTTGCCGGATCGCACGCTTGGCACGTAGGCCGCCGCCGGGCCGGAAGCCTTGGGCAGTTCGATGCCGAGCTGCGCGAGCTTGTCGTAGACTCCCGGCGCCGGCGCGAATGCCGGACCCTCCGGCTTCAGGCGCATGCCGGGCTTGAGATGCTTCCACGGCAGGTCCGCCGGATCCGCCATGAACGGACCGGGCGCACGCACCACGGCAATGTCTTCCGCGATCGCGGCGAAGTCGGCGCGGAAATGCACCGAGCTTTTGTTCACGAGGATCTTCATCTGCGCCGGTTCGATGCCGACCGCGCGGTACATGTTGCGGTCTAGCAGTTGTGCCTTGGTCGAGCTGACGGCGACGAGCACGCCGTCGATCCGCAGTCGCGCCATCGGCCCCATGTCGGCAGCCTTGCCATGCATCATCGGCCCACCGTAGACGAACTTGCCATCGGACAGCGCTTCGACCTCGAAGGTCGCCCGCAGCGGGGCATCCTCGCGCACCTGCGGGCAGCCCCCAAGCGCGATATCGAGCTTCGCGCCGACACCGGCCTGGTGCGCGGCCGCGGCCGCGGCGGGATCGCAGATGATGCCGATCGCGGCGTCCTGCGCGCCAGCCTTGAGAAGCGCGCGCAGCATGCCCATGGTGTTGCCATCGCCGCCGACGCCGGGGTTGTCCTGCGTGTCCGCGAGGATCACCGGCCGCACGGCCTGTTGCGCGATCCGCATGGCACGCTGCACAGCCGCATCCGGCTCCTCGAACTGCACGGCCCACTGGCTCTCGGGCTCGCAGATGCGCGCGAACAGTGTGTCGACGGCCTGCTCGATGCGCGCCTTGTCGAATCCGTAGCCCCAAACCACGGGGCCGCACTCGGCGAAGTCGGCCGCGGGAAAGCCCGGGGTGAACGACAGCGACAGCACGCCTTGCTGCTCCAGTTCTTCGAGCAAGGCGTAGATGCCTTGGGCGGGCTGCATCTCCGTGGACATGCTGTTGACCGGGATCAGGAACGGCACGCGCCGTGCCACCAGATGCGCGCGCGTCTGCCGCGTGCTCAGTTCCAGCAGCAGTTCGGCCGCGCGCTTGCCCGTGGCCGCCATGTCCACGTGCGGGTAGGTGCGGTATGCCACCACGCCATCCGCGAGGGCGAGCATCTGCCCGGTGACGTTGGCGTGCAGGTCCAGCGAGACAACGATCTTCATGTCGGGGCCCGCCACGGCACGGATGCGCGCCAGCAATTCCCCCTCGCCATCGTCGAGGTGCCGGGCCACCATGGCGCCATGCAGGTCGAGATAGATCGCGTCGTACGAGGCTGTCCTTGCCGCCTCCACGATCTCGCCTGCGATGCGCTCGTAGGCATCGGCCGCGACGTGGGCCGAGGCGCCGGCGGCCGCCCAGATCACCGGCGTGACGGTGTGACCGTACTCGCGCATGTGGTGGATGAAGCCGCTGATCGGCACATTCACCGTCAGCAGGTCATAGATCGCTTCGCCGCGGACCATGGCGGGGAAATCCTCGCCACGGACGAAACTCTCGTAGGTGGCCATGGTTGGCGCGAACGTATTGGTTTCGTGCTGGAAACCGGCTATTAGGATATTCAAGGGAGACCTTCCTGGATCGGAGTGCTGGAACGAAGCAATGCCCATGGCGACGCCGGGACTGGCGCCGCCATGGGCATTGCCGTGACGGAGGAAACTATTGCGGCGTCAGCTTGATCGAGTGGGCCAGCTTCCTGAACTTCTGAGTCTCGTCGACGTAGAACGCCGCGGAGGCCTCGAGTGTCTGCGGCTTCATCGGCTGCACGCCGGAGAGCTCAAGCGCCTTGATCAGTTCGGCGGAGCGCAGCGCCTGCTGCGATGCTTCCAGCAACAGGCGCGCGCGTTCTGCGGGGATGCCGGTCCTGCCCATGACCCCCAGCCAGATCGAATAGACGAACTCGGACTTGCGCGCGACGCTGGTTTCGGAGATCGCTGGCACATCGGGCAAGGTTCGCATGCGCTGCGTGTCCAGCACCGCGACGGCCTTGATCTTGTGTGCCTCGAGCAACTGGGTGGAGGCACCGAGGTTCGGCAGGATCGTCATGTCGATCTGGCGGCCGGTCAGGTCCGCCAGCATCGGCGTGGCGCCCTTGTACGGCACCTGCAGCATCCTGGCGCCGGTCAGCTGCGCCATGTACTCGGCGACGATGTGGTACATGGTCCCGTAGCCCGGATTGCCGAAGGTCAGGCTCGGGCTGCCCGGCTGCCTGCCGGCCGCAATGATCTGTTCGAGTGAGTTGTACGGCAGGTCGCTGCGAACCATGACCACGAGCGGGTGGATCGAGACCGGGGCCAGCAGCGCCAGTTCCTCCGACTTGTACCTGGCGCTGGCGAGCGCCAGCGGCGTCAGGATGGCTTCGTTGGGCGAACCCATGATCAGCGTGTAGCCATCGGCCGGGCGGCTCAGCAGCCGCTGCACCGCCAGCGCGCCGCCGGCGCCGGGCAGGTTTTCGATGACCACGGGCTGGCCGAGCACCTTGGCCATGGTTGGCTGCATGGCCCGCGCAAGCACGTCGGCGGGTCCCCCCGGCGGGAATGCGACCAGCATCGATACCGGCTTGGTGGGAAACGCGTCGGCGGCGGACGCCGGCGCACTGGCCAGCGCAATCCCCAGGAGGGCGGCACTAAGCGCCACCCAGTGTCTGAGGGGGGATAGTCCTTGGTCTTGCATGTCGTCCTCGGCTCTCTTATTGGCATCGCGCGCATGACGCGAATTGGTTGGTGAGGACCATTGTTGGCTGTAATATTCGTTCGAGCAACAGCAATTAATCAGACAAATCGTTGCTATATGGGCAACGGAACGCGGACGGCACACCATGCGAGAAATCAATCAGAAGCGGCTGAAGTACTTTCATGAGGTGCTGGTGCACCGCTCGATCCGTGGCGCCGCGGAAGCGCTCAATACGGCGCCCTCGGTCATCACGCGGCAGGTCGCCTTGCTAGAGGAGGAAATCGGCCTCACGCTGTTCGAGAGGCGGGCGCGCGGCGTGGTTCCCACCGACGCCGCCGAGCATCTGCTCGAGTACTGGCGCGCTTGCCAGGCCCATCAGGAGCAGCTTGCCGAGCGCTTGCGCGCGATCGAGTCCATGGATGCCGGCATGGTCCGGATCGTCGTGAGCGAGGGGTTTATCGACGGCCTTACCGAGCAGATCGTTGCCCCGTTCTGCAAAGCGCATCCGAAACTATCGGTCGAACTCGATGCACAGCCCGCGAGCGATCTGAACAATGCGGTGATCGAGGACACGGCGCACATCGGCCTTGCCTACAATCCCGAACCCGATCCGCTGCTCCATTTTGTGATGAGCGCGCCGGCGCCGGCCAAGCTCATGGTGAGGGCCGGGCATCCACTGACCCGGATCGCCGCTCCGCTGCATCTAAGCCAGATACTCGACTTTCCGCTGGCACTGATGCCGCCCGGCTACGGCGTCGAGCGGCTGGTGGAAATGCTCGAGTACGCCGAGCACGTGAAGCTGCGCCCCTCGCTGCGCAGCAACTCGGTGACGGCGCTCAAGCGCTTCGTGCGATCGACCGATGGCGTGACATTCATCGGCGCGGGACTGGCCGCGGCCAACGAAATCGAGGCAGGCCAGATGGTCGCGCTCGAACTCGCGCACCCACTCTGCCAGACGGCACAGGTGAGGCTGTTCGTGCGCCAGGGACGGCCGCTGTCGGTGGCGGCCAACCGCTTGCTGACGGAAATCGAGAAGAACTTCTCCGTGTTCCTGGATCGGCCGGCCAGCGTGTGAGCCTTGTTCGCTCGATCCAGGCGGAACACTGCTGAGCGATCGGGGCAAGCACCGCACGCAAGTATTCGCGCTGGGGGATGTCGCCCTCGATGCGATGCAAGGCTTCCGGATGCTGCCGCATGTACGCAGTTTGAGTTTTGAGCTGGTGGGTGACGCCGAAGGAAACCCATGCAAGGATTGGTGGCACTTCACCCTGTGCTTCCGCGATGCCGGGCTCGACTTTCCTTGCGTATTCAGCGGCGTTTAAATCAGCCATAAATATATTGATACGCCGCATCCGCCTTCTGGCTGATTCTGTGCGCCCGCATCCGGCCTAAGCTGGTTCGCACTCATGCCTCTTATCGCGAATCCACGCAGAGCAGGAAGGGACAACAGATGGCCAAGACGATCTCTGTTCTATGTGTGCATGGCGTCGGTCATGGCGACGCCGATCCGGACCTGCAAGGTGGCTGGACCAGCGCGATACACGACGGACTGGTAGCGTGGAACCCGGCGCTGGATGGCGCCGTCACCTGCGACTTTCTACTGTACGACTCGCTTTTCGAAAAGGCGCCTCAGAATCCGGTCGCCTACGCAAAAGCCTTTGCCGGCCTGTTGGAAAGCGGCGTCGTCCACGGCATCGGTGACCTGTTCACGCGCGACCGTGGCCTGTTCGACATCCCCGAAACGCTGCGTTGGACCGCCGGCATGACAGCGCAGTGGGTGAGTGACGAGCAACTCAGAGCCGACGCGCGCGATAGCGTCCTCGCAAAGCTAAAGGCGGGCAGCTATGACGTCGTTTGTGCCCATAGCCTGGGATCGCTGATCTGCTATGACGCCTTCATCAGGAATCCGGCCGCGGTAAAGGACATGTACTTCGTCTCCTTTGGCTCGCAGATTGGCAATCCCTTTGTGCGCGACATTTTCGCCGGACGAATCGTGGCGTTGCCCCAGGCCACTACGTGGTTCCATCTGTTCAACCCGGACGATCACGTGCTGACCGCCGATATCCGCCTCTCCGCGGAGAACTTCGAGGAAATCGGGACGAAGTTCGACATCCCCAACGACGTGCTCAACCATAGTGCCATCTGGTACCTGGGGCATCAGAACACGCGCGCGACGGTGTGGCGAAACATCTCCGGCGCCAAGGTGGCCAGGACACTGGCCCGTGGCGGGAAGGAGTATCGCAGCCTCAGCGTCAAACCGACTCGCCGTGCCTTGCTGATCGGCATCAACGACTACCCGGACCCCGCCAACCGGCTCGAAGGTTGCGTCAATGACGTATTCCTGATGAGTGCCGTGCTGCAGGAATGCGGCCTGGCCGCGGAAGACATTCGCATCGTCCTGAACGAGCGTGCCACGGCGGCGTCGATCCTCGATCGGCTCAAGTGGCTGCTGGATGGCATCAAGGCCGGGGATGAGCGCGTGCTTTTCTACTCCGGGCATGGCGCGCAGATGCCGGTCTACGGGCCCAGTGACGAGGTCGACCACATGGACGAATGCCTGGTTCCCTACGATTTCGACTGGACCCCCCAGCACGCCGTCACCGACAAGCAGTTCGCGGAGCTCTACAG
The DNA here is from genome assembly GCF_052115045.1 of Cupriavidus sp. 2TAF22. Classification (NCBI taxonomy): domain Bacteria; kingdom Pseudomonadati; phylum Pseudomonadota; class Betaproteobacteria; order Burkholderiales; family Burkholderiaceae; genus Cupriavidus; species Cupriavidus sp. 2TAF22. The sequence continues at coordinate 498,072 of NZ_JBFRFX010000001.1, forward strand.
CCAGATTCCTTACGATGCCTACTTCGCCGCCATCTTCGACTGCTGCCACGCCGGCGGCATGACCCGCGAAGGCGGACGCCGGGTGCGAGGCCTCACGCCGCCCGACGACATCCGCCACCGTGCGCTGCGCTGGAACCCCAGTCTTCAGGTGTGGGAGGACCGTCCGTTGCCAAGTCCAAATCCGTCGCTGACGGACAGCAGGCAGGGGGTCGACTTCCTCGGCTCCGACGGCGCCACCTATCGGATGGGGCGGGCGATCCGCCTGCGCACGCTGCCCCAGAAGACCTATGACAGCGTGCGCAGCAAGCTCAAACACCACGGCCCATACCTTCCCGTCCTCATGGAAGCTTGCCAGGAGAGCCAGCTCTCCTACGAGTATCGCGACGGCGCGCAATCCTATGGCGCATTTACCTTCTGCCTTGCGGCCAGCCTCCGGGCTGCCCGCGCCAAGAACAAGAATCCGACTTTCACGCAACTCATGGACGATGTGAGTACCCGGCTCGCCGTCATGAAATATGACCAGACGCCAAATCTGCTTGGTGCGAAAGATATCCTGGGGAGCAAGGTGCCATGGACCAGGCCGGCCAGCCCGCCGCGCGGAAAGAGAAAGCCGTAGGGCTGTGCCGGGCCGGGGATTTGTGGATTCGCAGATGGGGAGCGCGCCGGCATGAAGGCACTGTCAACCTCCGCGTTCGGCGCCCACGCAAAAAAAAGGACCGCGGCCGCGGTCCCCGGGAAAAAGCTGATCCCAAAGGGGGTCAGAAGGATCAGTTCCTCCAATATCGACTTCTTTGATCGAGATGACCAGGTGGTGATTTGCTTGAGGTCAAGAATGTGTCGAGTCTGGCCGGACGGCCTCAATATGCACTCAATGCTCCGCGTGTGGCCGGGACGTGGAAGACCGAGACGGCGTCGCTCATCCGCTCCGCCTGTTCCTCCAGCGATTGCGCTGCGGCTGCGGATTCTTCCACCAATGCAGCGTTCTGCTGGGTAACACGCTGTGTCGCATCAATGTGCCGGCACTGCGGGCCCTTGCCAGTAACCTGCCGTCGCTGCACAACAATATCCTGCGCCTGCTCTCCACCGAGGTGCAGCGCGACCACCGGATGCTCTCGACGCTTGGCGTGATGAGCGCGGAGGAGCGGCTGATCTGCTTCCTGCTTGATTTGTCGGTCCGCCTGTCGGCGCGCGGCTTTGCGTCGAGCGAGTTCCGGCTGCGCATGACGCGCGAGGAGATCGGGCGCTATCTCGGCCTGCAGCTGGAAACCGTCAGTCGACTGTTCTCGCGGCTCTCCGATGCCGGCCTGATCGAAATTCGCCATCGCAGCGTGAAGTTGCTCGACGCCACGGCGCTGCACGCGATCTATGCCCGGACAATCGCGGAGGCTCCGGCCGAGCGCTGAGGGAACGCCGCCCAGGCGCAGCAATGGCTGGACGACGCGCACCGCGCCACTCGGCTGTTTGATATCCGCTCCGCGCAGGAATTTGCCCATCGCGCATCGTGTTCGACGACGACGGTGAAATCTCGGCCTCTCTCTTGTCGCCGCACCAACCCGGCCCCCATTTCCCCGGTGCTGTCCTATAATGGTTGACACTACAATCATTGATTGGGCAACAAAAATGATATCGCAGCCTCACCCGCCGCATAGCAGCGGGCAAGTGCTACCGTTCCGGGAGTCCCTCCTGGCGATGCTGGGCATCGCGTTCGTGGTGATGCTGGTGGCGCTCGACCAGACCGTGGTCGGTACCGCGCTGCCTACCGTGGTGGCGGAACTGCAGGGATTCGAGTACTACGCCTGGGTGGCTACGGCTTACCTGCTGTTCTCGGTGATCACGGTGCCGATCTTCGGGCGGCTGGGTGACTACTACGGCCGCAAGCCATTCGTCATGGCGTCGATCGTGGTGTTCACGGCGGCCTCGGTGCTGTGCGGGATGGCGCCGAGCATGCTGTTCCTGGTGCTGGCGCGCGGCCTGCAGGGCATCGGCGGAGGCATGCTGGTGGGCACGGCCTTTGCGTGCATTCCCGATCTGTTTCCCGATTCCCATGTGCGCCTGCGCTGGCAGGTAATGATGAGCGCGGCGTTCGGCATTGCCAACGCGGTGGGGCCGTCGCTCGGCGGCTTGCTGACCGAGGCCTACGGCTGGCGCGCGGTGTTTTATGTGAACCTGCCGGTGGGCGTGCTGGGCTTGCTGTTTGCCTGGCGCTATCTGCCGCACCTGCGCCAGCAGGCGCATGCGGGTGCGATCAAGGTGGACTGGCTGGGCGCGGCGCTGATCGGCGCGGGCCTTGGCGGCCTGCAACTGTGCGTGGAACTGATGCCGGAGCGCGGCTTTGGCTGGTTGACAGGGGGGCTGCTGGTGGCGTCGGTGTGCGCGCTGGTGGGACTGTGGCAATGGGAGCGCCGTGCGCCGAACCCGATCCTGCCGCTGGAGATGTTCCGCAATCCTGGCCTGGCGCCCTTGTTCGTGCTCGCGGTGTTCGTGGGTTTCACGATGTTCTCGCTGCTGCTCTACGCGCCGCTGCTGTTCCAGGGGGGCTTCGGCTATTCGCCGAAGGAGGCGGGCGTGCTGGTGACGCCGCTGGTCGTGTGCATCACCCTGGGCAGTATCCTGAATGGCCGTATCATCACGCGCATCCGCCAGCCCAACAATATGCTGTATGCCGGCTTCGCGATGCTGGCGCTGGCCTGCCTCGGGCTGTCGCAGGCCACGCGCGGGATGCCGCACCAGCTGTTGCTCGGCATCATGCTGGTGGGCGGATTCGGGCTGGGCTTCATCATGCCGAATCTGACCGTGTTCGCGCAGCAGACGGCGGGGCGCGAGCATCTAGGCATCGCCACGGCCATGCTGCAGTCGCTGCGCATGGTGGGTGGCATGGTGGGCACGGCCATCGTCGGGACGCTGGTCACGCGCAGCTACATCAGCGGTGTGCGCGATGCGCTGCAAGGCGCCGGTGCCGGCGAATGGCAGGCGCGCATGGCGGACCCGCAGATCCTGATCGACCGCGCCGGGCAGTCCAGCCTCGTGGCGCAATTGCAGGCGGCCGGCCACAATGGCGCCTTGCTGCTGGAGCAGGCCAGGCTGTCGCTGGTCGGCGCGATCCATATCGGGCTGGCGCTGGCGGCGGTGATTGCCGTGGTTGGCCTGTGGCGCTCGCGCCGCGTGCCGCCCGTGAAGCTGGAGCGCGCCGTGAAGCAGCAGGTCATGGCCGCGGAATGATTTTGCCCTGGGCCGTCCGGGGAACGCCCCGGATCATGCCGGGGTGCCGGACAGGTCCGATGGTTTGTGAAGCCGCCGTGCGCACGCAACGCGCGGCGGGCCCAGACGGGAGAGTGGATTGGAACTGGAGCGACAAAGCCTGGCTGTGCTACAGCAGTTCGGGCGGACTTACCGGGCCTATGCGGCCGCGTTCGAGCAACGCATCGGGCACCCCTTGCCGCGCTGGCGCATTCTCTACGCCTTGCACGGCCATGCCGGTCCGATCGCGCAGAAGCCGCTGGCCGATCGCGTGGGCATGGATCCGGGCGCGCTCACGCGCCAGCTCAAGGCCCTGCAGGAGCTGGGCTGGGTGGAGCGCAACACTAGCGAACGCGACAACCGCGTGACCAACGTCACGCTGTCGGCATTGGGCCTGAGCATCGTGGAGCAGGCGCTGCCGCAGCGCGCGTCCTTCCTGCAGGACGTGCTGGAGAACGTTTCCGAGACCACCATGCGCAATCTGTCCAAAGGCCTCGAGCAACTCGAGTCGGGCATCGCCCTTGCCGTGCAGCGCGGCGCCCAGGACAAGGCCGACGCGGCCTGACGACGGCTACCCCGCCGTGGCGCCGAACAGTCGCGCCACCGCCTGCGGGTTGGACGGAAAGTAGATGTGCGTATAAGAAGCGGTCAGCGCGCCATGCCGGAACACCGGCTCGCCACGCGAGCCATCGCGTGGCACGGTCGCATGACAGTACGGCGCCAGCGGCGTCTGCGCGCTGGAGTAATGGAAGGTATGGCCGCGCACCGTGCCTTCCGGGAGCGCCAGCCACTGGTGCCCCAGCGCGGCCAGCCGCGCTTGCATGGCGACCGTGCCGGGCAGCAGGCCCGCCAGGCTGTGCGCTTGCCCGGCCTTGTCCACCAGCGTGTCGAACAACATCATCATGCCGCCGCACTCGGCCAGCATCGGCAACCCGTTTGCGTGGGCGGCGCGCAGCGAGGCCAGCATGCCGCCGTTGGCCGCGAGGCGCGCCGCGTGCAGTTCGGGATAGCCGCCGGGCAGCCAAAGCGCGTCGCAGGCAGGCAGGGCTTCATCCGCCAGCGGCGAGAAGAAGACCAGGCGGGCGCCCAGCCCCTGCAAGGTGTCGAGATTGGCGGGATAGAGGAAGCGGCAGGCTGCGTCGCGGGCCACGGCGATGGTCCTGCCAGCCAGCAAGGGCGGCAGCGGTGGCAGCGGTGGTGCGGCTGCAATCCCGACGGCCGCCGGCAAGGCGGCGATCGGCTGCCCGGCCAGTGCGTCGGCCAGCCGGTCGAGGCGGGCGGGAAGATCGGGAAGCTCGTCGGCGGCATGCAAGCCGAGGTGACGTTCCGGCAACGAGGCATCCTTGTCGCGCGCCAGCCCGCCAGCCCAGCCGATATGCGCCGGCAGGCTCTCGCGCAGCATCTCGGCATGCCGTGCGGAGGCCACGCCATTGGCCAGCACCTGCATGGAAACCAGCGGCTGGCCATAGCCCGCCAGCCCGAAGGCCAGCGCGCCGAAGGTCTGCGCCATCGCGCCGGCCTGGATCACGCTGAGCACAGGCAGCCCGAAATGACGCGCAATATCCGCGCTGCTCGGCGTACCGTCGTGCAAGCCCATCACGCCTTCCACGAGTATCAGGTCCGCCTCTCGCGCAGCCTGCGCCAGGCGCGCCGCGGCGTCCTCGGCGCCGGTCATCCACAGGTCGAGCGAGTGAACCGGCGCGCCGCTTGCAGCCGCCAGTATCGACGGGTCCAGGTAGTCGGGGCCACTCTTGAAGACGCGGACCTTGCGGCCCTGGCGGCGGTGCAGCCACGCCAGCGCGGCGGTGACCGTGGTCTTGCCTTGCCCCGAGGCCGGCGCCGCGACCAGCAGGGCTGGCACGCGCAGGCTGCCGGCGTCGGGGGATGGTTTGCCAGCGAAGGCGGGTGAGGGGGCAGACATGACGAGGGCCGTGAGGAAAATCGAAGGGCGGAGCGCGCATGCCGGGCACGTGCGTGGCCGGCATGCCGCGGCGCTGCGATTATAGCCACTCGGTATGGCTGGGCCCGTCGGCGTCGGCGTGCAGCGGCAGCACCAGGCCCTGCTGCGCGGCGAAGTCGAACAGCTCGCGCTCGTTGCTGGCTCCCAGCTTGTGCATGGCACTGTTCTTCTGGCGGCTGATGGTCTTCACGCTGCGGCACAGCTGTTCGGCGATGCCGGTGACGGAGTTGCCGCTGAGATAGAGGCGCAGGACCTCGGATTCCCGTACCGACAGATTGACGGCGCCGGCGCGGCCCGGCGCGTAGTGCGCGCCAGACTGATCCAGCACGCGCGCGGCGGATTCGCCGATGAAGCGCAGCCCGCGCTCGACGCGGATGATAGCGGTGACCAGTTCGTCCAGCTGGGAATCCTTGAGCAACAGGCCGTGGGCGCCGGTGTTGAGGATTGCGCGCAACACGAGCGGGTTGGTGATCATGGTGAGGACGACCACGCCCAGCGCCGGGTGATGGCGCCGCAGGCTGGCGAGCAGGCGGATGCCGTCACCCGCGTTGGCACAGGGCATGTGGTAATCGGTGACCACGATATCGGGGCGGAATACACGGGTGGCCTGAAGCAACTCGGCGGCGCCGCGCACGTCGGCGCAGATCTCCCATCCGGTCTGGCCCCGCAATTGGCACCTGACCGCCAGCGCGATGGCAGGATGGTCATCGGCAATCAGGATTTTCAATGGCATGGCAACGCTCCTGGGCGGGCGCGCGGTTTCCGCGCTGCGGGTGCCCAGGCAGAATAAGCGTCGCTTTCGGCATATGGCCTGAGACTATTCTCAATTTGGAGCCGAAAAGTCCGGGCTTGACGCTGGCCGGCCGCCAGCCGCCGGGGCATCCGGGGATGGCTTGCCAGGCGGCTTGCGCGCGTGTCAGGCCGCGTACGCGGTGCGGCTTTCCTGGGCCCGGTGGCGGCGGTCGATGGCGACGACCGGATCGTGGAGGACCGCGCTGCCAATCTCGAGGATGCCGCGCAAGGCGTTGCCTGTGCTGGCCCGCGCCGGCGCCCAGAAATGCAGGGCGGCCCATTCGGGAAAGCTGCTCGGCGGCGCCAGCAAGCGCGTCTTCTGGTTGCGGGTGACCAGCGGCACATTGAAGTCCAGCAGCGGACAGGTGCCGCCCGCCGCGAGCAGCAGCGCTACCTGGGTATGCCAGGATGGCACCACGGTTTCCCGGTAAGCCGGATCGTGGGCAAGCCGGTTCAGGAAACCGTGCAACGGGCTGCCCGGCTCGGTGTCTTCCTGCAGCAGGATCCATTCGTTCCTGCCTTCCGCTTCCTCGGGGCTGCCGGGCCGGATCACGCTGACCAGGCGGCGCGGCGTGGCCATGATGCTGTGCAATGCCACCTGGTCGGGCACGAAATGGCTGTCCACCACGAATGCGCAATCCAGTTCGCCGCTGTCCAGCTGGGCGGCAAGCGCGGCGTCGGCAAAGACCGGCCGCGTCATGAAGCGGTCTTCGGGAAACTGCTCGCACAGCGCGGTGAGGATTTCGGTGATGACCGGATCGCCGATCGAAGGCGAAAACCCGATCGAGATGCGCCGTTGCGGGCTGGCTGCTTCGGCGGCTGGCGTGGCGGGGCGCACCAGGTGGGACCATTTCGACAGGATCTGCCGTGCGGTCTGTTCCAGCCGCAGGGCGTGCGCGGTCGGTTCCAGCGTGCCGTTGCGGCGGATGAAGAGGGGGTCGCCGGTGATCTCGCGCAGCCGCGCGAGGCTGTAGGCAATGGTCGGAACCCGGCCTTGCGTGCAGGCGGCGACGGCGCTGAGGTCTCGATATTCCATCAGCAGAACGAAGACGTGCAAAAGCTTGGTGCTGACGTGCCGCATGGTAGCTTCTCCCGATTTGAAACTTGGTTTTTCTTTTTTAGTTTTTTCTTGTTCGTGATGTTGCCGTGGCCGGTCATGGCCCCGAGCCAGTACCGGGATGAAGCGGAGCCTGGGCCATATACGTTGCCTCTCCAGATGTCCCGGCGCATGCGGGATCCATGAAGAAGTGTTTCTCCAGAATGATGGCCCGGTATAAAGACCCGTTCGCTGAAAAAACTGCAGCCGACCCGGCTTGGCGAAGGGATCCTGTCGCCTGTTTTGCACGGGGCATGGAGCCCGGCAACCGGCGATCGAAATTTAGTTAATGCCAGACAAGATTAATACATAACTTTGAAACTTGCCAGGGGTCCTTTCGTTGGGATTATAAAAAATACATCATCTAATTCATGTTGTTCGGACATAGAGACAATAAAGAATGCATGTGTTCTGCGAATCATAACTGCGGGTCTCCTGGGTGCCGGTGGCGGCATAAAATAGCGCAAGGCTTTCATTATCCGGTTGTTTTTCATGCGCTTTCAGTGGCGATGGCGATGTCACTCCCGGTTCACTCCGCAATTCGGGAAAATAATTCGTCAATTAAGTTGAGATCGATTTTGTCATCGGATATTCACGCGTCCAGCCGCGAAGGGTGGATCTAAAAAGAACTGAATTCACTCGTGGAAAATGTTTAATTGCCTTCCGTTTCCGTAGTGTTATTCTTAAAGGTTTGCCCGGGTCAGGTGGGGCTGGGGCGATAGGGATGTGCCGGCGTCACGCCGGCGTGGTTCTCCAAATTGCTTAACTCGCGTCATGAACACACTGAATTGCCTTTTGCGGTGCGGGTGGTAACTTTGCGGCAGGGGTAGAACTGGCCACGCACGCGCCTGCCGGGCGCGAGCGGCCTTTGCTAGCGGAGGCAGGCAGTGAACAGACGATTCTCGGAGGAGCAGATCCGCGGCTACCTTGCGGAAGCGGCGACCGGCGTGCCGGTGCGCGAACTGTGCGCGCGCTATGGCTTCAGTGATGCGTCCTTCTACGGCTGGCGTATCAAGTACGCGCACGGCGCGGGAGGGGAAGCGCGGGGCGAAAGCCGCAAGCTGCGTGAGTTGCAGGAGGAAAACACCCGTCTTAAGAGTATGCTTGCCGATGCGCTGCTCAAGCTCGAGCTGCTGCGCAACCCCAATAACCGTGGCGGCAACAGCAAGGAACGAAGCTAAGTCCGGATCTTCCCGCCATGCACGATTGACGGCGCTGAGTGCTGGCGACCCATGAGCCAGGATCGTCAGGGATGGCGCGTAGCGCCCCCACTGTGGAGATGAGAAATGAGACGGGCTTCGATAGTCATGGCTGGCCTGCTGGGACTCTGGCTGCCTGGCAGCCAGCTTGCCACCGCCGCCGCGCTGGAGGTTCCCGCGCCGATGGTCGCGCCACCGCCGCCGCTGATGCTCGACCCCGCCACCGACAATGCCGGCCCGGCCGCCGACGGTACCCTGACGCCGGCCCAGCGCACGCACTGCCAGGCCTTGCTCGACCGGATCAACGGATTGCCCTCGGGCACGCAATGGTCCGCCGGCAAGTCCACGGTGACTTCCGCCGATGGCAGCACCCACCAGATGATCGAACGCCAGGCCGACCGCAAGAAGCTCAACGAAGCGTACCGGCAGGAATGTGCCCAGGAAAAACGCTGAGCGCCTTGCCTGTGCCTCCCTTGCCGTGCCTCATTTGCTGTCGCAGCGCTCCGGCGGAATCGTGACTTCCCCTACCGGCTGGTTGCCCTTGCCCTGGTAGCGGTAGTTCAGCGTGACACCCATGCGGCCGAGCACCGGCACGTCCGGGTTACGGCAGATGCCCTTTACCAGCACCGGCCCCGCACTGGCCATGAAGGCCACGGTGCCCTCGCGCGAGGCGTCGACCCCTACCAGGCTCAGGCGGAATACCACCCGCTTGCCGGGCGAAACGCTGCAGCCCTCCAGGCGGGTCGCGTTGTCGAGCGTGAAAGGTCCGGCACGCGTCAGTTCCTGGCATGCCGCGACGAGTTCGGCGTCCGCGCCACCGCCTGTCAGCCGCGTGACCCCGCTCATGCCGGTGCCTTTGCCCTCGACTGTGCCGAGCAAGAGCCTGGCCAGCTTGGAGAGCGATGCCGGCGTGTTCGCTTGCGCAGCGACTGCCGGTGCGAGTCCGGTGATCATCAGGAAGGCAAGTGGCGCCGCGCGGATGCGCGCGGCAAAAGGGGAGTCCCGCATACAGATAGATACCGGAAACCAGGTCGGGCGCCGTCGCGCGCAGAGGACCAGCGCTGGCTGGCGTCTTCTGCGTGCACTGAGGCATGGGCTGACCATAACCGCGATTGCGCGGGCAAGCTGTCGGTCTTTGTCCTACGCCGCCGGCGCGCGCACGGCCCCGCCACGCTGGTGCGGCGGCAGTGAAGCCTTGGCCGGCGAGGCATTCCGCCCGGCACCCGGCCCGGCGCCTTCCCAGGTGGGCGGATCGTCACGCGCTCGGGGTCTTCGTCAAGCACAGCGAGCAGCTCGACATAGCTTCTTCGGACGTGGCCATGCGTTCTCCAATTCCCCGGAATTGACACCAATGCAGTATAACCACGGCCCTTCTGCCGCTAACTCGGGTGTATCTGTGTTCTTTTGCGCTCCGGATCAAATTTTTTCGATGCGGTAGCGCGGCGCCCCATGCGCGCGTTGCTGCACGCAGCGGGGCGCAATGTCTGCCTTGCATGACATGTGGCTGGAAAGCGACGGCGGGCGCGCCCTGGCGGCTGTGTTATGCTGCATCGCAACAATGCAGACAGCAGGAGTCTTCATGGCCAAGAGCCTTTCGGCGGACTGGCATGCGCAACTCCGGCACATCAGCCGGGCGCAGCCGCAGTCCGTGCGCCAACTCAAGACATGGTTCGACCGTATCGCAACTCTTAACCCGGCGTCCCCCCGCCTGCGGGCGCGCTCGCCCGCTCCCTTGCGCCTGCCGTCGCGGCAGCCTCTGCCCGGCGAATGGACCGCTCACCACCACGACCTGGCGCCATTGCCGGGCGAACTGGTGCCGCACCTGCCGTACTGGCTTTATGTGCCTTCGCGCGGGGCACGCCGCCCCATGCCGCTGGTCGTGATGCTGCATGGCTGCCGGCAGACGCCGGAAGACCTGGCCGCCGGAACCCGCATGAACGCGCTGGCCGAGCGCGAGGGCTTCATCGTGGCCTATCCGCAGCAGCCGCTGCGGCGCCAGATGCAGCGCTGCTGGCAATGGTTCGACCTGGGCGCCACGGAAGGCGGCCGCGAGGCGCAGGCGCTGTCGGTGCTGATCGATGCACTGGTGACGCGGCCCGACGTGCGCGCCGACCAGGTCTACCTGGCCGGCTTGTCCGCTGGCGCCAGCATGGCGGCGGTCGTGGCGTTGCGCTATCCCGGCAAGATCGCCGCCGTGGGCCTGCACTCCGGGGTGGTAGTCGGCGCCGGGCATACCCCGCACGACGGCCTGCGTGCCATGCTGCATGGCAGCAGCGTCGACCCGGCGATGCTGCTGGATGCCGCCGGCGCCATGCCGGGCGGACCCAGGATGCCCGCCATCATCCTGCACGGCATGGCCGACGATGCGGTGAATCCGGTCAACGCACGTCTGCTGGCGCGGCAATTCCTGGCCTACAACGGCATGACCGAACGCGTGGACGACCGCATGAACGGCGACGCGAAGCGGCACCCGGACCATGCCGGAGTGCCGCCCGCCGATGCGGCGGGTACCGGCGCCGCCGTTGCGCGCGTCGATCCGCCTTCCGCGGCCCTGCCTGCCGGCGACTACCTCGAGGCCAGCTTCGGCGTGTGGAACCGCGAGATGGTGGAAGTGTGCGAGATTGCCGGTCTCAGTCACGCGTGGAGCGGCGGTGACGGCGACTTTGCCTATCACTCGCCGGTCGGGCCCGACGCCAGCGCGCTGATGTGGAAATTCTTCAGGCAGCATCGCCGCTGAGGTGGCGGCCGCAAGGCAAATAAAAAGGGCCGCACAGCCAAGTGCGGCCCTTTTGCCTTTCCGGAGCGGGACAGCTGGTTCAGGCCAGCGAGCGATCCTTGACGAACAGCGCCGTCACCATGCCCAGTGCGCACAGCGCCACCACGTAGTAGGCGGGCGCGAGCGGGTCGTTCTTGAGCATCAGCGTGACGATCATCGGAGTCAGGCCGCCGAAGATCGCGTACGACAGGTTGTACGAAAACGACAGGCCCGAGAAGCGCACCTGCGCCGGGAAGGCCTTGACCAGCACGAACGGCACCGCGCCGATGGTGCCGACGAAGAAGCCGGCCACGGCATACAGCGGGATCAGCAGGTCGGGGCGCGTGTGCAGGACGCTATAGAAGATATAGGAGCTGACCGCCAGCAGCAGTCCGCCGACGAACAGCGTCACGCGGGCGCCGATCTTGTCTGCCATCAGCCCTGCCACCACGCAGCCCACGGTCAGGCACAGCGTGGCCACGCTGTTGGCCACCAGCGCGGTGCGCGCGTCGAAGCCGTAGATCTTCTGCAGGAAGGTCGGGGTCATCAGGATCACCACCACGATGCCGGCCGACAGCATCCACGTCAGCAGCATCGATACAGCAACCGCGCCACGGTGGTCGCGCACCACCGCCTTGAGCGGCATTTCCGCGGCAAGCGCCTTGCGCTTCTGCAGTTCGGCGAACACCGGCGTCTCGTGCAGCCAGCGGCGCAGGTACATCGAGCCGATGCCGAACACGCCGCCGAGCAGGAACGGCACGCGCCAGCCCCAGTCGGTGAGTTCAGCCGGCGTGAAGATGCTGTTGATGGCGGTGGCCACCAGCGAACCCAGCAGGATGCCGGCGGTCAGCCCGGCGGTCAGCGTGCCGCAGGCGTAGCCGGTGCGGCGCGCCGGTACGTGCTCGGAGACGAAGACCCAGGCGCCGGGCACTTCGCCGCCCACGGCCGCGCCCTGCATCACGCGCAGCAGCAGCAGCGCCACGGGCGCCAGCAGGCCGATCGCGTGGTAGGTCGGCAGCAGGCCCATCAGCAGCGTCGGCACCGACATCAGCAGGATGGAAAGCGTGAACATCTTCTTGCGGCCGAGCAGGTCGCCGAAGTGCGCCATGATGATGCCGCCCAGCGGGCGGGCCAGGTACCCCGCGGCGAAAATGCCGAAGGTCTGCAGCTGGCGCAGCCAGTCCGGCACCGAGGGCGGGAAGAACAGCTGCCCGATGACGGTGGCGAAGAAGACGAAGATGATGAAGTCGTAGAACTCGAGCGCGCCCCCGAGGGCGGCGAGGGCAAGCGTCTTGTAATCCTGTCCGGTCAGGGGGCGCGCCGGGATGCTGCGCGCGTCGTCTGCTCCGGCAGTACTGCTGATGGTCGACATGAGGAGACTCGCATGGAAAAAGTTCGCATGCGAAGCGCACAACACGGTTGACGTGGAGGGATCTGGCCGGAGGGTTACAGCGCGGGAGAAGCAGGCACGAAGTGGCGGATAAGCCGCTGGCTTGCGACAAGACGCTTCGCAAAGACGGAACAATACCAGATTGGCGCGGGCCCGGCCGGCACCAGCCCAGTTGAATGGATTATTTGCAGTCCTGAAATCGCCTTGAGATTAGTTTGAATGCCTTTGCTTTGCCCCGAACCGTTGCCATAATGTGGGTAAAAAGTGAAATCAGGGCCACAAAGTGGCCGATTCGCCGGATAGCCGCATAATAAAAGCGCATCTTCTTGCGTTGGCGGCAGGCGAATTCCGCGTGCGCAGCGTGCGCGGCTTTTCGGCAGCCCGGAAATAACGGGATTTCGGGTGAGGGTGTTTCGGGGTCGAATTCTTCAGGATCACATGGCAATCAAGTTCTCCATGCAGGCGGCAACCGCCACGCCGCGCCGCCGGGCTGGCGTGCGGGTAGCCGGCGGCATCGTGGCCGCGCTGGCGGTGTTCGGCCTGGCCGGGTATTTCGGCGGGCCACCGCTGATCAAGTCGTTCGTGGCCGGAAAGGCCAGCGAAGCGCTCGGCCGCAAGGTCACCTTCGGCGGCGCCCAGGTCCGGCCGTTCTCGCTGGCGGTCACCGTTTCCGACGTCACCATCTACGAGCCCGACGGCACCACGCCGATGCTCACGCTGGGCGAAGCGGAAATCGACGGCGCCATCGCCTCGCTGTGGCACATGGCGCCGGTAGTGGACGCCGTGCATATCGACAGGCCCGCGCTGCACCTCGCGCGCGATGCCAGCGGCCGCATGAATTACGCGGACATCCAGGAGCGCTTCGCCGCCAGGCCGGCCCCGCCCAAGTCCGAGCCGGCGCGCTTCTCCGTCAACAATATCGCCCTGACCGGTGGCAGCCTGGTGTTCGATGACAAGCTGCTCCAGCAGACGCAGCGCGTGGACGACCTCACCATCACGCTGCCGTTCCTGTCCAACCTGCCGCACGACGTAGAGATCGTCACGCGGCCCACGCTGAGCGCGCGCATCAACGGCTCCGCGCTGGCGCTCGACGGCACCATGCTGCCGTTCGCCGCCTCGCACGAGACGCACCTGAACCTGAATCTCGATGCCCTGGAGCTGCCGCGCTACATGGCATTCGCGCCCAGGCTCAAGGACGCCGAGATCAAGGGCGGCCTGCTGGATACGCGGCTGACGCTTGGCTTTATCCAGGACAAGGACAAGCAGGACATCTTCCTGGCGGGCACGGCGGCGCTGCGCGAGGCCGATATCCGCAAGCACGACGGCTCGCCGCTGCTGAAGGCGGGCCGCCTGGCCGTCGATATCACCCGCATCGAGCCGCTGGGCCACAAGGCGCACCTGCGCAGCGTGACGGTGGAAGGACTGGCTGCTAACGCCACGCGCCATGCCGATGGCACGCTCGACCTGGCCCAGGCCTTCCTGCCGCAGGCCACCGCCACGGCGCCAGCCAGGCCGGCAAGGCCTGCTCCCGCACCCGGCGCCGCGGCGCCGGCCTCCGCGCCGGCCGCGAAAGCCGCGCCCGCTTCGGCGCCCGCGGCGGCGGGCATCGCGCAGCCGCAGCCGGCCGAGGCACCGTGGACCTATGCGGTCGACCAGATCAGCATCAAGCAAGCCAGTCTCGCGCTGCGCGACGAGCTTGCCGCTTCCGGGCCAGGCACGCTGGCGCTCGGACCGCTGGACGCCGAAGTCGCGGGCCTGTCCGGCGACAGCGACAAGCCTGCCAAGGTACAGGCCAAGCTGGCGCTGGGCGAGGGGCAAAGCCTCAGCCACGAAGGTGAACTGACGCTGCGTTCCGGCACCATGGCCGGCACGCTGCAGGCCAGCGGCGTCAGGCCGCAAGGATTTGCCGCGTGGTGGCCGCCCGAGCTGCGCACCAAGCTCGGCGATACCGCCGTCAACGCCGAACTGCACTACAAGATGGCCTGGGGCGGCCCCGCCTTTGCGTTCTCGCTGGACAAGTCCCGCGTGGAGCTGGCGCCGCTTTACCTGAGCACGCGCGAACCGGTCACGGTACCTGCATTGGCCACCGGCGGCGCTGCGGCCGGCAATGCCGCGGCCAACAATGCCGCAGCCAGCAATGCCGCCAGCAATGCCGCCGACAATGCCCGCCGGCGCGATGCGCGCCGCGCCCGTGGACGCGACAGTGACAGCGACACTGCCAACCTGCCGGTCATGCGTGCCGAGCGCGTGGCGCTCGACGACATCGCGTTCGATCTCGCCGGCCATACCTTCCAGGCCGGCCAATTGGTGGTGGCCAAGCCGCAGGTGGCGCTCACGCGCGATTACCGCGGCCAGCTGCTCGAGAGCGCGCGCCTGTGGGCGGCGCAGTCCGAACAGAAGGCAAGCCAGCGCACGGCCGTCGCCACGGCCAAGACCGTCCAGCCGGAGAGCGCGCCGGCGGCCAGGTCACTGCCGTGGAAGGCGCAGCTCGGCAAGTTCTCGCTCGATGGGGGCGAGGTGCGCGTGACGGACTACGAGCCGGCCGTCGCCAACCGCGACCGACCTGTCATCCACCAGTACCGCAACGTGAGCCTGGCCACCGGCATGCTGCAGTGGCCCATGGCCGGCGGCGCGATTCCGCTCAAGCTCAAGGCCGAGACCGGCCGCCGCGGCGTGCTGGCCCTGGATGGCACCATGCTGCCCACGGTGCCGGCCGTGCAGCTGCAACTGGACCTGCGCGAGATCGACCTGGCACCGATGCAGCCCTACCTGGCCGACCGCTTCAACGCCGCGCTGCGCGGCGGCACCGCGACCGTGAAGGGCCGCCTGGGCGTGGATGCGCCAAGCGGCAAGCCGATTGCCGCGCGCTTCGCCGGCAATGCGCTGCTCGGCAATGTGCGCAGCGTGGACCGCGTGACCGGCGACGATTTCCTGCGCTGGCGCTCGCTGGCGGTCAACGGCATCGACTTCGCCATGGACGAGTCGAAGGGGCCGGTGAAGGTGGGCGTGGGCAGCGTGGCGCTGTCCGACTTTTACGCGCGCGTGATCCTCAACGCCAATGGCCGGCTGAACCTGCAGGATGTCCTGGCCGGCGGCGCCGCCAAAGGCGAAGCCGCGCCGAGCACCAGCCTGACGCAGGCCAGCCCGGCCTCTGCGCCTGCCGCCGCTCCCGCTCCGGCGCCCGCCGCCGCCAGGGCGGCTGCCAAGCCGCAGGTCCGCATCGGTGGCGTGACGGTGGAGAAGGGCAACATCAATTTCTCGGACTTCTTCGTCAAGCCCAACTACTCGGCCAACCTGACCGATATGAAGGGCTCGGTCTCCAAGGTCACATCGACCGATCCGGCCCCCGCCGACCTGACCCTGGCCGGGCGCATCGATGACGATGCCCCGGTCACGATCGACGGCAAGCTCAACCCGCTGGCCGACCAGCTCTACCTCGACATCGCCGCCAAGGCCGCCGGCGTGGAACTGACGCGCCTCACCCCGTACGCGACCAAGTACGCCGGCTATCCGATCACCAAGGGCAAGCTCACGGTGGATGTGGCGTACAAGATCGAGAACGGCAAGCTGGACGCGCGCAACCATCTCTACCTGGACCAGCTCACCTTCGGCGACAAGGTCGACAGCCCCACCGCGACCAAGCTGCCGGTGCTGCTGGCGGTTTCGCTGCTGAAGGACCGCAACGGCGTGATCGACATCAACCTGCCGGTGTCGGGCTCGCTGTCCGATCCGCAGTTCAGCATCGGCGGGGTGATCGCGCGGGTCATCGTCAACCTGCTGACCAAGGCCATCACCTCGCCGTTTTCGCTGATCGCCTCGGCCTTCGGTGGCGGCGGCGGCGACGAACTGGGCTACGTGGAATTCCCACCTGGCACCGCCACGCTGACGCCGGCGGCCAAGGAGAAGATCGCCACGCTCGGCAAGGCGCTGGCCGACCGCCCCGCGCTACGGCTGGAGATCAGCGGCCGCATCGATCCGGCCACCGACATGGCCGGCGCTCGCCGGGCCTGGCTCGACGCGCGCGTGGCCGAGCAGAAGGCACGCGACCTGCGCACCAGTGCCCGCGAGGGAGCGGTGGCCGAAGAGAATGAGGAGGGCGAGCAGGGTGCCAAGGTGACGGTGTCGGCGCAGGAATATCCGAAGTACCTGGAGGCGGTCTACAAGCGCGAATCGTTCAAGAAGCCGCGCAACATGATCGGCCTGTCCAAGTCGCTGCCGCCTCAGGAGATGGAAAAGCTGCTGCTCGACAATGCACCGGTGACCGATGTGGAACTGCGGCAACTCGCCGAGCAGCGTGCGCTGGCGGTCAAGCAGGCGCTGGAACGCGATGCCAAGGTACCGGACAGCCACCTGTTCCTGACCGCCCCCAAGCTCAGCGCCGAGGGCATCAAGGACAAAGGCGCGCCCAACCGGGTCGACTTCGCCATCCGCCAGTAGGGCCGGCAAGGCAGCAGCGCACCCGGCGCCACGGGCCGGCGGCGCAAGCCGCTGCCGGCCAAAAGCTTGTATGATCTGGCCCGGAATGGAAAACAGGAGTGCGTTTTGCTGCAGGAAGTCGTTGCCTACAAGACCTGGGTTTGCCTGATTTGCGGCTGGGTCTATGACGAAGAACAGGGATGGCCGGAAGACGGCATTGCCCCCGGCACGCGCTGGGAAGAGATTCCGGAAGACTGGCGCTGCCCCGAATGTGACGTGGGCAAGGGCGAGTTCGCGATGATCGAGATCTGAGCCGGAAGGCTCAGGCAAGGCCGTGGAGCGTAGCGCCTGACGCCTGGCATTGGTGTCCGGCGTGCGGCGCCCGGCCGCCGGCGGGCGGCTCAGTGACGCTGCCTCAGTGACGCTGCAATTCCTTGCAGATACCGCCGCGCCGCCTGCGTCCGGCACAGCGGCGATAGCGCATGCGATACGGATGGCTGCAGCGCCAGATCGCGGCGCCGACGGTGACCAGCAACAAAGTCACCATGATGGTGGCCAGCAGCCCAAGCGTCATCGCGGCCTCCTTTCCACAGTCAGCCCGCAGTTCCCTCGAACGCGCAATGCGTCGGGCAGTGCTCAGATGAGCAGTGGCAGCGCCTCGAGCAGGGCCACCGCCAGCAGGGCTCCGAAGATCGCGCCGGCCGCGCGGCAACTGATGCGCAAAGCCCGGGCCGTGAACGGAATCCCGCCGAAGGCGATCATGCCAACCAGCGCCATCGGGATCAGAAATACAAGATCATGTGACGTGAAGTGCAGCACGGCTGTCTCCTGTCTCTCTCCTTGTTGTTCCAGTATAGAAAGTGTCGGCGGTACGCCAAGCCCGATCGCGTCGGGGTTGTCACCTAAGCGGCACGCGGCACCCGCGCGCACGGTTGGCGCGGCAATTCATTGTGCGCTCCGCAATTCTTCCTTTTCGCGCCGCAGAAGGGCGCCAGGGCAATGGAAGGCGCGGCCTTGCTGCGCTGCCTCATAACTTGTCCTTGTCGTCCGCGTAAAAAACACCTAAAAATTGGTCAGGCCACTTTACCTTCAGGCCTGAACGGATTCCCGGGAGTTGCGCGCCGACATGCCCCTGCAGCAGATCGAACCCCGCCGCCTGTACCGCCAGATCGCCGACCAGCTGCGCCGGCTGATCGAGAACGGCGAATTCCCGGTCGGCTCGCGCCTGCCGCCCGAGCGTGACCTTGCCGCCCAGCTCGGCGTGTCGCGCCCGTCGGTGCGCGAAGCGCTGATCGCGCTCGAGGTGGAGGGGCTGGTCGAAGTGCGCATGGGCTCGGGTATCTATGCCTGCCCACCCGAGCGCGCGCGCGCCGCCAGCGTGGTGGCCGAGCCGCCGCTGGACGTGATCCGCGCGCGCCAGACCATCGAGGGCGAGATGGCGGCCAACGCCGCGCGCCACGCCACGCCGGCGCTGCTGGCCGCGCTCGAAGAGGCCATCGCCATCATGGAAGACGAAGCCGGCAGCGGACACATCCCGGCCAAGGGTGACCGCCTGTTCCACCTGCGCATCGCCGAAGTCTCCGGCAATGCCGTGCTGCAGCGCATGGTGGCCGAGCTGTTCGACGAGCGCCATAACCCGCTCTTCGCCCGCTTCGGCAGTCATTTCGAGAACGAAGCGAGCTGGCGCGCGGCCATCGCCGAACACCGCGCGGTGGTTGCCGCGATCGCCGCGGCATCGCCCGACGCCGCGCGCGACGCCATGTGCGAGCACCTCGAAGCCTCGCACGGGCGCTTCTATGCGGCATGGCCCGGCGCCGCGCCCGTCGCCGGCGATGCCGCGCCGGCGCCCTCCCCCAATTCGCGGCGCAAGCCGCGCAAGCCTGCCAAGGAGTCGTGATGTCGCTGGTCTGCCATATCCACGGAAGCGAAGACCTGCGCTTCTCCCATGTCGATCCCGCCGCCCCCGGCCCACACGAAGTGGAAGTGCGCCTTGGCGCAGCCGGCATCTGTGGCTCCGACCTGCACTACTATTTCCACGGCAAGGTCGGGGCCTTCGTGATCCGCGAGCCGCTGACGCCGGGCCATGAGGCCGCCGGCACCGTCGCCCGCGTCGGCAGCGCCGTCACGCGCGTGGCGCCCGGCGACAAGGTGGCGATCAATCCCTCGCACGCCTGCGGCCAGTGCGACTACTGCCGCCTCGGGAGCGACAACCTCTGCCGCGGCATGCGCTTTCTCGGCAGCGCCAGCGTCTACCCGCACGTGCAGGGCATGTTCCGCGAGCACTTCCTGATGCACGAGCGGCAACTCACGCCGGTGGATGCCGATATCTCGCTGGGCGAACTGGCCTTCGCCGAACCGCTCTCCGTCGCGCTGCACGGTGTCAACCGTGCCGGCGAACTGCTCGGCAAGACCGTGCTCGTGACCGGCGGCGGCACCATCGGCAGCCTGGTGGTGATGGCCGCGCGCCTGGCCGGCGCGGCGCGCATCATCGCCTGCGATATCGCCGACCGCCCGCTCGAGGTGGCGCGCAGCGTGGGCGCGGACGAGGGCATCCGCACCGACCAGGCCGACCCGCAAGCGCTGCGCGAACTCGCCGACGTCTGCCTCGAAGCCGCCGGCAGCGCCGCCGCGCTAGGCACCTGCCTCGCCGCCGCGCGGCGCGGCGCGCGCATCGTGCAGATCGGCACCCTGAGCGCCGAGGGCCTGCACTTTCCCGCCAACGACATCATGGCGCGCGAGCTGGACTATGTCGGCGCGTTCCGCTTCGGGCGCGAGTTCGACTGGGCGGTGCGCTATCTCACGCAGCGCCGGGTCGACGTGCGGCCGCTGCTGTCGGCGCAGCTGCCGCTGGCGCAGGCCGTCGAAGCATTCAGGCTGGCCGCCGACAAGACCCGCAGCACCAAGGTGCAACTCACCACCGCATCGATGCAGCAAACCTGAGCAGACCCGAGCAGACCTGAGCAGACCCGAGTGCCGCAGCGCATCCGCAAGAGAGCGCGCGGCCATACCCAACGAAAAGGAGACCGAGCATGAAGCCATTTTCCCTGCGCCTGCCTTCCACCCTGCTGCCCGCGGCCATGCTGCTGGCGGCCTGCGCGGCCACGCTCGCATGCGGCAGCGCGCTGGCCCAGACCAAGCTCAAGTGGGCGCACGTCTATGAAACCTCCGAGCCCTTCCACAAGTGGTCGGTGTGGGCCGCCGAGGAAATCAGGAAACGCAGCAACGGCCGGTACCAGATCGATGTCTTCCCCGCCTCGCAGCTCGGCAAGGAGAACGACATCAACCAGGGCCTGGCGATGGGCACGGTGGACATCATCATCTCGGGCTCCAGCTTCGCCGCCAAGTCGTTCCCGCGCATCGGCGTGACCTACTACCCCTACACCTTCCGCGACGCCAGCCACCTGCTGGCCTATACCAGGAGCGACATCTACAAGGAACTCACGCGCGGCTACGAGGAGAAGTCCGGTAACCATATCGTCGCCACCACCTACTACGGCACGCGCGAGTCCACCTCCAACAAGCCCTTCTCGCACTGCACCGAGATGAAGGGCCTGAAGATGCGCGTGCCCGATGTGCCGGCCTACCTGGCCATGCCGCGCGCGTGCGGCGTCAATACCTCGCCGATCGCCTTCGCCGAGGTCTACCTTGCCCTGCAGAACGGCACGGTCGAGGCGCAGGAGAACCCGCTCACCACGATCGAAGCGAAGAAGTTCTACGAGGTACAGAAGTACATCGTGATGACGGGCCACATCGTGGACCACCTCAACACCGTGATCTCCGGCGGCCTGTGGAAGAAGCTCCCCGAGGCCGACCGCAAGATGTTCACCGACGTCGCGCAGGAAGCCGCCACGCGCGCCACCGCCGACGTGGTCGCGCGCGAGAAGGAGCTGGTGTCGGTGTTCAAGCAGAAGGGCCTGAGCGTGACGGAGATCAGCGTGCCGGAGTACCGCGAGGCGGTGCTCAAGAACGTGAGCTTCGAATCGCAGGGCTATCGCAAGGCCGACTGGGAAAAGATCCAGGCGGTGCATTGAGGCTGGCATGCGCCGGAGCGCCGCGGCAAGGAACGCGGCGGGAAACGCGGCAGGAAACGCGGAAGAGGGCGCCCGGGCTGCCGCGTGTCGTCGCCCCTCTCCCGCACAGTGGGAGCGGGGCGACGACACATCGCCCGCGAGTCATCCGGGCAGAAGTCGATTGATCGCACACCAGACGCAGGCCAGCACCAATCATTCGCGGAGCACACCGATGGAAATGCAATCCAGGATCACGGCCGATGCGCCGGCGCAGCCCGCGCCGCCGGACGGCACGCCGCACATGGCTTCGGTCGAGGAGCTTGTGCACAGCTTCGAGGAGGCCGACGGGCAGCCGGTGGACCTGAGCGGCTACGCCGCCGAGGACTGGTTCACGCTCGGCCTGTTCTGGCTGATGACGGTCCTGGTCTTCCTGCAGTTCTTCACGCGCTACGTGATGAACGATTCGCTGGCCTGGACCGAAGAACTGGCCACCTACTGCCTGATCGGCGTGGTATTCGCCGGCGCCGCGATGTGCGTGCGCAAGAGCCGGCATATCCAGGTGGACCTGCTGTACCGCTACCTGCCGCAGCGCCTGGCGCGCGTGCTGTCGACCCTGGTCGATCTCGTGCGCACCGCTTTTCTCGCCTACGCCGGCTGGCTGGTCTGGCGCTACATCCTGGTGGTGGGCGACGAGCCGATGACCACCATCGAGTGGAGCAAGAGCTGGGTCTATTACCTCGTCCTGGCCGGCTTCATGCTGATGTTCCTGCGCTCCTGCCAGGTGTGCTGGCAGAACTGGACGCAGGGCTATTCCATCCTGGAGCGCCCCGAGGCGTTCGAGACCATCGACGACTAACCGGGAGCGCGCCTCCATGTGGATCCTGATAGTTTCCTTCCTGCTGCTGATGCTGCTGGGCCTGCCGGTCGCGATCTCGATGGCGGTGGCGTCGCTGCTCTACATCTGGGCTTCCGGCACCGCGCCGGACGTCATACTGGCGCAGCGCATGATCGCCGGCGTGGAGAGCTTCCCGCTGCTGGCCGTACCCTTCTTCATCCTGGCCGGCAACCTGATGAACGTGGCCGGCATCACCGGGCGCATCTACAACTTCGCCGTGGCGCTGGTGGGGTGGATGCGCGGCGGCCTGGGCCATGTCAACATCATCGGTTCGGTGATCTTCTCCGGCATGTCGGGCACCGCCATCGCCGATGCGGCCGGCCTCGGCACCATCGAGATCAAGGCCATGAAGGACCACGGCTACGAGACCGAGTTCGCGGTCGGCGTGACGGCCGCGTCGGCCACGCTCGGGCCCATCATCCCGCCGTCGCTGCCGTTCGTGATCTACGGCATGATGGCCAATGTCTCGATCGGCTCGCTGTTCCTGGCCGGCATCGTGCCCGGGCTGGTGCTGACGCTGTTCATGATGGGCACGGTGGCTTGGTTCGCCCACCGCCGCGGCTGGGGCAGCGACACGCCGTTCTCGTGGAAGCTGCTGGCCAATGCCAGCATCGAAGTGGCGGTGGTGCTGGCGTTCCCGCTGGCGATCTGGCTGATGACGCGCTTCGGCGTCTCCACCAACGTGGCGGCGATGAGCGCGCTGGTTGTGCTGCTGGCGCTCGACTGGTACTTCGATTTCTCCGCCGTGATGGCGCTGATGGCGCCGGTGATCCTGATCGGCGGCATGACGCTGGGCTGGTTCACGCCGACCGAGGCCGCGGTGGCGGCGGTGATCTGGGCGCTCTTCCTCGGGCTCGTGCGCTACCGTTCCATGACGCTGCGCTCGCTCGCCAAGGCCACGCTCGATACCATCGAGACCACCGCCTCGGTGCTGTTCATCGTCACCGCGGCGTCGATCTTCGCCTGGCTGCTGACGACCAGCCAGGCGGCGCAGATGCTGACCGACGCCATCCTCGGCTTCACCCACAACAAATGGGTGTTCCTGCTGCTCGCCAACGTGCTGATCCTGCTGGTGGGCTGCTTTATCGACACCACCGCCGCCATCACCATCCTGGTGCCGATCCTGCTGCCCATCGTGCTCAAGCTCGGCATCGACCCGATCCACTTCGGGCTGGTGATGACGCTCAACCTGATGATCGGCCTGCTGCACCCGCCGCTGGGCATGGTGCTGTTCGTGCTCGCGCGCGTGGCCAAGCTCTCGGTGGAGCGCACCACGGTGGCCATCCTGCCGTGGCTGGTGCCACTGTTCCTGACGCTGATCGCCATCACCTACGTGCCTGAGATCACCCTGTGGCTGCCCAACCTGGTGGGCAGCAAATGAGCGCCGCCACGATCGTCCAGGTAGAGCTGCTGCAGGTGGACCTGCCGCCGCGCGTGCCGCGCTCCGACGCCATCCAGTCCTTCGTCACGCAGGAAACGCCGATGGTGCGCATCCGCTGCGACGACGGCTCCGAAGGCACCGGCTACGCCTACACCATCGGCACCGGCGGCTCGTCGGTCATGGCGCTGCTGCGCGATCACCTGGCGCCGCGCCTGATCGGCCGCGATCCCGCCCATATCGAGGCGATCTGGCGCGATCTCCTGTTCGCCACCCACGCGACCTCGGTGGGCGCCATCACCAGCCTGGCGCTGGCGGCCATCGACACCGCGCTGTGGGACTGGCGCTGCCGCCGCGATGCGCAGCCGCTCTGGCTCGCCGCCGGGGGCGCGCAGCAGCGCGTGCCGGTCTACACCACCGAAGGCGGCTGGCTGCACCTTGACGCCGGCACGCTGGTCAGCGAAGCCGTGGCCGCCCGCGAGGCGGGCTTTCGCGGTGCCAAGCTGAAGGTAGGCCACGCGCGCGCCAGCGACGACGTGGCGCGGCTGGCCGCCGTGCGCGAAGCGGTGGGCGACAGCTTCGAGCTGATGGTGGATGCCAACCAGTGCTTCACCGCGGCGGAAGCCATCCGGCGCGCGCCGCATTTCGAGGCCATCGGCATCGCCTGGTTCGAGGAGCCGCTGCCGGCCGAGGATGTCGGCGGCCATGCGCGCCTGGCCGCCGCCACCACGGTGCCGGTGGCGGTGGGAGAGTCGCTGTACTCGCCCGGCCAGTTTGCCGAGTACGTCCGCCAGGGCGCCTGCGGCATCGTGCAGGCCGATGTGGCGCGCATCGGCGGCATCACGCCGTGGCTCAAGGTGGCGCACCTGGCCGAAGCCCACAACATGGCGATCTGCCCGCATTTCCTCATGGAGCTGCACGTGTCGCTGTGCGCCGCGGTGCCGAACGCGGCCTGGGTGGAGTACATCCCGCAACTGGACGACATCGCCGCCAGCCGCGTGCGCATCGAAGCGGGCCATGCCATGGCGCCAGACACGCCGGGGCTGGGCATCGAGTGGGACTGGGGCGAGATCGCGCGCCGCACGGTGGCGCGGGCGCTGGTTTCCTGATTGTCTTTGCCGGCCGCCGGCCGGAAACCTGGATGGAGAACGACAGATGAGCCAACGACTCGCGGGCAAGCTTGCCCTGGTGACTGCAGCGGGGCAGGGCATCGGCCGCGCCACCGCCGAAGCCTTCCTGCGCGAAGGCGCGCGCGTGATTGCCGCTGACATCGACGAGGCCGCGGTCGAAGCCTTGTCGGTGCTGCCGGGATGCACCGCGCTGCGACTGGACGTGACCGACGCCGCTGCCGTGCGGGCCGTGGCCAGCCAGGCCGGCGCGCTCGACATCCTGTTCAACGGCGCGGGCTTCGTGCACCACGGCACCATCCTCGAGTGCGACGAGGCCGCCTTCGATTTCTCGGTGAACCTGAACGTGCGCGCCATGTACAGCATGATGCGCGCCTTCCTGCCGGCCATGGTGGCGCGGCGGCACGGCTCCATCATCAACATGGCGTCGGTGGCCGGCAGCATCAAGGGCGCGCCCAGCCGCTTTGTCTACGGCGCCACCAAGGCGGCGGTGATCGGCATGACCAAGGCGGTGGCGGCGGACTACGTCGGGCACGGCATCCGCTGCAACGCGATCTGCCCCGGCACCGTGGAATCGCCCTCGCTGCGCCAGCGCATCGCGGACCAGGCCGCCGCCGGCGGCAAGAGCCTGGCCGAGGTGGAAGCCGCCTTCGTGGCGCGCCAGCCAATGGGGCGCATCGGCAGCGCGGCCGAGATCGCCGCGCTGGCGGTGTACCTCGGCTCGGACGAGTCCGCCTTCACCACCGGCACGGCGCAGGTGATCGATGGCGGCTGGTCGAACTGAGACGGGGCCCACATGCCTTCTGCAAGCCAATCCAGTCTTCCCGCCGCACCCACGGTCATCCGCATCCATCCCGCCGACGATATCGTGATCGCCTGCCGGCAGCTGGTGCCCGGCACCGTCATCGCCTCCGAAGGCGTGACCGTGGCGGCGCTGGTGCCGCCCGGCCACAAGCTTGCCGTGCGCGCCATCGGCACCGGCGAGCCGGTGCGCCGCTATAACCAGATCATCGGCTTTGCGCGCCAGCCCATCGCGCCGGGGCAGCATGTGCATACTCACAACCTGGCGATGGGCGAGTTCGCGCGTGATCATGCCGCGGGCGCCGACGCGCATGCGACCGCCTACGTCGACACGCCGGCCAGTTTCGACGGCATCGTGCGCGCCGATGGCAGCGTGGCCACGCGCAACTACATCGGCATCCTGACCTCGGTGAACTGCTCGGCCACGGTAGCGCGCGCGATTGCCGATCATTTCCGCCGCGACATCCGTCCCGGGGCGCTGGCGCCGTTTCCCAACGTAGACGGCGTGGTGGCGCTGACACATGGCGCAGGATGCGCCACGGACAGCGAGGGCGAGAACCTGCGCGTGCTGCGCCGCACGCTGGCAGGCTATGCGCGCCATCCCAACTTCGCCGCGGTGCTGGTGGTGGGGCTGGGCTGCGAGACCAACCAGATCGACGGCCTGCTGGCCGAAGAAAGCCTGGCCGGCGCCGGCGCGCGCCTGCATGCCTTCAATATCCAGGACAGCGGCGGCACCGTCGGCGCGGTGGCGCGCGGCGTGTCCATCGTGCAGGAGCTGCTCGCGGATGTCGACCGCGTGCACAGGCAAGCCGTCTGCGCCAGCCACCTCACCGTGGGCCTGCAATGCGGAGGCTCGGACGGCTACTCCGGCCTGACCGCCAACCCCGCGCTGGGCGCGGCGGTGGACCTGCTGGTGCGCCACGGCGGCGCGGCGATCCTGTCGGAGACGCCCGAGATCTATGGCGCCGAGCACCTGCTGACGCGCCGCGCCGTGTCGCCGGCGGTGGCCGGGCGCCTGCTCGCGCGCATCCGCTGGTGGGAGGACTACTGCGCGCGCAACCAGGGCAGCATGGACAACAACCCGTCGGCCGGCAACAAGGCCGGCGGGCTCACCACCATCCTGGAAAAGTCGCTCGGCGCGGTGGCCAAGAGCGGTACCACCAACCTGGTGGAGGTCTACGAGTTCGCGCAGGCGGTCACGGCGCGGGGCCTGGTGTTCATGGATACGCCGGGCTACGACCCGGTCTCGGCCACCGGGCAGGTGGCCGGTGGCGCCAACCTGATCTGCTTCACCACCGGGCGCGGCTCGGCGTACGGCTGCGCGCCGTCGCCTTCGCTCAAGCTGGCCACCAACAGCGCACTGTGGCAGCGGCAGGCCGCCGATATCGATATCAACTGCGGCGATATCGTCGACGGCGGCGCCACCATCGCCGGCAAGGGCGAGGAGATCTTCCGGCTGATGCTGGCCACGGCGTCGGGGCGCAAGACCAAGAGCGAGCTGCACGGCTACGGGCAGAACGAGTTCGTGCCATGGTCGCTCGGCGCGGTCATGTAGGGCAGCAAGCCCAGGGCAGGGACGAAACGAGGAAGGCAGCACCGACACCAGGAGACAGCATGAAGATCACCGCCGCGCGCGTCATCGTATGCAGCCCGGGACGCAATTTCGTGACGCTGAAGATCGAGACCGACGACGGCCTCACCGGCATCGGCGATGCCACGCTCAACGGCCGGGAACTGGCCGTGGCGAGCTATCTGGAAGAACACGTCATCCCGTGCCTGATCGGGCGCGACCCGCATCAGGTGGAAGACATCTGGCAGTACCTGTATCGCGGTGCGTACTGGCGGCGCGGGCCGGTCACCATGAGCGCGATCGCGGCGGTGGACACCGCGCTGTGGGACATCAAGGCCAAGGCCGCGGGCCTGCCGCTGTACCAGTTGCTGGGCGGCAAGAGCCGCACCGGCGTGATGGTGTACGGCCACGCCAACGGCAGCGATATCGAAGCGACCGTGGACGAGGTGCTGCGCTACAAGGAAATGGGCTACCGCGCGGTGCGCGCGCAATCCGGCGTGCCGGGGCTGAACAAGGTGTACGGCGTATCGGGCGACCGCCTGTTCTACGAGCCGGCCGATGGCTCGCTGCCGTCCGAACACGACTGGAGCACCGAGCGCTACCTGGACCACACCCCGCGCCTGTTCGAGAAGGTGCGCGACGCGGTGGGCTGGGACCTGCACCTGCTGCACGACGTGCACCACCGCCTCACGCCGATCGAGGCCGGCCGGCTCGGCAAGTCGCTGGAGCCCTTCCGCCTGTTCTGGATGGAAGACGCCACGCCCGCCGAGCATCAGGAGAGCTTCCGCCTGATCCGCCAGCACACCACCACGCCGCTGGCGGTGGGCGAGGTATTCAATACCATCTGGGACTGCAAGACGCTGATCCAGGAGCAGCTGATCGACTACATCCGCGCCACCGTGGTCCATGCGGGCGGCATCACGCACCTGCGCCGCATCGCTGACTTCGCGGCCCTGCATCAGGTGCGTACCGGCTCGCACGGCGCCACCGACTTGTCGCCGGTGTGCATGGGCGCCGCGCTGCATTTCGACCTGTGGGTGCCCAACTTCGGCATCCAGGAATACATGCGCCACAGCGAGGAGACCGACGCCGTGTTTCCCCACGCGTACACCTTCGCCAAGGGCATGCTCTATCCCGGCGACGTGCCGGGCCACGGCGTGGAGATCGACGAGGCGCTCGCCGCGAAGTATCCGTACCAGCGCGCCTACCTGCCGGTCAACCGGCTTGCCCATGACGGCACGCTATGGCACTGGTAGACAGGAGCAGGCCGATCATGAGCACGCCGCGGCTTCATCCCGCCACGCTCGCGCAATTGCCGCCGGAGGTGGTGCGCCCGGGCTATCCTCGCGAGCGCCTGCGCGGCGGCATCGTCCATCTCGGCATCGGCGCGTTTCATCGCGCCCACCAGGCGGTGGTGAACGAGGCCGCGCTGCAGGCCGGCACGGCGGACCCGGACCCGGACCCGGACCCGGACGCGCTCGCCTGGGGCATCGTCGGCGTATCGCTGCGCCAGCCAGATACGCATGACGCGCTCGCGCCGCAGCAGGGCCTGTACACGCTGGCCTTGCGCGGCGTCGACGAACGCGGCGATGCCTTCGAGCGGCTGCAGGTCATCGGCGGCGTGATCGCGGTGCTGGTGGCCCCGGCCGATCCCGGCGCGGTGCTGGAGCGCATTGCCCATCCCGATGCGCGCATCGTCACGCTGACGGTGACGGAAAAAGGCTACTGCCACGCGCCCGCCAGCGGCATGCTGAACTTCGACGACCCCGGCATCACGCACGATCTGCAGCACGCGGACGCGCCGGTCACCGCCATCGGCTATCTCGCGCGCGGCCTGCAGCGGCGCATGGCGCGCGGGTTGCCGCCGCTGACGCTGCTCTCGTGCGACAACATTGCCGCCAACGGTGACACGCTGCGCAGCTTGTTGCTGGCCTTCTGCGCACGCGTGGACGGCGCGCTGCACGACTGGGTGGCGCGGCGCTGCGGGTTCCCCAATGCGATGGTCGACCGCATCGTGCCGCGGACCACGCCGCGCGACGCCGCGCGCATCAGCGCGGCGCTCGGCGTGGCGGATGCATGGCCGGTGGTGGGCGAGCCGTTCCTGCAATGGGTGATGGAAGACCGCTTCGTGGCGGGCCGGCCGCGCTGGGAAGCCGGCGGCGCTCAGTTCGTCGAGCGTGCCCGGCCGTTCGAGACGCTCAAGCACCGGCTCGTCAACGGCAGCCATTCCACCATGGCTTATCTCGGCATGGTGGCGGGGTGGCCGACCATCGACCGTGTCGTCGCCGAGCCTGCCATGCGGGCGCTGGTGCGCGAGACGATGGCGCAGGAGATGCTGCCGACCCTGCCGCCGCTGCCCGGGCTCGATACCGCCGCTTACCGGCGCGAATTGCTGGTCCGCTTCGCCAATCCCGCGTTGCAGCACAGGACTGGCCAGATCGCCATGGACGGCTCGCAGAAGATCCCGCAGCGCCTGCTCGCGCCGATCCGCGACCGCTTGCTGGCCGGCGCGCCGTTCGCGCGGCTGGCGCTCGGCGTGGCGGCCTGGCTGCATTTCCTCGACGGCCGCGACGAGCACGGCGCGACCTACGCGATCGACGATCCGCTGGCGCCCGCGCTGCGCGCGCTGCTGGCGGGGGCGCACGCGCGGGCCGCGCAGGTCGACGGCGCCGCGGCGCGCGAACGCGCCCGTATCGAGGCCATCACGGCGTTCGCCCCGGTCTTCGGCGAGCTTGCCGGCTCGGAAGTCTTCGTCGAGGCACTTGCACGGCATACGCGCAGTCTGCGCGAACTTGGCGTGCTCGCCACCGTCGAGGCGATCAACGGCTGAACGCCCCCGCCAAGTATCTGCCTTGCCACATGCGTACGGGGCCGCTCACATCGCCACACCCGTGCGCGTTGCGCGTAGTCCACCACACGCACATTTTTGCGCGCTTGCAGTCTAACTAACAGGCCCGCGTATCCTATGCTGAGCAAATATGCAGGCCAGGCCGGCAAGCGGGCCGCGGCACTGGCGGCAGCGCTACTGAGGCGCAACTGCAGCGCAAACTGCAGCGCAAATGCAGCAAACCAGTATCCGGAGGTGGCTATGGAACTTCACATGCAATCGCACCACTACGTGCGCCGTTTGCCTGACTGGATGGCGGCGGCGGTGTCCGGGCTGGCGGCCRGGGCGCTGCTGATGGTCGTCGAGCTGTTCTGGTCCACCATGGTGGCCGGCGTCAACCCGTGGGGCACCACGCGCATGATCGCTGCCATCGTCATGGGTCCGGAAGTGCTGCAGACCTCGCTGTTCAGCGTAAGCACGGTGACGGCGGCACTGGTGATCCACTTCGTGCTGGGCGCGGTGCTCGGCATGATCCTGGCGGCCATCATCGCGCCGTTCCACCTGGACTCCAGCATCGGCATGGTGCTGCTGACCGGGGCGGCCTTCGGGCTGGTGGTCTACCTGCTGAACTTCTACGGCATGACGCGCTTCTTCGCCTGGTTTGCCGATGCGCGCGGCTGGCACACGCTGGTGGGCCACATGATCTTCGGGATGACCGCGGCCATCGCCTACTGGAAGCTCGAAAACAAGGATGTATCGCACTAGACACGCATTCGACAACAGCACCTGGCGCGCGATGTAGCGCGCCCACCATCACGCCCTGCGCTGCAGCAAACGCTGCGTGGCTCGCGGGGTACGCTTTGGGGTTGCGCATTGCTACTACACGGGCGGCGCGCGCCAACGGCGGCGAAGGCAGGCCCTGGCTCTCCTTCGCCGCTTTTTGTTTGCGCTTGTGGCGCACGGCGCGCAGCACGTCGGTGTGGTGGCGCACCCAAAGCGCTTTGCACGACGCCTTGCCGGTGACGGACCACATGCACTAGGCTTATCTCAGCCTTGCGCTGAGTTCGTCCTTTAGCCGTTGGCCGTGCGCAAAGGGGGGGAGGGTCGGTATGGCGCTTGCCATTGCACTCGTCGTCATCGTCGTCGCTTCGGTGCTCTTCCATTTCATGAGCCCGTGGTGGGCGACCCCGCTTGCTTCGAACTGGAAGCAGATGGACGACACGCTGACCATCACCCTGGTCATTACCGGCCTCTTCTTCGTCGTCATCAATCTCTTCGTCGGCTACATCATCTGGCGCTTCCGCCATCGCGCCGGCTCCCGCGCTGCCTACCAGCCGGAGAACCGCAAGCTCGAACTGTGGCTCACCGCGGGGACCACGCTCGGCGTGATCGCGTTGCTGGCGCCCGGGCTGTTCGTCTATGCCGAGTACGTGCGCCCGCCCGCCGACGCCATGGTGCTGGAGGTGGTGGGGCAGCAATGGCAATGGGGCTTCCGCTTCCCGGGGCAGGGCGGCCAGCTCGGTACTTCCGATGCGCGCTTCGTCTCCGGCGCCAATCCGCTGGGCGTGAACCCGGACGATCCGCGCGGGCAGGACGACATCATCGTCGCCGGCCCCGAGGTGCATCTGCCGCTGAACCGCCCGGTCAAGGTGCTGCTGCGCTCGAAGGATGTGCTGCACGACTTCTATGTGCCGCCGTTCCGCGCCCGCATGAACATGGTGCCCGGCATGGTGACGTCGTTCTGGTTTACGCCCACCAAGGTCGGTACGTTCGAGATCCTGTGCGCGCAGTTGTGCGGCGTGGGCCACTACAACATGCGCGGCAAGGTGGTGGTGGAGGAAGATGCCGCGTTCCAGGCCTGGCTGGCGCGCCAGCCCACCTTTGCCCTGACCATGCTGAAGACACCCGCGCCGGCCGCCACGGCGGGCGCGGCGGGCGTGGCCGGCGCACCTGCCGACACGCTTGCGGAGCAGGGCCGCGCGCTGGCGCAGAGCAAGGGCTGCATCGGCTGCCACAGCGTGGACGGCACCAATGGCGTGGGCCCGAGCTGGAAGGGCCTGTACGGGCGCACGGAAACGTTCGCCGACGGCAGCAGCGCCAAGGTGGACGACGGCTATCTCAAGACCGAGATCACCGAGCCGCAGGCGCGCCTCGTCAAGGGCTTCGGGCCGGTGATGCCGAAGATGCCCCTGAGCGAAGAGGAACTGAACGCGCTGATTGCCTACATCCGCGCCAATGGCGCGCAGGCCGGCGCAACGCAGGCGGGCGCTCCTTCGGGCGCCGCATCGGGCGCGGCCGCCAAGTAGCCGCGAGGAGAAACGCAATGGCATACGCCGACCACGACACCCACGGCCCCAGCAGCTTCTTCACGCGCTATATCTGGAGCCAGGACCACAAGGTGATCGCGGTGCAGTACACGCTGGTCGCCATCTTTGTCGGCCTGATCGGCGTGTTGCTGTCCAACCTGATGCGGCTGCAGCTGGGTTTCCCGGGACGTTTCAGCTTCATCGACGCCAACCGCTACTATCAGTTCGTCACCATGCACGGCATGATCATGGTGATCTACCTGCTTACGGCGCTGTTCCTCGGCGGATTCGGCAACTACCTGATCCCGCTCATGGTCGGCGCGCGCGACATGGTGTTCCCTTTCCTCAACATGCTGAGCTTCTGGGTCTACCTGGTTTCCGTGCTGGTGCTGCTGGCGAGCTTCTTCGTGCCGGGCGGGCCCACCGGGGCGGGCTGGACGCTCTATCCGCCGCAGGCCATCCTGCCGGGCACGCCGGGCTATGAGTGGGGCATCATCCTGATGCTGGTGTCGCTGCTGATCTTTATCGTGGCGGCCACCATGGGCGGCCTCAACTACGTCACCACCGTGCTGCAGGCGCGTACCGAGGGCATGACGCTGATGCGCATGCCGCTGTCGGTGTGGGGCATCTTCATGGCTACCATCCTCGCGCTGCTGGCCTTCCCGGCGCTGTTCGTGTCCGGCGTGATGATGCTGCTCGACCGCACGCTCGGCACCAGTTTCTTCATGCCGGCCATGGTGTCGATGGGCCAGCAGCTCAACTACAAGGGCGGCAGCCCGCTGCTGTTCCAGCACCTGTTCTGGTTCTTCGGCCATCCCGAGGTGTACATCGTGGCGCTGCCGGCGTTCGGCATCGTCTCCGACCTGGTCAGCGTCCATTCGCGCAAGAGCATCTTCGGCTACCGCACCATGGTCTGGGCCATCCTGGCCATCGGCGTGCTGTCGGTGGTGGTGTGGGCGCACCATATGTTCGTCAGCGGCATGAACCCGTATTTCGGTTTCTTCTTCGCCACCACCACGCTGATCATCGCCATTCCCACCGCCATCAAGGTCTATAACTGGGTGCTCACGCTGTGGCGCGCCGACATCCATTTCACGGTGCCGATGCTGTTCGCCATCGCCTTCATCAGCACCTTCGTCATTGGCGGGCTGACCGGCCTGTTCCTGGGCAATGTCAGCGTGGACATACCGCTGTCCAATACCTATTTCGTGGTCGCGCATTTCCACATGGTGATGGGCGTGTCGCCCATCCTGGTGGTGTTCGGCGGCCTCTACCACTGGTATCCCAAGGTGACCGGCCGCATGCTCAACGACACGCTGGGCCGGCTGCATTTCTGGGTGACCTTCGTCGGCACCTACGCCATCTTCTTCCCCATGCACTATCTCGGCATCCTCGGCATGCCGCGGCGCTACTACGCCTACGACAATTACGCTTTCATTCCCGAGTCGGCGCACATCATGAACGCCTATATCTCGGTCGCGGCCTTTGTCGTGGCCGCGGCGCAGCTGGTGTTCGTCTTCAACCTGGCATGGAGCGTGCGGCACGGCAGGTCGGCGGGCGCTAATCCGTGGCGCGCCGCCTCGCTCGAATGGCAGACGCCGCAGACGCCGCCCGTGCACGGCAACTGGGGGCCTGAGCTTCCGGTGGTGCATCGCTGGGCCTACGCCTACAGCGTGCCCGGCGCGAGCGAGGATTTCATCGCGCAGAACGCGCCGCCCGAGGCGGGCGGCAACGAACCCGAGCCGCATCCGAGTCACGGAGCCGTGGCATGAACGCGAACCTGATTTTCCGCAGCGATGGCGGCGGCGAGCGCGGCGGCGGCCCCGGCCCCGGCGATGTGGGCCGGCAGCGCACCGGCCCGGCTCCGGCCAGTATCGGCCTGTGGCTGTTCATGGGGGTGGTGACTTCGCTGTTCGCGCTGTTCATCACCGCATACGCCATGCGCATGGATTCACCGGACTGGCACCCGGTTGCGCTGCCCTGGCAGGTGTGGATGTCCACCGCGCTGCTGGCGGCGGGCAGCGCGGCCATGCTGGTGGCGGCGCGTGCCGCGCGCGCGGGGCGCTTCTCGCTGGCGCATCGCGCGCTGCGCTGGGGCGGCCTAGCGGCGGCCGCCTTTGTCTGCTCGCAGCTATGGGCGTGGCAGGCCTTGCTCGCCATCCACGTGATGCCGGCCAACAATCCGGCCGGCAGCTTCTTCTACCTGCTCACCGCGATGCACGGGCTGCATGTGCTGGGCGGGCTGGCCGGGTGGGCCCTGGCGATGCACGCGGCGCCGGGCGGGGCGCGCATGACGCTGCGCATCTCGCTGTGCGCGCGCTACTGGCATTTCCTGCTGGCGGTGTGGCTGGTGCTGCTGGCCGCGCTCGGCTGGCTCACGCCGGAGCTCGTGCGCTTCATCTGCGGCCGCGGCTGAGTGGTCATGGCCAACACCGAAGGAGGTGAGCCGATGTCATCGCAACCCGTTTCCTCCGCACCCGCGCAGGCGGCCATGGCTGCCCCCGCGGCGGCCGGCTTGCGCGGGCTGGTGGCAGACTGGTCGTCGGACCAGCAGGCCTTCAAGGTGTCGTGGGGCAAGGCCATGATGTGGATTTTCCTGCTGTCCGACACCTTTATCTTCAGTTGCTTCCTGACCGGCTACATGACGGTGCGGATCGCCAACACGGCGCCGTGGCCGAACCCGAGCGAGGTCTTTGGCCTGAGCATCGGCGGCACCGAAGTGCCGTTGCTGCTGATTGCCATCATGACGTTCGTGCTCATCAGCAGCAGCGGCACCATGGCGATGGCGGTGAACTTCGCCTACCGGCGCGACCGCGTCAGATGCGCGACGCTGATGTTCCTCACCGCGCTGTTCGGCGTGGCCTTCGTCTCCATGCAGGCCTTCGAATGGACCAAGCTGATCGTGCAGGAAGGCGTGCGTCCCTGGGGCAATCCGATGGGCGCGGCGCAGTTCGGCTCGACCTTCTTCATGATCACCGGCTTCCACGGCCTGCACGTGAGCTGTGGCGTGATCTACCTGCTGGTGGTGGCCACCAAGGTCCTGCGTGGGCGCTACGAGGCCAGCGGCAACTACCAGATCGTGGAGATCGCCGGGCTCTACTGGCACTTCGTGGACCTGGTGTGGGTGTTCATCTTCGCGCTGTTCTATCTCTGGTAAGGCATGTCATGGCTACGTCGACGCCGTCTTCCGCCAATCCCGCGCCCGCGGGCCATGGCGCCCAGCATGGGCAGCAGCATCCCATCGGCCTGTACCTGAAGATCTGGGGCTTGCTGTTCGTGCTGTCCACGCTGTCCTACCTGGTGGACTATTTCCATTTCGAGGGCTACCTGCGCTGGACCCTCATCCTGCTGTTCATGGCGATGAAGGCGGGCCTGATCGTGGCGGTCTTCATGCATATGGCGTGGGAGCGCATGGCGCTGATCTGCGCCATTCTGGTGCCACCGCTGTGCCTGCTGGTGCTGGTCGGCCTGATGGCCACCGAGGCGGACTACACCTTCCTGCTACGGGGCATGTTCTTCCGCTAGGGGGCCCGGCGCGGCGCGCCGGCGGTACACTTGGCGGGTTGCCGGTCACCAAGAGGACGTCATGCACCCAGCCACGGAAGCCATCCTGATCTACAACCACGGCCGCGATCCCGAGCGGCTCACGCGCAAGCTGGCCGCCATTGCCGCCGATCCCTTCGCCTTCCTGCGCGGCACCAACCATCTGTATGCCGCCGCCGTGGGCGGCGAGGCCGCCTTGATCGAAGCGCCTGTCACCTACGTCTGCGGTGACCTCCACCTGGAAAACCTCGGCAGCTTCAAGGGCGATAACGGCCTGGTCTACTTCGATCTCAACGACTTCGACGATGCGCTGGTGGCGCCGCTCACGGTGGACCTGGTGCGCCTGCTTTCCAGCCTGATGATCGCTGCGCCCCAGCTTGGCCTGTCGGACGCCGACGCGCGCGCCGGCGCTGAAGGCATGCTCGACGCCTACGCCGGCGTACTGGCCGCCGGCAAGCCGCGCTGGGTCGAGCGCGCCACCGCCACCGGCATGGTCGCCACGCTGCTGCGCCGGGTCCGGCGCCGGCGCCGCGGCGAACTGCTGGCCGAGCGCACCGTGCGCAGCGGCGGCAAGCGCCGCCTGCTGGTCGACGGCAGGCGCGCCCTGGCGCCGCTCAAAGGCGAGCGCAAGCGCGCGGCCGCCATCCTTGGCGAATTCGACCGGCAATCCGTGCATGGGCGGCTGGTTGCCGACGACACCGCGCGCCGTATCGCGGGCGTGGGCAGCCTCGGCCTGGAGCGCTACGTGGTGCTTGCCCATGCGGACGGCAACCTCGGTGCCCAGCGCCTGGTCGATATCAAGCGGGCCGCCCCCAGCGCGTGGAAGAGCATGCCGCTGCGGGCACAGCCGGGCTGGCACAGCGAAGCCGCGCGCGTGGTGCAGATCCAGCATGCCATGCAGGCGGCGTCGCCGGCGTTGCTGTCGGCCGTGGCCATGGAGTCCGCCTCCTACATCGTCAAGGGCCTCCAGCCCACCGCGGACCGCGTCAACATCGGGCCGCGCACCGCACGCGCCGATCTGCGCGAGGTGTTGCTGACGATGGCGCGCGTTGCCGCCTGGGCGCACCTGCGCGGCTGCGGGCACGAGGCCGCGGACCGCATCGAGCAGCTGCAGGAATTCGCCGCGGCCGCGCGCTGGCGGGCGCCGGTGCTGCGCCTGGCACGGCATGGGTGCGAGGTGGCGCAGGCGCAATGGAAGGCGTTTGCGCAGGACTACCGGCAAGCGCGGGGCGCCAGCGAGACGAGGGGGGCGAAGGGGACGAAGGGGGCGGGGAAGAAGGACAGCCCGGCGCGCTGACGGCGCCGGGCGGGGGAGGCGCCCGCGTGGCCGCGGGCCGCCTGGCTCAGATCTGCGTGATGAACTTGGTCACGAGATAGCCATCGAAGGTTTCCTGGCCGCCTTCGCTGCCGATGCCGGAATCCTTGATGCCGCCGAACGGCGTTTCGGCCAGGGCCATGCCGAAATGGTTGATGTTGACCATGCCGGCTTCCAGGCCGTTGGACACCAGCGTGGCGGTCTTCAGCGAGTTGGTGAACACATACGAGGCCAGGCCGAACGGCAGGCTGTTGGCGCGGCGCAGCACTTCCTCGGCGTCCTTGAAGCGGGTGACCGGCGCGACCGGGCCGAACGGCTCGTCCACCATCAGCTTGGCGTCGTCGGGCAGGTCGGTGACCACGGTGGGGGCAAAGAAGAAGCCCTTGTCGCCGATGCGCGAGCCGCCGGCGACGACCTTGCCGCCGCGCTGGCTGGCGTCGTCCAGGAACTGCTCCATCGAGGCAATGCGGCGCTCATGTGCGAGTGGGCCCATCTGGGTGCCGTCGTCCAGGCCGTCGCCGACCTTGATCGAGCCGATCACTTCGGTGAAGCGCGCCAGGAACTTGTCATAGGCCTTTTCCTGTACGTAGAAGCGCGTGGGCGATACGCACACCTGGCCGGCATTGCGCAGCTTGAAGCGGGCCAGCATCTCGGCCGCCGGCTCGATGTCGGCGTCGTCGAACACCAGCACCGGCGAGTGGCCGCCCAGCTCCATCGTCACGCGCTTCATGTGCGCGCCAGCCAGCGCGGCCAGCTGCTTGCCCACCGGCACCGAGCCGGTGAAGGAAATCTTGCGCACGATCGGCGATTCGATCAGGTAGGTGGAAATCTCGCCCGGCACGCCCCACACGATGTTCAGCACGCCCGGGGGCAGGCCTGCGTCGTGGAACAGCTGAGCCAGCGCGACCACCGCGCTGGGCGAGTCTTCCGGACCCTTGAGGATCAGCGTGCAGCCGGCGCCGACGGCCGAGACGATCTTGCGGATGGCCTGGTTGAAGGGGAAGTTCCACGGCGTGAAGGCGGCGCACACGCCGATCGGCTCGCGCACCACGATCTGGCGCACGTTGGGCTGGCGCGGGGGGATCACGCGGCCGTAGATGCGGCGGCATTCCTCGGCGTGCCATTCGGCATGCTCGGCACAGATCATGACCTCGCCCACCGCCTCGGCCAGCGGCTTGCCCTGGTCCAGCGTGATATTGCGGCCGATGTCCTTGGCGCGCTCGCGGGTCAGCTCGGCCACGCGGCGCAGTATCTTCGAGCGCTCCAGCGGCGAGGTCTTCTTCCAGCTTTCGAAGGCACGCTGCGCGGCGGCCAGCGCGCGGTCCAGGTCGGCACGGCTGGCGTGCGGCAGCTTGCCCAGCAGTTCCTGGGTGGCCGGGTTGATGACGTCCTGCTCGCGCCGGTCCCCTCCCTTGACGAATTCTCCATCGATATAGAGGGCGAGATCCTGGTACATGCCTTTCTCCTGATTGTTGTGAGCGCGGCACTTCGGGGCTGCCTGTGCCGCAGATAGGCCAGGGCGATTGCTTCCCGGGCCAGGAATTCTTGGACGAAGCCGCAAGCTTAACGCGTCGGGCGGTTATCTGCAGCACCCGGCGCGCTCCGGGCGCGGCGTGGCTGCGCCGCGCAGGCTGTCCCCGCAAGCTGGCCGATGCCACGGTGGTTCGTCCCGCTTTGCCTGGTGCTGCTGTTCTCAAATGTGGAACAGTAGTATCGTATTTGGCAACCTTTCTATAATTCCAGCAACGCGCCCCCGCCGCCAACGCTTTGCCTTTTCCGTGGATTTTCCGATGAGTGATCTCGCACAACACGACCTGCCGCTGCAAGGCGTCAGGGTGGTGGAATTCTGTACCGTCGCAGCCGGGCCCTTCTGCGGCATGCTGCTGGCCGACATGGGCGCCGAGGTGGTCAAGGTGGAGGCGCCCGACGGCGACACCTTGCGGCAATGGCCGCCACTGTCGGATGGCTACTCGGAGAACTTTGCCTCGCTCAACCGCAACAAGCAGTCAGTGGCGCTGAATCTCAAGGATCCGGCGGACCTGGCGCTGGCGCGCAGCCTGGTCCTCGACGCCGATGTGCTGATCGAGAACAACCGTCCCGGGGTGATGGAGCGGCTCGGCCTCGGCTACGCCAGCTTCCGCGAGGCAAAGCCAGGGCTGGTGTACTGCTCGGTGTCGGCCTACGGGCAGAGCGGCCCGCGCGCGGGCGAGGGCGGTTTCGACCTGACCATCCAGGCCGCCGCCGGCGTGATGAGCGTGACCGGCGAGCCCGACGGCGCGCCCGTGAAATGCGGCGTGCCGCTCGCCGATTTCGCCTCGGGCCTCTATGGCGCCTTTGCCATCTCCAGCGCGCTGGCGCGCGTGCGCGCCGGCGGGCCGGGTGCGCATATCGACGTGCCCATGTACGGCTGTACGCTGGGCATCGCCGCGCTGCAGACCAGCGAGTACTTCGGTAACGGCAAGAGCCCGGCCAAGCTCGGCTCGGCCCATCCGCGCAACGCGCCCTACCAGGCGTTCCGCGCGGCCGACGGCTACTTCGCCATTGCCGCCGGCAACCAGAAGCTGTGGCTGGAGGTGGTGCGCGTGGTGGCATTGCCGGCACTGGCGCAGGACGGCCGCTTCGCCACCACGCGCGACCGCGCCGCCAACCAGTCGGCGCTCAAGGTATTGCTGGAAGAACGCTTCGCCGAAGCCGGCGTGGACCACTGGATCGCTGCCTTCAATGCGGCCGGCGTGCCCCACGCCCGCATCAACGACTATGCCGCCGCGCTGGACGACCCGCAGGTCGAGCATATGGAGTGGGTCCGCCCGCTGACGCTGCCGGGTGGCCACCAGACGCGCACCTTTGCTTCGCCACTGCGCTTCGACGGGCATGGCCTGCCGATCCGCCGCGATCCGCCGGCGCTGGGCGAGCATAACGCCGCGGTGCGGGCGCGCTACGCCGCGCCCGCCGCCGGCACGGACGCATGAAGCGCCGAGAGGACACGAATATGAGCGACAAGATAGAACGGCTGCGCGAGTTCGTCGCCACCATCAGCAGGGTGGTCACGCAGGCGGAGCGCGACGGCAGCGACGAGGCGGCCGTGCTGGCGCAGGCCTCGCCCGCGCTTGCCCGGCTGGTGGCGCAGGATGACTGGCTGCCCGAAGAGATGGCGCGGCCGCACCCGGTCTACTACCAGCAGCACCTGCTCTATGGCGATCCGCTGGACCGCTTCTCGCTGGTCAGCTTCGTCTGGGGGCCGGGCCAGCAGACGCCGGTGCACGATCACACGGTGTGGGGGCTGATCGGCATGCTGCGCGGCGCGGAAATCGACCAGCACTATCGCGTGGAAGGCGGACAGCTGGTGGCCGATGGCGACGAAGTCCTGCTGCACGCCGGCCAGGTGGCGGCCGTGTCGCCGTCGCTTGGCGATGTACACCGCGTGCGCAATGCATACGATGACCGTGTCTCGGTCAGCGTGCACTTGTACGGCGGCAATATCGGCCGCATCCAGCGGCATGTCTATGATCCCGCGAGCGGCGCCACCAAGCCGTTCGTGTCGGGATACTCGAATGCGCTGGTGCCCAACCTGTGGGCTGCGGCGGCGAAGGAGTGAGCGTGGACCAGGACATCATCCTGCTGGTGCGCAAGGAGGGCGACGTCACCCGGCTCACGCTCAACCGGCCCGCGCGCGGCAACGCGCTGTCGCGCGAACTGGTGACGGCGCTGACGGAAGCAGTCGACGATTGCCATCGTGACGGTACGCGCCTGCTTGTCATCGAAGGCGCAGGCAAGCACTTCTGCACCGGCTTCGACCTGGGCGACCTCGATGCCGAGAGCGACGATTCCCTGCTCGCGCGCTTCGTGCGCGTGGAGTTGCTGCTGCAGAGCGTATATGCGGCGCCGTTCGCCACGGCGGCCCTGGTGCAAGGGCGGGCGATGGGCGCGGGGGCCGATCTCGTCGCCGCGTGCGAGCAGCGCTGGGTGGAGGCAGGCAGCAGCTTCGCTTTCCCCGGCGCGGCTTTCGGGCTGGTGCTTGGAAGCGCCCGCCTGGCGCAACTGGCAGGTATTTCGCGGGCACGCGAATGGATCACCGGCGGGCGCTCGTTCGACGCCGGCGCGGCGATAGCGGGCGGCCTTGCCTCGGGCCTGCTGGAGGCCGACCCGCAGAGCGATGCCACGGCGGCGCGCGACGCCGTCGTGGCATCGCTTGCCGGGCGTGCGCGGCGCCTGGACATGCGCACGCTGGCGGCCATTCACGATGCCACCCGCGACGGCGGCGCCGAGGCAGCATCACGGCAGCTCGCCGACCTGGTCCGCTCCGCGGCGCGGCCGGGGATCAAGGCCCGGATTGCGGCCTATCGCGCTGCGGCCGCAAGCTGAGCTTCGCGCAGCGCCTCAATCGACAGAACCGCCAGAATCGCCAGAGCGGATACGCCCCGGGCCGGCACCATCGATCGACGGTGCCGGCCCGGGGCGTATCCATTGGCGGATGTATGGCGAGATCCTTTGCGCGGATCAGTTCGGCGCCGTGCCGGCGGAAGACATCTCCTGCTTCATCGCCTCGTTGTTGGCTTTCTTGTCCGCCTTCTTGTCCTGCTTGGCGGCCTTCACATCGTGCTTGTACTCGCTCTGGGCGGCCTTCTTCCTGGTCTTGTATTCGTCCGACGCCTGCTTGTTGGCGTCGCGGCGCTGCACCAGGGGATCCTTCGGCGGCTCGACCTGGGTCATGCCGGCGGGTACGGCGGTGTTGCCGGCATCGGCGGGCGCGGCCGGGGTTTGCGCGAAGGCAGCGGCACAAAGCAGGCCGGCGGCCAGGGCGGTGGAAGCTTGCAAGAAGTGAACGGGCTTGTTCTGCGACATATCGGACCTCACTGTTGATGGATCGGTACGGCCCTTCGGATCCCGCGCGGCGGCGTTGCGACGGCTGGACTGCGGGGTGCCGAGGGCCACTTGTGTTGCGCATTGGCGTTGCGCATTTCGCCATTGTTTGACCGGCCCGCTTTGCGCCGCGTGCCCCGATCCAGACAACTGCTTACAATTGGCTTTCTGTCTGACAGACGGCTACCGACATGACCCGTCGGCGGGTTGTGGGATAGTGGCTCCCGGGGGAGTTCCGCCCCGCCTGCGCAAGCTGCTTCGGGCGCAATGAGAAGAACCAGACAAGCACTCGACATGCCAACGAAATCCAAAGCGCAGCTGACCACCGGCCCGATCGGGCGCACCTTGCTGACGTTCTCGCTGCCTGTGCTGGGCAGTAACATCCTGCAGTCGCTCAACGCCTCGGTGAACTCGGTGTGGGTGGGCCACTTCCTCGGCGAGGCGGCGCTCACGGCAACCTCCAACGCCAACATCATCTTGTTCTTCCTGCTTGGGGTGGTGTTCGGCATCAGCATGGCCAACACCATCATGATCGGGCAGGCGGTGGGCGCGCGCGACCTGGGCGAAGCACGCCGCGTGGTGGGGACCAGCACGACGTTCTTCGTCCTGCTTTCGGTGCTGGCGGCGGCGCTGGGCTACGCCTTCACCCCGGCCATCCTCGCCGCCATGGATACGCCGGCCGACGCCAGGCCGCTGGCAATCAGCTACCTGCGCATCATTTTCCTGGCGCTGCCTTTCATGTATTTCTACAACTTCGTGATGATGACGCTGCGCGGCGCGGGGGATTCGCGCACGCCGTTCTATTTCATGCTGTTGTCGGTGGGCCTGGATGTGGCGCTCAACCCGCTGCTGATCTTCGGCATCGGGCCGTTCCCCGAACTCGGCATCGCGGGCTCGGCGCTGTCGACGCTGATCGCGCAGCTCGCAAGCCTGGCGGCGATGCTGGCGCTGCTCTACCGCCGCCGCCATTTCCTCGCGCTGCGCCGGCGCCAGCTCGGCTACCTGCGTCCTAATGCCGCCATCCTGCGCGCGCTGGTGGCCAAGGGCCTGCCGATGGGCCTGCAGATGGTGGTGATCTCGTCGTCGGCGATCGTGATGATGTCGCTGGTCAATCGCCATGGCTCGCAGACCACGGCCGCTTACGGCGTGGCGTCGCAGTTGTGGACCTACGTGCAGATGCCCGCGCTGGCGGTCGGCGCGAGCGTGTCGTCGATGGTCGCGCAGAACGTTGGCGCGGGACTGTGGGAGCGGGTGACGCGCATCACGCGCGTGGGGCTGCTGTTCAACCTGCTGATGACCGGGGCCCTGGTGGGCCTGATCTACCTGTTCAACCGTCATTCGCTGGGCCTGTTCCTGCCCGACGATGGCACGGCGATCGGCATTGCGCAGCATATCAATGCCATCGTGCTGTGGTCCTTCATCCTGTTCGGCTTCACCATCGTGCTGTTCGGCACCGTGCGCGCCACCGGCGCGGTGATGGCGCCGCTGGTGATCCTGTTCCTGTCGATGTGGGTGGTGCGGCTGCCATTTGCCTGGGTGCTGGAACGTACCCTCGGCGCCGATGCGATCTGGTGGAGCTTTCCGCTGGGCTCGGTGGTATCGGTGACGCTGGCGGTGGCCTACTACCGCCTCGGCAACTGGCGCACCAGCCATATCCTGCCGGCCACCCCCGCGGGGGCGCCTCCGGAGCAGGAGTTCGCGCCGCAGGCGCCGGACACCAGCATGGGCACGCCATGCGAAGAGGCCCTGACCACGGCGGGTGCCGCGGTCGAAGAAGACATGCTGGCGGAGGCCACCGCCGGCGCACCCGCGCGCCCGCGCGAGCCCTGAGCGTCGCGGCCGCGGGTGGCGGTGTCGTGGCACCCGGTGCGCGCGGCGTGCCCTGGGATGCCGGCCTGAAAGGCAATCGAAAGATCCGTCTGGCATCGTGCGGTCCGTGGCCAAGGCAGCGATTCCAGGCGTTGCCTTTCAATTGCCTTTCGGTGCCCCTCTGGGTGCCTTGGGTGCCTCCTTCTGTGTTCCTTCGGGGCCGGCGCCGATGCCGTCCCGCGATGCGTTCCCGCCGATGCTGCGCTGTCTGCCGCGCGGCGTTCTTGCGCGCCCGCATTTCCTGCCTCACAGCCAGATGCGCTGTCGGCGACGCGCACGCGTTCCTCGTACCTCCGGTCATTCCCTGCTGTTTTCGCGGGTGTTTTTGCCTGTTTTTCGCAAATACATCACAACATGATATTTATTCGATTCGACACAATCCGATGCGTATCGGTGATTACCCCTAAGTCAGGACAAATGAAAGCAAGCTGAAAGATCGCCTCTCTAAGGTTGCATCCATCCTGCAGGAGATGCCGTTCAAACCTGCCGATCCAACCGTCTTCGCAAGCGAGAGCCTGCCTGCGAAGCCGAATGCTTTCACGTACTTTGAGGAGAATCGTTTTGCGCATACGCAGCCAAAAGGACTTTGCCTCCGGCCTGATGTTCGTTCTGGTCGGTCTGGGCTTTTCCTGGGTCGCTCGCGGCTATTCCATGGGAACTGCCGCAAAGATGGGCCCCGGATATTTTCCGTTCCTGCTAG
This sequence comes from Cupriavidus sp. 2TAF22, assembly GCF_052115045.1. NCBI lineage: Bacteria > Pseudomonadati > Pseudomonadota > Betaproteobacteria > Burkholderiales > Burkholderiaceae > Cupriavidus > Cupriavidus sp. 2TAF22. The sequence continues at coordinate 542,118 of NZ_JBFRFX010000001.1, forward strand.
GCCTGGTACTCGCCTTGCTTGGAGCATTCGTGTTGATCGGTTCGGTGTCGAAAAAGGGTGAAGCGGACCAGCTCGCCCGCTGGGACCTGAAGACGCTGTTGTGGATCCTGGGTTCGGTGGTGCTGTTCGGCCTGCTGCTCAAGCCGCTCGGCATGGTGCTGTCGGTGTTCGTGCTGGTGCTGGTGTCGTCGATGGCCAGCCACGAGTTCAGCTGGAAGGGTGCCTTGGCCAACGCCGTGGTGCTCGTGCTGATCAGCATGGGCGCCTTCGTCTACGGTATCAATCTGCAGATGCCGGTCTGGCCTGCTTTCATTACTGGTTAAGGAGTCGGCCAGATGGAATTGTTTGAACACTTGTCGCTGGGTTTCTCCACGGCACTGACACTGCAGAACCTCGCATACGCCTTCCTGGGCTGCGTGCTGGGTACCCTGATCGGCGTGCTGCCGGGCCTGGGGCCTCTGGCCACCATCGCCATGCTGCTGCCGGTCACCTACACGCTGCCCCCGGTGGCCGCGCTGATCATGCTGGCCGGTATCTACTACGGCGCGCAGTACGGTGGCTCGACCACCGCCATCCTGGTCAACCTGCCTGGTGAATCGTCGTCGGTGGTGACCACCATCGACGGCTACCAGATGGCGCGGCGAGGGCGAGCGGGGGTGGCGCTTGCCACATCCGGCCTGGGCTCGTTCTTCGCCGGCTGCGTGGCTACCCTGATCCTGGCTGCGTTCGCCACGCCGCTGTCGGAACTGGCGTTCAAGTTCGGCCCCGCCGAGTACTTCTCGCTGATGGTGCTGGGCCTGATCGGCGCCGTGGTGCTGGCTTCGGGTTCGCTGCCGAAGGCGGTTGCGATGATCGTGCTGGGCCTGCTGCTCGGCCTGATCGGCACCGACGTGAACTCTGGCGCCGCGCGCTTCTCGTTCGACATCCCCGAACTGACCGACGGCATCGACTTCGTCGCGCTGGCCATGGGTATGTTCGGCTTCGCCGAGATCGTGGCGAACCTGGAGCAGAAGGAAGACCGCGAGACCTTCACCGACCGCGTGACCAACCTCTGGCCGACCAAGGAAGACTTCAGGCGCATGGCACCCGCGGTGCTGCGCGGCACGCTGCTGGGTTCGGCACTGGGTATCCTGCCGGGCGGCGGTGCGGCGCTGGCTTCGTTCGCAGCGTACTCGCTGGAAAAGAAGACCTCGAAGTACTCGCATGAGTTCGGCAAGGGCGCCATCGAAGGCGTGGCAGGTCCGGAATCGGCCAACAACGCCGCGGCACAGACCTCCTTCATCCCGCTGCTGACGCTGGGCATTCCGCCCAACGCCGTGATGGCGCTGATGGTGGGTGCGATGACCATCCACAACATCCAGCCGGGCCCGCAGGTCATGACCAGCAACCCCGCGCTGTTCTGGGGCCTGATCGCCTCGATGTGGATCGGCAACCTGATGCTCATCATCCTGAACCTGCCGATGATCGGCATCTGGGTGAAGCTGCTGACCGTGCCTTACCGCTTCCTGTACCCGGCCATCCTGGTGTTCTGCGGTATCGGCGTGTACTCGGTCAACAACCAGACCTTCGACGTGTTCATGGCAGCCGGCTTCGGCATCATCGGCTACCTGTTCCTGAAGCTCAAGTGCGAGCCGGCGCCGCTGCTGCTGGGCTTCGTGCTCGGACCGATGATGGAAGAAAACTTCCGCCGCTCCCTGCTGCTGTCGCGTGGCGAGTTCACCGTGTTCGTGACGCGTCCGCTGTCGATGGGCCTGCTGATCGCCGCTGCCGCACTGGTCGCCGTCGTTGCACTGCCGTCGATCAAGGCCAAGCGCGAAGAAGCGTTCCAGGAAGAGTAGTACCGAAGAAGCCCCCGTGCCGGCGCGGCCATGTGCCGGCACGCACAATGCAAGACGCAAGATCCGGGGTGCCTCGCGCACCCCGTTTTCTTTGGCAAGACGCGTTCCGGTCCAGGCTGGCACGCACGCAGTGAACCCCGCCCGGCTGTGCTCGCAGCGCAGGGCTGCGCATGATGATCAGCTCTATCGCGCCACCCGCTGGCGCGTCACAGGAGCCGCATGAGAACTCCAACGCTGGACCGCTTCGTTTCGCGGCTATACATCCTCAAGTTCGTCCAGTCGAGCCCGTCGACGGTACTGACCCTGGTCGAGCGCCTGCGCGACCACGGAGTCGAGAACAATATCCGCTCGCTGCGGCCGATCCTGCGCAGCCTGATGATCGCGCGCGCGATCACGGCGGAACTGGTCGAGGGCAGTGGCCGCGTCTACTGCATCACCGACAGCGGCAAGGACGAGTTGGATAAATACCTCTCCCACCTGGATGTCCTGCAAAGCGATATCGCACAGACGCCATAGTCCCCGGCATCCCCGCGCGCCGGATGACCCGGCGCACGCATCGAAGTGGCTCCCTGGCCCAAAGGCCAAGGCAAGGCAAAGCAAAGCAAAGGCAAAGCAACGGCGAGAAGACCCGCCTGCCGGATCTTCCCGCCGCATGGGCCCTCGCACGAGTCCGCCATTGCGCCCTGGGCGCGCAAGCCTGTCGCCGGCTGCCGTTACTGCGTGACCAGCTCCTGTGCGTTGCCGGTACCCGTGCTCGACTGCGCCACCAGCACCTTGATCTTGTTCGGTACCAGCGCGCCGATGCCGTCGACCGGGATCGTCGTGATGAGCCAGTCGGCATTGTTGCCCAGCGTCAGCGTGCCCGAGTCGAAGATCACGGTCTTGGTGCCGGCGGTGGTGATACGCAGGCGATAGGTGCCGCCGTCGAGATAGAGCGAGTCCTGGCCGGAGGCCGGGTTCGCCGTCTTGTAGCCGATCGCCGCCATCGTCGGCGTGGCCACGGTGAGATCGGCGGCCGGCACGGTAATGTAAATATCGATGTTCTGCGCGTTGAACGAGGCATTCAGGCCGCGCACGCGGGCCTTGTCCGACAGCAGGCCCTTGCCATACGGGTCGTCGATGGTGAGCACGTCGGCAGCGGTGGAGCCGGGCAGCGCGACCACGGTGTACTTGTGGCCGGTGTGGGCATCGACGGTGGCGCTGCCGATCTGCGTTGCGGTGCCGGCCACGTTGAAGGCAAACAGCTGCGCCCCGGTTCCGACGTCGAAATAGTTCGAGACGAACTTGTAGGGCTCGTTGAGGAACGACGTCTTGGTGCCGTTCTGCAGCACGTCGACATTGGGTCCGCCCGGGATGGCATGGATCACGCGCACGGAAGGCTTGCTGATGCCGATGCGGTCATCGATGCCGTCGTCGCCGCCGCCGCCACATGCCGAGAGTACGGCCGCCGCGGCCAGTGCAAGGCCTAATACCAGGCCTGATTTGGAAAGCTTCATGAGTGCCCTCTTCTTGCCGGTGAGTGAATCATCCGGTGGCCGGCGCGTGCCGTCCCGCGACGGGATGGCCATCCTTTGCCACGCTCGTTGTCAGGCTTGCTGCCGCTCGGACCGCGGCCCTGTGAGGGGATGCGCAACGGCGCCTGCCGTAATGCAACGATAGGCAGGGCATGCGGGCCGGCAAATTGACCCGTCTCCGAAACGCGTGTCGGACAATTCCCACAGGACGAATTCTCCACATGCGGCCGGCATCGCGACGACGGCGCGACGACGGCGCGGCGGCAGGCCGGGCCATGCCGCGGCGTGCGGGAGAGCTGGGGAGGGGGAGGTGGAGGGGGAGGGAAAGCGGGAGCGGGCGCGGCCGCCGGCAGCGCCCGGAGCGGTACGCTCAGGCGGTCATCACGGCCTGGTTGCGGCCGTTGCGCTTGGCCTGGTAGAGCCCGGCGTCGGCGATCTCCACCAGGCGGCTGAACGGCGTGTTCTCGTCGGGCACGACGGACGCGCCCCCGATGCTCACCGTCACGCACTGTCCTACCGGCGAGCCACTGTGCGGCACCTGCATGGACTCGATGGCGCGGCGGACCTTCTCGGCCAGCAGGCGGGCGCCGCCGGGCGAGGTGGATGGCAGGATCATGGCGAACTCTTCGCCGCCGAAGCGCGCGGGCAGGTCGGCCGGGCGCGCACAGTTCTCGCGGATCACGCCGGCGACGCGGCGCAGCACCTCGTCGCCGGCCACGTGGCCGTACGTGTCGTTGTAGGCCTTGAAGACGTCCACGTCGATCATCAGCAATGCCAGCTGGCTCTGCTCGCGCCCGGCGCGCCTCCATTCCGCGCCGAGATACTCGTCGAAATAGCGCCGGTTGGACAGCCCGGTGAGCCCGTCGGAGTTGGTCAGCCGCTGCAACTCCAGGTTGGTCTCCAGCAGTTGCTGCTGGCTCTGGCGCAGCGCGCGGTAGGCTTCGTCGCGCTGCTGCAGGTTGAGGTACGAGCGCGAGTGATAGCGGATGCGCGCCACCAGTTCGATGGTGTCGGGCAGCTTGACCAGGTAGTCGTTGGCGCCGGCGGCGAAAGCCGCGCTCTTCATGATCGGCTCTTCCTTGGTGGACAGCACGATGATGGGGATATCGCGCGTGGCGGGGTTGGCGCGGTAGCGGCGCACCAGCGTCAGGCCGTCGATGCCGGGCATCACCAGGTCCTGCAGGATGACCGTGGGGCGCGTGCGCTCGGCCACCGCCACGGCTTCGTCGGGCTTGGAGCAGTAGTGGAAATCGATGTCCTGCTCGGGCTCGAGTTCGCGCCGCACGGCTTCGCCGACCATGGCCTGGTCATCCACCAGCAGCACCATGGCCAGGTATTCCTCGGGGCGCTGACTGTAGTTCTGTTCTGTATCTGTCGACATTGTGTTCCTCGTGCGCTGCGGCCCTGTTCCCTAACCCTGCTTGTTGCCGGGATTGGTGTTGCAGGCCCGTACGATGCGGGCCGCGATCTGCCGCAATGGCAGGATTTCGCCGGCTGCGCCGATGGCGGCGGCAGCCTTGGGCATGCCGTAGACGGCGCTGGTGGCCTGGTCCTGGGCAATGGTCAGGTAGCCACGCTCGCGCATGGCCTTGAGGCCCAGCGCGCCGTCGCGGCCCATGCCGGTGAGCAGCACGCCCACCGCATCGCCGCGCCAGTGCTGGGCCACGCTTTCAAAAAAAACGTCGATCGACGGCCGGTAAAGGTAGTCGCTCGGCTCCTCGGTATAGACCATTTTCGCGGGACTGAGCAGGCGCAGGTGGTCGTTGCTGCCGGCGAGCAGCACGGTGCCGGGCTGGGGCGCCTCGCCTTCGCGGGCCAGCCGCACCGGCAGCGGGCATTGCGCGTCGAGCCAGTCCGCCATGCCGGCGGCAAAGGCTTCGTCCACGTGCTGGACGGCGATCACGGCGGCATTGAAGCCGTCCGGCAGCGCGCCCAGCACCGCGGCCAGTGCGGCCGGGCCCCCGGCCGACGCACCCAGCGCCACCAGCCGTTCGGCGCCGGCCCTGCGCGCAAGCGTCGCGTTCGCGCGCGCGGGCGCGACGCGCCCTTCGATCAGGCGGCCGATATTGCGGATCTTGCGCAGCAGCGGCCCGCTGGCCAGTTGCGAATCCGGCTGCGCCAGCGTGGGTGTGTCGACCGCGTCGATCGCGCCGTGGCCCATGGCATCGAACACCTGGCTGGCGTTGCGGCCCAGGTCCATGGTCACCACCACGATGGCGCATGGCGTGGCGGCCATGATGCGGCGGGTGGCCTCGACGCCGTCGATCCCCGGCATCAGCAGGTCCATCAGGATCAGGTCCGGCGTGCGTGCGGCGGCCATGCGCACGGCGCTCTCGCCGTCCTCGGCCACCCACGCCACTTCCAGTTCGGGATCCAGTGCGATGACACGTCGCAGCGCCACCACGGCCAGCTGCGAGTCGTTGACGATGCCGATCTTCATGCGCGCGCCTCTCCGATCAGGTCCTGTACCGCATCGAGCAACGCGGCATCCTGGAAGCTTCCCTTGGCCAGATAGTAGTCCGCGCCGGCCTCCAGGCCGCGCTGGCGATCCTGCTCCCTGTCCTTGTACGAGACCACCATCACCGGCACCTGCTGCAGGCGCGGCTCGCGCTTGATGCGCGTGACCAGCTCGATGCCGTCCATGCGCGGCATGTCGATGTCGGTGATGACCAGGTCGAAGGATTCCGCGCGCAGCACGTTCCAGGCGTCCATGCCGTCCACCGCCACGGTGACATCGTAGCCTCGGTTGGCCAGCAGCTTGCGCTCCAGTTCACGCACCGTGAGCGAATCGTCCACCACCAGCACGCGCTTGCGCCGTACCGGGGCGGCTACGGCGCCGCCGCGGCGGATGCGGTCGATCTTGCCTTCGGACAGCAGTTTCTCCACCGACCGGATCATGTCTTCCACGTCGAAGATCAGCACCGGCGTGCCGTCCTCGGTGATGCTGCCGGCGGCAATATCCTTGATCTTCCCGAGGCAGGCCGCCAGCGGCTGGACCACCAGGATACGCTCTCCCAGCAGGCGGTCCACCGCCACGCCGTATGTGCGCTCGTGATCGCCCAGCACCACCACCGGCACGGTGTCCTCGTCGCGCCGGGCCTCCGGTCGCTGCAACACCTGGGCCGTGCTGACCAGGCCCACCTGGCGATTGCCGAAGCGGAAGTGCTGGCGGTTCTGCAATTGCTCGATGTCGCGGCGCTCGAGGTGGAGGGCCTGCATCACGTAGGCCAGCGGGAAGGCATAGGCTTCGCCCGACACCTCCACCAGCAACGCGCGCACCACCGACAGCGTGAGCGGCAGCTCGAGGTGGAACTGCATGCCGCGCCCGCTTTCCTGCACCAGGCGGATGCTGCCGCGCACCTGGCGGATCATGTCCTGCACGGCATCGAGCCCGACCCCGCGCCCGGATACTTCGCTCACGGTCTCGCGCATGCTGAAGCCGGGCAGCAGCAGGAAGTCGAGCAACTCCGCCTGCGACAGCCGGGCGACGGTTTCCTCGGGCGCCAGATTGCGCCGCACGATGGCGCGGCGCAGGGCATCCAGGTCCACGCCGGCGCCGTCGTCGGAGATCACGATGACCAGCCGCCCGGCGTTGTGGCGCGCATTGAGCGTGATGCGGCCTTCGACGGGCTTGCCGGCGGCGCGGCGCACGTCGGGCATCTCGATGCCGTGGTCCACCGCATTGCGCAGCAGGTGCGCCAGCGGGGCCTCGAGCTGTTCGAGGATGTCGCGATCGACCTTGGTGCTCTCGCCGATCAGCTCGAGGTGCACCGCCTTGCCAAGCGCGCGGCCGAGGTCGCGCACCATGCGGGAGTAGCCGGCGAGGCCGTCGGCCAGCGGCCGCATGCGGCTTGCCAGCGCGCGGTCGTAGAGCTGGCGCGACAGGCGGCCGGTGCGGTGGTCGTATTGTTCGAGGTCGCTGACGCGCTGCGAGAGCTGCCGGTGGCTTTCGGCAAGCAGGTGCTGCGCGTCGGCCAGCCGGGCCTGGGCGGCGCCTTCGGCTGCGTTGCCGCCCTGGCCGCCGGCCAGCGCCGCCTGCAGGGCGTCCAGCGCCTGCAGCGCGCGCATCTGCAGGCGCCGGGTCTGCTGCAGGGCGTTGCCGAAGGGCTTGAGCCAGTTGGCCTCGATCATCGCCGCGCCGGACAATGCCAGCAACTGGTCTAGCGTGTCGGCGCTCACGCGCAGCATGCGCTCCTGGGTCTCCGGCAGCGCGCCGGCCTCGCCGGCCGGGTCGGCGGGCCGGACGTGGGCGGGCAAGATGCCGGGGGGCGCATCGGCGGGCCTGTCCATGGGCGCATCGGCCGGCGGCACGGCCGGCGCGTCCGCGCTGGCGGCCGTTGTCACCGGCATGGCTTCGGCCGTGGCTTGCGCCGGCGCCGCGGGCGGCTCGGCCGCGCTGGCGGCCTGCTCCGGCATCGTCTGTTGCAGGACGTGCGCGCTTGCCCACGGCGCGGCGTCGACCGCCTTGCCGGCCAGCAGCGCCTCCAGGCGCGCCACCAGTGCATCGATCTCGGCCTTGCCGGCGTGATCGGCCCAGCCGAGATCGCCGCCGGGCGGGCTGCCCAGGCGCAGCAGCAGGTCGGTGCCGTGCAGCAGGGCATCGATATGCACGGGCCGCAACAGCAGTTCGTCGTGCTGGGCCGCGACCAGGCAGTCTTCCATCACATGGGCCACGCGCACGCCGCCGTCGAGGCCGACGATGCGCGCCGCGCCCTTGAGCGAATGGGCGGCGCGCATGCACGCCTCGAGCTGCTCGCTGGCGGCGGGATTGCGCTCCAGCGCGAGCAGGCCGGCATTGAGGACATCCGCCTGCGATTGCGCTTCGAGCGCGAACAGTTCGAGCAGGGAGGCGTCGCGCAACTGGTCGGGATTCATGCCAGGCTCCGCGTCAGGGCTTGCTGCAGCGAGGCCGCGTCGAGCAGCCCCACGGTGCGCCCGCCGCTTTGCAGCAGCGCGCGGGCATAGCGCGAGGACGTGCGCGACAACGTGGTCGGCAGCGGCTGCAGGGCGGATTCGGCAATGCGCTCGATGCCGGCAATCTCCTCGACCGGCAGCGCGAAGGCGTTGCGGCCCTGGCCCAGCACCAGCAGGCGTGCGCCATGTCCTGCGCTGCTGGTCGTGTCGTGCGCCGCGTCGAACGCAGCATCGCTGCGCGCGCCGGCGCCCTGGGCGGGCGCGGGCGAGTCCTGCCCGAGCAGGCGTGCCAGCGAGATGCACACCAGCAGGTTGCCGCGCACGCTGACCAGGCCCAGCACCGCGGCGTGCCGCCGGTGCGGCAGCGAGTGCAGGGGGCAGGGCGCGGTGACCTCGGCCAGCGCCTCGGCCGGCAGCGCCAGCCACTCCTCGCCGATGCGGAACACCAGGCAGGAAACGGCCGGGCCCTGCGCGGCGGTGCCGGCCCGGGCGGCATCGGCCGCGGGCAGGCTCACCTCGCCCGTGGGCAGGTTGTCGAGCAGCGTCAGCGCGGCGCGCGAGTAGGTCGGGCAGTTGCGGCAGTGGATATGCGTGGGCAGCAGCGGGCAGCTGCCGTCGCCCAGTACGCCGATGCGGCGCCAGCAGTCGTCGACGACGACGCCATGCGTGCCGTGGCTGGCGCCGGGGTGGGATGTCGCGAGCGGTGCGGGCTCAGCCATGGCGGGTCGGTTGATTGCGCTGGGCGCGGTTTCTCAGGCGGGCCGCGGCCGCGCCGTCGCCTTGCGCCTCGAGGATGGCAGCCATATGGTAAAGCGCCTCCTGGTGGCCCGGGTCGAGGTATAGCGCGCGGCGATAGGCCTCGCGTGCGTCGGCGGGGCGGCCGGTGGCATCGTACAGCACGCCCAGCAGGCAGTAGCCGGCGGCCGACGGCGCCTGCGCATCGAGGTATGCCTCGCACGACGCGATGGCCGCGGCCAGGTCGCCGCGATCTGCCAGCCGCGAGATCTTCGCCAGCGGGTCGGCGCTGCCCGGCGCCTTGGTGGCGGGCGCCGGCCGCGGCTGGGCCGCCCGCTCGGGGGCCGGCGTCAGCGAGGCCTGGTAGGTGCGGAAGGACGGCGCCGGAGGCGGCGCATGCGGCAGGCGGGGCGCCGGGGCGGCATGGACTGCGCCACCGTCCGAGGGTTCATTGGGCGGGGCCGCCTGGCGCGGGGCGCGCCGCGTGAACGCAAAGGCGAGCGGCACGCCGGCCGAGACAAAGCCGTGCCGTGTCAGCAGGCTGGCTTCGGCCGGCCCCACGAAGAGCGTGGCGTCGGGCCGGCTCACCCGCTCCAGCACACGCAGCGAGCGCTGCTGCGTGGGCGCATCGAAATAGATCAGCAGGTTGCGGCAGAACACGAAATGGTAAGGCGCCTCGCCCGCCATCAGCATGGGGTCCAGCAGGTTGCCGCGCAGTAGCCGCACCTTGGCGCGCACATTGGCGTTGAGCGCATAGCCGCCCGGCGCGGCGGTGAAATGCCGGTCGCGGAAATCCAGCGGGCTGCCGCGGAACGAATTGCTGCCGTAGTGGCCGATACGCGCGCGCTCCAGGGCGCGCGCGCTGATATCGATGGCGTCGACCTGGAAACGGTTCTCGGGCACCCCGGCATCGAGCAGCGCCATGACGATCGAATACGGTTCCTCGCCCGTGGAGCAGGGCACGCTGAGGATGCGCAGCGGGCCCTCGCCGTCATGCAGGCGTGCGCCGCCGAACACGCGCATGGCGGCGAAGCGGCCAAGCGCCAGCAGCGCCTCGCGGTGGCGGAAGAACCAGGTTTCCGGCACCACCACGGCCTCGATCAGGGCCTGCAGCTCTTCCGGGTGCGAGTGCAGCAGGTTCCAGTAGGCATCGTGGTCGGGCACCGCGGCCGTCGCCAGGCGCTCGCGCACCGCGCGCTCGATCATGCCGGCGCCCACCGTGCAGGCGTCCAGGCCGATGCGCTCCTTGAGCAGCGCTTCGATATGGCTGGCCGTGGTCATGGTGCCGCGAGGCCGGGGAACAGGCGGGCGTGCACCTCGTCGGGCAGCAGCGCGTCGACCTTGACCCACTGCACCAGTCCCTGCGCGCCGCCGCGCACCGGGCCCAGGTAGCGCGCCGGCGCGGAGTCCACGCCACTGTCGGTGAACTCGCCGGGGGCGCAGCGCAAGGTTTCGGTGGCGTATTCCAGGCGCAGCCCGAGCAGGCGCGCCGGCGCATCCGCGCCACGGCGGTAGTGCACAAGGACCGTGCGCGTACTGGTGCGGTGGGCGACGGGCGTGCCGGTGGCCAGTGCGTTGACGTCGATGACCGGCACCACCTCGCCGCCGCGCGCCAGCAGCCCGCTCACCCAGGGCGGCGCCTCGGGCAGTTGCTTGAGCGTGGTCAGCGGCAGCACTTCCTCGATCTCGCTGGCGTCGAGCGCGTAGTGGTCAGGGCCGATGCGGAACAGCAGGAAGAGCTTCATGGGAAGTGGTCCGGGCCCGCAAGGCTCAGACCTTGAAGCGGGACACGCCGGTGCGCAGGTCGTTGGCGACCAGCGTCAGCTCGTCGATGGCCTGGCTGGACTGGCGCAGCGATTCCACCGTCTGCTGGGCCGCCTCGGAGAGCTGCATCAGCGCCTGGTTGATCTGCTCCGCGCCGCCAGCCTGGGCCTGCATGCCCTCGTTGACCATCTGCACGCGCGGCGCCAGCGACTGCACCTGGCCGATGATCTGGGACAGCTGGTCGCCCACCTGGGTCACCTCGGACATGCCGCGCCGCACTTCCTCGGCGAACTTGTCCATGCCCATCACCCCGGCGGCCACCGCCGACTGGATCTCCCGCACCATCTGCTCGATGTCGTACGTGGCGACCGCGGTCTGGTCGGCCAGGCGGCGGATCTCGGTGGCCACCACCGAGAAGCCGCGACCGTACTCGCCGGCTTTCTCGGCCTCGATCGCCGCGTTGAGCGAGAGCAGGTTGGTCTGGTCCGCCACCTTGGCGATGGTGGTGACCACCTGGTTGATATTGCCGGCCTTCTCGTTCAGGGTGGCCAGCTTGGCGTTGACCGAGCCGGCGGCTTCCATCACATGGTGCATGGTGGTTTCCATGCGCGACAGGCCGACCTGGCCGGTGCCGGCCAGTCCGGCGGTCTGCTCGGCGGCGCTCGACACCTCGATCATGGTGCGCACCAGGTCGCGCGAGGTGGCGGAGATCTCGCGCGAGGTGGCGCCGATCTCGGTGGTGGTGGCCGCCGTCTCGGTCGCGGTGGCCTGCTGCTGGCGGGCGGTGGCCGCGATCTCGTTGACCGAGGTGGTGACCTGGATGGCCGAGCGCTGGGCCTGGCCGACCAGCCCGGTCAGCTCGCCGGTCATCTGGTTGAAGCCTTGCTCGACCTCGAGGAATTCGTCCTGGCGTTCAAGCGACAGGCGCTGGCGCAGGTCGCCGCCGCGCATGCCGGACAGCAGTGTCACGATCGAGCGCATCGGCACGGTGATGGAGCGGAACAGCAGGTAGCCGGCCACCAGCGATCCCAGCAAGGCAGCGATCAGCGAGACTTCGATACTGATCTTGGCGGTCTCTACGGCGTTGCTGATGCTGGTGGCGCCGGTTTCCGACACCTTGTTGTTGTCTTCCAGCAGGGCCTGCAGGGCCGCGCGGCCGTCATCCCAAACGGCATGGATCGGGCCGCGCAGCCGGGCCTCCATGGCGCCGGCCTCGGCGCTGCCGGCGGCGAACACCATGGCCGAGACTTCGTCATAGTTGCGGCGAAGTTCCTTGTATTTCTCGAAGCGCTGGCGGTCGTCCGGGCGGACGATCGAGTCGGCGTATTTATGCTCGAGCGTATCCAGCCGCTTGCGCAGGGCTGTGTTGGCCTCGGCATAGGTGCGGCGCTCCGCGTCGCTGCCCGCGGTAATGCTCTGCCAGGCCAGCACGTAGGTTTCACCCCATGCGCCGCGCATCGCGGTGCTGTAGTAGAGTCCGGGCAGCGAATCGTCGCGTAACGCGACGGTGTGGGATTCAATCGTCGACAGCCGGCCGTAGGCGACCACGAAGGTCAGCAATATGACAGCCAGGATCATGGCAAAGCTTGCCAGGATGCGCGTGCGGATGGTCCAGAGGGTCGCGGTGCGGTTGCCCATTCGATGTTCTTGTATTTTCTTGCAGGAAGGGTGGCGGGCGGCGTCCGGACGCGGTGAACCTGGCACGGCGACGCCATGAGCGGCGGGTCCGCAGGCGGAGACTGGCGCCCCGGGGTGCCCGCCCGCCTTATAGCGGCGTAGGGTACTGGAAGGTTTCTGTCATTTCAATGGCGCGGGCGCGGGCTAGCGTTTTGTGATTATGTTATTTGCCGTCCCGCAACATATCGCAATATCATGGTTTGACGCGGCTTGATTTTTTCCTGGTTTTAGTCACACTTGCCAAATTGACAGATCGGATCGATGTCGACAATCACAAACAGGGCAGGGATGGTGGCTAGGTCAGAGGCGAAGGCCGGCGCCTCGCCGAACGCGGACCTCGACCCGCTGACCGGCGTTGCTTCGCGCCAGGCATTCTTGAGTATGCTGGAAGGCCGCCTGCGCACGGAGGCTGCCCCGCGCTGCGCGCTATTGCTGCTCGGCATCGACGATTTCCGGGCCTTCAACGATATGCACGGCCATGCCGAAGGCGACGAGATCCTGCGCCGGGTGGCCCGTCGCCTGCGCGACGCCTCGCCGCGCGATGCCGTGCTCGGGCGGATCGGCGGCGACGAGTTCGCCGTGCTGCTGCCCTCCATCGCCGATCCCACCCTGGTGCGCCACGTCAGCGCCGCCATCCTGTCGCTGCAGTCCGAGCCGCACGAGTACGGCAGCCGGCGCCATCATGTGCTGGCAAGCCTGGGCGCCTGCGTCATGCCCGCCGGCGGCGACAATGCCTCCGACGCGCTGGCTTCGGCCAGCCTGGCACTGGGCCGGGCCAAGCGTGACGGCGGCCGTACCATCCGCTTCTTCAAGCCGCAGATGCGCACCGACGTGACGACCCGCCTGTCGCTGGTGCAGGCGCTGCGCGACGCCTACGCGCAACGCCAGTTCGAATTGCTCTACCAGCCGCAGATCGACCTGAGCGACGGCCGCGTGGTCGGTGCCGAGGCGCTCATGCGCTGGCGCCATCCCACCCAGGGCCTGCTCACGCCGGCGAGCTTCATCGACGCACTGGCCGCCAGCAGCGTGGCGGCCGACGTGGGCGTGTGGCTGCTCCATACCGCCTGCGCGCAGGCGCGCATGTGGTCGCTGGCGTTTCCCGACGCGCCGCGCGTGGCCATCAACCTGTTCGCCGCGCAGCTCAGCGAAAGCCGGCTGCTGACCGAGGTGCGCCACGTGCTGCGCGAACTGGCGCTGGCGCCCGAGCGGCTGGAGCTGGAAATCACCGAGACCATCGCCCTGCAGCAGGGCGACGACTTCTCCGGCCAGCTGCAGACCCTGCGCCGCGACGGCGTGACCCTGACCTGCGACGACTTCGGCACCGGCTATGCATCGCTGAGCTTCCTCAAGACCTTCCCGGTCGACCGCATCAAGATCGACCAGTCCTTTATCCGCAACGTCACGCAGAGCCCGGTCGATGCCGCCATCGTGCGCGCCATGGTCAACGTGGGCGGCAGCCTGGGCATCGGCGTGGTGGCGGAGGGCGTGGAGACCGCCGAGCAGCGCGATTTCCTCATCGAGAACGGCTGCCACGAGGTGCAGGGCTACCTCTATGGCCGGCCCATGTCGGCGGACAAGTTCACCGAATTCCTGCAGGCGCGCTGAGCCGGCACCGCCGCTCCGGACCCCGGGCGACCATCGGCGTCCTGGTGTCCCCGAAGGCCCGCACCCTGGCCGCGCCGGCGTTGCGCGCCCGTCGCACGCCCGTCGCAGGCCCGTCGCACTCCACCCGCTTCCCGTAATTTGTTTCCGGCTTTGTCCGGATCCTGCGCGCTTGGCCGCGGCCAGACGGCGACAACCGCGCGGGGCCGGGCCGTGCGGGCGGCGCGCAGCCCGGCCG